>NZ_JBITUW010000003.1:87741-482193 GCF_044542635.1 Psychrobacter sp. NPDC077938
AGGGCGTCACCATCCACGTCGCTTGCTGTAAGCAGTGGGTTGATCACTAGGTTTGTGTCTTCAGCAATGGTCAGCTGTTGACCGGTCAGCTCTGGTTCGTCATTCACTGGCGTAATCGTTAGATCAATGACCCGCTCGGCAGATTGTAATTCACCATCGGTGACGTAGTAGCTAATACTGTCTGTGCCATGATAGTTCTCATCAGCGCGGTAGATATAGCTGCCATCTGCTTGTGCGCTTAGGCTGCCATGACTTGGCTGTGCGGTGATGACGACTGTTAGGGCGTCACCATCCACGTCGCTTGCTGTAAGCAGTGGGTTGATCACTAGGTTTGTGTCTTCAGCAATGGTCAGCTGTTGACCGGTCAGCTCTGGTGCGTCATTCACTGGCGTAATCGTTAGATCAATGACTCGCTCGGCAGATTGTAATTCACCATCGGTGACGTAGTAGCGGATACTGTCTGTGCCATGATAGTTCTCATCAGCACGGTAGATATAGCTGCCATCTGCTTGTGCGCTTAGGCTGCCATGACTTGGCTGTGCGGTGATGACGACTGTTAGAGCGTCACCGTCCACGTCGCTTGCTGTGAGCAGTGGGTTGATCACTAGACCCGTGTCTTCAGCGATGGTGAGCTGTTGACCGGTCAGCTCTGGTGCGTCATTCACTGGCGTAATCGTTAGATCAATGACCCGCTCGGCGGATTGCAGCTCACCATCAGTGACGTAGTAGCTGATACTGTCTGTGCCATGATAGTTCTCATCAGCACGATAAATGTAGCTACCATCAGCCTGTTTAACTAAGGTGCCATGTTCGGGCTGCTTGGTAATGACAGTGGTTAAGTTATCACTATCGATATCACTAGCTGTCGCTAGAGGATTAATGATTAGTGCAGTATCTTCTGCAATAGTCAGCTGCTGACCTGTTAGCACTGGCGCATCATTCACTGGTGTGATCGTCAACTCAATCACTCGTTCAGATGACTGTAATTCGCCATCAGTAACATAGTAGCTGATACTGTCGCTACCATGATAGTTCTCATCAGCACAGTAGACATAGCTGCCGTCTGCTTGCTGACGAATACTGCCATGACTTGGCTGTGCGGTGATCACGACCGTTAGGGCGTCACCGTCCACGTCGCTTGCTGTGAGCAGTGGGTTGATCACTAGGTTTGTGTCTTCAGCGATGGTCAGCTGCTGACCGGTCAGCTCTGGTGCATCATTGACTGGGATGATGGTAATACGAATGGTCGCGGTGTTACTAATGGCTTCACCATCGTTTAGGACATAGCTAAAGCTATCTTCACCATGATAGTTGTCATTTGGTGTGTAAGTGACACTACCATCATCGTTAATAGCAATAACACCATGCTGAGCGGTAGTGACGATCTGAGTAGTCAATAACGCACTATCTATATCGTTATCATTGCTTTGAATACTGATCGTCACTGCTCTATCTTCATCAGTCGTCGCGCTATCATCCTGTGTCACTGGCGCATCGTTGACTGCGGATATGATTAAGGTAGCCGTCGCCTCATTTGAGCTGACTTTGTCATCGGCTAAGGTATAGCTAAAGCTATCCATACCGAAGTAATCAGCCAATGGCGTATAGATAAGCTCAAGTACGCCGTCGGCATTGGTTTGCTGTACTAAGGTTCCGTGTACTGGCGGCTGGGTAATGCTAATAGTTAGCACATCGCCGTCTTCATCACTGCCAAGGGTGGTCAGTGGAATAACAACCGTGCCATCCTCTAGTAAAGTCAGAGTGCTATCAGTGGCAATAGGTGGCTTGTTAGATGGTAATACATTAAACGATGCCGTCACTGGCTCTGATATATCTGTACCATCAGTGATGGCATAACTAAAGCTACCTTCGCCTTCGTAGTCCTCATCAAACAGCAATACATAGCTGCCATTCGCTTGGCGCGTTAATGATCCATTTTCAGGTTGCTGAGTAATCACGACACTGAGCGCATCGCCTTCTACATCTGTTCCTGTCACGCTAAGTGACAACGTAACTGCCTTACCAGCAACAACATCCTGTCCATCGATTAAGCCTTGTAGTACGTCCATATCAATGACAGGCGCGTCATTAACAGGATCAATCGTTAGCTCAACGCTCGCGATATTACTGACGCTGCCTTCATTATCGGTAAATTGATAACTAAAGCTGTCCGTACCGAAGTAGTTGGCATCTGGTGTATAGCTAAAGCTACCATCATCTGCTAGTGTCACGCTGCCATATTGCGGCTGGGTCACGATAGACACTGTCTGAACCGTATTACCTAGCAATATATCATTGGCAAATAGATTATCCGTCAGTACTGCGTCTTCTGGCATCTCATAGCGGTCATGAGAGGCAATAGGATTGTTACTAAGCTTGATATCACGGATACTGACACTACTATCTGCTTCGCCAAAGCCAAGTAGATCAAAGCTTAAGAGCACATCAGTGCTAGCGCCATGAGCCACTTGGTCTTGATACCAGCTGGTAAGGTCGATGTAATAAGTAGAAGTACCATCCGCATTTAAGACTTTTTGTACGCCCATAGCGACTTGTTCTCTGCCACCAGCTTGAATATTAAGCAAGCTATCGGTACGAGTTAAATCAGTAATTTTCGTTACTGCCTCGCCTGTTTTAGCGTTCAATAGTGCCGCTTCAAAGGCATCGCCAGCTTGCTTAGTCGCTTGATTAAGCAAGCTGTCAACAATAGTAAAGCTGAGTAGACGGTTGTCTGCATTTAGGCTAAAGGCTTGGCGCAAACTGGTGTTGACTTTGTCAGACTCAGTTAACGTGGCACTATGATTAACATTGTTAAAACGAATGTCACCTGAGAGGAGCCAGTTGTCGCCAGCATTAGCAAAGTCGCTGTTGCTTAACTGCTTTAAGGCCATTGGTGCTTGCCATGTTTTTGCCTGTAGTACGTGCGTACCTGCATTTTCTATTTGCGCAGTCGAATTACTTTGTAGCCAAGCTAAATACTGGCTATCCATCTGATTTGGCAAACGACGCTCACCCTCTGCAAGACGTAAAGTCATTACATCACCTTCCGTACGATGACTGACCCCTAGTACATTACCAATTTCATGAATAAGCACTGTCAGCAAATCAATTTTATTCTCTGCTTCGCTACCTACGTTGGCTTTATAACTATTTTTCCCTAATGTAAATTCCTCATTCAAATTTGGTGTTTTGTCGATGAACCACCCCCAACCTGCTGCATCTGAAGATAAAGTAATTAGCTTACCTTCGGTAGTAGCAAGTGCGTTATTAGCCAGTTGGCCCTGCGTGACACTAATATTCTCCATCTGCTCGTGAGTCGCGCCTGCGTCTAGCCAGTACTGCTTGGCAGTTTGATACATAGACTCAAGTTGCTGCTCTAGTTGAGCCGCGTCCATCGGCGAGGCATGACTCTCATTGGGTAAACCATCAACCAATTGGTTTTGCGCTCTTGTATTCGCCAATTCGTTTAACGATTTGATAAGTCCTTGATGAGAAGAATTATTTGAATCAAGTTCTTTTAAGACGTCTTCCTTGTTCTTAAGTACTGCTTTGTAACCATCACCTGATTTTTCAAGCGCATAGAAGCCAGCGGAGTCAAAGCGATAGCTTTCTACCAATTCACCTGTCACTTTATCTTTGATAGTAAAGGTCTTAAGCTCTGGTATTGATACATACATACTTGATGACCACCAGTCTCCCGTTGTACGAGGATCCCAAGTGCTACCGCCTGCTTTAAGTATGTCAAAACTGGCATCATTTTCAAAAAATGCTGCTTTTTGTGCAGGTGTCATATCCTTAATAAAGCTTTTATTACTGGCAAGTTCTGCTAAAGCCTCCGCCATGGCTTTGGCTTGATTCTGCATTTGTTCGTTAAAGCCATGCACTCTAATAGGATCATTCATTGCTGTAGCACTTGGTACCCAACGTAAGCTTGGTGCAAGCGAGAAGCTAAAGGTACCATTATGAGTCTCCAATAGAGACGCGGTACCCGCCAACTCTCTAATGGCTTTTTTGCTTACCGCGTCAGCATTGTATTTTTCAAGGTAGGCTGTTTCAGCTACATATATATCATTCAAAACATCAGGATCACCATTTGCTTGTGTGCGTTGATAATCAAATGCATACTGACTCTTGTCTTTAAGCTCATCTTCTAGTAGCTTGATCTCTGCTTCTTTATCTGCTTTTGCTGCACCAGTTAGCTTTGCTAAATTAGCGTATTCATCATCAACTTGCTTTTGTAAATTGGTTAATTCACTAAAGTCATTTTTGTACTGCTTATAATGAATAAAGTGATTTATTAAAGCATCGTAGCCCGCACCAAATTCGGCTTTGATATCCGTAAACATATTACTGAAAGTGATATTACCGTTTTGACTTACCTTAAAGGTTTGCAGGACATCCCCTATCGCTTTGGCATAAGCGCCGCCACCTGAGCCTTTAATGACATTCATACCGCCGAGCATAAACTCAATAATGTCGCCAGCTGATGATTTATCCCATAAGTTTTTAGTGGCACTCGTGAAGTCAGTAAAGCTGCCCATAAATAACTGCTGGATGCGTTGCCAGTTTTGACTCCCTGTTTTCTCTATCCTGCCACTGTTGTAAACAAACCCTTTTTCTCTAATAGCGCCATCTTTTACCGCAACTACAGAGTGTCTTAACGCCTCTTGTAAGTTTTCTATATTTATATTCTTGGCACTTCCATTAGAGCCTACTATTTTAAGTAGTTGCCACTCCATTTCCTTTAGCTTTGCAAAGTTCGCTTTTGTTGTATCTGGATTGTATGGTGATAGATTCGCTCCCGGTCCTGTAGTGGTAGCAACTTGCTGAGTAGCACCTTCTTTCACTAACTTGTCGTATTCTGGAGAGGTATCTGACGTAACTTGTCCTGTGACTCGTTCTTGCGCCTGTCCATCACAATTGGTGTTATGTACCCATAGTCCTGCGCGACCAATGAAGTAGGTATGATTGTCTGCCACCTCAAAGTTATAGACGGTTGTGTTATAAGGGATAGGCGCGCCTTGATTATCCTTTAAGTGGTTCGTTATCAGTATTTTACCTTTTTCGTCTTTGATACCAATGTCGAGATAACCGTGTTGCTGGTAATAGCTGACGTCTTTAACATAGCCCGTACCCTTATATTCTGCCTCACTGTAGTCGAGCATATGCGCTTCGGCATCTTGCACATAATCATCGTAGTAATCCTCATGATAGTGCTCTTGATACCAGTAATGATTTGGATTGAATTCTAAATTATCATTAGCGACTTGATAGGTAGGTTGCACACGCTCAACGGTATACATCACGCCATCGGTATTCACAGCAATTTCATACTGTTGTAGTTCGTCCACACGTTTAAAGTGAGGCTGATCATAGAACTCAATATCTTCTTGCGGGTTTTCCATGGCACCAACGACCCAAACAGGGTGATTGGGCGTCGCTAGAAAATGACTAATGGGACTAGCTGACTTGTATGTTTGATAATCAACCATCTCTCGATCTTTATTAAACTTCTCAATATTTTTCTCTAAACGCACGATCCACATCTCTTTGTCTTCATGTACAAAGGTCTTGACCACAGGCTTATACTCTATGTCACCACTACCATCTTCAGGCTTGGAGAGTACCCTATCGCCCACTTTAATATCCTGAATTGGTACTAAACCTTTATCCGTATGGATAAGTGTCCCTGCCACAAAGCAACCAAAGTTGAACTTATCGTCATAGATTTTTTTGTATAAAGCATCGCCTGAGAGACCTTGCGCCGCATATTCACGCTCAAGTGTTTTTAAATCCTTGAGCGGTGCGTTCATCTCTGCCAACTGAATCATACGGGGACTATCGATACTCATACGAGCAGCGTTGACAAACATGTTCTCTACTCTGACATAAATCTCTGCTTTTTCTGCCCACGAAATATTCGGATATCTATTGACCATCTCGTCCGCATATTTTTTCATGTCTTGACTCATACTAGTCAGCCACGTGGCTGCTTGATGAGCTTTTTGGCTATAAAGTTTTGGAAACTCAATTTCTTTACCGCCTACAGTGATTTTTGACATAAACAAATGACTGTTAGTCGTATCGGACTTAGTGAATAAGTCCGATAGTTTCATCTTAGGTGTTGGCGTTGGCATGACATATCTATAATTAAGCGGATTGTCTACAGTGGGCGCTTTCCAAACTGTTTTACCACCCATGCCTATTCGACCTAAAAGATGTAACCCTGATCCTATCATCATATCTATACCGACGCTTTGGAAGAAAGTATCTGCCCCTACTGGTCGTGCACCTTGACCATTAACCGTTTGATAGACTAAAGCTTGACCAGCTGTATCTACAATCGAATAAGTCACTGCTTCAGCAGCGAGTGATTTTAGCCCAGCTCCCCATGTTGCTTCCGCTGCTAAACCAGCTCTCACACCAGATAGAACCGCAAGTATAGATGTACCACCATCTATCCATGCCGCTTGATTGTACTCATCTTCTGTAATAAGTCCCTGACTTAACGCTTCATAACGTTGACCATTGCGTTCTAAAACGCCTACAGAAACTAAATTCCAACCATTATATGCAAGCTTCTTACCCCAATAAGAAGGTAAGTCCGCTGCACCAAACTCGCCTGCCTGAATTTTTTTGATAATCTCTCGCTCAGAGATACCCATCATGTCAGCATAGATATTATCTGACTCACCTATACCATAATAAGGACTCGTAACTAGATTGTAATATTCCGTATTGGCTGACTTGTCTAAATAAATTTGTTGTGTAGATGAAGCGTATTTACCGATACCATATATCCAACCAAAGTAGTCTATTCCATCCTCAGCCGCATTTGGTAATCCTTCTATACGTTGTGGTGGATTGGTCTGCACAAGTTTAGATTTACCAGACTCATTTTTAACCATCTGCAAATCGAATGGTTTAGTTAAATCGCCTTTTCCATTGCTGTAATGTGCTATTGCCATTGCAATCAGTTCGCGAGCGTCCCATACAAACAAATCTCTATGCATACTCCAGCCAGATGTTTCACCTGTTTCTTTATTATAGGTAGGATTATCTGTCCAGACATTACCGTATAGTAAACCATCAGCACCAATTTCTAGTCCATCGACCATGCCTTCGGCTAACCAACCAAAATCCATTGGTGTGGTTGAACCAATATAGGTTGGCTCACCTTGCTTACCAAATGGATCTTTGACGATCCCAAGCTTACCGCCCATTTGTTTGCCAGCACCATAGTTATTATCCCAATTGAAAAGAGGGTTGTCGTTCAACCAATGGAAATCTCCTACTATGGCGTATTCGACACCATCATAATTAACAATGACATTACCTGTAGCATTTTGAATTTCTTGACGATACTGCCCGTAAGTATTCTGAAGATAGGTATATTTTGGGCTTAAGTAAGGATTGTGTATTGTTGGTTGTTCATTCAACAGCTTACCTTTATCGTCTGTCTTAACGGTAAGGCTAATTAAACCTTTACGAATGTCTTTTTCACTTGATAACAAGAACTCACCATTCCCCACTCCTGCTCGTATATATTGTGGGTATTTGCCTCCTCCATTCAATTTATCCGAAGTTAGAACCAATACATCGTCCTGTAATACACCCAAATCATCAATCTTATTTAGATCAAATATATAGACGTTCCCTCCTTCTGAGTGGTAGCGACCGCCTACAGGTGATGTCATTGCCATATAACTACCATTATTGATAGCCATATCTAAGAATCCAGCTGCAGGTGTTACACCCAAATCAATTTGTTGATACTCTGATAAAAAATTCACATCTAATTGATCAATATTTATACGGAGCAATCGACCAGAACTATCACCCCATCTACTACCTGAAGAGATATACAACCAACCACTGTCTACTTCTAAAGAAGTTAAATTAGTACTGAAATTGTCTATACTAATTTCATGAACAATACTTAGCGTTTGAGTATCCATGACTAAGATACTATCTTCATCGTCTGCACTCGGTGAAATAATGAACGCCAAAGTTCCATCGTCTGTATATGCTATCTGATCTGTCATCAGACCTCTCATATTGATTTTTTTGGATTCAGCACTTGCTTTGGTTCTATAATCTTTAATAGATTTTATTAATTTGGTAGTACGTCCTTTTATTAGTTCACCATTAGCGTCTTTTTTATCGGTATCTTCAATTACCGCTCTAAATATTTCAATAGAATTAGGAGTTGTCACAATTACATCTTCTGTTCCTATCTGCCAAGCTTGTACAGGATTACTAGCTACTGGTAAGCTAATAAATTCATCTATACCGTCTGCACTTTTCTTCGCAATGCGTTCAATGTAGACCGAATGCATAGATAGTGCCACACCCTGGGGTAATGTAATGGTCAAATCTTCTACAGCCCCTTCATAGGCATAAGTCGGACTTACCTTAAAACCTTGCCAAATTAGCCCTCGATCCGCGTCAACCTTATTATCTGTAGGTTTGTCTATTTGATTACCTCGTGGAACAAGCCAAACTTTCACATCAAAATTAGAAGCGAATTGCCCTTCAGGAATAATATTTTTGGCAGAGACAGTGAGCTTACGCGACTCTACGTCATATTTTAGCCCTTGAATAACTGGTGTATAAACAGCAGTAGCTGGGATATCTGGAAACTCTATAACAGAATTAGCCAAGCTCAGGTCAGAACTCGCAATTTCACGCTTATAGCTACCTGATATTGTATAAGACATAATAGTCGTTGGCGTTGCCATCGAAGCAAAGATGCCTATAGCAGAGACACCAGCCATCACGCCACCCAGACCACCGCCTGACATACCCATGCCAACGGCTAAAGCAATTGACGCATTAGCATTCCACATGAAAGATTCGTAATCAACACCACGGACCTCAATTTCGCCTGTTTCATATTGCTCGGCACTTTGACGATAACTCATCATATATGTACCAGAAAAACCACTGCCTTTATATGGCGGGCTTGCCGTCCGAGCCATACCATCAGCATCAATAAAGCCGTTATCTACTAGCCACCAAGTATCATGCTCAGTACCATCTACGTCACGGATAGTACCTTTTTTCCAGAACATGACTTCAGTACCAGCAACTAGCTCTTCAAGCTCCCCTGTTTCCGCATTGATAGCTTGTTTAGGTACTTTAATTGCTAACTGTAATGGTAGATCAGATTTATCGTCGCCAATATTTATCTCAAAAGCTGTCAGCGAGGTGATCACATCTGGAGCAGGAAGTGGCATCCCCACATCATCTAACGCCACCTCATTGATAGATACCTCAGTACCATCAGCAAGTGACCCAGGTGCTATCATCAACTGATTGCCATTGGTATCTTGCACTACTGTACCATCGCCTTGCGTGATGGTGGCCGTACCAGTGATTGGCTCTTTTATCTTGAGTAGCAGATCATACTGTCTACCATCGTTGATGACGGATACTTTAGCAGTACCAGTCTGCTTCGCATGTATCATACCGTCAGCGGTAATGGTCGCTATACTGTCATCACTGATATAATAAGTTGTACCCTTATCAGCAGCATCAATACGATTGCCATCGATATCCGTTACTTTTAGCTGCCTTTGTCCTTGCAATGGCAGTGTGACTGCTAATGGATAGACATCGACTTCGATATCGTCATAGCTATTTGGGATATAACCATCTAAGCTCACACTAAAGGCATTGACCCCTTCGATGCCGCGAGCGATGACCTTAACCACCGCTTGCCCTGCGCCCACTGCCTGCACATTACCTAACACATCAACAGAAATCACACTGTCATCACTAGACACAAAACGTACATAATCAGCAGGTAAGTAAACACCTGATTCATCTTCAAAGTCACCAGTGAGCTGTAGCCTATCGCCACTGCCTATACCTAGGCCTTTGATACGCTCAATATTGATCATAACTAAACGGGCATCACTGATATTAACCGTCAGCTCTATCGGTTGACTGGTACTAAAGCCATCATCAGCCTGTAGTGCTATTGTCGCCTTGCCTGTATAACCTGTCTCAGGTGTAAATACCAAAGTATTACCATCTGCAAGCAGCTTACCAGTCCCATGAGTACCACCTATCACTTGCCAGAAAACAGCATCGCCTTCTAGGTCTTGAGCGATATCATTAAGACTTGCCTGCGTACCCAAATCGACATGAGTACGATCAAATGCTTGGCGTTCCTCTTCACTAAGCACACCCACGGGCGCGCGATTGGCTTTAAAACCGTAATTGGCAAACAATATCTGCCGATCACTGGCATCAATATTACCATCACCATTGAAGTCTGCTGTAGCATTTGTTGCTGGAAAAGCGGCATCCCACCGTGCAGAGTCGAGACTGTCAACATTACCATCTTGGTTTATATCACCAGCAAGTTGGATACTTACTTTAGTAGTACCTTGCCCTGTCACTTCTAACTGCTTAAAGCCTGCTTGAGTTATCCGAATTAAAGACGTAGTAACCCCATTAGCACCCGTTTTGCTACTTAATAATTGCGTTCCTGAACCAATGCTACTGATGGTACTACCTGTCGTATGAGTTACCGCAATGATAATACTGCCTGTCGCGCCTGCAACCTTTTGTGTGCTGGTAAGCTCAGACTCACGGATACCATAGCTCAGTGCGACTGCCTCATTGGTGAGATCACCGGTCCAAGTGTTAGTCGTGTCATCACTCCAGTCGATAGCCGCACCAAGATAGGCTGAAGCATCTGCGCCAAGCAGTTGCCCGTCATCGGTATAGCCATAGCGATCTCCTGCGTCACCTGTCATCAATGGACGAGCAATGATTAGGTTACCTTGCGTGTCATAACGGTAGACGATACTGGTTAGATCATCTTGTGCATTCATACCAACGACACGCTCAATTCTACCTTCAGTATCGCGAATGAACTGTACACGTGATTGATGGCTGCTGTCTCCAACCAGTGCAATGCCACTATCTGTCACTAACCATTTGCTACCATCGGCAAAACGAATTTGCTCGATACTGCCCGTTTGGCTGACTTGATAGCTGTCCCCTTTTGTATTAGTCAATACAAAGCTAGTAGGTATCCATGCCAGCCCAGTATCTGCATTGTATAAGCGATCGCCTTGCGTCGCTAACGTCACGCTACTTTGGCTATCGAGTGTACCAACTCGTAAACCCCAACCTTCACTCTCGTTAAATACTGGCTGATACTGTCCATTTGTCTGCTCGTCAAGCTGGAGCGTAAAGCGTAGGTTGCTAACGACACTAGCATCCAAGCCTGCTGCTGTATTGTCTATGACATTTGGTAGTTGCATCCACAATCTTGCACCGTCCCGCCAAGGCGCGGTCGCACCTAAGGCATCCCTGTCTGCTTGATCATGAGTAAGATGAGTATCTAGTAGTGGTAGCGTCCAGTTGCCAAAGTCTTGAGTACCAGATTGGCGAATATCGGTCTTCTCTAAGCTACGCAGTAAAGAAATAGTATGATTACCAAGCTGATAGATAGCATCCGAATGGGTAGTCGCTGCTACTTTATCTTGGCTATCGATCAACACGTTCGCAAGCTTAGTGCTCACGCGACCTGCCAGATCCCAAGCAGTCAGTCTCAGCTGATAAACGCCATTGACAAACTGAGCAGGGTCTAATTTCTTAAGCTCAATAGCATCGTTAAGATTCTCTGCGCGGTAATTTTGCTCCGATAATGTGAGCCAGTTCAAGCCTTGAGTGGCTTGACCGACACGCATAGGTGCAATTTCAAGTGTATACCCCATCATTTGCGCATCTTGTAAGATGGTAGCGATGGCAGTTGTGTTGTTAATAGTAATAGGCTGCATAGAAGTATTTGCTGTACTTAGCACCTCAGACCACGTCAATGCCGGAGCGGTACTATCAGAAGAGTCTTTGACTCGAACCTGACTAATACTATTATGGCTAAAGCCATCAATATCGGTAGCCGTTACTTTTATCTCTATAAGGCCATGCATACTTGGCTTTAGTTTGAGACGACCAACGTTATCTAGCGTGACGTCTTGCCATACCTCAGGATTACTACCACCCAGTGCCTGCCCGCGCATCTGTACTTGGATGTCAGCTATCGCAGCATAGCTGTCTGCACGTACCGTTGCTGTGACTAATTGCCCTGGCATAATAGGCGTGCTTGGTGTTAGGTTAACTGTGATATCAGGACGGATGCTGGTCTTATCAGCCACCACTTTCAAGGTAAAAATGTAGGAGGCCGTATTGCGTCCATCATTTACCATCGCGGTTACTTGATAATCGCCCACTTGTCCAGGGCCTGGTATCCATTTAATGAAACCGCCCTGCTGATTGTAGGAGGCACCCTCAGGTAAGTTTGCAAAGCTGACCGTTAGATTATTTGTTTGCGCCTCGCCATCTGCATCATAAATACTAATGCCTTGGCTTTGATTACTATCTTCACGGATGATGGGCAAACTAAACTCACTTCCCACTACTAACGCATGGTTACTGGCATTGATAGTCGGTGTTTTGTTGACATCTAAGACGCGTACTTGTACCGTTTTTAGAACACGTATTTGTCCATCAGTCGCTGCAAAGGTGAACTCATAAGCCTCATCAGCTTGTACTGCATTATCAACCGTTTGCAGCGATGGCGTCCATTCAAAATAACCTGTGGTTGCATTAAACAGCACGCCATCAGGGGTATTATCATCATAGACAAGGCTATAACGGATTGCGTCATTATCGCCATCTTGCGCTAAGAGGTTAAAACTTAATGTCTGACCTTCATAGACCAGTTGCATCGGCATAGACAATAGCACTGGCGACTGGTTGGTATTGGCAACCTTGATGGATATCTTTTGGCTCGCAACTGCCGTACCATCTGATGCTGTGACCACCAGATCATATACTCCTGCATTTGTTTGTGCGGCAAACTTGCCTGGCAACCAAGAAAGCAGCAGTTTGCTTTGCCCATTACTCATAGGCTGCGTTGTCACGGTCATGCCTTTGGGCAGTCCTGACACATTCCAATGAGCTGCATCCAAATCATTATCTCGAGCAAATAGCTCAATGCCAAAGACTTGTCCTTCATGAGCCTCAATGCTGATAGTATCGGTATTTGCCGTAACTTGGCCTAGTAAATGCGCTTCTCCTGTTAAGACAGCGTCAAGTATTTCTGGAGACTGGTTCTCAGACTTAACGATAATGGTAATGTCTTTTGTAGCAACATTTGGTACCGGCGTGGTTCCTTCTGGTAAGGTATAGCCGGCATTCTCAGGTGGTAACCCACTATCAGATACTGCAAAGGTTAAGTTATATTTACCGATTTGTGCAGGTGTCGGTGTCCATACCAATCTCGCCTTACCATATTGCGCTTCTTGAATGATTCTAGCGCCTGCAGGCAGGCTGTCTTTCATAAAGCTTAAGGCATCTTGATCTAAATCAGTCACCTCTATAGGGATAGATAGCTGCTGACCAGCTACTGCTACCACTTGTAAGGGTATATTAATGACTGGAGCTTCTGTCAGACTGGTCACAGTAACCACAAAAGAGGTATTGGTAATCATTGCTTGATTGGCATCGCCATCGCCATCATCTTGAGCAGTGAGCTGAATAGTATAGCTACCACGATCGCCTGTCGTAGGCGCAAAACGAATGACTCCTGATACTATGCGACCTTCTGTTAAAAGTGTCTCACCTGTTTGCTCATAAGTTGCAAAATCTGGCAAGCCATTTAACATCAAGGACAACGCATTACCTTCAACATCTAGCACACTGACGGGTACTTCAAGAATACTGTCTTTTGGTACGGTAATGCTATCAAGCTCACTGAATATCGGTGCTCGATTGGCATTATTTACAATAACAGGAACAGTCATCGTACTAACCGCCGGTATGCCAGTACCATCACCATCATCAGTAGCAGTTACAGTAATGTAGTAAGTACCCGCTTGTTCGTAGTTTGGTCTCCAACTAATCTCTAAAGTCTCCTCATCGAAGACCGCACCTTCTGGTAACCCTTCAACCTGATAAGTGACTGTGGAGGCTATATCAGAACCATCTTCACTGATGGCATCTGCGCCCTCACGCAGACGGATCTTGGGTGTGAAGTTTGGATTGTCAGGATCAAAGGCAAACGTACTGATACGTAATGGCTGTCCCTCAATGATCTGCCACGACTGTACAGGCTCAAATATAGGTGCAGCGTTAGCATTAGCAACATCTAAGCTAAGTGTTTGTGTTGCAACCGTAGTGACGGCGCGCGCGCCATCTGTAGGATGATAAGTCGCAATCAGACGAATAGGAACCTCGGTCAAGCCAGCTTGAGTAAAACCAGGTGTCCAGCTGAGCCATCCTGTTTTGCCATCTAACTTGGCACCTGCTGGTAATACGCTAGCGTAATACTCAAGCTCTACACGCGTACCGTCTGCTTGATTGAGCCCACCTGGCATACTGCCTGCAAGCTGAATACCAAAGGCTTCACCTTCACGCAGTTGCTGTGTCTCAATCATCTCAAATTTAGGTTTGGCGTAGCCCTGTACCACTTCAATATTAAAATCGTAATACTGAGTGTGTTTTCCATCAGTGGCAATAACCCTAATATTGTCATAGATCCCAGCTTGATCATAACTTGGTAACCAGCTTAATGTTTGAGTAGCGGCATCATACTGTGCGCCATTCGGCAAGTTTTTAAACGCTACCGTAACAGCATCACCATCAGCATCCACTATATTGATTGGTAACTGTAACGACTGACCTTCTGTCAATCGGAGGTTACGGACTTGGCCAATCACGGGGGCATGATTACCGCCTTCTACGCTAATATTGAAGCGTTTTAAAGCAACACCCCCTCGGCTGTCAACAACGCGCACTAGAATACTAGTGTCTGCCAAATCTAGGGCAGTTGGTGTCCAATGCAAATTAACTTGGTTTTGATAGTTACCATCGTCATCTTCTACTACCTGCTCTTGCATAGTAATAGACATGCCTTTTGGTGCATCTACCAATGACCAAGAAAATACTTGACCATCCTTATCAAGACCAGCAAGGCTAGCTTGCCAAGCTACTCCTGCTTTAGCACTTAGCAGCTCATCTGTATCTGATAGTTGAGTGGTGTCTACGTCTGCATCATCTACCACAACTGCTTTTATGCTAGGAGGTAAATTGTCGTAAGGTAGGGCATAAACATGATGAGACAGCTGAGCTTTAACCAACTCACCTGCTGCTTGTGTCGTCGTAAAGTCAGACGTAGGTCTGATCGTAACTGTGATATTTTTTAGAGTTTCACCTTGTGAAAGTCGACCACCCATGTCAGCTAGTGCTTGGGTGGCATCTATCACCCATAGTCCTTGCTGGGCACCCCCAAGTTTGTCTGCATCGCTAATAGAATCAGCGAAGTACTGACCTGGATCTAGCAGTAGCATTAGTGCATTTTTGATGTCATCAACACCAGTATTGGTAATACTCACATCATAACTCACCGAACCTGTGAGTCGATCTGCTCGAGTATTTGTAAACTGAATATCGACCCGATTGCTAAAGTCACTTACAGCGGTAAATCCAACCACATAGACACCATCCAGCCGAATCTGAGCACGGCTCAGTACATTAGACGATACTTCTAAACGCCACTGATCAGGGGTAAGATTAGGAACGGTCAAAATGACTGATTGCGATGCCGCATCCCACATCACTTGCTCAGGTAGCAAAGACTGCTTACTACCATCGCTTACAGACACTAGTCTATAATTATTAGGGTTGATAACACTACCAACGTCCTGTATATCCTGACCTGATTGTCCTAGCCACATGCCTTGATCAAACGTAACCGTGATCTGATTTAATGGTAGTGGCAATAGAGCACCATCATCGATAGATGACCGTACAACCTTTGGCGCTTTGATTGGCGCTATTTCATCAATAAAATTTGTCTGTGCTAGCAGGATTCTGCCATCATTTGTAGTCATTACTGCTTCAGACCGCGTGCCACCTTTTGCAATTTCAGTAATTTCTCGAGTTTTTAGATGCACCATCCATAGCGAGGCACTGTGAGACACCTCTGCACTTTGCTCTAACTGACTTCCAGCAATAAGCAAACCTGCAAGCGCAGTGTTTGCCTGTCCAAAAGCAATATTGTCAATTTGACCTGAAAGTGTATATTCGATCTCTGCTCGGCCCTTGTAGCGACCAGACATAGGGAAACTAACAATGTCTGTTGTGCCATGCGTTGCTGAGGTTATCTCTTTGCCTGTCCAAGTGACACCCCATAGACGGCCATCAGGGCCAAAAGCCAATTCTCTAACTTTATTATTAGAAAAATGTGACCATGCTTTTTTGTTGTCTTCTATAGTAGTGTCTAATACTTCAACACCATCACCACTACTTACATAAATCTTACCTGTCGTAGGATCAATAGCTAGAGCATGAGTTAATGGCTCATTTGAAGGCAGATTATAGTTTTCAATAATATCGCCTGTCTTAGCATCAATCAGCCATAGATCATTGCCTGTCATTACCCATAACTGACCCAACTTATCTACAGCCATATCTAAAATTGGACTGTCAATGCTAAACAGAGGTGAAGTATCGTAACCACCATCCTTGCCATCGAAACTATATACTTCGTTGCGCAGCTCGCCTGCACTGACTAACAACTGACCATCGGCCAACTGCACCATTGCAGTAGCACCGATATCGGCACTACTAGATGAGTAGCCTGACGCAAACCCTCTCAAAGCAAAGGGTGCCAATACTGACTGTAAGTCACTGGTCTGATTAATTTCGCCTACTGGTGCTTGATTGGGAACATATCCTGGCATTCCCTTTTTAACAACCTCATATAAGGCGTTGTCTTGGTAGGCCCGGTCGTGTTTTGCTTGCGGCATCTGTTTGGTTTGTTCAAGCTGCTGTTGAACCCCTAGCTGCTCTAACAGGCTTGCTGTGCTGCCATCGTCAGGTAGTACCGCATTACTGATTGAAGCCGTTTCAGTATTACCTGCCAAATCAGTCGCCATTGTCAAGAATTCATAGCTACTGCCTACTTCTCCAGTAAATATAGCACTGCCTTCACTACCGACAGCTTGCTTTTTCCATATTCTAAAATCACCGCGATCTTTTGCTACATATACGGTCACATGCTTAACACCAGCACCTTCATCAGTGGCTTGCCAGTTCACTTGATAAGTTGGCAAATCGGTATCGGTAACACTTTCTGCCCTGATTACACTGATAGGCGCTAGCTTATCTAACTTATAGCTCAGTGATTCACTATCAAAGGGTTCTATATCGTTGAAAAATATTCTAGCGCTAGCCGTTATGTCATCATCGTGCTCTGATTCCACACTATTAGTGACGGTATAACTCACATAGCCTTTGTCATTGATTGATAACAGCTTTCTAACGTCATCTGTGATAACCAGTCCAGTCTCTGGGTCGATTGCCTGCAGTAGCCATGTTGCTACGCTACTCTCTGCATCAATGCCTGCACTAACCCTCAGCACGAACCCCTTGGTTGCTGTAAAGTCAAAATCACCTTGGAAACTTGCTTTATCTCCAGGCACACGAATATTAATATCACCAATTTTTATATCTTTTATTCTGATACGATAAGGGTCTAGGCTGGCATCTAGTTCAGAGACAATTCTAATCTCATTAACGACTTGTTCTGTTTGATTGTCGAAGTTGATGGTGAAAGGCAATGCAATATCAGCTGGCAAGTAGCTCACACCCTCTGCATTCGATAACGCTTTAGGACCTTTGACAGATAAAACACTTTGGTCATTTTGTTCAGAGATTTGTGATAAGTACTGGGTCAAGTTTAATGCTTGCGGCCCAATCGGTCTAAAATCCTCGTCTAACATACCAATATGACGCAAATATTCAAGCTCTGCTCTACCACCCGCATAGACATTGAAGTTTAAGAAATGTGTATCGGTACTAGCACCTAAATCAAATTGCTCAAAGTCAGGAGATGATGGTACGGGCACAAAAACGCCCTCACCTTCAGGATTTTCTCGAAACTCAGAATAATCATAATCAATTACTTTGGCATCAGGGTCGCCTGACCATTTGGCTGTATCACCATACCACTGCTGAACCTTGGCAAAGAAACTTACCAAGTCGGCTTGAGATACAAACTCATCGCCCGCTTTTCCAACTAAAATCCCTGTTGCTAAGGTTGCATTTAAACTAACCACTTTAACGTCTTCACGGATTGGTGGGGCGTCGTCAATGGGACGCAATAGACCAGCATCTTCTAGCGCTGCCAGCCAGCTTTTTTCCCACTGATCTTTGTCAGAGGCTAATAACTGTAAAGTTTCACTAGCTTCGATATCAATCAATATCGCTTGTCTTATTTTGTCAGCATGTTTTATTTGATCGGCAATGAACTCTTCGCGCGTAATCGGCGTCGCGCTACCGAAAATATTAAACCTAAATGGTAGTGATAAACTCTCTTCTGTGGTCATGTGTTCTTTGGGTTCTTGACTCAAAAACTTCGCAGTTAAGCCTTTGCTTATTTTATCGAGATCTTGAACACCACTATCTAGTAGACCTTGCTCTTTCCAATCTGGTCTAATCATATACATTTGATTGCGAAAGCCTTCAAAGTCATAGGCCAGCCATTCGTTCAGTCCAGGATACGTTTTGATATTGAAGGTGCTACCTACGAATCCACCAGCCCCTACATCAAAAGCATATCCAGGAGCGAGGTTCAAACCATTAGTGTTTAAAGCACTGTACAAAACAGCCCATGGTACATCTTTGCGCATGCTACCATCAGCTGGGGTTTCACCATACTGTTGGTTATTGGCAATATCAACATATCGACCATCTGGCTGTCCCCCAATATTAGAGGAGAATATGATGTAAGGTATAGGCAAACCTTCAAACAAGTTGTCACTATAACCCATCTCACTTGTCCCAACATCAAAGCGCACGTAAGGTGTGTCTACGTTGGTTAAGCTCTGTAAAGAGACGCTATAGTCATTCTTACCACCTGGCTCAATATCACGACTTCCGCCGATACCGATAGTGACGTCAGGCTCAATGAAGCGCTCAACCAAATAGCGATACGCTTCAGTGACGCTTTCGCCATTAGTGTTGATCACCTTAATGTCATACAGTCCGTAAGGTACTTGCCGTAAGTCAAATATGGCACGGATATGGGTAGCATCAATGACTTGCCAGCGTTCTGGCTCAACTTCGAACACTCCTGGTCGTACAAGCTTCACTAAGGCACCAGCGGCAAACTGACTGCCTTTGATATCTACTGTCACCCAACGATGGTCATCAGTACCGCGGCCACCTTGATCCGGTGTGACTTCAGTAATAGACAATGGCATTGCTTCTGCTAGTAAGCTAACTTTGGGCTGCTCACCAGAGACGGCACGAGACTTGACCAAGATATAGTAATCACCTGCCTTAGAAGTGGGTATCATAACTTGTTGATTGGCTGACATTGCATCGGTATATGCCGCATCATAGTTATAACCACTTGGGATGTCGCCATAACGGACATAGACCTCATTGACCGCTTTATCATTATCAGATTTCAGTAAAACTCGTAGTGTCTCGCCATCTGATACATTTACTTTATATAACTTAGTAACATCACCATTTAGTGACAGCAATTCCTTAACACCTAACTCAATCTCTGGAACTGTCACCGCAACACTGGCTGCCGATGCATTGAAGTTGTTCGCTTCTCCGGGCGCAAATACCAGTCCATCGCTGGTATAACGAATACTGCCTTCGTACACTTCATTGTAGGCATCAGGACGAACAATTACTCGCCAATTACCGTCTTTTACAGGTGGCATCGTAATTTTTACCAAATCACCTTTAGCGTTTTCATAACTTTTTAAGGTCGCTGTATAGCTTTCTTTAGCAGTAAGACCATTCGCATGGTATACATGACCCAATAAAATATCATCTTTATCCCAAGCATTATCGGAGGACAGATAAATGGCATCCGCCCAACTTCCATAGGCTCGATTATCAGACTGATTTTCTACTGAGTAAGTCACCTCAATCTCGTCACCAACTGCTACTGACGCCGGTACTGTCGTATCAGTCACTACTAAGTCTGACGCATCAGGAATAGTAATTAATATAGGCTGTAACGCCGCACTATCATTATTGCCTTCGTTGTAAAACTCAACGACACGACCTGTATCAGCGACATTATGGCCTGCATCAGTTAATACAAAGACGTAATAGGCCCCATCATAGTCTATCGGCGCTTTAACACTTAGATTGGCATCATAAATACCGTCTTTATCTAGACCACCCTTGTGACTGACGTAGCCTAAATAAGTATCTTTTTGCGTGTCTAAGAAACGGTCTTTGGAGAGATAAATACGATCATTCCAACCATATTGATTGTCAGGTACAGCGCCGCCTTTATTAATAACTTGATAATCTACTGAGAACTGCTGGCCTGCAATAACATTGGTTGGTGTGGCGACAGAGGTAACTTGCAAATCTGGTGGTGCAACAAAAGTAATCGGTAGATCAATGGCGGCAACATTATTGCCTTCGTCATCGAATTCTTGGACAAAGCTTGTACCTCGGCTACCATCGACAGTTTGCAGCCCGCTTCTAATTGTACTTTGAGTATCTCTAGGAATTTCATTAAAGAATTCAGTATCAGCCTTAACAATGAGCTTAAAATCGCCACCGATATTGGTCGGTAGTCTAAAGGTTGCTGAATTGGTATAACGCTCACCAGGCTTCAAATACCATATATTATCATCGGCATCTCTATTGACGACTGAAGTTATTTTAGTTCGCGTATCTCTTTCAATTTTTTCGCCTCTATCAACTAGTGGATGGTCAGACTTATCAAGATCATCGTCATTGGATAAATAAATACCATCTAACCAAAAACCACTGCGAGTCTCTCGTGTACCTTGGTTAATTACCGTCCATGTAACCGTAATTTCCTCACCCGCCTTAGGATTAGGCTTCGATACCTCTATCTTTTCGATAGCGAGATCAGGTTCGCGATATTCAATATTAAGCGTAGCACGCTTAACGTTATTATTGTTTAGCTCACCTTCAAATACTGACCCCATTATTGCTTTTGGATTATGTGTTTTACCCCCATACAATGAAAGCGCACCCGCATTTCTATCACCTACTAAATTTTCTAACTGGGCACTCACCTTGTCGTAAGCTAATCTAGCATCGGTAATAACAAAAATATAGTACTGACCATCAGCGCCTATCGGCAACTGTGCTTTTACATTGGCTGTATAACTTTGACCATTTTTTAGACCACTGACATTTTTATGCGTATAAGTCGTTAGGACCTCATATTCACCCTGTATCATCTCAGGGTATTTACTGATAACCACAATATCTTGCCAATCTTTACTATCACTCCAAACGTCAGCGCCATGGTTGGTAACTGTCCAAGATATATCAGTCAGCTCACCTGAAAAATTATCGGGCTGAGTGATAATTTTAGTGACTTGTAGATCTGAAGGCTGACTATTGACATCAGTCTCTGTCAATAGCTCGTTATTTGTTTTTGTAACTTCTTGGATTGAGTCTTGATAGACTGCAGACGTATTGGTTCTCACAATAAGATACTTAGCATCTATTGATGGTGCCAATGTCACTGTTTGTGAGTTGGTATACTTCTCTAGATTACCCAGCCCTCGGCTTTGCTTATAGCTACCCAGTAACCACTTTTCTTTAGCAGTAGTTAAGTCTGTGCTATCGGATAACCATACCTCATCGACCCAATTATTAATTTGGTCAGCCATTTTTTCTTCGAACGCATCGGCAATATTTTGTACCGTATAGCTAAAGCTAAACTCACTACCTGCCTTGACCTGTTGATCAGCGGTCACTTCTATGATCTTTAGGTCAGGAGGCGTATATCCTAATACGTCTATTTTTCTAGACGAATAGTTATTGTTATCCAGCTCCGCTGGGTCATTTGGGTTGACGTTTGAGGCTAATGTATCTTCTAAAATAACATCGTACGTATCACTCCATACGGTGATATACCAAGTACCTGATAGAGTGCCCTCAGGGATAGTCGCACGAATATCACCTAAATAATCTTCACCAACTTTCAGATTACCTGTATGAGTAACTTTACCCAGTAAAATATCGCCACGGACAGAACGCGGGCGTGTTGGGTCTTTTGTTAGCCAAACTGTGTCTGTCCAACTATCTGTTTTAGCTTCTATTCCTTGCGTAGGCGCAGAGCCTTTATTACTAACTTTATATCGCACATCAATCGTTGAACCGTGTGCAACTTGATCTGGGGCGACTACTTCTTCAGTCACCAAGTCAGAAAAAGGTACCGCATTGACATGTAGCTTTTTAACAAGATGATTATTAACTTCATTAGGATACTCATCTAGTTTGTAAGTATCATCAGCAACTACAATGACATAAACATCACCGCGATATTGAATGGGTATATCAATATCTGTCGATTCAGAAGTATAGCTTTCTGTTGGTGCCAATGCAGACGGGTTACTGATACGACCGATCAAAGTATCGTCAGCACTTAATTTACCGTCCAATGATAAATAAACCGCATCTTGCCATTGCTTATTGGTCGATTTTGAACCTAAGTTACTTACGGTAAATTTAACAGCAGTTTTAGTACCTGCTGTTACCTCTTCTGGAACCACAGCATCTGTAACGCGTAAATCAGGGCGAGCGTATAAGCTTACCGCTAAAGCATCCTCTGACACTTTTTTATTATTTTGACTAAAGTCACCATGCTCGTAGATACTGTTATTTTTATTGGTAACAACCTCTAACCGCCAAACCCCTTGCATTTTTTGCGGTAGTCTAATTTGTTCCTGACGAGTATATGTTTTTCCAATTTCTAAGGGCTCTACATAGTTATATTGACCTAGTGATATGATGTTGGTTTCATCTGATGTAGATATAAGCCTTACTTCGTCTACCCATTGCCCTTGTGCAATAGCATTGCCTTGGTTTTTTACTTGCCATGACAGCTCAATTAAATCACCCTCTTTCGCTTCTGCAGGAAGAGAGATATTGCTAACAACCAAATCCGCTGACGGTGACAAGCTAATTGGTATGGAGACGGATGTAGTATTGTTCTTATCATGAGTAAACTCGAATACACCACCAGTCTTAATATGTAATGTATAGTCACCCTCTAACCCATTAGGAAGGACAACCTGAATCGTACTATTATATGTGTCACCAGCACTCAAGACGCCCAAGTGACTTAGGTATCCTAGATTCCATATTTTGCCACTACCATCAGGGTTCTCAGAAAGCCATACCTTATCTGTCCACTGATTTTTATCAGTGATACCAACTCCTTGATTACTCACTTGCCAAGAGACATCAATGGTATTGCCGCTGGTTGCAGTACTAGGTATCGACACTGAATCAACCACTAAATCAGCATATTTAGTCGGCATGACATCTACAGCATCACTGCTCATCATGACATTGTTATTGTCTAAATCATTTTCCCAAACTGAACCAGCACTATCAGTTTGTACAAATATACGCCCATGACGCGTAAAGTCAGGACCAAACTGATAGCTGATACTGTCGCTATAACTTTCACCAACTGCTAACTCACCATGGTGCTCTTTAGTGGCTAAGATAATATCATCACTATCACCTAGTACATCATTGGTAGAATAGATGATACTGTCTGTCCAGCTTAACGTTTTACCACTACCAATACCTTGGTTGGTTACAGTCCACTCCACTTGGATGGTTGCAGGAGCAGCAATAGTCTGCTTTGGCGCTTGTACCGAAGTGACCGCAAGATCAGCATAATCATTTATGGCAATTTGTTGTAACTTTTGCGCGCTATTATTACCCTCACTACCATTTTCGGTGTTACGGTTAGTCGCATCGGTTACAACGATGAAGTACCATGAGCCTTCTAAACTGACAGGAATGTCGTAATTGATACTACTAAGGACTTTATCACCAGCTGCAATCGAGCTGTGAATGGTTTCTTTTAATAAAATATCGTCACGATCAATACTATCGTTTTTTGACAGATAAATACGGTCAACGACATTTTCTGCTATAGCTTCACCTGCATTGACTGTCTCCCAATCTATCTGGATAGGCTCCCCACCTTGAAGTTTACCTATCGTACTAATTTGACCTACAGTCAAGTCTGGTGACACGACACCCATGGTAGTGGTTGCGGTATTGTCATTCTCTTCTGACTCTACAATATAACCAGAATAATCAACTTCTAATCTAACCGTCCAGTCACCATTTACTAGTTGCGGAACTCTAATTGAAGCATTCTTTGCGGTAGTGCTATTGGGCATCAAAACGATTGCGTCTAGCGGTAATGTGATAGTAGCGGTTTGACTTGGATCATTGGTATTGGTAAATACCATTCTATGGTAAGTGTTGGCATTGATAATATCTGTGCCAGTGTTTGACAGATCGAAGGTAACTTCAATTGGTTGACCAACTTGCACCTTGTTATCAATTGATAAATTATTAACGGTTAAGTTTGGTACTGGCTCTTCACCAACGAATATAGCACCTGTAGAGATTGCTATATTATTCCCTGTCTTATTCGGCTCGTAGGTATTACCAGAGGCGTCTGTTTTGATGATAACGTAGTAGTCACCCAGTAAATTTTTGGGCACTTGAATCTTCATAGAGGATTCATAAGTTGCATCAATAGCTAAGGTGCCCGTATGAGATTTGGAGGCAATCTTTATCGCATCTCCATTGAGGACTGCTGTTTTAGAGAGGTAAATGTCATCAACCCAGTAGTTAGCACTGGTTGAAATCGTGCCCTGATTTAGCACACTCCATGATATCTCCAAATCGCGCCCAGCCTTCGCCGCTTCTGGGAGAGAAACAATTGAAGGTATTAAATCTACATACGTTTGTAAGATATCAAAATCTGCAGAATTTTTCTGATTGTTGCTAACAGTCTCGGGCTCTAGCTGACTTTGGTTGACATCTGTTATTACAATAAGGTGATACTGCCCTGCAAGGTTACGAGGTATATCAATTGACTGCTGAACAGTATAGGACTCACCTATTTTTAGTGGCTCAGTTCTGGCTACTTGCGCTAGTACCGTACCATACTGCGCATTACTTCCATTTTTTATCAGAACAACCCGATCCACCCAGCCATTGCCTTGAGTATCTGACTCTCCATTATTTGTAACAGTCCAACTGACTTGGGCAGCATAACCAGACTTGACGGAACTGGGGGTTGTGACGGTAGACACAGATAAATCAGCATATTTTTTCTCAGATACAGACAAGTCTTTGCTTAAGGTATTGTTGTCTTCCCCACTACTATCTGAGTTAACTTCGAATATCAGTCCGTATCCTGACAAATTGGAATCTGCTGTGACTGATAATACAAAGTCACCACTACCTTTGAGTCCTTCAGGTAATTTAAAGCTGTACTGACGTTGTCTACTCTCATTAGGTAGCAAATTTTCGCTATCATCAAAGGACACCGACGTATCTAGTATCTTTTCTCCTACCGACCCATCTGCATTCTTTTTATAAAGTGTTACTCTATCCTGATAGCTAATAGGAACTGGCATATTTCCTTGGTTGGTTTCAGACCAACCCAAGGTCACCGTGTCACCTGCCTGCAACTCATCATTGTCAATGACTAGGTCACCAATCACAATATCTGGCCCTGCCGACACCACAATTTGAGAGGTATTATCTGCTTTATTAACTGATTGGTCGCCTTCTTCTATTTGTAGATAGGCATCTGTCATAACACTAATGGCAAACTGACCGAGACCATCAATACCTGCAGGCCATATGAAGCTCGCTTGACTATTTTGCACCTCACCTGGTGCAATGAGGGCATCGCTAACGACAACATCGACGGTCGCCACCACTTTATTGGTGGTGGTATTGACAATACTTAGTTTTTCTATCCAGTTTCCTAAAGCAGGCACTGTACCGGTATTTCTAGTACCCCAATTCACTGTGATGGTCTGGCCAGACTGCCAACTATCAGCAGGTGTTAATTGAATGTCGGTCACTACTAAATTGGGGTACTCAGCCAATTTCGACTCAAAGGTAGCCTTGATGATATTATTTTCTTCATCACTGCCAGTTTCAGCTTGCGTGTTGGTCATATCGGTCTCGACAATGACTTCAAACTGACCTGTGCCTGCTGCGCCCTCTGGCAATCGGATCTTCGTTTGACGTTGTCTAGACTCGGTAGCAAGAATAGATCCTTGCGTAACCTCATCGTAAGTCACTAGCTTTTGCGCAATGATATTACCCGTTGCAATTTCTTTAATGATAATACGCTCGGCGAAGTTACCTAGCGTAGGCTTAGTGCCTTGGTTTGTGGTTGTCCAGCCAATCAGGACATCACTACTAGAAGTGATGTCACTATTTGGTATTGCTGAAGACACTTGCACATTATCTACTACAAGATCCATCTCACGTGATATTGTTTCCAGCTCAATAGGTCTTGGTTGATAAGTATCGTTGACGAACGTAATAAAGCGATAGGGCAAGTCGATATTCTTATTACCATATTGCTCAATGACGACGGTGTAGTCACCATCAACAGTCGCTACAAACTCATTATCACCTAACGTTTGAACTGACTGATGACGGCCATAAGGATCAATCACACTAATGCGTGCGTTGTAGTTATAAGTCCAACCCTCATGATGATAACCATATTGTCGTTCGAGAAGATTCTGGAAGTCCATATAGATGCGCTGCCCAGCTTCAACATTCAGTTTGAACTGCTCAGCACTACCGTCTTTATTGAGGCGACCTTGTACCAGTTGACCTGACTCAAGCGTCTGTGACGGCTCTAAATGTAGTAGTTTAAATTTATAATCCTGATTAGATTCATAGTCTGTCTTGACAATCAGTTTATAGTCGCCTTTTACTACAAGATAGCTCTCGCTACGTTCATATACCTGACGATTTGATATAGCATCTTGACCAGTATGAATATCTACCAGTCGCCAATTAACGTTACTATTTGAGTCGATCCCATCAAAATATATACGGCTTGCATCTGTAATGGTTAGCTGATATTCATGCTGCTGAATAGCAGGGGTTAGCTTGCCCGAAACAACCTGATTAAGCTCAACATCGTTATTTACAGGCGGTTGGACTTTATCTATTTGAAAGTCGACCCAACTACCACCATTGGTATAACTACGACTATCAAAGATCAGATAATAATGCCCATCAGACATGATTTTCACAGGATAAGAGTCTTCATATCCTCTCCCTGATAGGATTTGTTGACCTTGTTCGTTATATAAGGTCCAATCTCCTCTTGCATAGGAACTCGTCGAGTTATTGCCTAGCGTATTGAAATAAATCTCGTCTCCTACTGCTGCATCAAACACAAAGCTGACTACTTCATTATTAGGTCGTGATGATACACGATTGGCTTCAGCCAAATTGATAGCACTAGCTTGAGCATCAAGATTTTTCCATTCAAAATTTGTAGAAGATTCTGATGATCTTTGCCATAGTGTCAGCTGATAAGACCCTTTAGTCATATACACAGGCGTATCGTAATCAGTGATGATTAATTTACCCGTATCATCAGTAATCAATACTCGCTGATAACTATTGTTGTAAGTTATTGAATCATTAGATAAGTTATCTAAATACCATAAACCATCATTATCCACATCCAGACTGAACGTTTTAACTTCACTTTGCTTAATACTACCTTGCCAGTTATTGATTGGCGTTTCATAAGCAGCAGTCGTAAAACCAGATACTGGATTGTTTACTTGTATTGAAGCCTGACGTTCAATCGTTAACTTCACAGAACCTGTAGAGCCCGAGTCCACACTACCATCATCTACAATTTGAGGGTTGTAATTACGGTTAGAATAACCGCTAACGCCTAGATAGTAGACACCTGTAGTTGTAATTTTATAATTAATACTGTTGGTAGTTGACGTTATCTTCTTACCACTTTCATCGAATAAATTTATCCATTCACTAAAGCTACTATCAGTATTTATATATAGCGTTTCACCGGCCGCAGCCATAAAGCGATACATATCGACATCTTTCTTCGCTTGTTCACCATCTCCAATGACAGAAATAAATTGCCTGCTCTCGTGCGGCGTAGTCACTACCTCAGTAGCTGTTACTAGCGTGTCGCCAGCATCCTTTTCTGCACTACTAGTTGATTGGCGATTGAACACTAACTCAATTGTATCATCGCTATTCAAGTCTGACCCTACTGATACTTTTAGGTAATAAACTCCATTAGCTATTGCAAGATGGGTCAGACCACCTTCTGTCGCACTAGCAATGATAGTGCCCTCTTTATCTACTATGTCAAATTCAGCTTGTGCTGATGCAGCAGCAATAGAGACGACATCATCTGCCGCTAACATAAAACGGTAATACGTCGGGCTTTCTATGGTAGATGATCGTGTTAACTTATAAGGTTGGTTAGATTTTAGTGGTACATCAATGGCAGACTCCAAAGTACTACCTTGAGCAGATAAAATGTCTGAGAGTGTGTTGGTAGCAGCAGTAAAGCTATAGCGATGTTCACCATTAACATTACTAGATATCTTAAGTACGTAATCGCCTTGCTTTAAAAAAGTGATGTCACTATTAATACCGTTAAGACTATTCTTCGTACGTATTTCACTACCGTTTGGATTTAAGAGGTGCAATGTGATGTTGGTATTGGAGGAAGTAATATCTGATAGGTTCAAATAGCCATCTTCAGTCATATGGAATGAATAGCTGTCTTGATCCTGCGAAGTATTGAACGCTCCGTTAGTTAGTGTATCGAGCTGAAGCGCTTTGCTCTGGCGCAGTACGTGATTTTTATTGACCGTAAACGTTACTGGTGTATCAGTAGGTGCATAGAACTTATTAACGATAAGATAGGCGTCGCCTGATATACTTGGGGTAAAGGTTTGCGTCTGATAATCGTAAGCATCAGAGGCTAACATTCTTCCTTGCTCATCAACAATTTTATAACGTAGCTGATTGCTGGAAATACCACCCAAATTCACTTGATATTGTTGCCCAGCTTGTACGTCTAGTTTGTATATAGCCTCACGTTCGTTGGCTGCAATTTCTCCTGTCAAGCTGTCATTATTAATAGTCAGACTCTTTGCCTGATCAGCAACATCAATAATCTCAAACTCATAGTTCGGCGTGGTCATATCTGATGCAGTGACTTCTACAACATACTGGCCAGGTTGCAAGTAATAATGATTGATATATCTGCTATCTAAGTTAATCCAGCTACTTTCAACATCACCATAAGGGCCAAGCAAACGCGCAGAATAACTTCCTGAAAGCGCATTAATAGCAATATTTTTTGCAGTATCTACGTTAATGACATAACGATGTACATCACCACCTTGCTGTATTTTCCCAACGATCTTTTCATTGGTTGATAGCGTCGTCTCAATGGTATCGTATTCACGTACGAAGAGACTGCGATTGCTTAGTCGATCATAACTAGATGAGCTTGCATAAGAGATGACATAGTATTCGGTGGTTTTGGGTAATACTGCTTTAACCGTGTCGCTGCTTGTATTGACTAGAGTGTTGCCATCACTATCTACTACCAATAGTGAATTACTATACCCTAAATCCTCAAAAATGACGGTTTGACCTTGTTTGCCTTGGAATTTCTTAATAATCGGCGTACGGTAGTTGATGTTAGCTGCAGTAGACTTTTGATTGAAAGTCAACTCATCAAGATCGGCAGTGTTGGCGAGCGTAAAACCATAAGCGTAATCCTTATAGTAATCTCTTGTCTTACTAACTTGTATGGTATAGCTACCAGCTTCTAATATGCGAGTAGCATTACTGGAAAAATCGACGATTTGGCCGCGACTATCCAATAGTCTAATATCTGTATAGCTTTGCTGATACTTAGAGAATATATATTGACCCGACTCAGCAAGAGTAAACCTATGGTTAACAACATTTGCAGCAATAAAGTCTTTAGCTTCAAAAGCGGTTCCAATTTCATAAGCTACAGTTGAGATCTCACCTTTGCTGAGAGTAATATCTGTGGCTGTACTATAGCTGTATTCCGTATCTATTTCTAAATAATACTCACCAGTGTGCCTGGCAGTAAACAATATTGATTTCTGTTCAGAATAATAAGGTCGAAAAGTGTTAGTAGAAACAGTGTCGTTATTAAACCGTAAGGTCGTTCTGACATCATCATAGTAGTTAAAACTACCATTGAAAGTGATCTGATAGCGCTCTCCTGCGACCAAGTCCATCTTGATAGTCTTTGGCTCAGAAGCATCGTCAAAAACAATACTCAAAGGTTCTGCATCAGCTTCTGTCAGCTGACCTGCCACAATGGGACTAATCAAGTCAGCAGTGAAAGAAAGGGCTGTTGGTGTAGCATAGTCTCTCTCTGCAGAGACACGTAACTGGTAACGACCTGACTCTAAACGAATAGTCTGCTTGTCATAATCATTAAATGTACGAATATGATTGCCATAGATATCATACAGTTCAATATCTAGTTCTGAGTTTGGTGTAATGACCAAACGGGTGCTATCATTTTCGCTTATTTCAAAACTGTAGTAATATGTCTGATTGTTACTGTTTAAACCAAGGAACTCAGATGATGTTTCTGTGCCTAATACCAAAGGTTGAAGCACACTTCTAGGTTTTTGAGCGATTTCAAAATTTAGTGATGTTGCTGCATTTGTATTATTACTGTACGCGATATAATATTCACCGCTATAAGGTGCTTTGAGTGAATAATATGCAGCTTGTTGAGCATTGATGCTGGTTACATAGTCACCATGATTGTTATAAACTATGAATGTACTGTTATAACTTGCGTCCTCAAATAGATGCAGGTAATTGTCCTTCTCACTATCCAATACTACTTTAAGCAATAAGCTATCTTGCTCTTTTGTTAGATTGGCTGCGAAAGGTACATCTATAGCAAGCTGGCTAGCTGAGCGGCCATCAATTATCTCGAACACTGCTGGCTCTCCAGCACTATAGCTAAACGCTAGCTTGTAGTTACCTGCGGGCAACCATAAGCTTCGATTGAAATCATATAAGTTCCCACTGTATAACTCTTCACCACGCTCTCCTAATAACGTCACACGCTGGTTGTAGCCGCCTTCGTCTATGGTAATCATGACAAAGTCAGCTTGTGACAGAGTAAAGCTATATTCCTTGGTAGGTGCAGTCCATTGGGCTTGCTCGTTGACCACCACCATGGTAGGTTGTACAGCGTGTACAGACGTATCTGGTTTTATTTCAAAGGTAGCTTGTGCTGGTGAGGCATTTTCAGTATCAATTTTAATATATAGCTTAGTTGGTAGTCTTTCTAACACAAAGAGATCATCAGCGGCTACTTCATGTAACCACACACGTCCACTTTGATCGTAAACAGTAATGTTAAAACCAGTGTCGTCTTGAGCATTTAAACTGAAATTTATAGGCAAGTTACTGGTGTTATCATATACGAACCATTGTGCAGCTTGACTTTCAGACAATACAATGTCTTGTGGCTCATTGTTTACAATAGGTGTTGCTAGTGTATCTACTGACACAGCTACAAACTGCAATGTAGCTGCACTTTGGTTATCGATGATTAAAGTGTATTGCCCTTTTTGTAAATACACGGCTTCAGAATATTGCTTATTGTCTTCAAATTCAGATTCTACCTCAACAATCTGAGGGAGAATTTGTGGTACTTCATCAGTTGATGTTTCCCATGTTTCTAAATAGATAGGCCCCTCAATAGGTCCTCTAACGGGGCCACCATTAAACATAGGGTAGCTAGATAATACTAAAGACCCATCTTCACTACCACCCTGAAAAAGATCAAACTCGAAACCAGTCTCCGCTAACAAATCAATCTGCCAAAATCCATCATCTTCAATAGTGAAACTCAGCTTACTAAACTGCTCAGCTTGCATATCAATAGAATGTGCATTACCCGTATTTTCGATATCTAGCGTGCCTAGATCATAGCTCTTTTGCGGATAGGCGATGATCTCCAATGTTAAAGGCAAAACAGCGTTTGTAGAAGACTCGTTTTGAGAAGGGACTTCATTCAGCTCAGAAGTACTCTCTAAAACCACACCTTCTGGAAATGCCTCAACGAACCTATCACCATCTATATTTTTTTGCAAAGATAAGGTGTATGTACCTGCTTCAGTGAGAAAAACATCACCAAAAGTATTGAATCGGGAATTGTCATATACCAATTGTGCATTTTGATCATATATTTGATAGGTGTAACCATCTGCACCTTCAAGCTCATTGAGTGTGACTGCTTGATCTTGAGTAACCTCAAAGGTATATAGCCCTATATTCTGACTATCAGGGATGGTTAGGTTATTAGTTTCACCAACTGCTAAAGCCTCAGCATCTGCCGAACTTAGGAAACGAACGGTGTTTGTGTTTGCCAATTCAGAATAACTATAGTAGTCTAGAAGTAATGAATACTCTTGATTGGCAAAGACAAACCTAGGATCAGTCCAACTCTTAAGTTCTTGCGGCAACATACTTGGAGACTCATTCACCCCCCAACCTTCAAACAGGACAAATAAGTTACTATTTGATTCTCTATCGTTACTCACTGAATCAATGAACAACAAGCCTTGTTGCTCTGGGTTAAATCTAGCAACTACTGGTTGATTGCTTTCTAAAACTAAGTCTTCTGTAAGATCAATCTCGTTTAGATTTTTTGAATTTTCAGGAAAGAAGTGCTCAATATTTAAGACAGCATTATCCCAATCTTTTATACTCTCTTCTGACTTAATGTAAAAATAACCATTAGCGTTACTCAGTCTTATATTTTGCGTACCATCAGTTATCACATTGTCCGGCCAAGTCGTTGCCTCACGTGAAACATCCTCGAAATAATATTCGTATACCCCTATTGGCGCGTCCGTAGCTTTAAAAAAATAGTAGTCTTTAGAAACATCAATACTTATAGACTCATCAACAAGGACATCACTAGCAAGGATCTCATTTAAAAATGTTAGGCTAAAACCATCAAGGATTAAGTCATTATCTGAAGGTAATACGCTATCACTTTCAATGCTGCTCACAGCATATACTTCAAACTCATTACCGGGTCTTTGTGAAGGTACTGTATATTCTATTTCGTTTATAACAATACTATATTCACCTGGCACAAGATCTATAATCTTGCCATCGACGCCTGTATAGATAACTTGACCATCTTTAATCAGCATCCATTCCCTATCTAGGCTTGAACTCATATCTATGACCCAATGGGCCTGACTATCAACTGAGAACTCTATCTTTGCAGAATCACCATAAGAACTAAAATTATGAGATATTTGTGTTGGCTCAGATACCTCTAATACGCCAAGCGATATCTCATGTACCAATGCAGATATAGGAGATGCCGTAGATATAGGTAACGTCTGGATAGTAAAATCGAAATTTTGAACGCTACTATCAACATCAAACTCTAGGTAGTAGACTCCTTTTGGTGCACTGTCAGCTAAAGCCAATGTGTCTGTTGCAAAATCAGATTCATTATAAATATACTCATTGAACACTTCACCTGTAGGTCCAAAGAGAGTGACTCTAGAGCCATTGTTGTTAAAAAGATTGGTGTCAAGGATGATTGATCCAGCTTCTTTTAACTCAAATTGGTATTTGCTCTGGAGATTATTAAAATCCACATCACTGAAGCTAACCGTTTGCTCATTATTAATCTCAATAGGCGTTGCTAGTATAGAGTCAGCACCTAGTGTCACCTTGTTCAGAATCATATCAGCTTTAGTACTGATAATATCATCCACGTTCACTCGTTCAACAATAAGGTATAAAGGACCTCGGGCCTGATTTGAGTCAAAAGACAGTTTGCTGTATAAAGCCTCTTCCTCACTGAAATAATCGTAACTAATTAGTTTTTCTTGACCAAAAGCATCAATAACAGTGAACCTAAATGACTCAGCAACGTAATCCTGAATATCAAGATTGAACTGATCATATGGTGTAGATGAGATAGAATATGACTTGCTTTCTCCCTGTTGAATACTATTTATGTCTATAATATCATTCGGTTTTAAGGTAGTAGTTACTGCTGCTTTCAAGGTTTGGATGAAAACCTTAGCATTTACTGTATTATTTGATAGGCTAGTGTTATCAACGATCAATTGATAATCATCCGGCTTTAGGTAATGTATTTGGCTAAGTTTATTACTGAAATCCTCAAAATTTATACTTTCGAACACAGTCCCAGCTATTGCACCTTTCAAGCTAAATCTTAGCGCACTACTGCCTTCTGTTGCGTAAGTAGTAAGAGCAACAGGATTTTCTACTGCAAAGCGATATTTAAGCTGCTCTCCTGCATTGGTAAGTTCTGGGTTTAAGTTGAAGCCCTCTCCAATAAAAACACCTAAGTCATTGATGGTAGACTTTTTCTGAGAAATATTAATTTCTTGGTTTGTGGTTATTTCTGAATTGCTATCAATCCATACATAATAGTCACCCTCTATTAAATCAATATCAGCTGAAGTACCTGTGAGTTCCCCTTTAAGTACTAAGTGATAGTTAGTATCCAAAACAAGATAGCTATAATCTATGACATTTGAGGTCGCAGCATCAACACTTAGCACTACTTTTTTACTTTCATTCGCTGTGAAAGCAAATACTTGAGCTTTGAGTGAGTCTTCAGGCGTATACGATATAGTGAGAGGAACGTCTTGTCCTGCGGTCAAAACATCCAACGCTCTGATATTAAAATCTATGGCACCAGAAAACCTATCTTTATTTGTTATTTTTAGCTTGTAGCGCCCTTCATCTAGCATGTCAAAATATTGCGTGGAAGAACTTAATACTTGTGTGTTATTGAAAGTATCAATGATTGTCCAGTCAACGCTATTTTCGTCAAATGTGTTTAAGAAATCTATACCAACTAACTGCTTAGAATTCACAGAAAAATCGTATTCATGTACTGAGCCTGGAATAACAGTTAGGCGGTTTTTTTCATTAACTTTTATGGAAGAAACATCTTCAGTATGCTGATGAAGTGTAAAATTATATGTTGCACTTTCTATAGAAGTTCTGCTTTCAACTGATAACCAATAATTGCCATTTCTTACGACTGCTATGCCTGAAACATCATTAATCAATGAAGACCCTGAAACAATTTTATTGCCTTGATCATCAAATAAAGACCATATCCCTTGATCCAGTTCAGTATTTGATTGGAAGTACAAACTATCGCCTTTCGTGACAGGAATACGATATAGCTGTGCTTGAGTAGAAGATGTCAGCTCTCCCGAAATAGGTACGTTTGTTTCTAATAATAGAGCAGATTCTTCTCCAAGGATTCTAAACTTGTAATCAGAAACTTGACTGCTATTTGCATCAACAGTCAACTCGTACTTGCCAACACTCAATTCTGCAAACTTATCTTTGTTAGTATTTATGTCTTTAGATGTAAAAGAATGGTTATTATCTAAGTTATTTAGGGACCAGTTAACATTGTCGCCTGAACTTCCATCAAATAGGAAACGACTGGTTTCAGTTATTACTAGTTCATATACGTCTCTCTCCCCTGGCTGTTCAATACTTCCTTCAATCTCATGAATACCAGGCATTAAATCCGCCGATAAAAGTATCTTAGGTTCTAATTGTTCAATCTGCCAAAGGTTTGTTTTATAGTTGTTTGAATGAGAAGACATATGATCGACCTATATTTATAATTGTTACAGTAATGTATTATATTAGAAACTTAATGTAAGACTATACTTTAATTCAAAGAACTTTTGTACAACAAGACCAGTTTTTCCACGAAATTTGTTGACTTAGGCGGTCAAAATGTAGAGTTACTAAGGTCAACTCTATGTGCATAATGTCAAGATCTGGAGATTAATCTCAAACTGAGGAATGATCTGATAAGCAGAATCTTTAGATAAGATTGCTAATAACATAAAAAAAACACAAAAGGAATCAGCCCTTTGTGCTTATATATCTCTAAAAAACTCATCTAACAATATTAATTTATAGTCCTAAATACCAAACTACCAAACGATTTTTAGTATCAAACTCACCACCTCGAAGCTCATTCAACTCATCTCTTGTGGTTTCAAAGATGGGTTGTAGCTCTAAAAAGTTAGCATTTTTAAAGCACAGCACATCTTATATATAGTCGCTTTTTGGTTGCATCATATTAAATTAAATCTACCTCTAATATGACTCAATCAGTATCACTAACACCTCTCCCAAAAATTTCAAGACGCCAGAAGACTCATAAGCTTTTGCATCAGTAGAAGAACTTTTTATTGTTCTGATAATTCTAACTTCAACCCCTGCACCATTCTGGTTCGTTGAGCTATGACTCCTGCCGTCAAATCCGTACATATAAAATTGAGAGCTATCAATCAGTCAAACCATCTACGATGAGCAAAAAATGCAAAACATAACTCATCAAAGCAGAAGATAATTTTGCCTTACCCTTTTTCTGTAGCGGACTAATAAGTGCTAATGAATAACCGTTGTAAGTGTCTAAATAAATTAGGTCACCTTCGAATTCAGGCATGTCCTTTTCAAACTCTTCTATTTTTTTGAGCTTAGCTGATTTATCAACAACAGAGCGATATACATTTTTATTCTTCTCAGCGAGATAAAGCTCTGACTTAAGGCAGCTGATATTAACGCGCCAATGCTTACTTGGTAGTATCTGACACATAGTACTTAAGTATTTATAAAAATTCTTTTTTTGCTTAAAAGTAAAACGAATTTCACTTTTAGAGCTATTAACCTTCTCATAAAATACTTGAAGCATCTCTTTCACCTTACGCCGACCCTCCTTATCCTCATATAATTTTTCAAGATTATCAAAGCATAAGTTCACTAAGGCTTGCTCTTCATGGTAATGCAGCGGTGTTGGCGCTAGTAAAATATGGTCAGAGCGTTGTTTACGTTTTTTAGAGACCAGTTTATAGTTTAGGTTACCCTCAGTATCTTTGACCAGGCTCAATGCTCGCTCATAAATCATCAACGCATCATCGTACCTAAAGTTTAAAATACTGGCCTCTCCTAACGTTTGACCGTCTTCAATGTCCCATAGAAGCTTTTCTATCATTTCACGGCTATATCTACCAAACATTGCTGAATAATGCTTTTTATCCTTATCGACAATGCTGCTGCTAGTTGACTGAGGCGCTTTTACTTTATCAGTAAACATTAACCTTTTACACTCAATCTTACGATTCACATATTGTCTAATGTTACTGAGACTGACAGCGTCATCTCTACTCTCCAAGGCGTATTTATTGTGCTGCTTTAAGTCCATACGACTGGTGCCAATCAACTTATTAACAACATCCAAAGGCAGGGTCAATTTGGCCTGTTGCAATTGATGACTTGCAATGATATCAGCGGTATGGATATATGAGCTAAAGGTTGTTGATAAATCGGCATGACCGGCAAACTCCATTAGTGCGTCCCAGTAATTTGTCGAGACACTGCGCACCCTACCTAAAAAATGAGTTTTAATATCATAGATTTTTACTTCATCATAATCTGTGAACTGCATGACAAGCATTGGGCTACATCTAAGTATAAGCGCCATATTTGATATCGCATTATGACGAAAGCTGTGCAGAGTAATGTCGTGATAAGCAGTATTTTCTAGTATACGTTTTAGTGGCTGCTCAATACTATAACGAGACATAACAGAGGACTGATACGCTAAAGTAAATAAGTAACGAGAAGACTGTCGCTTTTTTAAGTGAAAGAACCTTTTAAAATCTTCTAGCTCTTCTGACAAAAGTAATACTGATAAATATATTCGCCGTGTGCCGTCATCTGATTTTAAGTCTCGATGCGCGTTAGGGCGAACAATAACGTTATATTCAGTAAAGCTTTGATTGTCATATTCGATATCTGTAACTTGTAGTCCCAAAATCTCACTGATACGCATGCCAGTACGGTATAACAGTATTGTTACAATACTAAGCGCTTGTTTATAGTACTCACTCAGCACTTGTTGCTCAGCGATACAATCAAGAATAGTATGATAAACTTTCTGAGGAACTAGGTAGCTCGACACTATTTGTGCATCACCGCCTCCTACGATGTCAATTTCAGGCGCTTGAGTATGCTTTTTTAAAGAACCATGCAGTGAGCAAATAACTGTTTTTGTATATCCTAATTTATTTGGGTTCTTTTCTGCAATAATTTCGTTATATATATAGTGATAGTCATGTTTTGACCATTGCAAAAAGTCAGCAGTGCGTGTCCCCGCAATAAATCCATTCCCGATCTCGGACAAATACCGCTTTAAAGTATTAATTTTTCTTCCATTAATACACAGATCCAACATCCATCTAACCAATCGTTGTTGATTAGGATATAGGTTTTGGGTTAGTAGACTTACTAGCTGTGGTTGAACCTGTTTTTTAGCGTTATTAAGTATTGTGCGTATCTCTTTAACTGCATCAGACCTAAACCGTTCGACTTTGACAGCATCAAGTGCGTTATTACCATTGTTGCTAATACTAGGGCTGATCATTAATTTACTAACATGCTCATCAGACAGAACCACCTTGGGAGTTTTAATGCTTTGAAAATATCTAAGTAGTTGCAATGTTGATACTGAGGTTTGTTTTTGCTGACCTGTTAGCACCTGGACCAATTGAACGTCTAAATATACTTCTGGTAGCGTTTGCCAATAGATTGCAGTGTGCCGTAAGTAGCTAGATCTATGGATGGACTTAACCGTGGATTTCTCTCCAATAAATTCCCCTAACCTTTTTATCACTTGATGGTATTTAGGAAACTGGTTTTGCGCTTGATGCTGGCGTTGTAGTTTGAGTAGCCATAAGCGACTGATATCATCTATAATTATCAGGCGCGTTTGATACACCTCATCTAACCCCCCCTCTATAGGAGTAACCTCGTTACCATAGTCAGGTGATAATAGCCTGAGTGGCATGATAAGCATGTCGTCAAATAACTGATATATCGGTTTACTATCTTTGAGATACTCATATATTACCTTGAGTACCTTTTCATCGTTATAACCTGCAAAACTAATTAGTGAAAATAAGAACCAACTTACACAATCAAGTACGCTAAAGGTATTTTTTTTCTGCCATGTATTAAACGCTTGTGTGACAATATTTTGGGCTTTAGACAAGTATAAAAACTCATCAAAATCATTGATATTTTTTGGGCGCTGTGGACGTACAGCAATGATTGGCTTTGGTAATAACGGCAGGTGTCTTTTTTTACGCGATTCATTAATGTTATCAAAAAAACGCATACGTTCGAACAATGCAAATGGTAGCAGATGTGCTGACAAATTTTTCTCAATCTCTTTGTAGATTGATTCGTATAAATCGTAAATTTTCTCATCTGTTATCGCATCTGAGTACTGGTTTTCTTCAACAAAAGCATCCCACGCGTTTTGACACAGCTCTTTAGTATGCTGTAATGCCTGCTTACGCTGATCTTGCGATTTTGCTGATCGTCTTAAATGACCGTATAGGATATCTTGCTGTGTCTTTGTCATAAAATAACCTGCTGTAGCTTAAGTTTTACTGCCAGCTGATGATAAGTATTTTTAGCAGCTAATATGTGCCCTATAGACAATGCTGAGTTTCTTCTCCACGCTTCTTGCCCTATCATTTCATGACCAAAAATCGCTAGGACCACTGCTTCATCTAACCCATATTCATGTAAAAACCTTTGCCCAACATGTCGTGTCCAGTCTATTTTAAAGCGAAATTTCTCACCCAATTCTTGACTAACAATAGCTGGCCGCAAGGGATGAAAGCTCCCTTTTTTATCTATAAAATTTAATAGTGGGCGCTCAGAAGCCAGAATTTTATCAACTTCAATACTGAAGTTAGGATCTAAGCGTCCATAACGCTTAGCAAAGCTTCCCAGGTAACGTAAGAAGTTTTGAATGCCTTCTGTTAAAAATGAGCAAATAGGTACCCTTCGCTGACTATTACCAGTTACCCTTTCCTCTTTGTCAGAAATCCAAGCGATACCTGTTTGCAGGTTTATTTGGTTTAGATAACCTGGTGCGCCCTCTACGGCTCTAATAGACGTTAGTAAAAGGGACACATGCCATAACCATAAATTATAAAAATTGAATTTTTCTCTATAATTTGTGGTGGTTACTACCTTTTGATACAGATAGTTAATGAATAAACTGACTATCGGATAGTCAGGGCTGTTTTGACTGCCAATAGCATCATCGCTGAGTGCTATTTTGGATAAATATTCAACGACGCTGGACTTCTCTTTGTGACAGCGGTCTGTAAGAATTTCAATCGCATTGTGATAGACCTCTTTCACTTTCTTAATATCGTGCGAGCTATACCAAGTATCAGCTCTTTTTCTGCTGTTACGTGAGGTAATGATGGTAGCTAGTTGAGTACTACCAACTTCATAAATGATAATGGTGTACAGCGACTTTTCAATTCTACCCAAACTAATAACTGGCAGCTGTAAAGTTGCTCGTAAATCTGCAATGACCTCATTAATCAATACTGAATCCGGATAACCTTTATAGGTTAAAAAGACGCCCAATGCCTCAGGTATTGGTAGCTTGAACTGCGTCAATCGGTTAGCAATAACTGACTCTATTCCTGTCGTTCTAATGCGTAGCGGCGTGATATCTAAATTAATGATAAATTCGTACTTTGCTTTACGCGCACTAATATCAATGATTTCTTTATAATTATTATTAATATCATTAGCCAATCTAGCGACTGAATGACCCGTGTATAGAGAAAGCAGCAAATAAGCTATAGCTCGTTTTTTGTCCCTATCAGCTTCACTGTCATTATAGTCATCGAACCACTGCCACAATTTAAATGCTATATTTTGAATAGCTGTTAGTGGTAACTGACGTATATTGCTACTCACAAACCGCTCATTCTTATTTGCATGCGCAAATTTCGCCCGCGTTCTTCGATAAATCTGGTTTGTTGAGAATTTCTCGATCTCTTTTAGAGTTTTTTGCTCGATATAATTGAAATCAGGAATTGGGTTATCTAATCGCTCACGATTAATATCATTACCATTCTTTGTTTTCTCAAAACTTGTGACTGATACTAGCTCATCTGTATCATCATCCACATCCATTTGCGTCACATACTCAGTTTTTGGCTCATCAACTTTGCTCTGTTTAGTCTGTTTTCTGCCTAAAGAAGTGCGCGTTATGCTATCCCTATTGTTGAATGCAAAATCGATGGTTCTATAAATTTTGATAAATGACTTGAGAGTAAGAGCATTATTGCTTTCTAGTTTGACTCGATAACCTTCAAACCTTTCATAAGTAGTCTTTAACGTATCAGCTTGTAATGTTGTATAGCAATTCTGCCAAATACCGTGATTGCTACTTGCTTGATTCATCCATTTTCTAGCTTCAACCGTGGTCTCACCAATACGTCTAGGTAAGTCATTTTGAGCAAAATAGATTAGTAAATGGCTCAATTTAGCGACCCACAACCATTCTTTACTGGGGTTACTAGCATTAAGTTCTGGTAAGTGATAAGTACTAGCAATAAAAGCTCGCGTCAGATTTTCGGGCTTAGTTAGCTTGCCCTTGTAGGAGTTATATATTTTTTTTAAACATACTGAAGTCAAAAACTCTAATTGTTCAACCTCAATGGTGATGTTCATAAAGTCATTTGAGACTAAGTTGGCGACAGTTAAAAAGAAGTTACTAATGTCATCGGTATAAACATCATCAGTGGGTGGTATTAACTTTTCCACATTACTTACTATCAGCATAGCGCACCTCATCAATTAACTCAGAGAACGAGGGTATTTCACTAGTACACTGACTACGCATACGTCTCACTTGATAATCATAATGATGACGCTTTAAGTTTTTTTCATTTAACACGTACTGAATAGTCAGTGCCCTCCCTAGTAAAGTACGTTGTATTGAGATGGGCATATTGTTTTTTATAGCTTCGAAAATTCTAGGATTGATAGGGTTCAAATTTCTCAACTCTTCTATCAAGTAAGACCAAGCACGTCTTTCTATTTCAGCATTAAATAGATTAACTCGTTTAATAGAAACCTTATTAGAATAAGTCAGCATACTAACTTCTCTAAACCCATCAAAAAACCAATACTGGTCATTGATATCAACAACTTCAAGAAACAATGTTTTGTTTGAAGAAAACTCACTAAACTCAGTCTCGATTAATTCGCAAAATATTTGATAAGGTTTAATAGCGCATTCATGCACTACTAACTTATCAGTTACTTTATTATTTTTAGCCATAATCGTTAATCCATATGTCAAACGCATATACAGTACAAAACCAATTATCGTCGATAGGGCAGGCACGCTATAACATTTTGGTTGGTGTCATATTACCATATGATAGCAGTGTCCATAAATATATCTATTTCATTATTATTCATAAAATTCATAAATATTTATATGCATAAAAAAACCCGAAACCCTTTAAAATAAAAGGTTTCAGGTTTATAAAACTTAATGTTACTTTGGTCGGTGTCCTTGCCAAGGTTGGGGTTTCCCGCTCCAAATATGGCTTGAAAAAGCACTAAAATCCTCACTCCTTAAATAGGAAGTGAGGATTTTTTTTGTCTAATTTTCAGGGGCTACAGCGTTTTTATGTCTTATTGCCCAATCAAACTATAATGAAAAAGCACCTATTGTTTATAGAGGTAGAAGACGACTACCCCTTCATATAGTCAGCCATTCAAGCCCTAACGTCTAAGATTGTATACATGCCTGAGAACCCGCAATCGAAGGATACAAGGTACACAGATCAATGCACTCCTACCTTCATACAGAAAAGCAATGAATGTATCGATTTTCTGAAAACACCTCCGGCATGGCTATAGTCTATTTCGCTCTGCTAATGATAGGAGAGCTATTATTTGATAACTCTACATTGGTAAAAGCAACCCACGTAGGGGGTTTGCTACATGCTGCTTATCAATTTGGTGTCACCCGCCAAATGGTATTAGAAAGATCATCGGCAACGATGAGTGCCCCTTTTGGATCCACTGTCACGCCTACTGGTCGACCAAAGGTCTTACCATTTTCGCCCTGAAATCCAGTGACAAAGTTAACTGGGTCCCCAGCTGGTTTCCCGTTGCTGAAAGGGACAAACACTACGTCGTAGCCCGCTGGGTCTGAGCGGTTCCAGCTGCCATGCTCACCGATGAATGCGCCTTCGCTGAACTTGCTGCCCATGGTTGTCGTTGAGAACGCTATACCTAAAGGAGCTTTGTGCGACCCAAGGCTGTAGTCTGGAGCAATCGCGGCGGCTACCATATCAGGTTGCTCTGGCTTGACCCGCGGATCGACATTTTGTCCCCAATAGCTGTAGGGCCAACCATAAAACTTACCCTCTTGAACTGAGGTCAAGTAATCAGGTACCAGTCGTGGACCGAGCTCATCACGTTCGTTGATCACGGCCCATAACTGGCTAGTGCCAGGCAAGATAGCTAACGCCGTTGGATTGCGCAGACCGGTTGCATAAGGTCGGTGAGCACCGCTTTTGGCATCGATCTCCCAGACCATGGCGCGATCCGCCTCTACATCCAGTCCGTTTTCAGTAATATTGCTGTTGGAACCAATGCCCACGTACAGGAATTGCCCATCCGGACTGGCCGTCATCGCCTTGGTCCAGTGATGATTGACCATGCTAGGCAGGTCGGTGAGTTTGCGTGGCGGTCCACTAGCGGTGGTCTGTCCGGGCTGATAATCGAATTGCACTACCGCATCTTGATTGGCAACGTACAGTTGGTCTTCGATTAGTGCAAGACCATAAGGCGCATTCAGATTCTCAGCGAATACAGTACGTGTCTCGTAAGTGCCGTCGTCATTACTGTCGCGCAAAAGAGTCAGACGGTTACCTCCTTTGACGGATGTAGTACCTTTAGCCTTGAAATAAGTAGCAATAATGTCTTTAGGACGTAGCTTGGGTGCACCACCGCCCTTGCCCTCAGCAATCAGTATGTCGCCATTGGGTAAGACTAGCGTCTGCCGTGGAATCTGAAGGTCAGTGGCAATAGCTGTGATTTCATAACCTGACGGCACTATAGGGCGGTTATCTCCCCAACCTGCTGGCTCAGCGATTTTCAAAGTGGGTAATAGGCCCCGTTGAGATTCGGGCAAGGTTGGATTGGCACCTAACTGTTCTGCATCGTTTACATTATTTTCGCCACATGCGCTTAAGAGAGCAGCGACTAAAAAAGATATCGATAAGATATTGAGTGATTTCATCTTGTACCTCCAATGCGCCAGCTTGTGAGGCCAATCCAGGTTGCAATGCAGGCCAGAATGACAGTGATAACAGATAGAATAAGCCCAGTCGGCATACTGGCCCAGACATCCTTTGCATGGATAAATGAGTTGAGGATACCTAGTACAAAGGTGACCAGTAGCAACAGAAAATAAGCCATTGGTGTACCCATGCGCTTATCAGCGCGAACTAGAGATAAAATTGAGCCTAGCATGGCCAAACCATTAAATACCAGCGCACCTATAAGCATCCAAGAAGCGAAGTTCTTCCATTGAAGCTCGTAGCTGGACCAATAGGCGTAATCGTTAAGTAAGACCCCGATAAACAGAGGCACCATTCCGGCCAAAAAAAACGCATGCAGCGGGTGCAGCGCGGTGCCGGAGTGTCGGGCAACAGCACTAGTCATGGCAGTTTCCTTGTTGATAGTAAATGAGGATTCGATCGACCGTACTGATTGTACTGGCCCGAACTACGCGTGATAGAATTTAAATTACATGAAATGAAAGCATGGCTTGAAACATACCAAAGCCAAGAGAGTTCTTCAATCTTTTTTTGGTTATTTAATGAACATAAGCTGGTTATTATTTCTTAAATGAGCATTAGCTACAGTCTTTTTTGAAACACAGAACCTGAAGTCCACAATTAGCGTACTCTATCGACAACCTCCAAATACTAACTTCACAATTAGGGGGTTATTTATAAACATAAGTAAACTTTACTGTTGCCTCTAAACTTCATAGCTAAAATATTCCAAGTTAATATTTAATAAATTGACAGCAGGGGTCAGGTTGTAATAGCATGAGGTATTCCCTTTATTAATCTTGCCTATCAACTAGTAACATCATTCAGGAGCAATCTCATGCAGTGGACCAAACCAGCTTTTCAAGACATCCGTATCGGTTTTGAAGTTACTATGTATTTCGAAGCCCGTTAAAATTTACTAAACTTACATCCATCAAAAAACCCTAGATCACTAGGGCTTTTTAATGGATGTACTGATTTATTTTTACTTATGTTTTAGATTCTTTTACTGATATTCTTTTTCCGACCCAGAATTGCAATTGCCATAACTATCACGATATTCGGCTAGGAAGCATACAGGAAAAGACCTGCACCCAATCTTCAATAGCTATATCATAAAATCATATAGATTGGATTTCATTCAATCTATATGTTGACATTAGTCAGCAAATATTCAGATCTAAGTCGTTACCGCTAGCACGTCAATTGGAAAATACTGACATCATCAATGTGGTTCTGATAGACAGTCAGCTTGACCATGTGACGGGGCTATTAACCCTGTGTGAAGGTTGTTCGATTCTTGTTCAGCACACTAACATGGTCTATCAAAATCTAACGACAAGAGTCCCTTTCTTAATATGTTGAAGCACTGGAATGACGGTTTGCAAAGCCTATTAGCCAAGTATGTCAATTACCTCAGCCAAAAATTCAATCGATAGCTCTATAAAGCACGCTAATTAATTTAGAATTTCTTTACAAAGATGAAGCTATATCACGCTTTTTGTACTTGATATGATAAATTAGCCCTTTGTTTTATGAGCTCTATTCATTTGGCTTCTCGTATTTTTTGATTTAATTGATGACAAGTCGTAATTAATATTAGAAGAATACATAGTACTATTAGAGTTGACTATCACTACAGTGCATTCTAATCAACGACATAGGTTGCGCAATATTTATGTCGTTAGTATCATGTGGTTTAAAAGTGGCTCAATTATAACTAGGAAAATATTATGGCAAAATTAGAATCAAACATCGAGTTAGAAGCTGCAGCATTTCGTCGTTTACTGACTCATTTAGACGAGCGCAAAGATGTACAAAATATTGAGCTAATGAACCTTGCCGACTTTTGTCGTAATTGCTTATCTAAATGGTATAAAGCGGCTGGTGAAGAGCGTGGTATTGAAATCGAATACGAGGATGCGCGCGAGCTTGTTTATGGGATGCCTTATGCTGAGTGGAAAGAGAAATATCAACAGAAAGCAACGCCAGAGCAGTTAGCGCGTTTTAACGAGATTGAAGCTGCTAAGAATAAAGCGAATCAAAACTGACAGTGATGGCTCAGATAAAATAAGCCATCTCTAGAGAGTGATATCAGAAAATCCAACATTGCCGCTAGATTAGCGGCTTTCGATAGATTTGAGTATGCTACTAAACCCTATGGTTCCTTGTTTCTGCATTTGACGGTCGAATAGGCGTCCGACTAATGGCAATGGTACAATCAATCGACCCTCAGATACCCAAGTCACGTGTGTGGTGCCATCGCCCAAGTCTTTTAAATCAATGATGCCTTTATCATGCTGCATTTTTATAGGTTTAGATTTTTCGATTTGGTATTGCATATGAGTAGGACGCTCAAATGCTGTAATCCGCTCCCAGAACTTAACGGGTCCCGTTTGAATGCTACGTAAAGCCCCAACGCCATTGCGCTCTTCGTTACCTTCAGCTACTAATTTAGCCACTCCCACCGCTTTAAATGAGCCATAACTGGCATGGTCACTCAGTGCTTCAAATACCTCATCAATCGGTTTTTTGACAATGCGCTCTACTTTTATTTTAAACATAATATGATCTCATTAAGATTAAAGTTATTTAGCTTACTGCCATTTTAGAAATAAATATAGCCGTCACATTGTGAAAAACTATTACCGTGAAGAGCCTCTCCCTTTTGAAGGACGCCTGCCATTGGTAGTAGGTTTACCATTGCCTCCAGACTTACCATTACCCCCTGACGGCTTACCACGACCAGTAGGACGTCCATCCCTACCTTTAGAACCTGCTGGTTTTCTAGCATCATCCTTGGCGTATTTGTTGCGCCCCTTTGCTGCCCCTGCCGATTTCGTAGATGGTTTTGACTTTGATGAAGTATCAGCACGAGGTTTTTTTCGTGGCGTATTGCGAGATTTCTTGTTTGAGTGATTGTCTTGCGAAGAGGAATCTTCTACAGATTTAAGCAACACGGACAGCTCTTTTGGGGTTAAGTCTCGCCAGTCACCAACGGGAAGACCCTTAAGACTTACATTCATAATCCGCGTACGTTCAAGCTTGACGACTTCGTAGCCAAAGTGCTCACACATACGGCGAATTTGACGGTTTAAACCTTGAACGAGCGTTATGTTAAAGACATTAGGCGCTACTTTAGTCACTGGGCATTTTTTGGTCATCTTACCAAGCATCGGCACACCGCCCGCTAAACCTTCGATAACACTATCCGTTAACGGCTTGTTTACTGTAACTAGATACTCTTTCTCATGATTATTGCCAGCACGTAATACCTTATTGACCAAATCACCATTGTTAGTCAAAAAGATCAAACCTTGGGAATCTTTGTCTAAACGACCGATTGGAAAAATACGTAAACTATGTCGCACAAAATCGACAATATTATTTTTCTCAGAGCTTTCTGTAGTACTCACAATGCCTACTGGCTTATTCAACGCAATAAAAATAAAATCATCAGGCTCTCTTGGCTCAATAAGCTGCCCGTTGACTTTTACCGCATCTCCAGCAACCACTTGATCACCGACCGATGCACGTTTGCCATTGATATATACATTACCTTGTTCAATGAAGCGGTCAGCGTCTCGCCTAGAGCAAATACCACTTTCGCTGATGTATTTATTTAAACGAGTCGAGGAAGCGTTGAACATAAAGCACCGTTTTACCTGATAAGAAGCATTTTTTACTAAGAAAAAAGCCTAAATTGAATGGATCAACAATAACGAAATAGCTCACATTATATATGAAATCGACTAACTCTTTGATGAGAGATGGGTAAAAACCTAGAAAGGTATAAAGTCATGTAACTTTGGATGATGTCGAAATAACTTATTTATGAGGTTAATAATTTAAAAAGCCTCACCATTCATCATACAAGCAGTGGGGCTTTTTTCTAGTTTTTTATTTTCAAATCTGTTCTTTTGCTCACTACTCACTACTCACTACTCACTACTCACTACTCACTACTCACTACTCACTACTCACTACTCACTACTCACTACTCAGCATCATCTAACAGTTTATTAAGCTTGTCTACCATTGGGTCGTCAATGATACTGCCTTCTACATAGCTGATTATCTCATCTACAGTCGTCAGATCCATTTCACGAATACCTAAACTGGCTAGTTGCGCATTAATCGATTCTAAGCTGTCATTATCTTCAGTATCATCTAATAAATCCTCTTCAAATCTACCTCTGACAAACCAGTACATTTTTTCTAGTACAGTTTCTTTTTTGGTCAAAGTAGAATAACCATCGCCATAAATGAACAGGTTGAAATGATAAGGTATTTCTACATCATTGATAAAAAATGTACGTTGGCACTCTAATGTATAGGCTTGAATCTCTTCACTCTCAGCGCTTTCATCACTTTTGTTGTCTTCATCATATTCAATCGCCTCTTCTATCAACTCACCTAATATCTGATAGTCGCCGACTTTTATTTTATGATTATAAATGATAGCAGAGTCTGCAATTGCATCGAAAATAATGGCACTGACGTCTAAGGTATGGTTATCGATATCATAGAATGCTTTCAACGCTGGCAAAAACTCTGTCAGCTCTTCTTCAGGCACTTGAATGAGAAACTGCTGCTCGTATATTTTAATCATATCTTCAGGAGCATAAGTATTAGCAGTATTGGTCTCGTTTCTACCTGTTGGCTGCAAAGGTAAAAAATTATACGGGTTATGTTTGGTCATTCAGAACTGCCTTTTTGCTTAAGTTAAATTTATTAAATGTCTGTGTTGCTCAATCTCTAAGAGCCTTTGAATGCGCTACTATTTTTTAATACCGTAAGGCTTTAGGATTTATGGGCGTATTGTCTCTTATTCAGACAATTTTAGATAGACAGTTATAAATATACAAGTTCAATCATTCTAGTTTAGACAGGCAGTCAGAATAATACAGACTAATTATTAATTCACTTGCTGCCACCCTGACGTCGCATGATGTTCATCTTGATGTGCAAATAAAGGGTGAGCTCTAGCTTCATGTAGACTCAACACAGGGGTCACACAGACATCCGTTACTGAAAATACAAGTTGCCAATACTCAAGCGTTTGACTGGCAAATTTTTCCGCGATTGTGTTGGTCGCGGCTTCACTCTCGGGTCTATTGGGCATGATACCAAGTTGCCAGTGTATTTCTTTAAGCGACGGCAGCTCCAATACCTCACATAGACCTTGCCAAAATTTCAGCTCCAAGGAACCAACCGCCATATGACGCTGATCAGCGGTTTGGTACAATCGATAGCATGGTAATGCACCGCCTAAAAAATCATGCTGCGGCAGTAGAGTGTCGTTTAAGCCATCTCCTGAAAGGCTATTAATCAGTTTGCCTGTGACCTTTGGCATGACCATATGATTGTACAAACTGTGCGTCATACTAATAGCAATGTGTCGTCCCCTGCCCGTACGCTGGGCGGCAAATACAGCAGCCAACAATGCTATCACGGCTGTGTCACTACCACCTGCCAAATCCGCAAACTGGATATTGGGCATAGCCTGCTCACCCTGCGCTGTTCTTAGCTGATCTAGTACACCGCTCATAGCCATAAAATTGATATCATGACCTGCCTTATTGGCCCAGTCATGATTCACTTGAGAGCCATTTTTTGAGTCAGCATCTTCTAAGTAAATACCTTCTTTTACGTAATTGCCTTCTTTTACGTAATTGCCTTCTTTTACGTAATTGCCTTCTTTTACGTAATTGCCTGCTACACCATAGCCAGTGATTGACACTATTACTAGCTTTGGATTGATGGCATGCAAGGTCTTAGCATCTAGCCCCATTTCCGCCAAGACACCTGGGCGAAAGCTATCTAGCATCACATCAGCTTCTTTGAGATGTGCTTTTATAGCTTCAATGGCTTTGGGATCATGAAAGTCATATTTTTCGGTCGTCTTACCGTGGTTTAGAGCTACGAATAACTCACCAAATACCCGAGCAGGATCACCTTGTTTGGGTTCGATTTTAAGAACGTCCGCGCCCAAATCTGCTAGCAAACGCGTAGCAAAAGGCCCCGGCAAGTTACGAGTTAGATCGATCACTCGTAACCCTTGTAGACAGTCTCCCATTTGATCATGATTTGATACATGCATGTCAGTCATCGGAGAAGGCCTCGCCTTTGGCTGCCATATCTAACAAGATTTGAGCTGGCTCAAAACGTTCGCCGTATTTTGCCGCGAGCTCACGACTACGTTTGATGAACTCGTCCAAACCAATTGCATTGATAAACTGTAGCGTACCGCCATGCTGCGGTGCAAACCCCCAGCCAAAGATAGACCCTATATTGGTGTCGGCAACTGAGCGCACAACATTTTCCTCATAGCATTTAGCAGATTCATTGGCTTGAATAAACATCAAACGGTCAACCAAATCTTGCTGCGAGGGTTGCTCTGATTTTGGCGGATATAAATTTACCAGCTCAGGCCATAGATGCTTATCACCCTCTATTGGATAGTCATAGAATCCTTTGCCATTTTTCTTACCTTCGCGCCCATGCTCATTAACCAGCGTTTTTAGTATGTCATAAGAAGGCCGCACTACGATTGGCTTACCTTCGACTGCCATATCAAGCTGCTGCTGTTCGCTGACATGCAATGCGAGGCTCAACGACACTTCATCTTGCAATGCTAGCGGCGGCATCGGCATACCTGTTTTTAGTCCGGCGACTTCGATGCTACGCGGATGCACACCCTCTCCTAGCATCGCAATACCCTCTGAAACATAGGTGCCAAATACCCGCGAAGTATAAAAGCCATGACTATCATTGACGACGATAGGCGTTTTACCTATTTGTACAACATAGTCGAAAGCTTTGGCCAATGTTGCATCGTCGGTTTGCTCGCCCATGATAATCTCAACGAGCGGCATCTTGTTTACTGGCGAGAAAAAATGCAGACCGATAAACTGGTTTGGTCGCGTGCTGGCTTTTGCCAATCCTGTAATTGGTAGTGTTGAGGTGTTAGATGCATAGACGGCCGTGTTTGTAATCACTGCTTCACTTTGCTGGGTACACTTTGCTTTGATTTCTCGGTTTTCAAACACCGCTTCGATAATAAGATCGCAATCTGCCAAATCATCGTAAGAAACTGTTGGCGTAATGCGTTCTAGGAGGGCTTGTTTTTTCTCTTCGGTAGTACGCTTTCGGCTAATGGCTTTATCTAAAATATTCGTAGAATACGCTTTGCCTTTTTCAGCATTGACAATCTCTGTGTCCAATAGCACGACGTCTACCCCTGCTTTGGCAGTGACATAAGCAATACCAGCGCCCATCATGCCAGCGCCCAAAATACCGACTTTCTTGGTGGTTGTGCGTTCAAAGCCTTGAGGGCGAGACTGACCTTTTTTGATGCTATTCAGCTGAGTCCATAACGTGTTAATCATGTTCTTTGATTCAGTGGACAGTACGCAAGCTGCAAAATAACGCGACTCGATCTCAAGCCCTGTATCGATATCTACTAGGCATCCTTCAAACACACAAGACATAATATGGGTGATCGCAGGATAGTTACCATGTGATTTCTGATTAGCCATGGCTGGGGCGATAGAGAATATAGGAACTACCTTTGGATGCTTGCTATCGCCGCCAGGAATTTTAAAGCCTTTCTTATCCCATGGCTGCTGAGCGCTTGGATTATTTTGAATCCAGTCTTTAGCTTGCTTCAGCATATCTGCTTGATCAGTGGCTATTGCATCAATAAGTCCGATGTCTTTTGCCGCTGCTGGGCGTAATTCTTTACCTTGAGTCATCAGCTCCAGTGCCATTTGAATACCGACCAATCGAGGTAAGCGCTGAGTACCACCGCCGCCAGGTAGCAAGCCCAGTTTCACCTCAGGCAAACCAAGCTTGGTCTTGGGCGTGTCAATGGTAATACGATAATGACAGGCAAGTGCAAGCTCCAAACCGCCGCCTAATGCGGTTCCTGTCATAGCAGCGACGACAGGTTTACCTGACATTTCAAGCTTGCGCAAACTACCTTTCAATTCTTCAGTAACTGCAAATGCTTGCTCGGCTGTCTTTATCTGGTTCAATTGATCGATATCTGCGCCAACCACGAAGGTTTCTTTAGCCGATGTGAGAATCAAGCCTGTAGCTGAATCATCATTGATGAAACTATCAACTATCGTGGCGAACGACTCCGTAAAGCCATCACCGATGACATTCATTTTTCGTTTGCTTTGGTCAATCGTGACGGTGACGATACCATCGTCATCACGCTGAGCAGAGAAGTTTTCTAGTGCATTAATGGCTGTTACGCTAACTGCTGTCTGGTTATTTGTTATCATTTTTATCCCTTAAATGATTCTTTGTATATTGCATTTTAGTCTAATTGGTTTTCAGTCTATTTTAGAGAAAAGTTAAACACGCTCGATAATAGTGGCAATTCCCATACCACCGCCCACACATAGCGTAATCATAGCGGTCTGTAAGTCGCGGCGTTCTAACTCATCAAGGACAGTCGTCATTAGCATCGCGCCCGTTGCTCCAAGCGGATGACCCATGGATATCGCACCACCATTGACATTGACAATATCAAGCGAGATTCCAAAATCATCAGCGGTATTCATCGGGACAGCAGCGAATGCTTCATTAATTTCCCAAAGGTCTATATCAGAGGCTTGCATGCCCGCTTTATCAAGGGCTTTTTGGCAAGCTGGCGTTGGACCTGTCAGCATAATGGCAGGCTCTGAGCCAATGACTGAGGCCATTGTGATCTTGGCGCGTGGTTTTAACCCTGCTTTTTGACCAGCCGCCGCGCTACCGACCAAACAGATAGCAGCGCCATCAACAATGCCTGAAGAGTTACCTGCATGATGCACATGGTTGACGGTTTCAATCGTGGTATATCTGTCTAAGATAACGCTATCAAAGCCCATTTTTCCCGGCATAATAAAGGAAGGTTTTAGCCCAGCTAAGGTCTCGACATTGGTATTAGGACGGATGGTTTCGTCTTTATCCAATAGCATCATGCCATTGATATCGGTGACAGGGACAACAGACTTATCGTAATAGCCCTTCTCCCAAGCCTGCGCAGCGCGGCGATGCGACTCGGTGGCAAAGGCATCGACATCACTACGACTAAAGCCTTTGAGCGTTGCGATGGTATCTGCACCCACTCCTTGTGGCACAAAATGCGTCGCTTCATTGACACGCGGATCCATGTACCAAGCACCGCCATCAGAGCCCATCGGTACGCGGCTCATAGACTCAACGCCGCCTGCCACCACCATGTCTTCCATACCTGACATGACTTTGGCCGCAGCTAAATTAATAGACTCTAGACCCGAGGCACAAAAACGAGATAAGGTAAGACCTGCCACACTTTGTGCCCAGCCAGCATCGATAGCAGCAATACGGGCAATATCAGAGCCTTGCTCACCCACTGGCGTCACGCAGCCAAGCACTACATCATCGACCAAACTGGTATCCAAGTTTTGTCGCTGTTGCATCTCTTTTAGTAAGGTGCGTGTCAGCCAAATCGGTGATGCCTGATACAACGAACCGTCCTTTTTGCCTTTGCCACGTGGCGTGCGGATCGCATCATAAATATAAGCAGTCTCAGTCATAAAAAATCCTTTTTTTATTTTTAAATAAACAATAATTATCGTAGTCTTATAATATAAGCGTCTACATAAAGCGTGAAGCCAGCTCTTTCATAATTTCATTGGTACCGCCATAGATTTTTTGTACGCGCGCATCGGCATATAAACGTGCGATAGGATACTCTGTCATATAACCATATCCACCAAACAGCTGCACGCATTCGTCGATGACTTCGCACTGTTTTTCAGTGACCCAGTATTTGATTAATGAGGCATGCGGTACCGATAGTTTACCCTCAAGCATCGCATCTACTGCCGCATCACACATGGTACTGGCAGCAAGATAATCAGCATAGCATTCAGCCATCTTAAAGCGGGTATTTTGAAACTTCCAAATAGGTTTACCAAAGGCTTCGCGCCCTTTTACGTAATCTAAGGTTAAATTGATCGCCAGCTTCATCGAGCCAACCCCAGATAGCGCAATGATTAAACGCTCACGCGGCAACTCCTGCATCATTTGGATAAAACCCATACCTTCTACCGTACCCAACAAGTTCTTTTGCGGCACACGTACATTGCTAAAGAACAACTCTGAAGTATCTTGCGACGTCAAACCAATCTTATCTAGGTTACGTCCACGCTCAAACCCTTCTACTTTATCCGTTTCTACGATGATAAGTGAGACGCCTTGTGCGCCTTTTTCACGGTCTGTTTTGCATGCTAATAGGATAAGATTAGCGTGCTGACCATTGGTGATAAAAGTCTTAGAACCATTGATAATGTAGTCATCACCATCTTTTACCGCATAGGTTTTGATGTTTTGTAGGTCGGAGCCAGTACCAGGCTCCGTCATGGCGATAGCGCCGATATATTCGCCCGTTGCCATTTTGGGTAGCCACGCTTGTTTTTGTTCTTCAGTACCGTGGTCTAAAATATAAGGCGCGACAATGCCTGAATGCACCATACCGCCAAATCCCGATTGATTGGCCTCAGTCTGTGCGTAGATGAGCGCCGCTTCGTGACCGAAATCGCCGCCGCCGCCGCCATATTCAGCTGGTATCGCTGCACACAAGAACCCCATCTCGCCCGCCTCTTCCCACGCAGCGCGATCAATCATGCCATTCTTGCGCCACTGCTCATCTTTAGGATCCCAAGATTGAAACATTTTTAAGGCGCTGTCGTGCACCATCTGATGCTCTTCGGTCATCCAGTTTGGGGTGAACTTTTCGATACTCATGATGTCTATCCTTGACAAGGTGGAGTGAATAACAACTATATAGTCAAGTCTATATAAATCCGCTACATCGTCATCCTCGCTAAGCATACTAATGTATAACTTGCACTCGGTTTCCTTGTATCGAAATTATATTGAACTGACTATATCTAAGCCATTTTGTAAATTATGGTAATTTATATTACCATTATATATATACGATAAATTCTTTGTATTTATTAATATATGAGTCTTATACTAGGCTACGAAAAACCACTTCGCAATCAATTAAATAAAAATGGTAATCTACATTACTTATTAATTTGATCACGTTAAACTATCGAGCAAATTATTTAACTGGTAGGACGTATCAAATAGCCAATACTTTAAGAAGCGATAAATATGGAAACCTTTAATCAGTCAGATAGCCTCACGCAAACTCGATCTCTAGCGCCCCTATCCGATATGCGGCCCGCAACTTTGGATAAAATTGAACAGGCCGTTCGTAAAGTCTTTGCAGGATTTGACGCTAATGAGGTGACGATGGCGCAGATTGCAAAGTCTGCCAACGTCTCTTTGCAAACGCTCTACAAGTATTTCGGAGACAAGCAAACGCTGTTTTATACCATTATGGATATTGTGCTAGGCAGATTAGCCGCTCGAATTATGGATCATCTGCAAGGGATTGATAGCGTACAAGATCGTCTACGTAAGACGTTGTGGGTCTGCTTTGATTTTGTAGACTCGCATCCAGATGCGGTGATGGTGCTGTCTTCTGTCTCGGCCTCGCGTATACGTAATATCGCGATCTATGAAAACAAAGAGCTAATTGGCGCGTTTTTGGCCGTATTAGAAGATGGGCAAAATCGTGGGGTGCTCAATGACACTGTTCCTTTGCACATACTCTTCGATGTGTTTATGGGTTTCATCAGTCGACTTGGCTTAATGCATACCATTCGCCAAACAGAAACACCGTTGAATGCAGAGTTTGACGCGCTATTTGTGATTTTATGGCGCGCCATCTCTAAACCTGAAGTTTAAAATGAGTTTTATAAAACTGATATTTAGCAGTGTTTGACTCTTACAAGAAAACATAACGTAAAAAACCAAAAAGCCCCACGATACAGTGAGGCATTTTATATTTTTTTCGGTCAATGTGATTATTCAATCAATGTAATTAACAGCTCGTGCTGCTTATACGCTCAAAACTTTTTAGATACTGCTAGATTTTGGTAATCCATACTCTGCATGGTCGACCACATGGTTGTTTTGTTCAATAGTCAGTCGATAGCCTTTGATGATACCGTCGTATGGCAAACTGCCCTCATACTGCTGATAATGCTCGCAGATGCTGTCTTGAATCACTGATTTACGGGCAGCATCGTCTAGTTTGGCAAAACCACTAGGCAAGTGTACTTGCGCAAAACGTGAAGCCGCACCACGAGACATCCAGTTATCAGCACTCGCAAATGTAAAATCCACTTCCGCTCGTAAGCTATATCTGGGTAGCGTATTAGAGTAATTTGCTAAATCATATTTAATCTGCGCAATATCTTCTGCGAATGGCTGATACGGTATCTCAAGTACGGCAAACAGTTTTGCCAAAAATTCATCAGCGGTAAAGTGTTTGTCCATATAGCTACCATCAAGCCCAAGGAATTTGCTCGACAGTACATGGCGCAGGCGGTCATAGGCAGGTATGGTATGTTTAAGAGGATAGCCCATTTGCTTGACGATATCTTGCGGGCGCAGCTCAAGCGACTCTATTTGATTGATAATATATTGCGCTAGAGAATGGCGTGGGTGATAACGACGGGTATATTTAGATGGGTTAGCAATGTGGCTCATGATATTGAACACCTTAGACTCCTGTTACTCCGACGAAAAAGTATGATATACGCCCAAATAGGCAAAAAATCAGGCACAAATGAGGTTGTCGGAGTACAGGCTCATGCGCTTTACCAGAGTTGTTTTATATCGTGCTGGAAGTTGCAAGGTTTGTCACGCCGCCATGAGACTATTGTCATGGTCGGCGATAACAAAACTGTTAAACCCACGATAGATCGTTCAACGATGATAGCACATCAGATGACAAAAAATAAATACCGATATTTGTGACCGTTTGTGAATAATTATTTTTCACGTTGAGCACTCAATCTTAGACATTCCGATGCACCATTTATTCATGTGCTAACACGAGGTTCAACATCGAAATATTAAGGTTGCAGTATTAAAAATTAACGCTTAACGCTTAACGATTGACATCAACAACTATTCGACCACGAACCTTGCCATCCAACAACTCGCTGGCTGTCGGAATGACTTCGCTTAGGCCAATCTCTCTGGTGATTGCATCCAATTGCGTTATATCCAAACTTGTGCTCAAGCGCTGCCATGCTTCTACACGCTCATCATAAGGTCGTGTCACGCTATTGATACCAAGCAAACTGACACCGCGCAAAATAAAAGGCGCAACAGTAGCAGGGAAATCCATGCCTTGAGCCAGTCCACAAGTAGCGACTAAACCATCTTCATACGTGCTAGCACAAACGTTGGCCAATGTATGACTACCAACAGAATCAATTGCGGCAGCCCATTTCTCCTTACCAAGTGCGCGTCCCGGACTACTCAATTCAGCACGGTCTATGATCGTCGTTGCACCAAGGCTCTTTAAGTATTCGGCTTCTTCCAGACGTCCCGTAGAGGCGGTGACAGAGTAGCCTTGGTTTGCTAGAAGTGCGATAGCAAAACTGCCAACGCCGCCATTAGCACCCGTAACCAATACTTCGCCACTCTCTGGTGTGAGTCCATGACGCTCTAATGCGATTAAGCAAAGCATTGCGGTATATCCTGCTGTGCCAATTGCCATCGCCTGACGTTCAGTCATCGATTCAGGGAGCGGGATCAGCCAATCACCGTTTAATCGCGCCTTTTGTGATAGACCGCCCCAATACTTCTCACCCACACTCCATCCATTCAACAACACTTTGTCGCCAGCTTTGTAGCGAGGATGGCTACTTGTTTCGACAGTGCCCGCTAAATCTATACCTGGAACCATTGGAAATTGACGTACCACAGGACTACGGCCAGTAATGGCTAATCCATCTTTGTAGTTGAGCGTGCTATATGCCACACGAACCGTGACATCACCTTCAGGCAATTGCGTGTCCTGTATCTCAGTCAGACTAGACTGATAAACATCGTCATTTTTTTCAATTAATATTGCTTTAAACATAGTAGCTCCTATTTAGACCAATCGTCTATAATAAGTAAAAAACAATTTAGACCGGTCGTCTAAAAATATAGATAAAAAAAATTACTTCTGTATCCCTGCTGCAAAACCTCGGAAAAAAGTATCTAATGGACTGACATCTTGCGTCAACTTAGCACGCAAAACCGCACCTTCCCAACCAATCCAAAAGAAAGCAGCCAGCTCATCACAATCACTATTCGAAGGTATTTGTCCTTGTTGTACTGCCAGACGCAAGCAAACCGCTAAACGCTCCTGCCAATCAAGCAATATGTTTTCTAACTCACAACGAAAACTGTCAGGCAACACGATAATCTCTTGACCCAAGTTGCCTACCAAACAGCCGCGTCGAAATTCGTGCTTGATCATTCCCGACTTAGCATCTTCAACGAAGTCACTAATACGCTGCATAGCAGACACTTGCTCATTCAGAAAACAATAATCTAGCTTGCGAGCGAAATACAACGCGTACTGCCGTAATACTTCCTGTCCAAACGCTTCTTTGTTTTTGAAGTAATTGTAGAAGGAACCTTTAGGCACATTAATACGTTTGAGTATGGCATCGATACCAGTGGTCGCAAAACCTTGCTCTGTCAGCATCTCCATCCCAGATCTCAAAAGAGCTTCACGGGTATCCGTAAACTCTCGTTCAACATTGGGTGGACGCCCTCGACGGGCTTTTGGCTTAGTAATCATCATTCATAGATATTATGACCGATCGTCTTTAATGTCAATCAATTATTTTTAGCGGTTTATTTATCCATTGGCTGCTCTAGTTTTTTGACTGTCCTTACTATTAATCCTCACCATGATACGTTGCCTCATCCATCCAAACGATGGGATCTTCGCACAGATGAGTTACGTGATACCAGATATCACTGCTACGGGCGATACGATGATGACCGCCTGCAAAATAATCAACTTCCCAGCTGTCAGGCAAATTTACCAAGGTTCGTCTAGCAACCGCTACGTCTAAGCTTTCATCATCGACTTCAACCATAACCCGCACCATCTCGGTATTGGTCGTTGGAAAGGACAGCTTCATATCAGCCACGTCAGGGATACGGTCCGCCAATACCTCACTTGGGTAGATACAAGGTGCAATCAATAGCGCGCGCAAGTTGTATTTACGAGCAAAATGATTGGCAAACCAACCACCAAGCGAATGCCCTGCCAATACCACTCGCGGGTACTGTGCGATTTTCTCGCGAATCAATGCATCGTAAATCTCAAATATTTCTGCAAAATTCTCTCGATAACTGACCGTTTCACAGTATTTAGGCTCACGCGTGATACAGGTATATTTACTGGTCTCATTGCTTGAATCGAGACCATGAAAAAACAATAAAAACGTCTCATTGTTTTCGATAGGAAACATCATAAGGCTCTCCTTTTTTAATTATTACTTAGGTTTATTCTTGATAATTTGTTTTATAAATCAAACTGGTTTTTGACTAGCCATCTGCGCTTGGTACAAGCTTAAAAGCTCCTCACAAGCCTGCATTGAGATATTTTTTGTAAAACCTTCGTTAAACCAAAAGTCATAAACCGCTTGGACAACGGCTTTTACCGCTTTCGCGTTTTCTGGCTTTTGTGCTGTTAGTTTCATCGCAATGTCTTGTGCTTGTATATCCGACTCACTATAGGGCGCGCTCCAGCCCACGCCATAACGATAAAGCACATCATTGATCGCCAATATGAATATGGCATTTGATATGCCAAATGACCCGATAAGCCTGTCAAGCATTGCACAGCGCTCTTCATAAATACTAACCTCTATCGGCATATCAGCTTGATCAAACAAACAGTCACAACCCACCATGTGCGAGGGCTTACTAAAATCATCCCATAGCAATGGATAGTTTCCGCGAATCCCGCCCTTTTCCACTACATTAAATTGCCAAATCGCATAATGAGTATCTGGCCCCTTATAGGGCACATGTACGAACCACTGCATCATCGCATCACTGTCATACATGATATGAGTACTACCAATCCGCACGCCTTGCTTAGGCAGTACATCCTGATATACGCTATTTATGTCATCACTATAGAACGTCACTTTACGTAAGTTTTCATCACTGGTATCGCCCAACTTTGCTCGTGCTTCAGTTATGTTTCGATAGGGTTTAAAGGGTGCTACCCATCTAATCGTCCCATCAGTATTATTCACGAAATAAATATCATCTTCATAACTGTCTACAGAAACCGTTTCGAGGTAAAACAATGGCTGTTTTCTTACTCGGCCTTTCTCATCATTTGCTAGTGCCGTTATACCAGATAGCTTTGAACCACCCGACCATTGCATATTGTCTAACCGTTTTTGTTCAAACTGATACGTTAATGTGGTCATCGTTATATCCTTATTATTTTGATTTTGGTTGTTTAGCTGCAGTTTTTCGTTGTTGTTATATTCTGAATGCTGATTTCAAGCCAGCCGAGCCTATTCGCCATTGTTTAAATGACGTCATTATCTATAAAGTTAAGTAAATTAATCGACTTGGTAAGGTAGTAGTTTTTAATTCTGACAGACTTTTTAGCCACAGTTTTTCGCTGTTACATTGCTTATATTTTTGCAATGTTAACGAGCTTTTTTCTGCTAAGTTTTTCGTTTATTAATAAATATAATTTTTTAGGTTTGTACAGGCACAAAAGTTTAGGATTAAACGTAAATAACACTACTAGAAAGACTTCGCTAAGATAGCGTTTAAAAACTCAGTTAAGAAGTGAAGCATTGCGCCCCGAGGGTTAACTGTTTTTTATCTCATGTCATTTTGCCTGACTTAATAACTATAGTATAAGCTCACATAAAAATAAAGCTGTTTAAAAACCTTCTACGACAACTGGTGTCGCTTCTTTTTAAATGAATTGTAGTTTAGTCATTAGCAAGTATCCCAACGCATTAAATATGATTAACGATAGTTTCATATTATTCAAGTATCCTCAATAAACGTCCAATTAACAATCCTTATCAAAAAACACCTTTCACGATTGGATTGGGCTTGTTATCTTGCCCCGCAAACCTTGTATTCTAATTAAGCTTACCCCATTTTGACCTATCACACGTAGTATCTGCATTTGTATTGGATTTTATGACACATAACCTTGAGGCCAGCTCAAACGCTCGCCGAACTCAGTATTTTCAAGTATTTTTGATGGGCGTTAGTGCCTTTATTATGAACACCACAGAATTTGTCCCTGTGGCGCTGTTGAGCGACATTGCTCAAGACTTTTCTATTACGACGGCAGAGACTGGCTGGATGCTGACACTCTATGCTTGGATTGTCGCAGCGATGTCATTGCCACTAATGCTATTGACCAGTCGATTTGAGCGCAAACGTTTACTCTTGGGGCTTTTTGCCGTATTTATTGCCAGTCATGTGCTATCCGTATTTGCGTGGAGCTTCGACGTGCTGCTCATTAGCCGAGTTGGGATTGCGTTATCGCATGCGATATTTTGGTCGATCACAGCCGCCATCGCGATACGTGTCGCACCTGAAGGCAAAAAAGCCATGGCGCTTAGCGTACTGGCGACTGGTACCTCGTTAGCAATGGTACTGGGTGTGCCACTAGGACGCTTAGTTGGGCAGTGGTTTGGCTGGCGGGCTACATTTGGCGGTATTGGCGTCATCGCCTTAATTGTATTTATTCTACAAGCGAGACTCTTACCAACGCTACCTAGTATGTTTGAAGGATCTTTTAGAAAGATTCCAGAACTCCTCAAAAACCCTTTATTGGTTTGTCTATACCTGCTTATTTTATTAGTCTTTACAGCGCACTATACGGCTTATTCTTATATAGAACCATTTATGCGCCAAGTTGGCAATATCAGTGAAAACGCTGCGACTTTTGTACTGTTACTATTCGGTGCAGCAGGAATTGTAGGTAGTGTTATTTTCAGTCGTTGGGGTGATCGGTTCAATACCAGATTGATGCTGATATCGACCATACTCATGCTTGTGTCTATGCTTGCGCTGTTGCTAGCAGTGACCTCTGTATGGGCGCTCAGCTTTATCGCCTTGCTTTGGGGTGCGGCGCTCATGCTACTGATTATCTCCATGCAGGCTAAAGTCATCATGGTCGATGTCAATGCGCAAGACATGCTGATGTCGATGTTTTCAGGTATTATTAATTTGGGAATTGGTACGGGTGCACTATTCGGTGGTTATGCCGTGACGCATATCTCACTATCTAGCGTAGGATACACAGGTGCGGCTATCGCAGTTGTGGCGTTACTCTTGATGCTGTTTATGATTAAACGCTTTCCTGGGTTGAGTAAACGACTTGGCTAGCTAATAAGTCGATATTAAAAGATAGCAGTCAGAAAATAATAAGCAAAATGCCAACCATATAAATGGGCTGGCATTTTTTGTTATTTGTGAATACAACACTCTAGCCTATGAATCATAACGAGGATTGCCTATATATCCATTGAACGATCGTTCAGGTGCAGTTATACTAATTTCATTGGACATAAGTATGCTTAAGGCTATAAGTGTACTCAATAAAGGACTGATAGAGATTAAGCACAAAAGGATGAGAGTGAAATGGAGACTATTCAACACAAGGAAGTCATTACCTACGATCTAAATTTAGTGACGATATATATTGCGAATCTTCAACTTGTTGGAGATTCGTGATGTCTGATCGAATGACTCAACAAGACAATCCAGATCAAGGAGATCAAGATAACACTGCGCCCCTTAGGTTGGGTAAATTGCATTATGCTTGGATCATTGCCGCGACAGGCTCTGTGGCGATGTTCTGTGGACTTGGGTTAGGACGATTCGCATTTGGCATGTTACTGCCATCCATGTCATCCTCTTTAGGATTAAATTATACTCAAAGCGGAATCTTGGGATTCACCAACCTGATAGGATATCTGGTTGCAGTGCTTCTAAGCCCTTTTATCCTACCTCGATTGGGTACTCGAACGACTGCGACGGCAAGCCTCCTCCTCATTGCTGTCTCTATGTTCGGTATGGCTTTTACCACCAGTTTTCCAATACTTTGCGCACTCTATGTACTGACAGGTATCGGTAGCGGCGGCGTGGTCTTACCAATGATGAGCGTCATGTCGCATTGGTTTTTTCCTTCGCACCGCGGGCTTGCTCTAGGACTGGTCATGGCTGGGCCTGGATTTGGCATCATTTTATCGGGATTTGTCGTACCCAAACTCTTACCTATCTCTACTCTATTGTCTTGGCAGACAGGTTGGCTAATTTTCGCCTTGATTAATATTGCGGTAGCTTGGCTTACCTTTACTTTGATTCGCAACCATCCAGACGATGTCAGTCAAAACCCTTTTGGGCGCGCACCTACTTTGCCTGTTAAAAATAAGAAAAAACTAGAACGTAGCAATATTAAGCTGCTCGTACATTTAGGTGTCATCTTTGCTATTTATGGCGCTACTTATATGGTTTACGTTACCTTCATCGTGACCAGTATGGTTGGCTCGTATCAACTGAGTGAAGCGACTGCTGGTGGTGTTTGGGCATGGATTGGACTGCTTAGCATGTTCTCAGGCATGTTGTTTGGCTGGATTTCTGACCATATTGGCAGACGCCTTGGTCTGGCGCTGGCTTTTTTCTTCCTTGCCATCGCTTATCTGTTGGTCGGACTGACTGATTGGAGTTTGGGACTGTATTTGTCCATTATCTTGTTTGGTTTAGTGGTGTGGAGTGTGCCTGTCATTATGGCTGCCTCGGCGGGCGACTATTTCGGTCCTGCAGCGGCGGCAAGTGCACTTGCAGCACTGACTTTCGCCTTTTCAGGTGGACAGGCTCTCGGGCCAGTGGCAGCAGGCTATCTTGCAGAAGCCACTGGAGACTTTAGTATCAGTTATATGATATCTGGTATCGCCGCTTTTGTAGCGCTTGGACTTGCCTTATTATTGCGTCCACAAAAGCACACTTAATTTCAGTTTCCATAGTATTGATACTGCTAGCTATACTTTGCTATTGCTAGCAGTGACATCTGCATACGCATTTGGCCTGATTACCTTATTGTTGAGTGTTGAGTTTGTACTATTTGTGATTAAGCATTTGCTTAGGCTAAATAAGTAATATCGATAGATAAATCTTATACTCCTCAACAAGAATAACTAAATAAAAATCAGGTGCTTACAGCATAATCACATAGAAGAAAATAAAATATTATGTGTGCGAGATAGTATGATTTTTTAATACTTACCTTCCCTTTTTTATGCTCTAAAAACTTACTTAAATAAGGGAATATTCTTGCAATTTCGCAATTAAAACGATTGCTAGCTTTCTAAAAAGTGGTTACACTCGATTGACAAACTATTACATTGATGACAAGGAAGTCACTATGCCTCGTAATACTTCACGTTCTAAAATTAGCCATACTACTCTTAAAACCTTTACTAAAAGCATGCTGGCTGTCAGCCTATCTATCGCTGGTATTTCTCACGCAAATGCTTATGACAGTGTCACTTTTTTCGGTGATAGCTTGACCGATGGTGGCTATTTTAGTCAAGTTGTACCAGGTCCTGCTCAGTTTACCACCAACCCTGACAACACCTGGGCGACCTCATTCGCTGAGCAGCTAGGTACCACGGCTGTTCCCGTTGTATTCGGTAGTCCTCAAATTGGTAACAACTACGCTATCGGCGGTGCAAGAGCAGGCGAAGAAGCGCTTTTCCCTGGTGGTATTCCTATTGCTTCTGCCAATAGCCAAGTCGATAGTTATCTCGCTAATAACACAGTAGACCCTAACGGACTCTATGTCGTGTGGGCAGGTGCAAATGATTTACTTGCCGCGGCTGAAGATCCTGCTAATGCCCAAGCAACCATACTTGGAGCAGTAGCTAGCCAAACCGGAACGATTAATGCATTAAAAGACAATGGTGCCAAATATATCTTAGTACCTAATATTCCTGATGTCGGTCTAACCCCTAGAGTTATTGATCAAGGGCCTGTAGCACAGGCGCAAAGTACTGGTGCTACTAGTCTATACAATCAATTCATGCTTAGTGCCGCAGCAAATACTGGCGCTAATATTATACCGCTAGATATGTTTAGCTTAACTCAAGAGATCATTGCGTCGCCTGCTCAGTATGGTTTCACTAATGTCACCGATGAAGCTTGCGGTGACAACAATAGCTCTCTAACTTGTGGGCCTGATACTCTTGTAGAAGCAAATGCCAACGAAACCTACTTCTTCGCTGATGGTATACATCCAACAGGCGCTACCCACCAACTGATCGCCGACTATGCAAACGCTGTAGTCACAGCGCCTAGCTTAATCGGTGTGCTGCCACATATTGCAACGACAACTGGACTTGCAACCAATGAGCGCTTACAGTCACACGTCAACCAAATCCAAAGCAGTGAGCAAAAACCTGCTCGTACACTATGGGCCGTTGGTGAAGTCGCTAATCAAGAAATTGCAGGGTTTGATGGTGATAATAATACCCAAGTATTGCTTGGTGTAGATTTTGCTCATCCTAACTCAGCAAATGCAGTGACAGGCTTATACGGCAACATCACTCAAAAAGACTTTGAGAACTCAGACGTTGGCACAGGTTTGAGTGATATTGATCTGGGAGAAGTTGGTTTTGGTGTCTATCACAGCAACAAATTTGGTGGTTTACAGATCAATGGTGCTGCAGGATTTGGCAACATGGATGTCGATGTCACACGTGCTGTGACACTAGGCAGTAACCAACAGCAGTTTAAGTCAAATGCTGATGGCAAGCGCTTTTATGCCAACTTGCAGGCAGGCTATCCGATGCAAGTGAGCAATATTGCTGTCACGCCTTATATCGGTGCAACAGCGAGCCGCGTAAAAATTGACGGACTCAAAGAAAAAGAGATGTCTGGCATTGCTATGCAGTTCGATGAGCAGAAATACTCTACGACATATGGCAAGCTTGGTCTCAAAGCCAATCATAGCTTGATGAACAACCTCAACTTATTTGGTGATATTCATTACCAAAAGCAGCTGAGTGATAATCGCGAAGCAGTAACCGCACGTTTGAATACGCTACCAAATATCAGCTTTGAGACGCCTATGGTCGAAACTGATGATGATAATGTTGCTATGACACTTGGCCTATCTAGAAGCTTTGGTCTATTGAACGCCAACGCTGGTGTCACACATTCACAAGGTAATGACGATGACTCAACCAGCTTATTCGTTGGACTTAATGGTGCATTCTAAATAAGTCGTTAATCTAGAATAAGGGTATAGGTGATAATTAATCGCCTATACCATTCTAAATTCAAAAATTTCCATAACCTACTACGGTTTTTGTTCTCTAACCTTTCCTCTCGTAAAACCTCTCAACGACAAAATCTACTATCACAAACTCTCTAAAAATCTACTTTGCCGCGTAAAGCCTTTGTCTTACCGCGCTGTGTCTTTTTATCCACCCGTTTACGTTTGGCATTTCTGCTTGGCTTGGTCGGCCTTCTGGTTTTATTAACGTAAGTGGCTTTGGTGATAAAACTTTGCAAACGCTCAAGCGCATCTATTTTATTGCGCTCTTGCGTACGAAACTGCTGCGCCTTGATAATCAGCACGCCTTCATTGGTTATTCGGCTATCTTTGCTATTTAGCAGTCGCTGCTTGTACTCATCACTCAGACTTGAGTTGTTAATATCAAAACGCAGGTGAATGGCAGAAGATACCTTGTTGACATTCTGCCCACCTGCGCCTTGCGCTCGTATGGCGCTGATCTCTACCTCATTATCATTGAGGCTAATATTATTATTAATGAAAATCATAGTATGCTTTTATCGAATGTGAATAGATATGGTTCATGATAAAGCATTATATAGTCAATCCCATATAAATTAGGTACGGTGTCAGTCTCGCTTAGTATACTGCTTGTAATACTCTCACTCGGCTTTCTAGGGCGTGTCCTCATTTTAAGAATGGGGATAAAAATGAGATAAATCGCAGTCAAACAAGGAAAATAGCGCAGATAATATCGAGATATTAGTCAGCTATTTGACGCCATTTGGCAAGATTTAGCCATTTTTAACCCATTTAAATGACTATCGATTGAATTGAGGACACGCCCTAGTATCCAAATTATATTGAACCAACTACTTATATTTAACTGAATACGGATTGGTCTGCTACTTTGCCAACAGTTGACGACTGCGCTCAATCACTGGCGCATCGACCATCTCGCCATCTATTTTGAATACTGCCTGCCCGCTCTGCTCGTACTCCTCAATCACACGCTGTGCGAATAACAAAGTCTCATTTGTTAGTTGCAATGCTTGTTGGACGACCGCCACTTGTTTGGGATGAATACACAGCATTCCTGACATCCCCATTTGTGACCATAGTTGTACTCGCTCGCTCAGTCCAACTTCGTTATTGAAGTCAGGATAAATGGTATCGATGGGTGGCGATAATTGGTGCACTTTTGACGTCAGGATTAGTTGATAGCGGATTTGATTGGCGATGATATCTGCAGCAGGTGTTCCTACTTGCACGTGCAAATCATTGCACAGATCTAAAAATCCATAACTAAACGCGGCCAACCCGACTGCTTTTGCCATACTATCGATTTGATACAATCCCATCGCACTCTCAATCAGTGCAATCACGGGTAAATTAGTAAGCTGATGTACGTTATTAATATCTTCTGCTTGCTCAGTTTTGGCCAATAACACGCCAGCCAAATGAGACATCTTCTGACAGAGCACTATGTCTTTGAAAAATTCTTCACTACCTGCTTTATTAATACGTAGCCAAATCGGCTGATAACCTGCACTGTCGTGATATTGCTGTAATGCTTCGCGTGCGGACGCTTTATCTTCTGGCGCAACGGCATCCTCTAAATCGACAATGACTGCACCAGCACCACTTGCAAAGGCTTTCGCTACTCTATCGATGCGAGTCGCTGGCACAAACAGCCATGTTTTATTTTGAGAAATAGTTTTTATTTTATTGTTGATAACTGAATTCATGCGTGACTCCATCATATTGTCCGAGTAGCTATTAGCATATTTATTATGCCACTATACAGCTGATGCTCATTTAAAATTAGTAATTTGTTTGACAGTGCAAAACCAAGATTACTTAAACATTCCATCAAAAAATCAAATCAAAAAAGCCACATGAAAATAAATCTCATGTGGCTCTTCATAGTAAGTTGTTCTTGAACTTATATGCCGTAGTTTGCTAATTAAGCCAACATGCCACCATCGACAACGATAGTCGCGCCTGTGGTATAGCTTGAAGCGTCCGACACTAGATACAATACGGTACCAGCCATTTCGTCAGGCTCAGCCACACGTCCTAGCGGAATCGAGTGTAGTGCCATTTTTAAGACTTTATCGTTAGTAGTCAATGCAGAGGCAAACTTAGTATCCGTCAAACCTGGCAATAGCGCATTGACACGGATATTAAGTGGGCCACACTCTTTAGCAAATGCTTTGGTCATGCTGATGACTGCCGCTTTGGTAATTGAGTAGATACCTTGCTTATCGCCTGCTACTAAGCCGTTGACCGATGCGGTATTCAAGATGACACCGCCGCCCTGCTCTTTCATCATCTTGCCAGCTGCCGTCGACATAAAGAAGTAACCACGGATATTAACTTCAACCGTTTTATCAAAGGCGGCTAAATCTGTATCTAAGATATGGCCATAGTAAGGGTTGGCTGCTGCGTTATTAACTAAGATATCAATTTGACCAAATTCACTTTTGATATGCTCAAAAATTGTGTCAATTTGCTCCATGTCTCCCACGTGGCAAGCAAAAGCACTGGCATTATGGCCATCAGCTTTGATGCTATCAGCGACTGCTTGGCAAGCATCGATTTTTCGGCTTGAGACAATCACATGTGCGCCTCTTGATGCCAATAAACGAGCAATAGACTCACCAATACCACGGCTCGCACCAGTTACTAGAGCGACCTTACCAGTTAAATCAAATAAATCTTTCATCATTATTCCCTATATTTTTATAAACTTTATATTTTCAATAATTTTTGAGCACTAAATTCATGTATCTAAAACGTGTATCTAAAATCAGATAACTAAACGCAGATAATCGCTGTCATAACTAACAGCGATTATCGAGCACTAATGAACTGAACAAAGAGCGCTCAACGATCACGGTTACGCTAGCATACCACCATCTAAGGTGAAGGCATGACCATTCATAAAGCTGCTTTCATCGCTGGCAAGCCACGCAATCGCACTAGAAATTTCACTGACGTTTCCTAGGCGGCGCAGTGGACTGGCCTTTATCGTTGCTTGCTGCGTACGCTCATCCATCGTTGCCATAGTATTGCGAACCATTGGCGTATCAATGAAGCTTGGGCATACCGCGTTAAAACGAATATGGGCACGAGCATACTCATGGGCAGCAGATTTGGTCAGACCCATAACGCCATGTTTAGCTGCACTGTAGGCTGAAATCATAGGTGCTGAACGCAGACCAGCAATAGATGCGACGTTGATCACATGACCACCACCGTTAGGTATCATACAATTGACCGCAGCACGCATACAGTGCCAAACACCTTTTAAATTCACTGCAATATTGCGATCGAAGTCATCATCACTCAGCTCATGCATTGGCGAAGGCTTATGGTCGATACCAGCATTGTTTACCACAACATCTAGGCCACCAAGTGTTTCCACAGCAAAGTCGAACAATGCGCGTACTTCATCACCACTGGTCACGTCTACTTTTTTAAAGACGATACTGTTGCCAGCATCTTGACCTTGTTTGGCAACTGCTTCGCCCATTTCTTCTGCCATATCACCAATGACGACTTTTGCGCCGCGACTAGCCAACAACAACGCACTGGCTGCGCCGATACCTGACGCACCGCCCGTGATCAAAATTCGTTTGCCAGCTACATCTGATGCAATTCCATTTGTATTCAGTGTCATGATCTATCCCTCTACCTTAAGTACTAGTTTGCCAAAATTTTCACCGTTAAAGAGCATCATCAAAGTATCAGGGAATGTCTCGATACCTTCAACGATATGGTCTTTTACTTTCATATCACCTGACTGAATCCAGCCAGCGATATCCTTCATTGCGATTGGATATTCTTTGATATTATCGAACACCACGATGCCTTCCATGCGAGCACGATTGACCAATAGTGATAAATAGTTCGATGGGCCTTTTACTGCTGTGGTGTTGTTATATTGGCTGATAGCTCCGCAAATAACGATACGCGCATGTAGATTAATCTGGGTAAGCACGTCATTTAAGATATCACCGCCTACGTTGTCAAAGTACACATCGACGCCGTCTGGGCAGGTTTTCTTTAGTGCTTTTTTCACATCTTCATTTTTGTAATCAATCGTCGCATCAAACCCAAGCTCATCGACCAAGAACTTGCATTTTTCAGCGCCGCCCGCGATACCGACAACGCGGCAGCCTTTAATTTTGGCAATCTGACCAACCAAGCTACCAACGGCACCAGCAGCTCCTGATACCACTACCGTTTCGCCTGCTTTTGGCTGACCCGTTTTTAGGAGACCGAAATACCCTGTCATCCCCGGCATACCGAGTACACCCAAGTAGTAAGACAGCGGCGCTAGACTCGGATCAACTTTATGTAGACCTGTACCATCGCTGACCGCATATGACTGTACGCCGTCGTGACCTGCGACATAGTCACCAACAGCGAATTTCTCATGCTTACTTTCAATCACTTCACCCACAGTACCGGCGCGCATGACTTCACCAATTTGTACTGGCGCGATATAAGATTTGGCATCATTCAACCAACCACGCATCGCCGGATCGATAGAGATATATTCAACCTTAATCAGTAGCTGACCATCGGTGATAGTCGGTATTTCTGTCTCGGTATAGTCCCAAGTTTCAGCGCTTGGCTCGCCTACTGGTCTTGCTTTTAGTCGCCATTGTTTGTTTATCGTTGTCATGTCTCTTTCCTTAGAGTTGTCCTTAGAACCAGTCCGCTTGCATATCAGTGCAAACCGAGTTGGTGTTGGTTAATAATTCGATGTCGCGTTTAACTAATGGTAGTTCCCAATCAATGAAGTATTTAGCCGCTTGTATCTTGCCTTTATAAAAGTTCTGCTGCTCGACATCTTGCGTCGTACTTAGTAGCTGCTCGGCTTTACTGGCTTGGCGAATCCAAATCCAACTCAGTACAATTGAGGCAAAAATATTCATCAGTGCTTGAGCATTACCAGTCAATGTCAGCGCTTCTTCTGTCTGCAACACTTTGCCCAAATGCACGAGCACTTCATGCAACTGACCCATATAAGGCATCAGCTTGCCTGCAAGTTGCGCACTCTCAGGCGTAGTAATGCTTTCTAAATCTTGTGTAATTTCACGTTTTAGGATTTGAATGCCTAACCCACCTTTTTGCCATAACTTGCGGAATGACAAATCTAGCGCCTGCACACCATTTGTGCCTTCATGGATAGGATTTAGACGATTGTCACGCCAAAACTGCTCAGCTTGATATTCACGCGTATAGCCTGCGCCGCCCAATACTTGAATACCCAAATCATTGGCTTTTGGACCATACTCAGATGGCCATGCTTTTAGCACTGGCGTTAGCAAATCCAACAACTCTGTTAGCTCATTTTTTAGCGTTTCGTCTTCACAGGTATTGATACGGTCAATTAGGTTTGAGCCATATAAGCACAATGAGATGCCGCCTTCAGAGTAAGCTTTTTGCGCCAATAGCATGCGCTTTACATCACCATGCTGAATAATAGCCGTTGCATCATCTTCAGGCTTATTGTTTGGCGCAATGCGACCTTGTGTACGGTCTTTGGCATAATCAAGTGAGTACTGATAGCCACGATAACCAATCATAGAAGCGCCAAAACCGACAGCGATACGTGCTTCATTCATCATCTTAAACATATAGCGCAAGCCAAAATGCTCTTCGCCGATCAAATAGCCATGACAATCTCCTTCGTCACCGAAGCTCAATGCCGTAGAAGTCGCACCTCTATAACCAAGCTTATGAATCAGTCCAGTCAGATGTACATCGTTACGCTCGCCAACAGACAAGTCAGCGTTCAAGCGATATTTAGGCACCGCAAACAAAGAGATACCTTTAACACCGCCTGGACCACCTGGCACTTTGGCCAATACCAAATGCACGATATTGTCAGACAGCTCGTGGTCGCCTGCTGAAATATAAATCTTGCTGCCTTTGACGCGGTACGAGCCATCTTCTTGTTTTACAGCGATAGTCTTAATATCGGCAAGTGATGAGCCTGCATGTGGCTCGGTCAGTGCCATGGTGCCAGTAAATTCACCTGTCAGCATGCGCGGCATAAAGGCTGCTTTGATATCATCACTAGCAAAATGCGAGATGACGTTGATTGCCGCAGTGGTCAGAAATGGATAGGCGGTCGTTGATGGATTGGCTGCCATAAAGTATCCTGCCACAGCTGTCATCACTGTCTCAGGTAACTGCATACCACCGTCTTCAAAACTATAACGCCCAGCAATAAACCCAGACTCGCGGAACGCATCAAAAGCGACTTTCACATCGTTTATCATGCTGACTTTTTTACCATCGAACTGCGGCTCGTTCTTATCTGCGATATGGTTGTGAGGTAGAAATAAATCTGTCGCAATCTTATTTGCAGTCTCTAACACAGCATCAAATGTCTCGCGGCTATGTTCTGAGAACTTTGCGTGCTCGGTGAGTGATTCTGTGCCTAGCACATCATACAATTGGAAAGGTAATTCAAAATCGTTTAGGAGGGTATCTGCGGCCATAGTATTCTCGTTAACTGATTAAATGTGGTTATCAATTGATATTAGTCTAATTTGATACTTGTCCGTATTGTCATTTATGACATAATTATGTTCAAATAAGACACAAACAGAGTATCTAACTGGTTAAAATCAACCAAATAACAGCTATTTTGGTAAGCACAGCAAAGGAAACGAGTGACTTATATGCCCTATTTCAAACCTTTTAAAATGATTATTCTTGGCTTCGATGGTGTGCTCGGTAGTGTGCTCTCTGGCGCATTGGACTTGTTTTCATTCACGGGGGTCAGTTGGCAGCGCTTTTCAAATGAGTCTGTAGAGCCACGATTTAATGTACAGATTGCAAGCTTAGGTGGTGGTGATATTAGGTGCAGTAATCGATTAATCATGCAAGCCCACTGCGATATTCAAGACGTGACAGAGTGTGATTTATTGCTCGTACCCACCATTGGCGATTCTATTGATAAGGTGTTGAAGCAAAACAGTGAGCTGCTGCCGCACTTAGTACGGCTTGCAAATACCAAGGCCGATATAGCAAGCAATTGTAGCGGAGCATTTTTTTTGGCAAAGGCAGGATTATTAGATCACAAGATAGCCACCACACACTGGGGCTATGCTAATAAGTTTAAGGCAGATTTTCCATTGGTGGACTTACAAGAGAACCAGTTTGTGACCCATTCAAGAAGCGAATCAACAAACCAGTCAGGTAATATATTTTGTGCAGCTGGTGGCAGCGCCTTTTATGATTTGGGGCTATTATTGATTGAGCGTTACTGCGGACGTGAGATCTCTACACAAGTGGCAAAAACTCAAATTATCGATAGCAAAAGAGGCAGTCAAAATAGCTATACCAATGTGACCTTGCACAAGCCGCATTCGGACCATTTGATTAAACAAGTCCAAGAATATATCGAAGAGAATTTTCAACATTCTTTGCAGGTCAGCAGTTTAGCCGCTATGGTAAACATTACCCCGCGCACTTTAAACAGGCGCTTCCAGTCCTGCGTGGCGATGCGACCGATTGAATATATTCAGGCTGTTAGAATTGAACAAGCCAAACGCTTACTTGAATTAGGCGATGTATCAATAAAGTCGCTTGCCGATCAAGTAGGTTATGATGATATCTCTTCATTCACGCGTCTATTTAAACGTGCGACAGAGCTAACGCCTAAAGAGTATCAAGATAAGTTTTCACGGTTGGCTATTTAAAAAGGACAGTGCTTAGCGTTTAAGCAGTCTGCCACAAGCCTTTCACTTGGATGGCATCAGCCTTGATGGTTGGATAATCGGTAAATGCCAACTGATAGCCGCCATTTGCATTAGGACTCAGCTGGCAAGTCGCTCCCAGCGGAAAGCTGTATTTTTTGCCGATATGACCAAAAGGCATACCACTATATATCGGCAATCCTGTTAGTTCATGTAGTTGGCGAATGACTGTGGCGACATCATAACGTTTATCATAGCTGTCCTCACCCGTACCAGACAATGCTCCAAATACAATCGCTTGTTGACCTTTAAATATGCCTGCGAGATATAAGTCATATAACATGCGCTCAATACGATACGCCTGCTCGCCGACATCTTCTAGAAATACAATACCGCCATCGATACGCGGTAAATATTCACTACCTGCCAGCGCTGACACGACACTTAGGTTACCACCCCAAATCGTACCAGTTAATGGTTTTGGCTCACCTTTTGTCAGTATGGCAGGTAGCTGCTGACTGGTTAATGAAGCATCTTGTATGCTGATAGTTAGATTGGGATTGGTTAACACTTCAACAAACTGCTGACAGCTGACTTTATCAGGCGCAGTTTTACCAAACTCGCTATAGAGCATCGGTGCGGCAAGCGAGCTCATTGACCCTTTTGCCAATAGCGCACATTGGATAGCTGTTACATCGCTAAAGCCTGCGAGTATCGTGCCGCGCTCTTTCATAATCCGTCCTAGCGTCGACCAGTCCACCGTAGGCAATATACGCATGGCACCGTAACCACCGCGCACACCTAGCAGCAGCTTTGGCGCGGCTATTGCTCCAGAGGCAAGGTTTTGAAAATCACTAGCACGCTGTGAGTCCGTTCCTGCAAAGCGTAAATACTGACGATTGGTAATCGCAGGATTCTCTACTTTAAACCCAGCACAAGCCACCCGATCCAATGCCAACTGATTACGCTCATCACTGCCGCCGACGTTAGAGCTGGCAAAAAGTCGCGTCTCAATCGTAGGCTTGATACAACCTGTCTGCGTCAGTGATTCCTGTGACGTTTGTGATGATGAGCTATCATTCAACAACGAAGTTGGCAGATCATCCTTGGTCAGCTGCGTACTATGACCAGACTCGATAGGGCTGGCTGCCAGCGCTTGAGAAATACCTTGGCTCGCTAATACCGCTGTGCCTGCACTCACACCGATTCGACATAAAAACTGCCGACGGTTTAGCCCAGATGTTGTTTCAGTTGCACGATTATTTTTATCATCTGTCCATGCCTGACGCTTAATCCCCATATCTTACTGCTACCTTATCGCTTTTATTTTTATGACTTGTGTTTTTAGACCTTGTGGCAGCATATTGTAGACGCTTTTCTGACACTGATGGTTGCCTAATCTTTACCGATATTTACTTTTTCGCTACTGAGACACACAATATAGGTCGATTAGATTTGTTACTGTAAATACAAATTCATCGCAAAAAACAAAAGGCAATAATTATGTTTAATAAAAAAACCGATAAAAACAAGTCACTTGACTCTAATTTAGAATATTTGCTAGGCAAAGAAGATAAGCTGAAAGAAAAGTTAGAGGACAGCGGCTACCTTGAGCCGTTTAGTGATGATTTAATGCTATTTATGAGTCTTGTCAAAGACTATTATAAAGGTGACTACCGTAAAATTCCTTTTAAGACAATTTCAGCTGGCGTTATCGGTGCGCTCTATGTGCTAAATCCAATTGACCTCATTCCTGACTCTATTCCGTTTATCGGCCATATCGATGATGCGCTAGTACTTAAATTTTGTTTGAAGCAGGCCAGAAAAGATCTGCAAAAATACAAAGAATGGAAGCAGGAACAATCAGCTACTAAGGATAAGTTAGAATCTAACAATGATACGGATAAGACTGATAACGACAAGACTAGTACTGATGAGAAAGACAGCGACGAGACTGGTACTAATCTGAAGAAAGCCTCATAAATATTAGTACTTTCAGCTATTAAAAAACTGCACTATCGAAAAAGCCACGACCTTGAATTAATACTTCGGTCGTGGCTTTTGTTATTCACAATTCATTCAATACTGTATTTCAATCAGGCACTTCATAATTAGCTTTTTCTGGATTAAGACCAAACGAGTAAACGAAGGTCGCAACGAGACTATTGACAATAATAAAAGGCAAATCAATCGCAGCATGACCAAGTGCATAGCGACCAAGCAGCCACGAGACGATCAACATGATAATAAAAAATGCACCCAAATATGCCAAAATCGCAGGATGTTTCAAATTATAAGGCTGCTCAGGCGTCGGTTGTTTGTCTAATACATACGTCCTTACCGCCCAACCAGCTGCATAAGAAAACCCGCCTAGCACCACGTAACTGAAAAAATTCATATCGCTTAACTCTAATGGTATGACTGTTTACAACAAAATACTATCTATGCAAATATCATCGACCAACAATGGTATTTATAGTCGATACTTATCTAAATACTATCATCAATGCTTATTTAAATACTGTCGTCGACATTATCGATAATAAGATTAGCATGTGGATTGGCTAAAATATCAGTATTCACCTCATCACATTCCACGCGATAGATCGTGTTGGCACCTCGATAAATATACGACAAGTACTCACTGTCTAAGAGCGGATCAATATTTGCATAGGCTGGTTTGACATGAGCCAGTACAAGTACTCGATCAGGACGACCAATAACCGCATCGACATTGTCTGGATCGATAGAGAAGAACTGCGGTATGTCACTATTCTCGATCACTTCTAACGGCTCTGGAGTATCCCAGACGCGCTTAGCAGTGACGGGCTCTTTCATCTGCATTACCCAAGTGTCATCTTGCTGGCTGACCTTTATCTGTGCAGGTTCATCTTGACTCACCGTATAACAACCCTCAAAGACAGACAGATCTGCCGCAACTTCGGTATCTGCTTGAAGGCTAGTATCATTACAAGCGCTTAGAAAAATCGCGCTGCTAGCAGTCACACTGAGCATCAGATACGTCAGTCTCTTATTAAATAAATTCGAGCGTAAAGACATAATGGGGTTATCCTGCAATCATGCATTAAAAACTTTTATTAAGTGTACTATTGTCAAAAAACCATCAAATAGCAGATACAAAAAATGCGCTTGGGCATCTTTGTAGCAAAGGCAGCTCTGACATCAAAAACCAGTGGCTTTCAGCGAGCTTCGCTATTTTAACAGAAAACCAAGACGTTACTATTATGTTATAAGTTACCGTAACGGTTTTCTGACTTTGTGCGTCACGACTGCCCATATTTATGATAGATTTGCTATACTCACAACGTCATCATCATCGTTCGAATAACGTAAACGAGATGCTCTAGTACTACCCTATGCTTACCACTTATCAGGTCCATACTCTTTTATGTCAGACAACCGTAATTCAATGCCAAACAATCATAAAGACAACGCGATTGATCCATTGGCTGCTAAAACAAATACCACTGTGGCCTATACTGATGGTGCTTGCAAAGGAAATCCTGGCGCTGGCGGCTGGGGCGCACATCTTATATTTAGTGATGGCAGCACGCAAGATTTGTACGGCGGCGACAAAGAAACCACCAATAACCGTATGGAGCTAATGGGTGCGATACAAGCCCTGACCCATAGCCCGCATGAGCATACTCTTGAGATTTGGACTGACTCCAGTTATGTCCAAAAAGGCATTACTGAATGGATTGAGGGTTGGAAGAAAAAGGGCTGGAAAACTGCCAGTAAGAAGCCAGTCGCCAATCAAGACCTATGGCAACAATTGGATAAACTCTGCCAACAGCGTGATGTTAGCTGGCATTGGGTCAAGGGTCACGCTGGACATGCTGGTAATGAAAAAGCAGACGAGCTGGCAAACTTAGGTGTCACCTCAAACAGCGGCCATTCATCTATAGTCAGTGAAGCAGACACGACTAAAAAAAAAGACCAAATAGTGACTGATATTGATACTAATACTGATACCTTGCAAAAATCGTCTAGCGCTGACTGGCTAAGTTTCGATCCATTGGGTCTAGATATGATGGACGATGAGTTTAATGAAGATCTCTTAGAACCTGAGCCGCTAAAGGAAGATAGTCAGAGTACAGCTAACACTCTTAAGATGAATGAAAACATTGCTGTAGAATCTAGCAACCATCAAGACAATACATACAACCCGACGAGTACCAAAGCTATGCCAGACATTCAAACGCACCTAGATGATACCGTCGACAATGATATGTTGCCAAGTGTAGAATCTGATGCCCCTAAATTCGATGGGGATACTAGCCGTGCCAACCCACATTTTAAGCCGCTACTACCAAAGCCGATACACCGCCATGAAGCAGATCGTCAGCTTATCATGGATACAGAAACCACAGGGCTTGATGCACTAAAAGGCGATCGTATTATCGAGGTCGGTATTGTGGAGCTGGTCGGACGTAAGTTTACTGGTGAGAAGCTGCACGTTTATATCAATCCGCAGCGTGGCATGGATGACGAAGTCATTCGTATTCATGGTATCTCTGAAGCATTTTTGACCGACAAGCCGACCTTTGATCAAGTGGCTCAGTCTTTGTATGACTTTATGGACGGCGCTGAGATTATCGCTCATAACGCTACTTTTGATATGAACTTCTTAAATATGGAGTTTGCAAAAGTTGGTCTGAATGACTTTGCTAATCGAGTGCAAGTAACCGATTCACTGGCGATGGCCAAGCAGCAATACCCTGGGCAAAAAAACACGCTAGATGCCCTCGTGCGTCGCCTAGATGTTGGTAAGCAAGACCGTACTTTTCACGGAGCATTACTTGACTCAGAGATTTTAGCCGAAGTTTATTTGGCGATGACTGGTGGACAGGTCACGCTTGCCATTGAAGAGGATACAGATACCGATGGCGGACAAACCGCTCATGCAAGTTTCGCCAATTTAGCGAATTTATTGCTGGCATCAACGGCGGATGAAACTGCTGACCAAAGCTGGTATGCCGCTTTGGCAGAAGATTATCCTGCCCTAAAAGCTAGCATATAATTGTCGTTCGAATTTTTATTGAACCGACATTTGTATAATTTAGTCTTGATTATTATGATAGAAAGCGTTAAAACATCACTAGCTAATACTTTCTAAATCAACTTTACACCATTGCTATTCTCATCAGTACATTATGGAAAAATACTTATGGACCAGTCTGCGCAAATGAAGTTAACCGCCCCAACACTTAGTGTTACTGATTTTAACCTACCATCACTTCATTTATTGCATGATGAGGTTATAGCAACGCTTAAAGACACCGAGATTCATTTGAGTGAGTTCAACGATGATAGTAGTCAGGCACCTTTATTGTCGGACTCTATCGAAGTGCTAAAGCAGCTGTCTTGTATTTTCAAACTAATTTCTTTGGTCGGTGCAGAAGCATTGAATGATGCTATTGTTGGTGGTCTACAGAGACTGTATGACAATGGTGATAATAACGATACTGATTTGATCATGGATCTATCAGAAGCCATCATGACCTTGGATCGTTATGTCGAGTTTGTACTATTGACTGAATCGGTAGAGCCTACTCTACTGATACCTGTCATTAACAAGCTTAATGCGCATAGTCAAAAAGCTCCTATTACAGCAGACTATTTTTCTGCATTTGGTAGCAGTAGTGTCATCATCGCCAATCCTGAACAAAACTTTGAATCTCTAAGCGCACTTAATCTAGACACAGAGCTGCTGACCAACGCGTATCGTAGTGGCCTTGCGGTTGCACTACTCAATCAAGATGGCAAAATTGACTCTGCGGATCAGCAAAAGCTGGATGCTATGAGTGCAGCTTGTGCATTAATCGCTGCAAATACTGATAGTTTGTTTTGGCAAGCGGCGACTGCTGCCGTGACCGATATCGCAGCAGTATTACCATTAAACCTAAGTCAAAAGCACACACTTATCTATTTAGAGCAGCAATTTCAAAGCTATTTACCAGTCATGGATACCCGCTTTGCAGATTTAGTGAGCTTTGCCTGTCAACGTGATAACGAGCAAGCGCATCAACTACGTGAACAGTATGCAAGCAATCATTTAGAAGGTGCTCAGCTAGAACAAATGAAGCGCTTTTTATTCGGTCCTAACCGCGAACTTACCGATACGTTGAACACAATTATTCAAAATCAGATCAATAACATTAAAGAACACGTCGATAGTTATGCACGTGGCGATTCAATTAACCCTATTGACATGCAGACAGCGCAGATTATTAAAGAGCTGACTGAACTGAGTTCGGCATTACGTTTATTAGGTCTGTCCAACGCAGCCAATAGTCTTAGCGAAGCAGCAGAAGCTGTGAGCCATTGGCTAGCGCCTTCTCCTGAAGATTTTGATCATTTGCTACTAGCGCTAATGCATGCAGAGAACGCCACCATTGCTATGGCAGAGATGCATACACCAGGGGCAATCTATCTACCACTGAATAATCCGCATATCTCATTGCATCAGCTTAATACGGCCAATGATACCTTGATACAAGAAAGCCGAACTGCGATTGCTAGTGCCGAGCAAGCCATCAATGATTATTTGGCGGAGCCTGAGCGCGACATGCTTAACATCCAAAATATACCTGGGATGATGCGTCAAGTAGCAGGCGCGGTACGTTTCTTACAGTTGGCCACACCTGCTAGCATGCTGAGTCAGCTAGCCAACTACATTGAAAAGCGTATCGAAGGCGGACGACGTATCGAAGACAGTACGTTAGCCTGCATCGCTGATGTTATTATGACGGTTGATCATCACTTAGATGGTTTTGAGAATAATCGCCCTGTCAGCAAGCAAGCGCTTGATGTTGGTCAACAGAGCTTAAGCCATCTACTTGCTGCTTAACTTTTCTTATTATCATGTCATGGTCATCATCTCTTAGCCATGACATCTCATTTACGTATAGATAATTCAAGATAATGTAGGTACAAGTCAGGCATGTGAAAGCGCTACAGTCATTAGGTTAAACTAGCCTAGTCATTAGGCTGAACCAGCCTGACAATATATATGGATATCTGGGTATCTGGTTTACATAGAATTAATGATACTTTACTCTAAAACAGTCTGTGTCCACCTCGATGCAGACTTACTTAATAATGTTTGGAATTTTATATGGCTCATGCTTTTGTATTAAGTGATGACAGTATCTTATGCCGTCAAATGCCAGATGGTTGGTGGCCTTTACAAGCTCAGCTATCGCCCGATAGTAATGACTTAAGCGAGCAAGCTTATCAGGTCGATCATGTAACGCTACACGAGAGCCTAGCACCAAATCATTGGTTATCAGACAACAGTAATAGCGCTGGCAATGATGCAGATGATACGGTTAATGCCAATATGGCTCATAGCTTTACCGCTCAAGCCACGAGCGCCATGACTTATGACTATGCAGTTGCTCATAACGTGACGCTACCAATTATTGCTGAAAGTAGTGGTAACACTTTTGTTCCTTATCGAAAACTGATGACTCATTTGCCAGTCGCCTTGTCAGATCAGATTAGCCAAGCAATACAACTATTAAGCTGGCAAGCAGATACGCAGTTTTGTAGTCGTTGTGCTAGTCCCACCGTACATGCTAGCCAAGGCGAACGTGCCATGGTTTGTCCAATATGTCGATTGCGCCAATACCCTCGCGTACAACCATGCGTCATTACTGCTATTACTCGTCCAAATCCAGTAACAGGTGAGATGCAAATTTTACTGGCTCACCATCATCGTCATGGACAGCAAAATCTGCCGCCAATGTATGGTTTGATCGCAGGGTTTGTAGAAGTTGGAGAGAGTTTGGAGCATGCCGTAGTACGTGAAGTCGCAGAAGAGGTCAATATCAGCGTATCAGATATCCGCTATGTCAGTAGTCAGCCATGGCCATTCCCCTCTAACTTGATGCTCGGTTTTCGTGCATCGTATGCTAGTGGCGATATTATCTTGCAAGAAGATGAGTTAGCACATGCTGATTTCTTTGATCTCTCAAACCTACCCAGAATCCCACCAAAGGGTAGTATCGCTCGCGATTTGATTGACCAAGTGGCTAAAGAACAAAATATAGATTTATAATCAGTACTTATCTATAAACACCACATTACGCTGTAGTGTTGTATTTTCAATCTCATCTCTTTAAAATCGCTGCTCCTGTGATAAGCGTTTTACTTTAAACTTTATTTTTTAATAAGTAACACGCTAACCTGAGCAGTAAAACGCTGACAGAGCAGATGCTCTTATAGATACTGTTTTACAAAGACCGCTTTCTCAACACTTTATCTCTATTTATACTAATACCTATTCTTACGACTGGTATTAAGGTCCTTAATTAAATGCAAAGTAGCACCAATATACGCTTAGTCAATCTACCCATCTTATTCGATGCATTACACATTGATACCTTGCCCGCTGACATACAGGCAAAAATTGCACGTGTGGATGCTTGTTTGCCACAGACGCAATGCGGACTATGTGAGCATCCAGATGGTTGCCTACCATATGCCACTGCGATTGTATTAGATGGCGAGCCGTACAATAAATGTGTGCCTGGTGGTCAGCCTGTCACCGATGCGATTGCCCAGACTCTCAATCTAGATACTCCTAACACTACGCTTATGGCAGTGCCTTCACAGTGGCCAATAGATGCCACTTCCGAACGTCCGACCGAGGTTCGTGCGGTTATCCGTGAAGATGACTGTATCGGCTGCACCAAATGCATCCCTGCTTGTCCAGTCGATGCTATCGTTGGTACTGGTAAGCATATGCATACGATTTTTACAGATTTGTGCACGGGCTGTGAGCTATGTATCGCGCCCTGCCCTGTTGATTGCATCGACTTAGTTACGATTGAGCGAGAAATATCTGAGCCTGAGCGAATAGCAGAGCAAGAGGATTTGAGACAACGCTACCACACTCATTTGAAACGTGTCACAGAACAGCTTGCCGATACGAGCAATAGTAGACCTGTCGTTAGTATGGTAGAGGCTAAGCTCAATAATGCAGCAAGTCAGTCTCTAAACATCAGTGAGTCACAAGCAAAAAACACTATTGCTGCTGCCAAGCTCCGTACCAAAATCAAAAAACTAGAAAAGCAACTGAGTGTTCGTGCAAATGATAAGAAACAAGCAGAACTCGATTCCTTACAAGCCGAGCTTGAGTCATTGCAAGTAGCGCTATAACGGTAATAGCTGATTACGCAACTAATGCGTTAATAAATTGATACTTTAATCATTAACATGAATGCTAGCGCTAGCATATAATTTGGCACAATCATTCATAAAAATAATAGTCAAAATGCCATGAGTAAAACGGTCAAACATAAAACAGCTGACACGCCGCCCTCTAGACGAATGCCCAATCGTGACGTGCGTCCATTCTTTGAAAAGCTGGCAGCGACTATTGATGAGCCTGTCACCGAACTCAATTATGACAGTAATTTTGAGTTACTTATCGCGGTAATTTTGTCCGCACAAGCGACTGATATCAGTGTCAATATTGCTACCAAGCAATTGTACCCTGTGGCAAATACACCTGAGGCAATACTGGCACTAGGCGAAGACGATCTCAAATCCTATATCAAAAACATTGGTCTATACAATGCCAAAGCAAAAAACGTCATCAAAACTTGCCGTGATTTGATTGAGAAATTTGATAGCACTGTTCCTGATAACCGCAAAGACTTAGAGTCACTGGCAGGCGTGGGCCGTAAAACTGCCAATGTCGTGTTGAATACGGCCTTTGGCCAGCCGACCATGGCCGTTGACACGCATATCTTTCGGGTGGGCAATCGTACTGGGCTTGCTACTGGCAAAACCGTACTCGTCGTCGAAAAAAAGCTGGTCGAGCGCATCCCAGAAGACTTCATCGTAGACGCCCATCATTATCTTATCTTACACGGCCGCTATACTTGCCAGGCTCGTACACCCAAATGCGGCGCCTGTCCTGTCTATGAAGAATGCATGTTCAAAGATAAAGCTGCATTTTTAGAGTTGTAACGTATTATTCATTTCAAGCAGATGCTACCGCTAGCTAATTGCTCAGCTAGCTAAACCGCTATCCAGTAACCACCTTTGACTGCAGTGAACTGCTTGTTGAGCATTTCTTATAGTAGAGCAAGTGTTGCTCACTAGAGTTTTATAACGTTTCAAGGTAGAATAACCCTATTTTGCGTTAAGAGATTTTGGCCATTACCCTGCTTCTGATAAGGCAATCTGCATATTAGCGTTGTCTATTAGGGCAAGTACTGACCCAACTCGTTACCGCCAAGACCATATTAGAGCGAGGCAGTATCATTTTATATATTGATTAAATGATAGTCAGCTTACCCTTTGGTCATATTTATTAGCAAAGATTTTAGTCAAAACCGATTTTAAATTAAGAAATACCGATTATCTGCCGCGTAAATGCGTGGTCAAAATTAATTAGAGCAGCACCCAGATGTGCTGCTTTTCCTACCCTTATTGATTCAATTAAGCGATCCCATTATGCGTGAATACAACTTATTTACCTCAGAATCTGTGAGCGAAGGCCATCCTGACAAAATGGCTGACCAAATATCAGACGCTATCCTTGACGCTATCTTACGTGAAGATCTGCACGCACGTGTGGCATGCGAAACCTTAGTAAAAACAGGCGCAGTCATACTTGCAGGTGAAATCACTACAACGGCAAATATCGATTTAGAGCGTCTGGTTCGTGACACCGTAAATGGCATTGGCTATCACCATTCAGATCTAGGCTTTGATGGCGAGACTTGTGCAGTCATCAACATGCTAGGTAAGCAATCTCCTGAAATTGCGCAAGGCGTCGATCGTAGCGACCCAGAAGAGCAAGGTGCAGGCGACCAAGGCTTGATGTTTGGTTATGCCAGTAATGAGACCGAAGTATTGATGCCAGCGCCTATCGAGTATGCCCATCGTTTGATGGAGCGTCAGTCGGAGCTGCGCCGCGCAGGTGAGCTGCCATGGTTGCGTCCAGACGCTAAAGCGCAGGTAACCTTGAAGTATGACGGCAATCGCCCTGTCGCCATCGATGCTGTTGTATTATCAACACAGCATGATCCAAGCATCTCGCAGTCAGATCTACAAGAAGCCGTAATGGAATCTATCATCAAACAAGTACTACCAGCTGATTTGCTACACGCTGGCACACGCTATCATATCAACCCAACTGGTAAGTTTGTGATTGGTGGTCCTGTTGGTGATGCTGGCTTGACTGGTCGTAAAATTATTGTTGATACTTACGGCGGCATGGCACGTCATGGTGGCGGTGCGTTCAGTGGTAAAGATCCTTCAAAAGTCGATCGTAGTGCTGCTTACGCGGTACGTTATGTGGCCAAAAACATCGTAGCAGCAGGTCTTGCTGAGCGCTGTGAAGTACAGGTCAGCTACGCGATTGGTGTCGCTGAGCCGACCTCTATCTCTGTTAATACCTTTGGTACTAGTAAAATCAGTAACGATGAGATCATCCGCTTGATTCGTACTCACTTTGACCTACGTCCTTACGGCATTACCCGTATGTTGAACTTACTACAGCCAATGTATCAGCAGACTGCTACCTTTGGACACTTTGGTCGTCCAGGTTCAGAGACTGCCTTTACGTGGGAAAAAACAGACAAAGCTGATATCTTGAAAGCAGACGCTGGTTTATAAGAGTCACTACTCTAAAACGTTTACCAATCATTTTTATATACTAAAAACTACTGACACTTATTATTAGGAGTTGCTTATGTCTCAAGACAATATTCAAGACCAAAACGCTGATGCTAACATCGAAATCACCCCTGAAATGCAGGCATTCTATCAACGTGCTGACGCTATCATCGGTATCGCCAACAGCCAGCTAGGCCCTGAAGCACATTCAGGTCAAGTAGGTGCTTCTTTATTGTATGCGGCAGCACGTTATAGCGCGTCAGTTGCCTCTATCGGCTTCGTCAAAGGTGATGATTTCGCCAAAGAGAAAGACGATATCGTCGAGTTTTATGTCAAACAGTATCGCCAAATGCTGAGCGATAACTTAACGGATTATGCTCAAAACTTTGACAAGTACGTACAGCTCAATCAAGACGACAAACCAGCTGAATAAGCGAATGTCGTCAGTCTAGATGTCTTTGATTTAGATATGCTGTCATAAAATCAGTATTTGATAGCAGAAAACAAAACCCCAAACTCAATTGAGCTTGGGGTTTTTTGTATAGTGTTTAAGTGGATAGCTACTGACAAATAAGCTACCATAAATGCTTAAGCGTTTGTCATCAATAGGCAAATCCATCAGCGATAACAGGACGCTATCGAATATTATGAATAAGGACATTTCTTATGAAACAAACTATATCTACTCGTCGATTTTCCACAATTAATCAATCCCCGTTCAAACCATCATCACTTATATTGATATTAGTTCTAGCTTTAACTGGCTGTAGCTCTATGTCTGATGTAGGCACATCTGGTCACATACCTACCCCATCCAGTCCTGATCTCAGTCAACAATTTGAAGATGCTCTTACTCAATGTCCACCCGCTAACCCTGCCAATAATATCTGTACGGCACAATATGAACCCGTCTGTGTAAAAACGAAAGTTGGATCAATTGTTAGCTACCGAACGGCTAGCAATGCTTGCTCAGCCTGTAATATTCCTGAAGCCATTGGTTATACAAAAGGCGAATGCAATTAATCTATAAAGCGATTATATCGAGATCTGCTGTACTGAAAGCTGCTGTATTAAAAATATTGGACATCCATAAAAATACCCAGCTTATGACAAGCTGGGTATTTTTGTAGCTAAGAAATAACCTCTAAAGCTTAAGCATCTTTCTCAAGTGCTGGTGGGCCTTTTAGTAACTCTTCATCACGGAATTCATTGGCCGAGTTATGCTCTGCTGACTCTTCTGTGGTAAACCATTGCTGATTACGATACAGTATCAAGCGATCTCGACTGAGACCGCGCAGTAGAGAATACATCATCACGACGATCACAATAGCAAAAGGAAATCCTGAGACAATCGATGCCGCTTGTAACGCACTCAAACCACCTGCTGCCAATAATACAGCGGCGATAACGCCTTCAGAACCAGCCCAAAATAAGCGCTGAATCTTTGGTGGATTGGTATCACCACCTGATGTCAGCATATCGATGACAAAACTGGCTGAATCTGATGAGGTAACAAACCATAATACAATCATCACCACGATGAGTAAGTTGACCGCACCTGTTAATGGATAAGACTCCATCAATTTAAAGATAGCGCTACCCGTATCGGCTTTGACCGCTTCGATCAGACCTGGGCTAACTATGTTAGGGTCTGCTGCTGCCACTAGCTCCATATTTACCGCAGAACCACCAAAAGCGGTAAACCACAAGAAAAGTATCGTGATAGGAATTAATAATACGCCTAATATAAACTCACGGATGGTACGGCCACGAGAGATACGTGCAACGAATACCCCAACGAATGGTGACCAGCTAATCCACCATGCCCAATAGAAAATCGTCCAAGAAGCTTGCCAATTTTCTTCACCTCTATAAGACTCTGTCCATAGACCTAATGGCACGATTTGATGCAAATAATTACCGATGTTTTCTACAAAGCTATTAAAAATAAACTGCGTAGGCCCAAAGATAATCACAAAACTTAGCAATATCACAGTGAACAATATATTGGTATCACTTAGACGCTTGATGCCTTTATCCAATCCCATAAACAGAGATAACCCTGCTAGCATGGTGATAAGGCCAATCAAAATAATCTGCACCGTAATATTATTGGGTATACCAAATAATGTCTCAAGGCCTGAGTTAATCTGCAAGACGCCAAGACCTAACGTGGTCACTACCCCAAACATCGTACCAAATACGGCAAGCGTATCTACCGTATGTCCCCAACCACCGTAGATCTTTTTACCCAATATTGGGTAAAGTGTCGAACGGATAGCCAGTGGTAAACCTACTCTATAATGAAAATATGCGAGCGATAGCGCAACCATGCCATATAGCGCCCATACATGTAGACCATAATGTAGGAACGAGATATTCATTGCTTGCTTGGCAGCGGCAACTGTCTCCGCTTCGCCTAATGGTGGTGCCATGAAGTGATACAGCGGCTCAGCGGTGCCCCAATAAAGCAGCCCAATACCGATACCAGCTGAAAACAACATGCCAATCCAAGAAACCATATTGTACTCTGGCCTCTCATTCTGATGACCGAGTCTGATATCGCCGTAGCGGCTAAATATCATATAAATACTCATGACCAATGTTAAATTGACCACGACAATAAAGAACCAGCCAAAGCGCAAAGAGACAAATGCTTTTGCTTGGTTAAATACTACTTCTGCTTGTTCGTTGAATAAAGCGCCAAAAATAATGAACGCCAGTATCAAGATTGCTGAAGTCAAAAATACAGGTTTACTTACCCGCGGAAAAGGGCCTAATCGGCCAACTTTTACATGATCCATAGGTATATCCCCAAAAAAGTGCGTAACCATACCAAGGTATGAACGAATTATCAAATATAACACCTTGTAAATACTGCCGAATGTATAGAAATGGTAGTAACAGTTCGGTAATAATTTTCAGCAATCCGAATCCATCCTGAATAAATCTAAGTATCTTCTCCCAATAAAGAAGCCCCAATTTAAAAATAAATTGGGGCTTCTTCTATTAAAAGCTTAAATAGCAGTCTTAATTTCACCTGCTTTTAGTCACCTTTTACAATCTTAGGTGGCCCTTTTAGCAGATGCTCGTCAGCAAATTCATCTGCCGAGTTGTGATCTGCTGATTCTTCAGTAATATAATGCTGCTGCGCTCTATATAGTATCAGTCGATCGCGACTCAAGCCACGCAGTAGCGCATACATCATGGCAAATATAACCAAAGCAAATGGCAGTCCTGCTACGATAGCGGCTGCTTGTAACGCGCTTAATCCACCAGCAGCTAACAAAACAGCAGCAATGACGCCTTCAGTGCTTGCCCAAAATAAACGTTGAATCTTTGGCGGATTGGTATCACCACCTGCGGTCAGCATATCAATGACAAAACTTGCTGAATCTGATGAGGTCACGAACCACAATATAATCATAATCACAATCATGAATGTGATGGGTTGCGCCAATGGATAGTACTCAACCAATTTAAAAATGGCACTACCAAAATCTGTTTGTACCGCCTCGACCAGTCCAGGACTAACCAACGCTGGATCAATAGCAGCGAGCAGCTCCATATGGATAGCAACACCGCCGAAAGTTGAAAACCAAAAGAACAATATGGTCATAGGGATAAGTAATACCCCAAGTACGAACTCTCTAATCGTACGACCACGGCTGATACGAGCAATAAACACGCCGACAAATGGTGCCCAACTTACCCACCACGCCCAATAAAATATCGTCCATGCTGACTGCCAGTTTGCCTCACCTTCATAAGACTCACCCCACAGACCTAATGGCACAACCACTGAAAGATAGTTGCCGATATTTTCTAGGAAGCTATCAAAAATGAAAAGCGTCGGCCCTAAGACGACCATAAAACCAAGCAGAATAGCCGTTAAGCCGATGTTTACATCGCTTAGACGCTTGATACCCTTATCCAAGCCCATCATGACAGAACATGCGGCCAAAGCAGTAACAAAGGCAATCAGAGCAATTTGTATTGTGAGATTATTAGGAATACCAAATAATTTCTCAAGCCCTGAGTTAATTTGCATCACTCCAAGACCGAGTGACGTCACCACACCAAACATCGTACCGAATACGGCTAAGATATCAACTGCATGACCCCACGAGCCATATATCTTTTTACCCAATATAGGATAAAGGGTTGAGCGAATCGATAGTGGTAAGCCACGGCGAAAATGGAAATAGGCTAAAGATAGCGCTACAATTGCATACAATGCCCAAGCATGTAAGCCCCAATGTAAGAAGGTAATATTCATCGCCTGCTTGGCGGCTTCTATCGTTTCCTTTTCACCGAGTGGCGGTGCCATAAAGTGATATAAGGGCTCTGCTGTACCCCAGTAGACAAGTCCAATACCGATGCCAGCAGAGAACAGCATGCCGATCCACGAAAATAGACTGTACTGTGGTGTCTCAGTTTGAGCACCAAGGCGAATATCGCCATAACGGCTCATAGACAAATAAACACAAAGTCCTAAGGCCACATTAACGAGAATAATGAAAAACCAACCAAATTTATCGGTAATAAAGCCTTGTAAAAAACTGAACAACGTACCGGCAGATTCAGTAAAAAAAACGCCAAGAACAATAAATGTAATAATCAGTAATGCTGAAGTTAAAAAAACAGGTTTACTTACTCGCGGAAAAGGGCCTAACCTGCCAACTTTTACATGATCCATAGGTGTGTCCCCAAAAAAGAGCGTAACCATACCAAGGTATGAACGAATCACTAAATATAACACCATGTAAATACTGCCGAATGTATAGAAATCGTAGTAACATTGCAGCAATAATATTTCAACAATCTGAATTTTCCTGAATAAATTTAAATATCTTTACCCAATAAAGAAGCCCCAATTTAAAAATAAATTGGGGCTTCTTGTATCAAAATCTTAAATAGCTGTCTTGATGCTATCTACTTCTTAGTCACCTTTAACAATCTTAGGTGGCCCTTTTAGCAGATGCTCGTCAACGAACTCATTCGCTGAGTTATGGTCTGCTGATTCATCCGTAATAAAGCCTTGCTGCGCTCTGTATAGAATCAGACGATCGCGACTCAAACCACGCAGTAGCGCATACATCATGACAAAGACTACTAAGGCAAACGGTAGTCCTGCTACGATCGCTGCCGCCTGTAGAGCAGACAGTCCACCAGCCGCTAGTAAGATAGCAGCGATAACGCCTTCTGTCGTCGCCCAAAATAAGCGTTGGATTTTCGGTGGGTTGGTATCGCCACCAGCAGTCAACATATCGATGACAAAGCTAGCAGAATCTGACGAGGTCACAAACCATAGCATAATCATGACGACAATCAGTAGCGTAATCGGTTTTGCCAATGGATAGTACTCAACCAACTTAAAGATGGCACTACCAGAATCTGCTTGTACTGCTTCAACCAATCCTGGGCTAACACCTGACACAGCAGAAGCAAGCTCCATATGAACAGCAACGCCGCCAAAGGTGGTAAACCAGAAGAACAAGATAAGCATTGGAATCAGTAGTACACCAAGCGTAAACTCACGGATAGTACGACCACGAGAGATACGAGCAATAAAGATACCAACGAATGGTGCCCAACTAACCCACCATGCCCAATAAAATATCGTCCAACTACTTTGCCAATCTGTCCCGCTATAAGACTCACCCCATGTACCTAGAGGTACAATCACAGTCAGATAGTTGCCGATGTTTTCGATAAAACTATCAAAGATAAATAGCGTTGGTCCTAAGATGACCATAAACGCTAATAAGACGATAGTGAAACCAATATTGATATCACTTAAACGCTTAATACCTTTATCCAAACCCATCAAGACTGAAGCTGCTGCTAGCGCTGTGATGAAAGCGATCAAGCCAAACTGTACGGTAAGACTGTTAGGCGTACCAAACAGCTTTTCGAGTCCAGAGTTGATCTGCATAACCCCAAGCCCGAGCGAAGTAACCACACCAAACATCGTACCAAACACAGCCAAGATATCGACCGTGTGTCCCCAACGACCATAGATCTTTTTACCAAGTAAAGGATACAAAGTAGATCGAATCGATAATGGTAGGCCGCGACGGAAATGGAAGTACGCTAAAGATAGCGCTACAATCGTATAAATCGCCCAAGCGTGTAGACCCCAGTGCATAAATGAGATATTCATCGCTTGCTTTGCGGCTTCTACTGTCTCTGCATCGCCCATTGGTGGTGCCATAAAGTGATACAACGGCTCTGCTGTACCCCAATAAACTAGACCAATACCAATACCTGCAGAAAATAGCATGCCAATCCAAGAGAACAGATTGTACTGCGGTCGTTCTGTTTGGTTACCTAGTCGAATGTCACCATAGCGACTCATTGCCAAGTAGATACAAAGCGCGAGCGCGGTATTAACTAGAATAATGAATAGCCAACCAAACTTATCGGTAATAAAATTTTGTAAAAAACTAAAAACAGCCCCTGCTGTTTCGGTGAAAAACGCACCGAAAATAATAAAGCCAACAATCAGCAGTGACGATGTAATAAACACAGGTTTACTTACCCGCGGAAAAGGTCCTAATCTGCCTACTTTTACTTCTTCCATGTGCAAGTCTCAAATTTCAAGGAACGTTACCTTAACAAAATAGGTCTTAACTATCAATCTATTACAAAATAAAACTTGATAAAACTATTAATTTACTCTAAAAGGATTGAGCGATTTTATTAAAATAATTAAATATACAGGTAGATAAATACGTCATTAATTCGATGCTATCTAGATGTTATTTGGGTAATAATCTGAGTAATTGTGCATTATTACCATCTTCAAGTGTCCACACTTGCCCGTCTATTGCTAGCACACTGCGTACACGCTCACCCATGTCATAGCGATAACGCTCAGCGGCGGTATTGTCTTCGCTTATGCCAACTACGATAAGCGCTTTAGACGATAAACCACTGATAAGCATATTGCCCTGCCAGCTAGGAAAGTCATTATGAGTACCAGCCGCATAGATGCTCATAGCAGATGGTGATATGACAGGTGTCCAAGTAATTTTGGGTGCTGCAAACTCTGGCTTTGTATCATGGTCAGGAATGTCCAAACCTGAATAATCGCGGCCATTGGATACCACTGGCCAGCCATAATTGTTACCCTTCTCAATAATATTAAATTCATCGCCACCTTTTGGTCCCATTTCGTGCGCCCACAGCTGTCCACTATCGTCAAATGCCATACCAAGCACATTGCGATGTCCGATGGTCCAAAACTGTTTGGCCAACTCATTATCAGTAAACGGATTGTCTGTCGGGGTGTTACCGTCAGGACTCAACCGTATTATCTTACCCAAATTACCATTCATGTCTTGTGCTGGGTCTTTATCTTGACGCTCACCTGAGCTGATATACAGATAGCGCCCATCAGGAGAGAACAGCAGGCGATGACTATAATGTCCCTGCCCTGTAACTTTCGGAGACTGTTGCCAGATAGGCGTGATATCTTGCAAGGTAGGTGTGGCTGTCTCTAATCCTGAGAGTGTCGCCTTGATAACTTTAGCGCCAAATTTATTGCTATCACTTCCTGTCCCTGCTTCCGCGTAGCTAAGATAAACGGTATTGGACGTCGCAAAATCTGGAGCCACGATAATGTCTCCTAAGCCGCCTTGACCACCGTAAGCAACTGTAGGAACGCCTTCGATTTTGGTCTTATTACCCGTCGCTGTATCTACGATAAATAGCTCACCTGTTTTTTGTGTTACTAGCAATTTTGGCGCTTTGCTATCTGCAGTGGGTAACGCTGTCATAGCCCAAGGCTCATCAAAGGTAGCGATTGCTTTAGTCGTAAAGTCAGGCTTGCTAGTCTTTGTTTGTGTAGTGGTTTGTATGGCGGTTTGAGCATCGTTATCTGAACTGAAAACTTCTTTAGACTCTGTTGGGGTACTTTTATTATTGCTAGGACTTACTACTGAAGAGTTGGAGCACGCGGCAGTGCTAAACAGCAATGCTGCAATGATTAGCGGCGAGGTTAAAGGTATATTTATACGTTCGATATGGGCTGTCATCGTTCTGTTTCTCCATTCAGTTGATACTGGTACTATTAGTCATTGATTTAGTTATAGCATAGTCCTGATACTTAAGAGATATTGAAATGGTAAAAAAACAGTAACGTAAAACGCGCCTTATAAATAAAGACCCCTTACCTACGATTGTAGATAAGGGGTTTGTTTTAAGCGTACAGTTGGGTTATAAAGACGTCAAAGCCAATACGATTAGCTCATTCTAAGCTTATCAAAAGTTAGCTTGTCATCGGCACCTACATCGACTTTAATAATATCACCAGCGACAAAATCACCTGCCAATAGTTTCAATGACAATGGGTTTTCGATCTCTTGTTGAATGGCGCGCTTCAAAGGACGGGCACCATAAACAGGGTCATAACCCACGGCAACCAATTTATTCATCGCATCGGCTGACAGCTCAATATCCATCTCACGCTCTTGGATACGCTGACGTAATCGATCTAATTGAATATCCGCAATACCTGCCATCTGCGACATACCAAGCGGATGGAAAACTACGATTTCGTCAATACGGTTGACGAACTCTGGACGGAAATGCTGCCCAACAGAATCCATTACTTCCGCTTTGATATCCTCATAGCTTTCGCCAACCATCTCTTGAATTTTATGCGAACCCAAGTTACTGGTCATGATGATAACAGTGTTCTTGAAATCTACCACCCGACCTTGCGAATCGGTTAAGCGACCATCGTCCAATACTTGCAGCAAGATGTTGAACACATCAGGATGCGCCTTTTCTACTTCATCGAACAATATGACGCTGTATGGCTTACGGCGTACTGCTTCAGTCAACGTACCGCCTTCTTCATAACCGACATACCCTGGAGGAGCACCCACTAGACGGCTGACACTGTGTTTTTCCATATACTCACTCATGTCGATACGTACGATTGCATCTTCAGAGTCAAACAAGAAGTTTGCTAGTGACTTAGTCAGCTCGGTCTTACCAACACCAGTAGGTCCTAAGAATAAAAACGAACCAGATGGACGATTTGGATCAGATAAGCCCGCTCGGCTACGACGTACCGCATTGGCCACCGATTCGACCGCTTCGTTTTGACCAATGACACGCTCATGGAGCTTTTCTTCCATTGCGATCATTTTGTCACGCTCGCCTTGCATCATTTTGCTGACTGGAATACCCGTCGCGGCCGCAACGACTTCTGCAATTTCGTTGTCAGTGACTTTGTTACGTAACAATTTGACACCGCTACCTTCACCTGTCTGCTCTTTTTGCTCAGCCAAGTCAGACTCATGAATACGACGTTCTAACTGCGGAATAGTTTCGTATTGCAGCTTACTCATGGTCTCATAATCGCCTTCACGGCTAGCTTTGTCATAGGCAATACGAGCTTTATCTAGCTCGTCTTTTAGCTGTTGACTGCCTTTGACCAGTGCTTTCTCTGCTTGCCACACTTCATTGAGATCAGCATACTCTTTTTCCAATTCAGCTATTTGCGCATCAAGCACTTTTCGTTCTGCTTGCGCGCCAGCATCCTCTTCATTTTTGAGTACTTCACGCTGCATTTTTAGCTGAATCAAACGGCTATCAAGCTTACCTAGTGATTCAGGCTTACTATCCATCTCCATGCGCAAACGACTGGCCGCTTCATCAATCAAATCAATCGCTTTATCTGGTAGCTTACGGTCAGTGATGTAACGATGACTCATACGCGCAGCAGCGATAATGGCACTGTCTTGAATATCAACGCCATGATGCAGCTCGTAACGCTCCTTTAGACCACGTAATATCGCAATGGTGTCTTCGACCGTTGGCTCATCGACCAGTACTTTTTGGAAACGACGCTCAAGTGCTGCGTCTTTTTCGATGTATTTACGGTATTCATCCAACGTTGTCGCCCCAACACAATGCAACTCACCGCGTGCCAATGCAGGTTTTAGCATATTACCCGCATCCATTGCCCCTTCAGATTTACCCGCACCAACCATCGTATGCAGCTCATCGATGAATAGGATGACATTGCCTTCTTGCTTGGCCAAGTCGCTCAATACGCTTTTGAGACGCTCTTCGAACTCACCGCGGAATTTTGCCCCAGCAATGAGCGCACCTAAATCTAATGACAGCACTTCTTTACAGCGCAGTCCTTCTGGTACGTCACCATTGATGATTTTTTGTGCCAAGCCTTCGACGATAGCCGTTTTACCAACGCCCGGCTCACCGATGAGCACAGGGTTATTTTTGGTACGGCGTGATAGCACCTGAATAGTACGGCGGATCTCTTCGTCACGGCCAATCACTGGATCTAGCTTGCCAAGCTCTGCTTGTTCAGTCAGGTTAATCGTGTACTTGTTGAGTGCATCACGCTGATCTTCTGCGTTTTGGTTATTCACCGTATCATCACCGCGCAATTGCTCAATCACCACTTTTAACTTGCTTGCCGTTACGCCAGCACTTTCAAATATCTTTTTGGTTTCGCCTTGCTCAGCGAGTGCCAACATCACCCACTCTGTTGCGATAAAATCATCGCCTTCTTTTTGAGCCTGACGATCTGCCAAATTCAAGATTTTGACCGAGTTTGGGTTTAGGTTAACGTCACCTGTCGGCTCCGAAATGGTCGCCTGGTTATCTAGAGCTTTGGCCACGCCATTTTTTAGTGCTGGAATAGAAGCACCTGCTTGTTGGCAGATAGATAAATTAGACTCATCTTGCAGCAACACGGCAAGCAAATGTACAGGATCGATACCTGTATGATCGCGACCTAACGCTAGGCTCTGTGCTTCTTGAATGGCGGACTGCAGTTTTTGAGTAAACTTCTCAAATCTCATGTCTATATCCTTTTATAATTGGTATTCTCAGTAGCACCTCTAAGGATTATCTTAGTCTAGTGCCCACTGTTATCTGTCACTTATATAAGGTATATATACATCTATTTCAAGACGATTGCTAAATAAAACCTTACTTAAAACAATGATATTAATTATTAATAATATTTAAATGAGCTATTAATATCAGTTAAAGGTAGTTAGTAGATAAGTTATGCCATTTTATCAATGATAAATTAAAAATAAATCTCCATTGAATAAGGTAATGAATAATGCACCTACTTAGTATAAATTAGATAACAATCCGACTATTCTACTCCACGATTTCGATAGGAATACCAAGTGTCACCGCTGCCATAATTTCATCCATCTCGTCATTGGTAACCGCGATACAACCATCTGTCCAATCACGTCGTTGATTAAACAATGCCAAAGACCCAAAGCCATTCATTTGCCCATGAATCATGATATCGCCACCTGGATTGACCCCCAATGACTTTGCTCGTGCCTTGTCCTCATCATTGGGATAGCTAATATGGATAGAGCGATGGGCAATAGAGTTCTCATTTTTATAGTCTAATGTATAAATCCCAACGGGCGTACGCTGGTCGCCTTCTTGTTGCTTGTGACCTGATGGACTGTCCCCTAGCGCAATACGATACGACCTAATAACTTTACCATCGCTCATCAGTTTTAAGATACGGTCTGATTTGTCGACAAAGACTCTATCAATGACTGTAGAAGGAGGAATGGGGTTTCTGGATTTTGAGGTGCTTTTGACATAAGCAATAGCGCTGGTGCTGACAACGGCAGCAAGACTAAGACCAATGATAACGGGCAACCAAGGTGTACGCTGCTCATTTGATGAGTAAGATTTTTTATGAAAAAATGGCATAGACTCTGATTCCCATAATTAATTTTTTGTCATTAATCATATGTATCAAAGCACTATGCCAGATTCTGTAGATACGTTTTGTGCAAAAGTGATGAATCACTCACTAGACTGCTACACCATGCGAATCGCACCATCTAAGCGAATAACTTCACCATTTAGGTAAGCATTATCGATGATATGAGTCACCAATTTGGCAAACTCATTGGGAGCGCCTAAACGTTTAGGATATGGCACACCTGCTTCTAGCTGCTCACGTGCCTTTTCAGGAATACTGTCCATCATCGGCGTGGCAAAGACACCTGGTGCGATTGTCATCACGCGAATACCATGGCGTGCCAACTCGCGAGCAAGTGGCAAGGTTAGACCAACCACACCTGCTTTAGACGATGAATAGCTGGCTTGACCTACTTGTCCGTCAAAGGCTGCTATAGAGGCTGTATTAATAATAATACCTTGATCTACATTCTTCTCTACATGGTCACCTGCACTGCTGTCATTCGTTATGCGCTTGGCAATGCTAGCAGCGACCAAACGGGCAACGTTAAATGAACCAACCAGATTGATATTGACCCCACGGCTAAATGCCTCAAGGTCTGCCGGATTGTTATCGCGATCTAGTAGTTTTTGTACCACTACGATACCAGCACAGTTGATTGAACCTTGTAGGCCACCGAAAGCTGACTCTGCCATCTCAACCGCTGATTGTACTTCATCACCGTTAGTGATATCACAGCGTACAAAGCGCGCACTATCACCCAATTCAGCGACCAATGATTGCCCAGCAGATTCATTTAAATCAGCGATAACGACGTTACCACCTTGATCTACAATCGCGCGAGCCACTGACTCACCCAAACCTGATGCCCCGCCTGTGACCAAAAAGCTGTTTTCTTTAACTTGCATGATTATTCCTTTAAATTTTTGCTTCTTATTAGATATTTTTCTATTAAATTTATGTACGCTTTACCAACTCATTTATGCAGCAGACAGACTACGCAGCAAAAAGCGTTGTATCTTACCACTTGGCGTTTTCGGCAGTTCTGTCACAAACTCGACCTCACGTGGATAGGCATGAGTGGATAGGCGTTTACGTACCAGCTCTTGGATTTCTTTGGCGATTTGCTCACTGCCTTCGATGCCATCTTTTAGCACCACATAAGACTTGATGGTATGGCCGCGCACTTCGTCTGGCACGCCTACCGCCGCAGACTCTGCTACTGCGTCATGCTCTAAGACGGTATTTTCGACATCAGTAGGCCCTACGCGGTAACCTGCGGTAATAATAATGTCATCATCACGGCCTGAGAACCAGTAGCTGCCATCACTATGACGCTCGACCACATCGCCTGTCAGATAGTAGTCATCTACAAAGGCTTGTTTTTCGTTCCAGCTATAGCCACGGAAATAAAACGCAGGTGACTGACTGACCACGACTGCTAACTGCCCTTGCTCACCATCGGGTAGTACATTCATATCATCATCTAGTACGACTAGCGTATGACCTGGTAGTGCCATACCCATCGAGCCAACTGGACAGTCATGCGCCAGTGCATGATGTGCACAGCAAGTCATGCCAGTTTCTGTTTGACCATATTGGTCTTTGACTTGGCACGCCAAATAGGTCTCGACCCAGTTGACCACTTCGGTGTTCAGTGTCTCCCCTGCTGAGTTGGCGCAGCGCAAAGACAGCTTGGCATTGGTATCAAGGTCAACGTCATTGTTGTCTTTATTATCAAATACGCCGCTAGATTTCATCATTCGAAATGCCGTCGGTGAAGAGGCTAAATTGGTAATCTTGTGACGTACCATAAAATCACGGGTATTAGTCGCGTCAAATCCTGCCTCATTAAAATAAGTGGCGATGCCCAGTAGCAGAGGCCCTGTAATGGCATAGTACAAGCCATATGCCCAGCCTGGATCTGCCATGTTCCAATATTGATCATCTTCGCGTAGATCGATGGCATAACGCATATATAGGTAAAAAGCAGGTAATGCGGCTAACGGAACGCTGACGCCTTTTGATTTACCAACCGTGCCTGAGGTAAACATTTGCAAAAATGGCGCATCCGTATCGAGCATCACTGGTTCGATCGTTTGCGACTGCACTGCCATAGACTGGCTGTAATGATCGTCACCCCACGTCTGAGCATCTTCTATACTGCCGACCAATACCATTTTGGTTTGCTCAGCCAAATCTTCAAACTTGCTGCGATTTTCTAAGTTAGTAAAAACGACTTTGGTATCGGCTTTATCCATCCGATATTTGATTGAGTCATAACCAAAAGCAGTAAATAGCGGCTGATATACGGCTCCGATACGCCATGTTGCCAATACAACGGTTAGCAGCTCGGGCGTGCGCGGTAGCATAGTCGCTACTTTGTCGCCCGCTTTTACCCCATACGACTGTAGTAAGTTAGCGATTTGAGCACTTGCTTTGTCAAGCTCACCAAAACTCATGCGTGTTATGTTGCCTGCTGTGTCTTCGTGTACTAACGCAGCATTGTCAGCGCGGCCATCGCGTACATGGCGACCACAGCAAGCCATATAAGCATTTAAACGATCATCCACATGCTCGCCAAATATTTCTGACAGCAGTGTATCCATATCAAAATTATTATAGTAATCGGTATAGTTTTTTGGTGTGACGGTAGTATCTGTATCAATATTCGTCGGAGTTTGAGAGGCGGTGTTCATAAGCTAATCCTTTAGCAATATCAGGTCACTGGTAAAATGGTGAAATAGTAAAATGGTATTTATGATTGCAAAACGGCCACATCCTATAGACCGTTTCATAGGTTCGTATTTATCATGCTCTATTAGTAACGCATTTTTACGTTTATTTCAATACATAACGTATCATTTTTATTTTATAGAAATAGAGATAATCTATAACTAATTATCATTAATTCGTTATAAATCCGCAAAGACACCTACAATCAATAGCCAAAGTACTGCCACATATTTTCAATTTCCTATTAAAGAATTAACACTTCAATATTATTGTCTAAAACCTCACACTTAAACATCAGCTCTTAAAAACCCTAATAACGCTTTCTCTTCACAGCTTTGGTATTTCTTAGTTCGACCGCGGCGCGCTTGTTTGTAAGTTTCAAAAAACTGTCCTGCCAAAAAACGCTCAATGACAATGGGATGAATATAAGAGGCACGGCATACGGTCGGCGTGTTGCCCAGCTCTGCTGCCACACTTTTTACCATATCAGTAACTAATTGCTGTCGCTCAGTGCTTTCTGGTGCACTGGCTAGTATGCTAGCGCCTGCAGACGTTTGTAGCTCATCATATAGGTAGCTTGCTGCAAGTACACTTGCCATCCATGTGCGAAAATCCTTTGCGCTGTACAGTTTACTTTCACAGTCCATGCCGCACGTATGCATCCGTAAGTAGTCATTGATATCACTACTGTCAACGACTTGCTTATGACCGTTGTCATTTAAGTATTTGAATATTTGATAACCTGGCAGTTCAGAACATGCTTGCACGATGTCAATCAATCGCTCATCTTGCAGCTCAATATGATGCTCTTTTGCACTTTTTCCGACGAAATCAAACGCCAGTCCATTGTCGGTTTCACTAACATGCTTACTACGTAACGTACTTAGACCATAGCTTTTATTTTGTTTGGCGTAGCGGCTATTACCAATACGAATCAAAGTGGTCTCTAGCAATTTAACAACGGCAGCAAGCACATTGGTGCGTGACAGCGACTCTGCTTCCAAATCTGCCTCCACCTGCGCGCGTAGATTGGGCAGTGCCTCTGCAAATCCTATCATCGCATCAAACTTTGCTTGGTCACGGATGTTGTTCCATGACGGATGATACAGATACTGTTTGCGCGATTTTTCGTCTCGCCCTGTTGATTGCAGATGGCCTCGTTCGTCTTGGCATATCCACACCTCTGACCACATAGGCGGTATCACCAATGCATCAAAACGCTGACGCAATGCTTTGTCTTTGACCGTGTTGCCTGTTGCATCACGATAAGTAAAGCCGCGACCCCAACGTCTACGCTCGTAGCCTGGTTCATTGTCACTCACATAACGTAAATTAGCACGGCGTGCGAGATGCTCGTAATCATGACGCACGTCTTTAGTCATTGTTTGCTGGCTTGTCTGTAATTTTACCTTTGTCATAAACCTGTATACCTTTGAGAATTCATGGTTTTAGCATAATTAATGACGGTAGTTTTTGCTGTTTATTTGGCACAGACAAAGTGTAATCCTGTGTAAAATACAATAGTGATAAGGGTTCTAAGTGCTGCACTTTTGAGGCATAATTCAGCACTACTTACGACTTAAGTTTAGTAAAATAAAATGAATCATTTATCAGTAGAAGTAAAACTGCTAGCTCTAGCCGATTACGATTCGTGGTTAAATTTATGGCAAAACTATCTAACATTTTATGAGACCAGTTTGCCAATGAGCACGATTGATACAACATGGCGCAACTTGATAAATAATGACGTCGCTACCTATGGAATTGGGGCGTGGAAGGATGATATTTTGGTAGGTTTTACTCATGTAGTAATACATCCAACGACTTGGAGTAGTACGCCATGTTGTTATCTACAAGATCTCTATGTCAATGAGTCTGTACGTGGAAAGGGTATCGGACGGGCATTAATTGAAGCGGTATACAACTTTGCTGATGAAAAAGGCTGTAATCACGTTTATTGGAAAACTCAAGAAAGTAATGCTGATGCACGCCAACTGTATGACAAAGTCGCAAGCTTAACGGACATGGTGCAGTACCGTAAAAACTTATAGTTTTTTATAGTTCAGAAATAAAAAACGCCAAGCATAAAATACTTGGCGTTTTTCGTTTTGATACTGCTATAACTTAGAAGTCGTTATTTGCCGTATACACATAGATAAGCGGTTTCGACGTCTACTTTTACCTGAAACTTTTGGTTAGCTTCAACCGTAAACTGCTCGCTAGCGTTAAACGTTTGCCACTCATCACTCTCTGGCAGCTTAACAGTCAATGCACCGCTCACCACACTCATGGTTTCGAATTCACTAGTGCCAAACTCATACTCACCAATTTCCATGACGCCGACAGTCGCAGGCTTGGTAGCCGTTTGAAAAGCAATAGAAGTCACTTTATCATCAAAATAATTATTAACGCTTGGCATAATTTTCCTTAATTAAATATTGGTTACTATTTTAAAACGGCTGCTTGTTTAAAACAGCCTTTTACAGTCCTGCTTTTAGACTCGCCTCGATAAACTGATCGAGGTCACCATCTAGCACCGCACCAGTGTTAAAGGTTTCAACACCCGTACGCAAGTCCTTGATACGGGAGTCGTCAAGCACATACGAGCGAATTTGACTGCCCCAGCCGACATCAGACTTACCGTCTTCAACCGCTTGCTGTGATTCCATACGTTTTTGCATTTCAAGCTCATAAAGCTTAGCACGTAGCATCTTCATCGCGGTGGCTTTGTTACCATGTTGACTACGCTCATTCTGACAGGTCACCACTACGCCCGACGGCTCATGGGTAATACGTACGGCAGAATCTGTTGTATTTACGTGCTGACCACCCGCCCCAGATGAACGATAGGTATCGATACGCAAATCCGCTGGATTGATATCAATCTCTACGTTGTCATCGATTTCAGGCGACACAAACACCGCAGCAAACGACGTATGACGACCATTATTACTATCAAATGGTGACTTACGTACCAAACGGTGGACGCCAATCTCGGTACGCAACCAGCCAAAGGCATAATCGCCTTTGATCTCAATGGTTGCTGACTTAATACCAGCCACGCTACCTGATGACACTTCAATCACATCTACTTTGAAGCCATGAGCTTCTGCCCAGCGTGTATACATGCGCAGCAGCATTTCAGCCCAATCTTGCGCTTCAGTACCGCCACTGCCTGACTGAATATCCAAGTAGCAATTGTTTGGATCCATCTCACCGCTAAACATCCGGCGGAATTCCAAATCAGCAACGCGTTTCTCAGCGCTATCTAGCTCACTCTGCACATCGGCTAGCAGTGACTCATCCTCTGCTTCGACTGCCAACTCTAGCATGGCAGACGCATCTTCTAATGTCGTCTCAAGTGACACTACCACATCGATGACACCATCAAGGTGACTTTTTTCTTTATTAATTTTGGTCGCACGCTCTGGATCGTTCCATAGCTCGGGATTTTCTAACTCCAAATTGACTTCTTCTAAGCGTTCTTGCTTACCATCGAAGTCAAAGATACCTCCGCAAGTCCTGCCCACGCTCTGATAAGTCTTTAATTTTTTCTTGATACGGATTGATTTCCATAAATGTTCCTGTTTTTCTAATAAAATAAATAACGAATGTGGCGCTATTTTAAATGAGATTGATGCTAAACGGTTCACTAATTATCGCTATTGCCAATGTTGCTACTATTATTAGATTAAATAATCTAGATCGACCAATCTTCTACTGCCCAGCGATGGGCCAAAGCATGCGCATGTAACGCATCATCAGGTGATACGCAAACGGCCACATCTGCCCACTCAAGCAATGGGATATCATTTTTGGAATCTGAATACGCGTATGTTTTTTCAAACGTGATGCCGGAGGCTTGCTGTTTATTTAGCCATTTATCCAAATGGTATATCTTGCCCGCTTGAAAGTTTGGTCTATCAGTTAGCTTGCCTGTATAGCGATTGTCTTTGATCTCTAGCGGCGTCGCCAATACATTGGCAGCTTCAATACCGAAACGCTTGGCAATGGCCGATACTACAAAATCATTGGTCGCAGAAATAATCACCACATCGTGCCCTTGCTCAATATGCTGACACAACGCTTCCATCGCTTTTGGGCGAATATGCGGCTCAATTTCGCTTTTGATATAGTCTTCTCTTAGTTCATCAAGTCTATCAAGCGGCAGACTGCTTAAAAACTGCGCGACGAATTCATTGTACTCTGTCGCGTCCAGCGTACCTTCTATATAGTCATTATAAAATTTCTGGTTGGCGGTGCGGTACTGCGCCTCATCGACAAGGTCATGCTTTACGATATACTCGCCCCAGAGATAATCGCTATCTACATCAAGTAATGTATGATCTAAATCAAATAATGCCAGTTGTTTTTGTTGTGTGTGTGCTTGATTTGCCTGCATGGTGAGACCTTATCGTTGGTTGCGAAAAAATATGAATCGTTTAATAAAATTGGGTACGTTATGCATTAAGGCTGACCGTATTAATTGAACAGTCTATTAATGAAATAAGTATGCGCCCTATCGTCTATCTATTTAAACTTAGCTCGTTTACTTACCCTTAGTCAGGCATCGCTATTTCTGTTAAGCCTGTTTTAAATTTCTGACAACGCTCAGCATAATGTAGCGCTGACATTTTTAGCATGGCTGCTTGCTCATCGGTCAGCGTCTTGACCACTTTTGCAGGCGCGCCCATCACTAGCGAGTTATCAGGAATAACCTGACCTTCAGTAATCAAGGCTTTTGCGCCTATCAGACAGTTTTTGCCGATTTTGACATTATTGAGTATCACAGCGCCAATACCAATCAAGCTATTATCACCGACTTCACAGCCATGTAGCATAGCCAGATGACCGATAGTCACGTACTTACCAATAGTGACTTTGATACCTGCATCGGTGTGAATCACACTGTTTTCTTGCACATTACTATAGTCACCGATATGGATACGATCGTTGTCACCGCGTATCACTGCACCGAACCAAATATTGGCTTGATGACCTAAATACACATCGCCCATCACTTGCGCCGAATCTGCTACCCAACCGTTGAACGGTGCGGCAAACTCAGGGGTTTTGTCTAAATACTGATAAATCATAACGACTCCTTGTCATCTTCATTATTGTTATAACAAACGATCATAAAAATTGGGTCTAGCGCTGCACTGTCCATTGTGGCAAAGCCAACTGTGAAAATCCAGCGCTATTAATACACGTTGGATGTTGATTTTGATAAAAGAAAAGGTAGCTTGTATTTGCTTAGGCTATTTCTATAGAGTCAATATCTTTATAAAGACCGTATTATTAGCCATGAAATGACTATTAATCCAGTAAATCGGCTAGCTATAACCGTCTATTTTGTATATAATACGCAAAATCTGTGCCTAAGCGAGCGGACATGATGCAAGTTACCTATTCACTATCTAGTGGGTTTTGTAGTTTTCATCAATAATGTCTTCTCGCTTTTTTGTGGAAAATTTTTGTGTATCGCCCTTTTTTTACTTTTATATGACAATAGTCAAATGCCGTAAATAAAAGGATACGGAGCAATTTTAGACCAACAAAACACGATGGCACTCACCAATAACAGCGGAGGCAATCCTTGAATTCATCGGCAGAAATACAAGCAATTTTGGCACTAGCAGACGGTACAATCTTTCGCGGTGTCAGTATCGGCAGCCTAGGTCATCGTATTGGTGAAGTGGTATTTAACACAGCCATGACAGGGTATCAAGAAATCCTAACCGATCCAAGTTATGCCCGCCAGCTGGTGACTTTGACTTACCCTCATATCGGTAATACAGGCACCAATAGCGAGGACACAGAATCCGGCAATGGCCACAAAGTATGGGCAGACGGTCTGATCATCCGTGATGCCACCATGGCAACTTCTAACTTCCGCAACTCAGAGTCACTTAGCGACTATTTACAGCGTAATGAGACAGTGGCTATCGCTGAAATTGATACGCGTCAGCTAACACGTCTATTACGTGATAAAGGTGCACAGAACGGCTGTATCATGACTGCCTCAAACGGCGAGACTATCAGCAGCGACGATGAGCAAAAAGCGATTGAGTTAGCAAAAGGCTTTGCAGGTCTAAAAGGCATGGACTTGGCAAAAGAATGCTGCACTAAAGAGAACTTCGAGTGGACAGCAGGCACTTGGGATCTGTCAGACACCCTACTCAACCGCGACATCCCTGGTAGTCATGATAGCGGTACTGGCGGCTTCTTTAAGCAACTCGGCACTCACATCGATTCTAAATACAACGTCGTCGCTTATGACTTCGGTAGCAAAACAAACATCCTACGCATGCTCGTTGACCGCGGTTGTCACGTAACGGTTGTCCCAGCACAGACCCCTATCGCAGACGTGCTAGCGATGAATCCAGATGGCATCTTCTTATCAAACGGCCCTGGTGATCCTGCAGCTTGTGATTATGCTATCGATGCGGTACGCCACATCATTGAGCAAACTGACGTGCCAACGTTTGGCATCTGCTTAGGCCATCAGCTGATTGGTCTGGCTAGCGGTGCAAATACTATCAAGATGAAAACTGGCCATCATGGTGCCAACCATCCAGTACAAGATTTGGCGACTGGCACGGTGATGATTACCAGTCAGAACCATGGCTTTGCGGTTGATGAAGACACGTTACCTGACAACGTTAAATCTACTCATCGCTCACTGTTTGATGGTACTAACCAAGGTATCGAGCTGACCGATAAGCCAGTCTTTAGCTTTCAAGGTCACCCAGAAGCTAGCCCTGGCCCACATGACTGCGCGCCATTGTTTGATAAGTTTGCGGATATGATGGAACAGGCTAAAACGGCCCAAGCGTAAACGGTTGATTATAACTACATAATAAGTAAACGCTTGAATCGTCCATAGCGGTTCAAGCGTCACTAAATAAAGCACTGCAAGTATAAAACGCCATAAGCGTTATCAAAAATAAAGATTACTCAAATTATCACCTAAACGAAGGTAGCTCTAACTATGCCAAAACGTACCGACATAAAAAGCATTCTTATCATTGGCGCAGGCCCTATCGTCATCGGCCAAGCATGTGAGTTTGACTATTCAGGCGCACAGGCGTGTAAAGCACTAAAAGAAGAAGGCTACCGCGTCATCTTGGTCAACTCAAACCCTGCGACCATCATGACTGACCCTGTCATGGCTGACGCAACCTATATCGAGCCGATTACTTGGCAAACCGTTGAGCAAATCATTGCCAAAGAACGTCCAGATGCAATCTTGCCAACAATGGGCGGACAGACGGCTCTAAACTGTGCGCTAGAGCTAGATAAGCACGGCGTATTGACCAAGTATAACTGCGAGTTAATTGGCGCGACCAAAGACTCAATCGAGATGGCAGAAGACCGCAACTTGTTTGATAAAGCCATGAAGCGTATCGGCCTTGAGTGCCCTCGCGCTGAAACGGCTGAAACCATGGAAGAGGCCTTTGCGACTCAAGAAAAAATGGGCTATCCGTGTATCATTCGTCCATCATTTACGATGGGTGGTTCAGGCGGCGGTATCGCCTATAACCGCGATGAGTTCATTGAAATCTGTGAGCGCGGATTTGACTTGTCTCCAAACCATCAATTGCTTATCGATGAATCATTGATTGGTTGGAAAGAGTACGAGATGGAAGTGGTTCGTGACAAAAACGACAACTGCATCATCATCTGTGCCATCGAAAACTTTGACCCAATGGGCGTACATACAGGCGACTCAATCACCGTCGCGCCAGCACAGACCTTGACCGACAAAGAATACCAAATCATGCGTAATGCGTCATTAGCAGTACTGCGTGAGATCGGTGTAGAAACGGGCGGCTCAAACGTACAGTTCGGTATCAACCCTGATACCGGTCGTATGGTCGTCATCGAGATGAACCCACGCGTATCACGCTCGTCTGCCCTAGCCTCAAAAGCCACTGGTTTCCCGATTGCCAAAATCGCAGCAAAACTGGCGATTGGTTATACGCTAGACGAATTGCAAAATGACATCACTGGTGGCAAAACGCCAGCCAGCTTTGAGCCTGCGCTTGATTATGTCGTGACTAAGATACCTCGTTTTAACTTCGAAAAATTCCCACAAGCAGACAATATCCTATCGACTCAGATGAAATCGGTCGGTGAAGTGATGGCGATTGGTCGTAACTTCCAAGAGTCTATGCAAAAAGCCTTACGCGGTATGGAAACAGGTGCGGATGGTTTTGATGAGCAAATTGACTTATCAAAAGTAAGCGCCGAAAAAGCGCGTAGCGAAATCATTAACCGCCTAACCATTCCAACACCTGAGCGTATCTACTACGTTGCTGATGCATTCCGCGTCGGTATGAGTGTCGATGAAGTGTTTAACTTTACCAAGATTGACCCATGGTTCTTGGTACAGATAGAAGACATCGTTAAAACAGAAGCCACCGTAAAATCACTTGGTTTTGGCGGATTAAACGAGAAAAATCTACGTAGCTTTAAACGTAAAGGCTTATCAGATTTGCGTTTGGCTAAATTGCTTGGTATCTCACAAAAGCAACTACGCAAAAAGCGTTGGGATCTAAACGTCTATCCAGTCTATAAGCGTGTCGATACCTGTGCAGCTGAATTTGCTACTAGCACGGCCTATATGTACTCGACGTACGATAGCGAATGTGAAGCCAACCCAACAGACAAAAAGAAAATCATGGTTATCGGTGGCGGTCCTAACCGTATCGGCCAAGGTATCGAGTTTGATTACTGCTGTGTGCATGCAGCGCTTGCCATGCGTGAAGATGGTTACGAGACCATCATGGTCAACTGTAACCCTGAAACGGTTTCAACCGATTATGACACTTCTGACCGTCTATACTTTGAGCCAATCACGTTAGAGGACGTACTAGAGATCGTTCGTATCGAAAACCCTGATGGCGTGATTGTACAGTTCGGTGGTCAAACACCATTGAAACTTGCTCGTGCACTAGAGTCAGCAGGCGTTAAAATCATCGGTACTAGCCCAGATGCAATCGACCGTGCCGAAGACCGTGAGCGCTTCCAGCATATGATTCAGCAGCTAAACCTAGTACAGCCATCAAACGCACTAGCAACCAGCTTAGAAGATGGCTTGGTGAAAGCAAAAGACGTAGGCTATCCATTGGTTGTACGTCCATCTTATGTATTAGGTGGCCGCGCGATGGAAATCGTCTACAACGAAGACGAGCTAAGACATTACCTACGTACTGCTGTACAAGCATCGAACGAAGCGCCTGTCCTACTAGATCGCTTCTTAGATGATGCTATCGAAGTCGACGTAGACTGTGTATGTGATGGTACTGATGTCGTTATCGGCGGTATCATGCAACACATCGAACAGGCTGGCGTTCACTCAGGTGACTCAGCATGCTCACTGCCACCATACTCACTGTCTAAAGAGTTATGTGACGTGATGCGCGCACAGACAGTTGCTATGGCAAAAGAGCTAGGTGTTATCGGTCTAATGAACGTACAGTTCGCGGTAAAAGGCGAAACCGTATATATCCTAGAAGTGAACCCACGTGCTGCACGTACAGTACCGTTTGTTTCTAAGTGTATCGGTACTTCGCTAGCACAGGTTGCTGCTCGCTGTATGGCTGGTACTTCGCTTAAAGATCAAGGCTTTACCACTGAGATTGTCCCGGCATTCTATGCGGTCAAAGAAGCGGTATTCCCATTCGCTAAGTTCCCAGGTGTTGACCCAATCTTGAGTCCTGAGATGAAATCAACGGGCGAAGTTATGGGCGTGGGCAAAACCTTTGGCGAAGCATTCTACAAGGCCATTATCGGTAGTAATGAGCGTCTGCCAGGTCTACCGACTGAAGGCGAGACAAAAACCGTCTTTATCTCAGTTCGTGACAGCGACAAAGCCCAAATCGCTCCGATTGCTCGTCAGCTTGCAGACTTTGGCTTTAAGATTGTCTCGACCACTGGCACGCAAAAAGTACTGAGCGACGCTGGTATCGAAAGTCAGCAAATCAACAAGGTCACTGAAGGTCGCCCGCATATCGTTGATGCCTTGAAAAACGGCAAAATCGACCTTATCATCAATACCACTGAAGGTAAGCAAGCACAAGAGGATTCGTTCTCTATTCGCCGTAGTGCGCTACAAGGCAAAGTATTCTACGTCACCACGTTAGGTGCCGCTGATGCTGTCTGCAAATCTTACGCGATTGACTTACCGTTTGATGTCTATAAGTTACAAGATTTGCATGAGCAAGCAAAGTCTATTGACGTGGCTGAATAATTTCAGTAGATTAAGCATAACCGTTAGGCTTGCCTAAAAGCTCACTCAAGTATTGTTGTTTGCTTTAAATATAGCCAACCATGCTTGAGGAACGATACCTTTACCGTGATAGACCTAAAAAGCATAGTGGCTAAATTGCGACTATGCTTTTTATTACGTAAGCTTAAGTGCGCCTATGCTTGAATTGAGGTGAGATACACTCATAAATGATAGCCAACTTATTCATTACATCGTCTTAATTATCACTCTTTTATATTTTATATCCATTGCAACAACACTGACACCATCTCATTATGAGGTGGTGTGGTGTTATTGGTTTAAGGAAAAAACATGCAACGTTACCCAATGACTCCGCAAGGACACGCGGCTTTAGAAGCCGAATTAAAACAGCTAAAAAGTGTCGACCGTCCACGCATCACAGCATCGATTGCTGAAGCACGCGAACACGGCGATTTGAAAGAAAATGCTGAATACCATGCTGCCCGTGAGCAACAAGGTTTTTGTGAAGCACGTATTCGTGATATCGAAGCCAAACTTGGTGGCGCTCAAGTCATCGATCCTTCGACACTGCCAAAAGAAGGCCGTATCGTGTTTGGTGTCAGCGTCGTGATCGAAAACATGGACACCGAAGAAGAGAAACAATACAAAATCGTTGGCGATGATGAGGCTGACTTTAAAGCTGGTAAAATCTCAGTCAACTCACCAATCGCTCGTGGTTTGATTGGTAAGTTCGAAGGCGACGAAGTGCGCATCGAAACGCCAAAGGGCGTGGTTGAATATGAAGTCATGAAAGTTATATATGACTAATAGCTACACTGCGTTCTAATCTATAAATTTGATGTTCTCAAAGTTAGACAGTTCGAGAAATGACTTTTAGATAATAGTTTTTATGACAATGATTGTGACTAGCGACTTAGTTATGCAATTCCATAGATGAAAGCCGTACTACACATAAATAGCATTTATACCATTTCGGTTACACAATGCTGCTTTTATCCATGATTTGTTTTGGCGCATAATTATTTGAGTTTGAGTACACAACAGCTTTAGTACTAAGTCTATTCAATAAGAAATATTTAAGATTGAATAGCTTTTATACAAGTTAGCACTGCTGCGCTCTTACTAAAAATAATGATGGTCTGATCGCATACATAGGCTAATATCAGCACTACTACCCTCGTTATTTGGCATATTTTTTGGTGTCATTTAGCGGGGGTTTTGTTTATCTAGGCATTATCTATTGTTGTATTACTTACTATTATTTTTGAGGAGTCTTTTATGATTATGAACGATGGTTTTCAAGCATTAACTACTAAAACGACTATGGCAAAAAATGCAGCTATGTCTGCATTGCTAGCAGGTATCATGTTGGCCGCGTCATCTGCCAATGCTGCCCCTGAGATTGCTATTAGCTCATCTGCGAGCGGTAGCACCACGGTGGTCGAGCAATACTCTGATGGCAAAACTGCTACGATTACGGCGACGCCAAACGGTATCACCATGCAAGACGGCATGCCGTACGCGGTAACTCAGGTGACCACTGTACCACGCTACGTCGTGCGTCAGTCTCCTGTAGTCCAAGGTACGACGACCGTTACTAGCGTACCGGTGACTAACTCTATTACCAATAAAGTCACTAAAGTAGATGTGATTACCACGCCTGCCAGCAGCGTGACGCAAGTACTACCTGTCGCAACCAACGTCACCCCGCCAGTGATTATGCAGCAGCCAGTGACCAATCAAGTAACGACCACGACGACAACTTTGGATACGTTGCAACTGACTCCTACCTTTAGTACGCCTGGCGTGGTCAATGCAAATACCAAAGTCATGAAAATTCTAAAAAATGCTGATGGACGTGAAGTTGCCGTTCCTGCCAATCATATTGCCCCTGGTGATGTGATCGAGTATCACACCACTTATACCAATACCACGGCACAGCCGGTTAATGACATCAACGCCATGATCTCATTACCAAGTGGCGTCCAGTTAGTTTCGTTGAATAGTCCTCTGCCGACGCTTGCTACCACTGGCGGAGACAGCTATCAAACCATTCAGCAAGTTGGCAATACGGTGGTTGTCCAAGAAAACTACTCTGGTCTAAAATGGAACTTGGTGAACTTTGATGCCAATGCGGCCAAAACTGTCGTCATACGTGCCAAGGTTCAGTAAACATTAAACTGTCGCATATTATTATTTGACAGCTATCGGTATATGTGAAAGGTCTTGTGGACTAGCTATCTAGTCCACAACACCTTTTTTTGAAAAATAGCCAACTTATTGTGATACAAATAAACGTTTGTTAATCTGAAAAATGAGCCTTGTAGTTTTATTGGCTGTAACACGTTATTATTAAGCTCTATATCACTAAGAAAGATGAATAATGAGCATCCTGTCCATTAGAATACTTCTATTCATCCTTGTTCTTATTGGCATATTTATTGTTTTTAAAGCAATAAAACTGTTTAGCAATGCATTTAATGGCATCATATTATTGACGCTACCATATAACGATAATGCAGGTAGTTTCACTGTCTCAAAACCAGGCGTTTATGCAATCTGGCACAAAGGCCCTCTGTTCAAAAAAACGCCGCTGACCTATTTTAAACCACATATTCTCAATACCGCTACTGACAAAGAAATCAAGCTTAATCGCTCAATGGTGTCTCCACGCTCAAACAATTTTAATACTGGAAGAATGGAGCTTTTTACTTTTAAGGCGGAAGCGGGTCACTACGAATTAAAGCTAGTACCAGGTTCAAGTACCTCAAGATTTCAAGCAATGATAGGAGGCGCTATACCGTTGACCAATATTGATTTAAACCACTACTCTATTGAGATTCAAAAAAGCCAAGCACAGATACTCACGATACTAGCCATTCCTCTCTTATTACTCGGTATTGCAGGTATCGTTGGCGGTTTAGTCATTGGATTGTTAGCTGAAAAAATCTTTATGTAAATTCAAACCATATCCAAAAGTCCAGATTTTTGTGACGACAACCGTTGTCGCATATCATTCTAACTTCACCTATAAATACAATGACTTAGCGATAATTTTGGTAAAATAGTCTTTCATCAATTAATTGGTAAAACGCGACTTATGGCAAACATCAATTATGAAAGATTACAGGGAAAACTCAATATTTTGGCTGATGCTGCCAAGTATGATGTCTCCTGCTCATCCTCCGCTGGTACTCGCAAAAACCAAGGCGGTGGATTAGGTGATGCCTCAGCAACAGGTATCTGTCACAGCTATACCGAAGATGGTCGCTGCGTCAGTCTGCTAAAGATTCTTTTGACCAATCACTGCATTTACGACTGTGCTTATTGCACCTCGCGTAAGAGCAATGACACACCGCGTGCTGCGTTTAGTGTCGAAGAAGTTGTCGACTTGACCATGCAGTTTTACCGCCGTAACTATATCGAAGGGTTATTTCTCAGCTCTGGTATCTTTAAAAGTGGCGACTATACAATGGAGCGACTAGTCGAAGTCGCCAAACTCTTGCGTACGCGTGAGCGTTTCAACGGGTATATTCATCTAAAAACCATCCCAGGTGCGTCAAAAGAGCTGCTGCTAGAAGCAGGGTTGTATGCTGATCGTTTGAGCGTCAATATCGAGATTCCGACCAAATCAGGATTGGCTTTGCTTGCGCCAGAAAAATCACATGACCAATTAAAAGCACCGATGGAAACGGTAAAAGAAGAAATCATCACCATTCGTGAAAGCCGGAAAACTCATAAAAAAGCGCCTAAGTTCACGCCAGCAGGTCAGACCAGTCAAATGATTGTCGGTGCGAGTAACGAGACTGACTTGCAAGTGATTCAGCTGTCGAGTCACTTTTACAAAACGTATGATCTCAAGCGGGTCTATTACTCAGGTTATGTACCTATGCTCTCTGATAATCGCTTGCCTGCGATTGGAACGCCTGTGCCGACGGTGCGGGAGAACCGTCTGTATCAAGCAGATTGGTTAATGCGCTTTTATGGTTTTGGTGCGCATGAGATTGTGGAGCCGGAGTCGCCGTTTTTAGATTTAGACTGCGACCCAAAACTGGCTTGGGCAATACGCCATCGCGAGCATTTCCCAGTCAATATCCAGACAGCGACTTATGAGATGATTGTACGTATCCCAGGTATCGGTACAAAAACGGCTAAAAAAATCGTCAAAGCACGTAAGTTCAATCAATTAACGCTATACCATCTAAAAAAGATGGGCGCTGCGGTCAACCGTGCTAAATACTTCATCGCAACCACTGGCAAAAACGAACACCTTGCTCATTTAACGCGCGATAATTTTCGTCAGTATGTATTGGCTCAAACACAGACCAAGTTTAACGATCAGCGTAGTGGGCAGTTGGCTTTATTTTAGAATGGCTCTAGATAGCACGTGTTAAAAAACCTGCTATCACGCTACTGTATTTATGATAGAAATGTAGGATATAACATGTCAGCACTTATGCAAAATGACTCTTACGCTTTCGGTCAATTAACGCCTAGCATTGTACTGTATGAGCCTAGCTTTGAAGGTTGGCTGAGTGCGGTGTTTTATGTCTATTCCTATCGGCTACAAAACAATGTGTCACTAAAGCTAACTGCTCAAGACTGCTATGTGCCATCACTTATCGCTCAGGCGACTAGCGTGGCAACTGATGAGGATAAAGCCGAGCGCGTGTTAGTCAAATTAAATACCTTATTGGGTCGCTCAGGCATGCGAAATATCTTATGGGGATTTTTATCAGAGAAAAATGATATTGGTACGACATTGTTTCGCGTGGTCAAATACGCCATCGACTATCCCAATCGTCAAATCATGCAAGACCTAGGTAATTTAGATGTTCTTGAACTAGTGCAAACGGTCAAGTCTGTCGGCCGTGAAAAACATCGTATGGAGGCGTTTGTACGTTTTGAGCATACGACTGATGATATTTATTTTGCACGTGTAGAGCCTGATTTTAATGTACTACCATTAATCGGAGAGCACTTTCGGCAGCGTTATCAGGATCAGCACTGGGCGATCTATGATCTAACGCGGGGTTATGGCATCTATTATGATAAAAGTAATAGCACACCATCACGTCCAGCAAAGCTGCAAACCATCACTGATCTTGATGATGCGGTACTGCGTAACCCTGCCAGCATCCATAGTCCTGATGAGCAGCGCTATCAAAAATTTTGGCAAGGCTACTTTACCAACGTCAATATCAAAGAGCGCAAAAACCCTAAGCTGCATAAGCAATATCTTCCGCAGCGCTACTGGAAATACTTGAGTGAAAAACAAGTACTGCCCAATGCTGAGCATTTACAAAAACGACGCTAATGGCTTTTGGTGTTTATTAATCCATGCCTTACGCTTATATAGTCTAAAAACCGCCTATCTGACCTCATCTTTTTATCTTGATGGTTGAGTTTTAATCGCTTTTAACTGACAATAGCAAATTGATATTACTAACCGGTGACCAACGCTATTATGAAAGTTATGCGCTTACTGTCGTCTCTAAAGCATGATGAATCCGAGCGCGGCATTTTTCATCTTGGGCGGGCATTGGTCAAAAATGAGCATACCTCTATCATTGTCTCTAGTGCCGATGAAGACAATGACTTGGTTAGACGTCTCAAACGTGATGGCAATATATACCATCAGCTACACGTGAATAAAAAGTCTTGGCTATCGCTATTGCAAGTCTCTGCACTGCGGCATTTGATAGAAAAGTACGAACCCGATGTCATCCATGTACACTCGCGTACCCCTGCATGGATATTGCATTTGGCATTGCGCCGTGCGCGCGTCAGACGTTTTCCCAAACTGGTCTCGACCATGTATGGTTTTTATCCTATTAATAAGTACTCTCAAGCCCTACTCAACGTTGATACAATAATCACCGTATCTGATAGTGTCACTCAATACTTAAAAAAAGGACTGCGCATCGAAGACGTAGATCCTAAAGTCATCACGCGTATTTATCGCGGTATCGACACTCGGCGCTACCCTTATCGTCATAATCCTTCGGTTTATTGGTTACGTCATACCTTTGCTGAATACCCTGAGCTTGAGCACAAAAAATGGCTCGTATTCCCAACTGTCATCGGTAACGAGTACGGGCAAGAGTGGCTGATAGATATCTTGGGTAACCTGCAAGAGCAGTTCCCCAATATTCACGTCATTATTATGGATGAAGACTATAAAGACGGCGATGTCGCTCATGAAGATTTTCGCCAACGTACTAATAGCTTAGGCTTAGCTGAACGCATTACCTATGTGGGCAGCAAGCGTAATGATATGCGAGAATGGCTATCGGCGGCCAATATCGTCATGGCACTTGCCAATGAACCCGAGTCAATCGGTATCAATGCCCTACAGGCTATACATCTAGGTACGCCAGTCATTGGCTGGGATCAAGCTGCCTTTAGCGAGATTTTACAACCGCTCTACCCGCAAGGATTGGTAAAAAAGTACAATGCCAATGCGCTTTGTAAAGCGGTTAGAAATCAGCTAGAGAGTGTAACGCGTCCTGAAATGACCAACAAATTTACCATGCGTGAGATGATTGAAAAGACGCTTGAAGTCTATCAAAGCTTACATGATGCGGCGCTTGCCGAAGAACAAGCCGAAGCAGATGCTATCGCAGTTCGACGCATCAAACGCAGTCTAAAAAAAGCGTCTAAACCTGCCCTTAACGTCGCTGTGAAAAACATCGAACCTGTTGCTAAAAATCCAAAAATAAAGCTAACCAAAGAAAAATCGAAGGCAACGGATAATGTCGATACGGCAGATACGACAGAAACAGCAGAAGACAATCAACAGCCGTAAGCTAAGCGTTTCATTCGTTACGTAATTTTATAATCAAAAAAAGGCTACTTCTAAAATGGAAGTAGCCTTTTTTGTTCAATCATTACTGGGCAATATCAAACTTAACGAAATTTAGCTTAGGTTTAATAAGTCGTCGGTGTATGGGCACTTACGATACGGGTGACGCTATCGGTAGGATTAATAAAAGTATGCGGCTGAATGGTATCAATCACATAGCTATCACCTTGATTTAACAAATAGGTACTGTCTTCGATACGGATAATAATCTTACCCTCGATGACCGTACCAATCTCCTCGCCTTCGTGAGCGATTTTTTCTTCTGTTGAGCTATTTGGCTGATAGGTCTCGATCAAGAACCCCAAGTTTCTTGTCCTGCTGCAGTTATATACCTGCTTTAGTGACACTTTGCTATTGGGTTCATTAAGCTCTAATAGATCCTTTGGCGTTACAATCACTCTAGCCTTTGGCTCTTTCCACTCGTCACTAAAGAACGTAGTCAGATCAGAACCCAATACTGTCAAAATCGCCTTTAACGTATTGACCGCTGGACTTACCTTATTGCGCTCAATTGAGCTGATAGACGTGTTCGTCAACCCTGACAGTTTTGCCAATTTACGTTGCGAATAACCTTTTGCTAGACGCAGCTGATTAATCTTTTTGCCAATGTCTTCCTTCAACGATTCATCTGCCTCAGAATCATTCAGTTCATCATCATCGATATCATCTATTTCAATATCAACATCAGCTACATCTTTGTCATCGACACTATCAACATCGTTTTCAATGTTATCACTATCAGTGACAGCAGTTTCTGCCTTACTTTTAGTCGTGCTATTCGGTTTGTGGTTCTCTGGCATGGTGAATAAATTCCGTGAATAGAAATTTGGACAAGCTATCTTGCGCATAATTTAACTCAGGATGCCATTGTACACCAATCATAAATGGATGTTGTAACAAGCTGATAGCCTCTACCAGACCATCAGGCGCTAACGCTTCGACGAATAAACGCTCACCTACCTTATTGATGGCTTGTTTGTGCAATGAGTTGACGTGCCACTTTTCACCAAATGCTGCCAGCCTTCCTTGAGATTGAATGATGACGTCATGTATGGGCTGATACTGCACCTCAAGCGGTTGGGTATTGTCTTCTAAATGTTGCTCATAAAACCCATCAATATCACGCCAGTCAGGATATAGCGTGCCACCAAAATGAACATTCATCTCTTGCAAGCCTCGGCAAACTGCAAACAGCGGAATGTTTTTTTCGTCTGCATAAGCCAATAATTTGAAGCTCAGCTCATCACGGCCTAGATCTTGTTTGGCTTCGGTATGTGTCGCGCCATAACGAGTTGGGGCGACATTGCTATAACTACCGGTCAATAAGATTCCATCTGCTATTTCGAGCAGCGCATCGAAGTTTTCGCTGTCAGCAGCTGTGTTTGGCAGCAGTATAGGATTCCCACCATAAAAATTTACTGCATCGATGTATTTTTGATATACCGCCTGTGCTGACTGTCCGTCAACCATCTTATGACAAGACACAATAGCAATAATAGGTCTGGAATTTTTCATCTCATTTTCCCTCGTTATAACAACTAGACCTAGGCTGTCTATGTTGTCTAATCCCTTATTTAGCTAAAATTTAACACAACGCCTCGTAAAATGTAAACTATAAACTTCATTAATATCGATATTTGTACTAGAAACGCGCATTTGAGTTATTTTAAGATAATTTTAAATAAAAATTGACAATTATAGTTTTCATCCATATATTAAAAGTCAGCAGCAATGATAACAAACATAGTTTAGCTTTTAGACTGAATAAAAACGCCTAAGAGCACAGTCTATAAGTCATTAATATCATTAATAAAAAATTTAGCCGTAGTACAAACACCTCATATTCAACTCGTCATTTATCAAATACTTATTTATTAAGTGTTCGTTATAAATGCCACTAGCAGAAAATTTAGACACCACAGCCAAAACGTAGTAGCAGTAACAAACCCAGTAATTCTACAAATTCATAGGAAGAACATACATGATGACAACCAATGGAATGGTCAAATCTGCAAACAGCACAGAGTACGTCTATGTTGCCGCAGGAGATATCAATGGCTTACTTCGTGGTAAGCGCATCCCTTTTGATCAAATGGAAAAAGCAGAAAACGGTGCAATCCGATTACCTCTGTCAATCTTAGGTGTCGATATATGGGGCGCTGATGTCATCGAGTCTTCGCAGTGCAATGGTGATATCGATGCCATTGCCCGTCCAACTGGTCGTGCTGCTTATCCGCTTCTCAATACCAGTGCCCCTTCATCGCTACTACCTATTTGGCTATATACCGAAGACAATGAGCCTTACTACGGTGATGCCCGCCACGTTTTGGACTACATCAGTAAAAAGTTCAAAGCACTGGGGCTGACACCAGTGATGGCAACCGAGCTAGAGTTTTATTTGGTTGACTATACCGAGGGAGAGACACCCAAGCCGCCTATCCGTCCCAAGAGCGGCCTAAGACTAAACAAGACATCCATCTTAAGTATCAATGACCTATTACAATTCGATGAATTCCTAGACGAAGTGTACGCGCAGTGTGAAAAGCTCGATATCCCTGTCGATGCGGCACTGGCGGAAAATGGTTGTGGTCAGTTTGAGATCAACTTATTACACGTCGATGATCCATTAAAAGCTGCTGACGACGCGATTTTGTTTAAACAAGTGGTCAAAGCTGTGGCAGCTCGTCGCAAGCTGACCGCCACCTTTATGGCAAAACCTTTTGGCCTACAGTCTGGCAATGGCTTTCATGTGCATTGCAGCTTATTAGATAAAGATGGCAACAACGTCTTCGATGATGGGTCAGATGAAGGCTCAGATATGTTGCGTCATGCCGTTGCTGGTCTACTAAAGACCATGTCAGATTGCACCTTATTGTTTGCACCGCATGTCAACTCTTACCGCCGCTTTACCCCTGGTACATTGGCCCCAAACAACGTGTCATGGGGTTATGAAAACCGCACCGCAGCTGTACGTATCCCTGGCGGTGACACCAGAGCACGCCGTATCGAACATCGGGTGTCTGGTGCAGATGCCAACCCTTATCTAGTTTGTAGCGCAGTACTGGCGGGTATGCTGTATGGTATCGAAAACAAGCTTGAAGCACCTGAGCCGATTAACAGCATTACTTATGATGCAGCAGAATTGAAAACCTTACCGTTAGACTGGCTCTCAGCCATTCGTCAATTTGAGAGCAGCGATGTGGTTGACTCACTATTCCCAAGCGAGATGATTGAGCTATTGATTGCAGTCAAAAAGCAAGAGGCCAAACGTTTTGCTCAGCAAGTGACCAACCTTGAATACCTTACCTATTTACAGGATGTTTGATATGTCAAATAGTAGCCCAAATAGCAACCAAAGTAGCAATACGACAGCGAACCAAAACCCACCTTCTAATAACACGCGCAATATCCCGCATTACTCAGATAAGGGTCAATACCCTGATAGCTATTATGCAGCCAGTCGCAACCCTAAGCCTGACAGACCAACGCTTAAAAACGATATTCAAGTAGAAATCTGCGTGGTCGGTGGTGGTTATAGCGGCTTATCAACTGCTCTACATCTTATCGAAACAGATCATGAGGTCGTCGTGCTTGAAGGCGCACAGATTGGTTGGGGTGCATCAGGTCGTAACGGCGGTCAAATCGTCAATGGTCTAAATGCTAGCCTGCAGAAAATTAAAAAATCTTATGGTCAGCAAAGCGCAGACTTCGTCGGTCAATTAGTGACTCGCGGTGGCAAAATCATTCGTCGTTTTGTCAGTGACTACGATATCAGCTGCGACCTCAAAGAAAAAAACATCTTTGCAGCATTGAATAACGGACAACTAAAAGACTTGCAAGAGACGCATGCACTGTGGGAAAGCCACGGTATGCACGACCGAGAAATGCTAGACAAAAATGGCATTCAAGAGCATATCAAGTCAGATGCTTATGTGGGCGGCGTCATCGACCATTCAGGTGGTCATTTCCATCCATTGAACCTTGCATTGGGTGAAGCGGCAGCTATCGAAAAAAATGGCGGCACGATTTATGAAAACACTTTAGTCGTAGATATTGAATACGCTGATGACTCTATCAAAGTCATTACTGAGTTTGGTACGGTGACTTGTAAGCAAGCCGTTCTATGCGGTAACGCTTATCTCAATAAAGTTATTCCTAAACTGACTGATCGCGTGATGCCAGTATCGACGCAGATTATCGCGACCGAACCATTGGGTGATTTGGCCGACCAACTGCTCCCTACTGATGTCTGTGTCGAAGATGTGCGCTACATTCTTGATTACTATCGCCTCTCAGCAGACAAACGCATGTTGTTTGGCGGCGGTACGGTGTATGGCGGTCAAGATCCTGCTGATATCACTGCCAAAATCAGACCCAATATGAATAAGATTTTCCCAGAGCTGCGCGATGTGAAAATCGACTACGCGTGGAGTGGTAACTTTGCCTTGTCCTTCTCTCGTGTACCGCAAATGGGCAAGCTACATGAACGCGTATATTTCGCCCATGGCTATAGTGGACACGGCGTAACAGGCTCTCATCTGTTCGGGCAAATCTTGGCTGATGCCATCAATGGCAAAACCAAAGAATTTGACACCTTTGCACAGATTCCTTGGATTCCGTTCCCAGGTGGCAGGGCTCTACGCGTTCCTTACTCGGTCATGGGTTCGTGGTGGTATGCACTAAAAGACACCACCGGCATGTAAATACATGACCAACCATGCATAAAAGCGGTCGACATAGACGACGTTTTTATCATAAAAACTACTGTTGCCTTGACCTATCACAGTAATGGATTGCTGTGATAGGAAGCTCGATAGAAAGTTGATTCGCTACTGGCTGTCGAGCATCAACCACCGAATAGAGTTTGTTTTAAAAAATGAGGTTCTACAGGGAGCGCAAGTATGAACATGAAACTCAATGATGCTGTCGAAGGGCACTATCATAACAAGCGAGTCTTTCTCACCGTAATAGTAGCCGTCGTCATCTATCTGGCCTTTGCTTGGCTATCCATGAGCCGTGGTCCAGATGAATCTTGGGGTGCTTTATCTTTATTACCCACATTATTAGTATTAGTCACCGCCATTGTCTCTAGGCGACCGTTTGAATCTATGATTGCAGGCTGCGTCGCTGGCCTTGTGATGCTCAACCCCTTTGATTTGGTTTCCCCCTTTGCAGACAATATGTCGATGGTCTTGGGCAACGAGACCATCATTTGGATTGTCCTCGTCTGTGGTCTGATGGGCGGGTTAATCCAGCTTCTTGAAATCAGTGGCTGCCTCGATGGTTTTAGTGAATGGCTACAAAAAATTATCAAGTCGCGTCGTCAGTCATTATTGGCCACTTTTGCTTTGGGCGTTGTGGTCTTTATCGATGATTACTTGAACTGCTTGGCCGTCTCCACCTCCGTTAAAAAACTCACTGACGTCTATAACGTCTCTCGTGAAAAGCTCGCCTATATCGTCGATTCGACCGCCGCTCCTATGTGTATTATCGTGCCTATCTCGACTTGGGCCGTTTACTTTGCAGGTCTACTAGAAGAAAACGGCGTAGCAGCAGATGGCGAAGGCATTGGACTTTATATCAGCGCTATTCCTTATATGGCCTATGCTTGGTTTGCCTTACTGATTGTGTTCTTAGTTGCTTATGGCATATTGGGCGATTGGGGACCGATGAAAAAAGCAGAGAAACGCGCCAAGGCTGGTAACCCTGTTCCTGAAGCATTTGTCGAAGAGCAACTGATTTCAAATGTCAAAGCCAAACGCAAGCTGTCATTCAAAGCCAATATTGCTAACTTTGCTTTTCCAATGATTCTATTGATTGTTTCAACTGTTTACTTTGAAATCGACCTGTTACGCGGGGCATTACTAACCTGTTTTGTGACTGTCGTTGTCTACTGGATGCAAGGTATCTTGAGCTTTGAGACACAAGTTGAAGCCATCTTTAAAGGCTTTAAAGTCATGCTCTATCCCCTCTCGACGGTTATTGGTGGCTTTTTCTTAAAAGCAATCAACGATGAGCTTGGTATGACCATGTATGTGATTGAGGCTATCACGCCTTATATGACCATTATTATCTTCCCTGCGGTTATCTTTGCGGTCATGGCCTTCTTGACCTTTGCCACTTCATCAAGCTGGGGTCTGTACGTGTTGGCGATGCCTATCGTGTTCCCAATATCGCTCGCCCTTGGCGTGAGCACACCCCTTATGATTGGCGCATTATTATCAGCCTCATCATTTGGTAGTCATGCGTGTTTCTTTAGTGATTCATCACTACTTGCCGCGCAAGGTGCTGGCTGCTCACCCATGCAGCATGCCTTTACCCAGTTCCCGTACGCGATGCTAGGTGCAGGACTGTCCGTCGTGACCTTCTTAGGATTGGGCTATATGATGGCTTAAGCCTATAAAGCTTAACCAATATAAGCTTAACTATTGTCGCTATACACTAACGAATGATGAGAAATTGTTCGTTAGCATATACGAATCATCATCTATATATAGTATTACTTATCTATCAATAAAAGGATTGAGATCATGCGAAACGTTACTGTGGCGACCACGCAAATGACATGCGGCTGGGACATCCAGCAAAACATTGCGACCGCGACTGACTTGGTCAAAGAAGCGGCCAACGATGGTGCCAATATTATCTTACTTCAAGAACTGTTTGAGACGCCCTACTTCTGCCAAGTTCATGACTTTGATTATTTTAAACTGGCAACTTCAGTCGAAGACAATGCAGCTATCAATCACTTCAAAAAACTGGCAAAAGAGTTAGAAGTTGTATTGCCGATTAGCTTTTACGAAAAATCAGGCAATACATTCTTTAATAGCATCACTGTGATCGATGCCGATGGCGAGATATTAGGCACTTATCGCAAAACGCACATACCAGACGGTATTCCTTATGCCGAAAAGTTTTACTTTACCCCTGGTGATACAGGATTTAAGGTTTGGCAAACCAAGTACGCTAAGATTGGTGTCGGTATCTGCTGGGATCAATGGTTCCCTGAATGCGCCCGTAGCATGGCATTGATGGGTGCCGAGTTGCTGTTTTACCCGACTGCCATTGGTGATGAGCCAACACTCGGTATCGACTCAAAAGGCCATTGGCAGCGCTGTATGCAAGGCCATTCCGCCGCCAACCTGATGCCAGTTATTGCAGCCAACCGCATTGGCACAGAAACCATCAGCCAAAATGGCAATGACAGCACGATGCAGTTTTATGGTAGCTCGTTCATTACCGATGGCCGCGGCGACATCATAAAAGAAGCGTCAGCAGATACTAGCGAAGTGATTAGCGCCACCTTTGACTTAGATCAACTGGCTATCGATCGTCAGCAATGGGGTGTGTTCCGTGACCGTCGTCCATCGATGTATGGCACGCTGCTCACTCACGGTTAATTCGATTTCCATCTCTTTAGTTTACTCTCACTATTTTTATAGTCGCTCGTGTACGATAAGGTGATTTTATGTCTATATTACTGACAGACTCAACCCCGCAGCAGGATGGCTTTTATATGCCAGCAGAGTTTGAGCCAATACAAAAGGTATGGATGGTCTGGCCATACCGTGCTGATAACTGGCGACAACAAGCAATCCCTGCCAAGAAGGCTTATGCTGATGTTGCATTGGCAATTAACAAGTTTTGTGACGTTGGCGTACTGGTCAATCCTGACGATTATCAGCAGTGCCGCGATAGCTTACCTGATGATATCGACGTTATCTCTATGCCTAGCAACGATGCGTGGGCGCGTGATACCGTGCCGACATTTTTAATCAATGACATAGGGGAGCTACGCGCTTGTGATTGGACGTTCAATGCATGGGGCGGAGACTATGATGGCCTCTACTCGCCATGGGATGACGATGATAAACTCGCAGAACGCTTATGTGAGCAGCTAGATATTCCGCGTTATCGAACGGATGACTTTGTCATGGAAGGCGGCGCGTTTCATGTCGATGGTGAAGGCACGGTTCTGACCACGCGTATGTGCCTGCTAAGCCTAGGACGCAATCCACATCTGAATGAGCAGCAAATCGAGGATAAGCTAAAAGCCTATCTCAATGTCCAAAAAGTGCTCTGGGTCGATGATGGTATCGATCCTGATGAGACTACAGGTCACATCGATGATATCGCCTGCTTTGCGCGCCCTGGTGAAGTGGTTTGCTTATTCACGGATGACCCTGAGAATCCGTTTTATGAAGCAACGCAAAAAGCCTATGAGCAGCTCTCAAATATGACCGATGCAAAAGGCAGACGACTAAAAGTCCATAAGCTGTGCTGTACCCAGCAGCCAGTGACCTTGCCTGATGATTATGACATTGTACAGTCTGATGATGCCAAACCTCGCCTAACGGGTGATGTTTGTATCGCCTCCTATGCCAATTTTTTGATTTGTAATGACGCGGTCATCGTACCGCAATATGATGATATAAATGATGCACTCGCCATCGAGCAGCTTGAAAAAGTCTTTCCTCAGCATCAGGTAGTGGGAGTACGAACAAGAGAGATTGTTTTTGGTGGCGGTAATATTCACTGTATTACGCAGCAGCAACCAAAGCCATCAATCAAAGGCAATAACTAAAAGCATTAATCAAAAGCTTTAATTAAAAGCACCCGCATAAAAATATAGACCCAAATGGATTTTGAACCCAATAATATTTTAAAATAAAGGACATAATATGAGCGATTATCAAGTTAATAACCCAGCCACTGGTGAAGTAGAAGCCACTTACCCTACTGCCACTGAACAAGATATCCAACAAGTCATTGAGCAAGCAGATACCGCTTATCAAGACTGGCGTAAAGTGCCGTTAAATGAGCGCAGTGCATTACTGCATAAAATCGCTGATATCTATCTTGAGCGCCAAGACGAGCTATCACGTATCGTTGCCAACGAAATGGGTAAACCTGTTGCCCAAGCAAAAGGCGAGATCGGTCTGGTGGCTGATATCTACCGCTACTATGCAGACAACGCTGAGCAGCTACTAGCGCCAAGCACCATTGATGTAGACTCAGGATCAGCGTCGGTAGAAAAACACCCTGTAGGCGCGCTACTAGGTATCATGCCGTGGAACTATCCCCATTACCAAGTAGCCCGTTTTGTCGCGCCGAACTTTATGGCAGGTAACACGATTATTCTAAAACACGCACCGCAGTGTCCAAACACCGCAGAAGTTATCGTCGATATCTTTAAAGATGCAGGCGTACCTGAAGGTGTTTATAACAATATTTTTGCGACCAATGAGCAATCAGCGACCATTATTAATGACACACGCGTACAAGGTGTCTCGCTAACAGGTTCTGAACGCGCTGGACAAGCCGTGGCAAAAGAAGCTGGCGGCGCACTCAAAAAAGTCGTTTTAGAATTGGGCGGTTCAGATGCCTTTATTGTCGCAGCCGATGCCGATATCGAGCAAGCGATACAAGGCGCTATCTCTGGTCGTTTTGGTAATACTGGACAAGCCTGTAACGCAGCCAAGCGTTTGATCGTCATCGAATCCGTCTATGATAAATTCGTCGAAGGTTTTACCAATGCGGTCAGCAACATGACTTTGGCCGACCCGCTTAAAGAAGATACGTTTATTGGCCCAATGTCATCAAAAGCCGCTGCGGTCAACTTGCAAGCGCAGCTAGACAGCGCTATCCAAGCAGGGGCGAAAGTATTGGTAGAAGGCGGCATGGACAAAGACAAGCCTGGCGCTTGGTTTAAGCCTGCGGTACTGACAGATGTGACTGAATCCATGGATGTATATCGTGAGGAGCTGTTTGGTCCTGTAGCAGTCGTCTATAAAGCAAATGATATCGACCATGCTATCAAGATTGCCAACGATGTGCCTTTCGGTTTGGGTGCGTCTATCCAAACGCAAGATGCGGCACTGGCTGCTGAAATTGCTGACAAACTAGAAGTGGGCATGGTCACTATCAATGCGCCTTCTGGTTCTGAGGCCAATACGCCATTTGGCGGTGTTAAACGTTCAGGCTTTGGCCGTGAGCTTGGCACCCTTGGCATCACTGAGTTCTTAAACTATAAGCTGATTCGTGATAAGTCTTAATAGATTAAAACCTTAGTTGAATGAAAAAAAGCCTAACGTTTGACGTTAGGCTTTTTTATGAAAGCTAATTAAAGTAATTCTACTTTTTATATGGGTTTTCTTTTAACCACTGCTGGTTAGCCGTTTTTAGCTCACGCAGTTCATGGTCCATAATATCTTTACTCTTACCAGGATTCTTCATCGTAGCATAACCGTACAATACGCCACCAAGTACGATCCAGCCAAGGAAAATCCACCACTCAATAGCGACAAGTGCTGATGGCATACCTGGTAAATATAGTGCCAACATCCCAAGACTTAAGATAATAGTGATAATACCAACCAATTTACCTGCTGGTACTCTAAACGGACGTACCATATCAGGCTCACGGTAGCGTAGCACTAGGAATGAAAGAGCCACACAAGTATAAGCAATAACGATACCGAACCCGCCAGCATCTACAATCCATACCAGCATTTTGCGACCAAATAATGGCGCAAGTGTCGCGAGACCACCAATCAATAAAATCGCATTGACGGGTGTATTGTATTTCGGATGCAGTTTGCATAAAAACTGCGGCAACATGTGCGTTTTGCCCATAGCATATAGCAGACGACTACCACCGATAAGAAATGCATTCCAGCTCGATAAAATACCTAGCACGCCGCCAATAACCAGTAACGTACCAGCCCATTTACCATTCCAAGCATTGGTCATCGCATCAGCCGTTGCCAATGTTGAGTCTTGCGCTTGTAATAGCGGTAAAGTCTTGCCCACACTCCAAGCGACTGCTACATACCACAGCACCGCAATAATAATAGAGACAATCAAAAACTTACCAATGTTCGGACGAGATAGATTGATTTCTTCTGCAGCTTGGGGAATGACATCGAAGCCAACGAATAAGAACGGTACCATTACCATCACCGTCATGATGCCACCCATACCGCCAATAAAGTTAGGCGCTTGTACGGTATTAGAGGTCTCAGGGCTGAACAGTAATGCCCCTACGAACAGTAATATACCTACTAGAAAGATACCAACGACTGCTGTTTTTTGAAACCACGCGCTGACTTCCATACCGCGTATGTTCAGCCAAGTAACAATCACTGAGCCAAGCATCCCGACGCCTACCCAAGTGGCGTAAACATCCCAGCCAGCAACATTCCAAAGATACCCTTGGCTATAATTGGGAATAATATATTCGACGACGGTGGGCAGTGCCACGGCTTCGAACGCGACGACTGAGAAGTAACCGAACAAAATACTCCATGAGCAAATAAAGGAAACATTAACCCCTAGTGCTCGGTGAGTATAAGTATGCTCACCGCCAGTAATTGGCATAGAGGCCGCAAGTTCAGCATACGTCACACCAATCAAAACAACTACCAGACCGCCTATCAAAAAGGCGCTAATTGCGCCCCATATACCTGCTGAGATGATCCAACTACCTGCCAGTACAACCCAGCCCCAACCGACCATTGCACCGAATGCCAGTGCAATGATATCGAACACCCCTAGCGACTTTTTTAATTCAGACATAACCTACTCCTTGTCTGTGTTTCATCCGTGTGAGCCTGTTACAGCTACACTATTTTTGTTTCATGGGATCATACCCATCATGTTTGTTGTGTCTGTCGCGTCGCCGAAAAACGTGTATTTGCCGTCGGTATAGTATTCAAACAGCAAATACAAAAACGGCGTCTTGACTTGCAAGGCGCCGTTAAAAAACTCACTCAAAGCGAGCGTCATAAAGGCAACCTTGCCGTTATCTTTCATACAATCTTTTAACCAATATCGGTACTTGAATTAGCTGTACTTGGTTAAAAGCGCTCCATCGCTAAAGTAAATGACACTCAGTATTGCTTATGCCGTTAGAATACCTTTGATGATATCAAGGCCTTCTTGTAGCACTTCATCTTCAACCGTCAATGGCACCATCACACGAATGGCATTGCCATACATACCACAAGACGCTAGTAACAAGCCTTGCTCAAATGATTTTGCTTTTAGATTGGCAGCTGCTGCGGCATCAGGCTTGCCTTCGCTATCAATCAATTCAAACGCTAGCATAGCGCCCTTATGACGGATATGACCGATACTGCTTAGGTTCAAGCCTTTTAAGAACGCGGCGATGGTATCACCAATCACCACACTACGCTCAAGTAAGCTTTCTTCTTCGATAACTTCCATAACAGCAAGTGCCGCAACACAAGCCAGTGGGTTGCCAGAATAAGTACCACCTAAGCCGCCTACTTGCGGCGCATCCATGATGTCAGCACGACCAACTACTGCTGATATAGGATAGCCGCCAGCCAAGCTCTTGGCAGTTGTCATCAAATCCGGCTCAACACCTAGCTGCTCACCTGCAAACAAGGTACCGGTTCTGGCGAAACCACACTGTACTTCGTCAAAAATAAGCACGATGCCATGCTCATCACAAATCTCGCGCAATGCTTTGGCAAATGAAGGCGTCACCTGATGGAAACCACCCTCGCCTTGGACTGGCTCGATGATCATTGCTGCCACTTCACTAGGATCGATATCTGCTTGGAAAATCATGTCAAGGCTGTGTAGTGCTTGCGCCTCTGTTACGTTCAACTCTTCTGCAGGGAACAACGCATGGAACACAGGTCCTGGCATCGGGCCAAAGTTCTTTTTGTATGGTAGTACTTTGCCTGTCAGGCTCATACACATCATGGTACGACCATGCCAGCCACCAACAAAAGAAATCACGCCTGGACGACGGGTTTTAGCACGAGCAATCTTGATGCAGTTTTCAACGGCTTCTGCGCCAGTGGTCAAAAAGAACGCTTTAGTATCGCCGCTGATGGGCGCTTTTTCGCATAGCTTTTCAGCCAAATCCACATAGCATTCGTAGTTAATCATTTGCGCCGCAGTGTGCGTAAACTTGTCTAGCTGCTCATGCACACGTTGGGTGATTTTTGGATGGCTATGACCCGTGTTCAATACTGAGATACCACCGACAAAGTCGATATAACGCTTGCCTTCGATATCCCAGATTTCTGAGTTCTTTGCTTTTTCTGCAAAGATAGGAAAGGCAACCCCAAGTCCTGTTGGTAAAACAGCTTTGCGGCGCTCAAGCAATGATTGATTGGTAGTCATGGGAATGTCCTTTTCTTTGTTCGTAACATAAGTGCCATCTAGAGATTGGCGGTTTATTTGATGTTTGTCTTTGTACTCAGTAGATATCAAATGGTGCTTGTTTGACCCAAAACATCATAGATATCTAAAAACTTTTGCTAGTTGATGCGTTGCTAATTGTTACTGTGCTAACCATTAAGCCAACTCATTAGGTTATGGCTATTAGGTGATATCAGAGCACCAGTATTTGGTCGTGATATAGTCTTCGATACCGTATTTTGAGCCTTCACGGCCAAACCCAGACTGCTTCACGCCGCCAAATGGGGCAACTTCTGTAGAAATTAAACCCGTGTTGTGACCGATGATGCCGTACTCTAACCCTTCGGTAACGCGCCATGAACGTGCATAGTCGCTACTATAGAAGTAAGCGGCCAAGCCATAAATGGTATCGTTGGCAGCACGAATCACTTCTGCTTCGTCTTTGAAGGTAAATATGGTCGCAATCGGTCCAAAGATCTCTTCAGAAGCGATGTCCATATCACTACTAATATCTGTGATAACCGTTGGGTTATAAGTCAGTTCTGAAGCATCATTGACACTACCACCAGTGACCAGTTTTGCGCCTTTATCTAGCGCGTCTTTTAGCAAGGCTTGAACTTTATCTAACGCTTTTTTGTTGATAAGAGGACCGATATCTACGCCTTCTTCTAAGCCGTTGCCTACTTTTAATTCAGCGACTTTTTTGACAAAGACATCTAAGAATTTATCTTTAATGCTGTCTTGAACGTATACTCGGTTGGCGCAGACACAGGTCTGACCAGCATTACGATATTTAGAAGCGATTAAACCAGCAGCGGCTTTCTCTAGATCGGCATCATCAAAGACGATAAATGGCGCATTGCCACCTAACTCTAACGATAGCTTCTTAATAGTCGGCGCGCATTGTGCCATCAGCGTACGGCCTACTTCTGTAGAGCCTGTGAATGACAGTTTATGAATGCGTGCATCACCCGTTAGGATGTCGCCGATGACAGAAGACTTACCAGTGACGACTTGAATAACGCCAGCTGGAATACCTGCTTGCTCTGCCAATACGCCAAGTGCCAATGCGGAGTATGGTGTCTCAGTAGCAGGTTTGACAATAATCGTACAGCCTGCTGCTAGTGCAGGAGCAACTTTGCGCGTGATCATCGCAGCTGGGAAGTTCCAAGGCGTGATAGCGGCACAAACACCAACCGGCTGCTTGAGAACGACATGACGTAGCTGTGTGCTATTAGCAGGAATCACATCACCATAGACGCGTTTGCCCTCTTCGGCAAACCAACGGATAAAGCTGTTGGCATAACCCACTTCACCACGTGACTCAGTTAGTGGCTTACCTTGTTCAGCGGTCATAATGATGGCCAAATCTTCTTTATTGGCATCGATCAGATCAGCCCACTTTTGCAATAACTCTGCACGTTCTTTGGCTGTTTTTGCTGCCCAGTCTGCTTGGACGTCATGAGCGTAAGCAACGGCTTCGTTGACATCTTCTGTGGTCAGACTTGGTACAGTACCAATGAGCTCGCCACTAAAAGGATTGTTGACATCAAGCACAGCTTCATCACTAGCAGCATGCCAGCCGTCTTTGATAAAGCAAGATTGTTTGAGTAAATCTGGATTTGATAACTGCAGCGCGTGTGACATGTTGACGCTCCTTGTCATATAGGATGTATTTATAAGAATGGATACAATGGTAAGTCGTAAATAATTATTGATAATTCATTATTTGTTCAATATACTGAACACATATTCTATATACGAGACGTCATTATAAGAACGATATGACGCGATTTGCAACCCTTAATCTCATTATTTTAAAAATTATCTTGTACTTCTTTCTTTTATTTCACTTTATAGGTTATTTATGAGCTCGACTGCCGTGCCTGCGCTAGACAAAACGTTTCAGATTTTGGACTTGATTACTGATAGCTCACAGCCTCTGACAGCGGCTCATATCGCAAAAGAGCTTGGGCTACCGCGTAGCTCCACTCACAATATTTTGCAGAGTCTATTGACCAAGCACGTCATTTACAAAGACCCTGAAAGCCGTTTTTATTTGGGTTCATATTTGATGTATTGGGCAGGTAAGTACGAACAGCAGCAAGGCGTAGTGCAGTTGTTTAAAGATTTGATTGTGCAGTATCCGGTACTTCTTCAGCACACGGTTACCTTGTCAAAGCTTGATTTGGGCGAAGTGGTATTTTTGGCTTGTCATGAGTCGCCTGCACCGCTTGGCTTTACTTTTCGAGCAGGCGTTCGCGTACCTGCCGTCTTTTCTGCGACAGGTAAAGCCATGCTATCGACGTTGTCGATGGACAGCATCAAATCATTGTATAAAGATACGTTTCCGATGCCGATGACCCAGCATGGGGTAAAGAATTTTGCCGATTTGGCAACTGAGCTTGCGGCGATACAAGAAAGCCGAGTATCGCTCGATGATGGACAATTGCGCGATGGGATGTACTGCTTAGGGACTTATATTCGTAATGCGTCAGGCAATGCGGTCGCTGGTATGGCAGTGAGTTTTTTGCAAGGAGAGTATGAGTCTAAACGGGCTGAGGTCAGTGCGGTATTGATTGAATTGGCCGAGCAAATTGAGCAGCATTTAGGCTTTACTACGAATTGATAAATGATAGAAGTTTGTAGAGAATAGGTCGCAGAGTGTGACGGTAAACTCTGTGACCTATTTGATTGTTTTTAATTTGACTGATACTACTGAGCATTCAACTAGCTGGATCACTTATATTACTTTAGTTGCTTATAACTTCAACTATTATTGCTGTCTTCAGCGATAAGCCCAGATAAAAATGCTTGCAGATTATCATTGAGCTTTTGAATATAATAGCCACCCTCGACTAAGACGATCAATGGCTTGTTTAGCGCTTTCATTTTTTGTGCCAATATCTTAAAGCCTTCGGTACTAACAGCACATCTTGCTTCTGGGTCGTTTTCATAAACATCAAACCCCAATACATGAACGATAACGTCAGGATCAAATAACGTCACCGTCTCAATAGATTTATCAACATAGTCAAAGAACCCTGCTTCATCAGTACCATGTGGCATTGGGAAATTGATATTGTAGCCTTCGCCCTCGCCTACACCTTTTTCAAACGCGTGTCCTGTCACTGCTGGATAAAAGTTAACAGGATCACCATGTACCGAGGTATAGAGCACGTCTTTACGGTCGTAAAATATTTCTTGGATACCTTGTCCGTGGTGCATGTCCGTATCGATAATGGCAATTTTTTTGTATTTCTGGCGTAAATGTTCGGCGATGATGGCAGCATTATTAAGATAGCAAAATCCGCCCGCGGCGCTTTTGCGAGCATGATGACCAGGCGGCCGTGAAAAGCAAAGCTGTATATGACTGTCAGCACGCTCAGCGTCTGTTGCCGTATCATTTAGCAGTGCTTCGGCTGCATTGAGTGCGGTCTGTACCGACCAATAGATAGAGGTCCAAGAATGCTCGCTGATGGGCGCACTATCATCTGCTTGATACTTAGCTGCTTTTGCCATGATGCCAATACCAGGATTATCATACGGTACAAAAATTCCTGTTTGCACCTGCGCACCCAAGTCTTCCCCTACTGCCATCCATTCATCATAGCCATGCTTAAGAAACTCAACATAACCGAAGTCATGGACCGCTAATATTGGTGCGATGCCGATATCGGTGGCAGTAGTCACTTCTAAGCCTAAAGCCGCTGGCGCTTTCGAAAACTCGACTATACGTTCTGGTATTTCTAACGGCTCATGCATCTTTCCATAAGAAAAATATGGCAGCGGTCTATGCAGGCTTAAATTTTCATGGCTGTATATTTTCATGCTCAACATTCCTTGTTTGACACTACTTGGTTTTGCATTATTTGTTGTGATACTGCTTTACTTAACGTTGCTTTATTTAAGAAGTTCCATTTTCTAGCTGTTATTTTTATCATTTCTCATTGTAAATATACGGCTGCCGACGCTACTCTAAACAATTCCATCGGCTTTTAGCTTAGCGATCATCTCACTATCATAGCCCAATTCAGAAAGCGTGCTATCAGTATGCTCACTCAACTGCGGTGGCGGGGTACGATACGTGACTGGCGATGCGGATAACTTGATAGGATTGCCAAGTGCTCTGACTGGACTGCCTTGCTCGGTAAAATTAACGATCATCTCTCTTGCTTCCGCTTGCGGCATGGCCAAGGCTTCAGCGACATTATGAATCGCGCCGCATGGAATACCTGCCTGATCTAGCACTTCTAGCCAATAAGTGCGTGATTGCTTGGCAAAATGCTTAGTCAGCTCACCACACAGCAATTCGCGATTGGCAACGCGTTGTGGATTGGTCGCAAAGCGCTCATCGATATGCCAATCAACTGCGAGCACCTCACACAGTTTGGCAAACTGACTGTCGTTACCACAGGCTAAAATAAAATGCTGCTCGCCCTCGCCCGCAAATACTTGATACGGCACGATATTGGGATGCTGGTTGCCCAATCTTGGCGGTATCTTATCGGATGCCAAATGATTCATACCGACATTAGCCAGCATGGCGAGCGCACTGTCGAGCAACGCTACATCGACATGTTGACCAACACCCGTATTTTGACGCGCCAGTAGTGCCGCCTGAATACCAATGGTCAGCTGCAACCCTGCAAACAAATCAACCACTGCCACGCCAACTTTATGCGGCTCGCCATCGCTTGGACCCGTGATACTCATCAGTCCTGATAATCCTTGGATAATATAATCATAGCCGGGGCGTTTGGCATCGGGACCAGTTTGCCCAAACCCTGTCAATGACGCATAAATCAGCCGCGGATTGTCTTGCTTTAGACTGTCATAATCTAAGCCGTATTTTTTCAGACCACCAACTTTAAAGTTCTCAACCAAGATATCACTGTCAGCGATTAGCTGCTTAATAATGGTTTGCCCTGTCGGCGTAGTGATATCAACTGTCAGCGATTTTTTATTGCGGTTAATAGTAGCGTAATAAGCGGAAGTATCGTCGCTGAATGTTGGCGGTGCCCAATGACGCGTTTCATCACCGATATGCGGACGCTCAACCTTGATGACTTCGGCACCAAGATCAGCTAACACTTGCGTACAAGAAGGGCCAGCCAGCACTCTCGATAAATCAAGCACCTTGATACCATGCAATGCGCCCTTTGGCATATTAGCCATATCAATCATATCTGTCATGAGATTCCCTTACTCTGTCGCGTATTTTTTGACTTTTAATCATAAAATTGTGCTTTATGATTTAGCTATTTAACCGCTGAATCATGAAGAACAACTGAAAAACGTACGCTACTGTTAATGCTCTTTTGATAAAAAGCCAAGCAGTAACGTACGTCATAAAATACAGTTGTACCAAAAACTATTAGCTAAAAGCGCTTAAAAGAACGCTTGAATGCCTGTCTGTGCACGGCCTAGGATAAGCGCATGAATATCATGTGTCCCTTCATAGGTGTTAACAGCCTCTAAGTTCATCACGTGACGGATGATGTGGAACTCATCAGAGATACCGTTACCGCCATGCATATCACGAGCGATACGTGCGATATCCAGTGCCTTACCGCAGTTATTACGTTTAATGAGTGAGATCATTTCAGGCGCTGCATTGTCTTCATCCATCAAACGACCCACGCGTAGCGCCGCTTGTAGACCTAACGTGATTTCAGTCTGCATATTAGCCAGCTTCAACTGCACCAGCTGCGTTGCCGCTAGCGGACGACCAAACTGCTTACGATCAAGCGTGTATTGACGGGCGGCTTTCCAGCAGAATTCAGCCGCACCCATCGAGCCCCAAGCGATACCATAACGAGCTTTATTTAAGCAGCCAAATGGCCCTTTTAGACCACGGATATCTGGGAAAGCATTGGCCTCAGGAACGAATACTTTGTCCATAACAATCTCACCCGTGACTGACGCACGTAGTGAGAACTTGCCTTCGATTTTCGGTGCTGATAAGCCTTTCATACCTTTGTCTAAAACAAAACCTCGAATCTCGCCAGCATCATCTTTTGCCCACACGACAAACACGTCAGCGATAGGACTGTTGGTGATCCACATTTTATTACCCGTCAACTCATAACCGCCATCTACAGCGCGTGCACGCGTCGACATCGATGAAGGGTCAGATCCTGAGTCTGGTTCAGTCAAACCAAAGCAACCCACATACTCACCCGAAGCAAGCTTAGGCAAATAACGCTCTCTTTGCTCTTCTGTGCCATACGCCCAAATAGGATGCATAACCAAGCTTGACTGCACGCTCATCGCTGAACGGTAGCCCGAATCAACGGCTTCCACTTCCTTGGCAATCAGACCGTAAGCAACACTCGATAAGCCAGCACAGCCATAACCTTCAATCGTGACACCAAGCAGACCCATTTCACCCATTTGACGCATGATATTACGGTCAAAATTCTCGTTACGATTGGCCTCAATAATGCCAGGCATCAGCTCTTTTTGAAAAAACTGACGGGCGCTATCGGTGACCATGCGCTCTTCTTCAGTGAGCTGGTCACGTAATAAGAAAGGATCTTCCCAATCAAAACGTGGGCTAGTAGATGTTGCCATGTGAATCTCCTTGGTATCAGTCATCCTGACTGACGAATTGTGATTAATAGATAGGTTTAGATAATAGGTTATTGACTTAATAATTCCGCTGTGCGAAACTTAGTTTCATAATTTAAAACCATTTAACCAAACTTTCGCCGCGCTGTAAACCTTTATCAAAAAAAGATGAGTATAAAATGACGAAACCCTTATCAACAGCTACTCCGCTACTCGAACGCATGCATGCAACGATGAGTCAAAATAAGGAAGAGAATGACCGACAGTTTGTGACGGCACTGGGAAGAGGACTGATTATACTGGCAGCTTTTGAGCACCATGAGCGGCTCACCCATCAACAGCTATGTCAAATGACCGAACTACCAAAAGCAACCATTACCCGTCTTATCCATACTTTGACCACGCTTGGATTTTTACGAACGAATGATTATGGCCATTATCAATTGGGCAGTAGTGCTGTACGTCTCAGTGCGACCGCGTGGAGTCGCCACGATATGGTGGCAGCAGCTGAGCCACTATTACGGCAGTTCGCCAGTGAGAATGAAGTATCAGTGAATTTAGCGACCGAAGTCGAAGGAGAGATGCGCTATCACGCCTGCTGCCGTAGTCCTGCTCGCCTATCAGTCAACTTACAAGTTGGCTCCGCTGTACCTGTCGCACGCACTGCTATTGGACGTGCTTTTTATGCGGCAAGTACACAAGCGAGACAAGCGGTCATCATTAGTAATCTACAAGAAAATTTATCTGTTGAAGAATATAACGATGTGCAAACCGCCCTAGCCAGCGCGGCAGAGCATTATGAAAAATACGGCTATACCATGTCTGATGGGGAGTTTTCTACTGACATACTGGCAGTCGCGGTTGGGGTATATGATGTCGCAACAGGACAATATACTTATTCGCTAAATGCCAGTGTGCCAAGTGCCAACTGGAAAGCGGACGACTATGCGGCAATGATAGTGCCTAAGTTGCAGGCATTGGCGGAGCGGATTGGTAGTGGTACATAGAGCATATTAAAACGAATAAAATCAAGGTTTAGGCTGGATTCATTAATACATCGTCTGCAACCCTGTTACCCATTGATACCGACGTAATGACGTCATGCGTGTATGATGTACGCGACAAATGTAAGCATCTTATTTATATCAATCATTACTATTGAGCCTCGCTATGCCTGAATCTCGTACCAATCTAAACCCTGAACCCAAAACTAGCTCGCCGTATTTTATCGGATTACTACTTCGCTATAGTACGTTTGGCGCAGCAATTTTGATTCTATTAGCGGGTCTATTATTGGTAAGTTGGTGGCTGATTGTGATCGGTGGTTTGGCTGTGGCACTTGGTATTTATGATTTGATTCAGTCCAAGCACGCGATATTGAGCAACTACCCTGTCGCTGGACATATTCGCTATGTGTTGGAAGATTTCCGTCCTGAGATACGCCAGTACTTGCTTGAGGACGATAAAGAACAAGTACCGTTTTCACGCCAGCAGCGTGCACTAGTCTATCAACGTGCTAAGAACGTCAGTGATACCAACGCCTTTGGTACGCTAGATAATTTATATACTCATGGTAAAGAGTGGTTTTTGCAATCCGCTATCAGTGCACCACTAGAAAACAAAGACTTTCGTATCACAGTGGGCGGCGAGCATTGCCAGCAGCCACACGATATGTCGGTATTTAACATCTCAGCGATGAGCTTTGGTAGTTTATCAGCGAACGCTATCATGGCACTCAATCAGGGTGCAAAAATAGGCGGGTTTACTCATGATACGGGCGAAGGTGCTATCAGTCCTCATCATCGTAAGTTTGGTGGCGATTTGATTTGGGAGTTGGGCACGGGTTATTTTGGTTGCCGTGATTCTGAAGGTAACTTTGATCCACAGTCTTTTGCCGAAAAAGCCGTCGATCCGCAAGTTAAAATGATCGAGATTAAGCTGTCACAAGGTGCCAAACCTGGTAAAGGTGGCGTGTTACCATCGAGCAAAATCACCCAAGAGATTGCAGATACTCGTCAAGTGCCTACGGGTCAAGACTGCATCTCGCCCTCCTCGCACACTGCATTTAGTACACCGCGCGAGCTTGTCGCTTTTTGGCAGCAGCTACGTGATTTATCGGGCGGTAAGCCTGTTGGCTTTAAGCTGTGTGTGGGTCAGCCTTGGCAGTTTATGGCGATTGTCAAAGCCATGATCGAGACGGACAATTATCCTGATTTTATCGTTATCGATGGTGCAGAAGGCGGCACAGGTGCAGCGCCCGTCGAGTTTATGGACAATGTCGGCATGCCAATGGTTGAAGGGTTTTTGCTCGTACATAATACCTTAGTTGGTGCAGGCATCCGTGACAAAATTAAGCTTGGCGTCAGTGGAAAAATCGTATCAGGCTTTGATATTGCGCGCATGATTGCGCTAGGTGCCGATTGGTGTAACTCAGCACGTGGCTTTATGTTTGCGGTTGGCTGCATTCAGTCGCGCTCTTGTCATACCAACACTTGCCCGACGGGTGTGGCAACCCAAGACCCTTATCGTCAAAAGGCGCTCGACGTCCCTAGTAAGGCTGAGCGTGTTGCAAGTTTCCACAAAAACACGCTAAAATCGCTTGCCAGTATCGTAGGCGCGGTCGGCTTACAGTATCCTAGCCAATTACAGCCGTACCATATCGCACGCCGCTTAGACGATGGGCAGATTAAGCTGCTATCCAAATTCTTCTACTTTGCTGATAAAGGCGCGTTGCTCGATCATAGTGCCCGTGCCGACGTATTCAACCAGATGTGGGTCATGGCAAACCCTGATAGCTTTTTAGCCAACAACGATGCGCTCATTGCTTATAACAAAGACTCACGCGATAAGGGCAAAGAAACTGGCGCGCCAACCGAACAAAGCGCTGGGTATAATTCTGAGCATTTGACCAATCTCACCGATGGTGGACGATTAATTGGTAATGTGAATAACACAATCCGTGACTTCCCGCCTACTAGCGACTGAATCAGCGCCTAAATCGTTGTACTTGAAAAGTAGTAATGAAGGTGTAATTAAGCAGTAGATAGCAACCAAACTTAAATAATTTGTACATGAAAAGATGCGTGATTGATGCCAAGTTCTATTTTTACCTTATCCCTATCAACGATAGTGCTTGCGCTAGGCCTTAGTGCCTGCCAGCAGACAAATCCTGACGCAGCTAGCAGCGACACCGATAGCTGGTCATGTCAGACTGAAGACACGCCTTTTACTTATAGTGTTTGCCGTGTGGATGCTACCGCGTTAGCGAGCGAGCGTTATTCATTACAACTGTTTTGGCAATCCTCTGATAACAATAAGCCTCTGCTAACCTTTGATACGTTATTGGCCACATTACCGAACAATGAGAGTCTCAACTTTGCGATGAATGCAGGCATGTACAATGAAAACTATGCGCCGATTGGCTATACCGTCATCGAAGGCAAAGAACTCAAATCGCTAAATACAAAAGAAGGTGGCGGTAATTTTCATCTACTACCTAATGGGGTTATGTGGTGGGACAAAGCTGGCAACGTGCAAATCACCGAAAGTAATGCGTTAAATGAGCAGCTAAACAATGGTGGTGTGCAGCCTTGGTATGCGACGCAATCGGGTCCTATGCTGGTCATCAATGACGAGATACACCCACAGTTCAACCCTGATAGCAGCTCAATCAAACTGCGCAATGGTGCAGCCGTTTGCCGTGATGGCAGTATACAGCTCGTTAATAGCGATGAACCTGTGACCTTTTATCAGTTTGCAGAACTATTTAAGGATGAGCTGGGTTGTTCAAACGCGCTGTTTTTAGACGGTGGTATTGCCTCAGCGTTGTATGCGCCTAGTATCGACAAGCAGGATAAAAAAGAGATGGGCGTGATGATTGGATTGGTTAAAAATAAAGAGTAATGCGCCCTAATACTCTTTTTTTTCAACTAAGATTAAAAAAGCACTTAGCGTGATTATTTCATGCTAAGTGCTTTTTTATAAACGTTTATTTTGAATATTATAGTCAAAGAACTCTAAAATGAGTACAAGGCAGCCGACTGCAGATTGTACAAACAGTACATCTAAGAAGGATAACGCCGTAGCGGTTTAGTAGTTCACCGACTATATGTTAAAAACTAGCCACCCAAGCTCATCTTAGGACCAAACGGTTCGTAGTGGACACTATCGACACCATGATCTAATGCTACTAACCCGTCAATCATGCTCTCCATAAACGGCATCGAGCCGCACACATAGATATCGGCAGGCTTAGGCAAAGTAGCAAGCCATTTCTCATCTAATATCTTCCCAGACTCAAAGTAAAATATATGCTTTTCTACGTTCTCAGCCTTAGCAAGCAATGCCTCTACCTGATCAGAAAAAGCATGATGGGCGATATTTTGACATGCATAAACCCAAATAATAGGTCGTTTAGGATTGGCTAATACTTGCGCCTCTAGCATAGACAGTACAGGCGTCACCCCGACTCCTGCACTCATCAATACTAACGGAATATCATTTTGCTGTACCAAATCTTGATTGAGCGCAAAGTCACCAGCTGGCGCTGATAATAGAACCGTATCACCTACTTCTAGTCGGTCATGCATATAGTTAGAAACCAACCCATGATGTTCATTACGGTTGTCACGTCGAACCGCAAACTGAATCCCTGCATCGGTACTAGCAGAGTATAAAGAATAATGGCGCAAGGCTATATGGTCGCTGTCTTTTGGATCTGTTTTCACCGTAATATATTGACCAGCGGTCAAGGTCAACTTGCTCAAATCAATATCTTGAGCGTTTGCTAAATCACTGCCTTCATTGTTCTCACTCTTATCGACTGGTACCACGGTAAAGGCTGCGATATCTGTAGCGACTGCTTCCTTTTTAATTACCTTAAACGGTGCAAACCCCTGCCACATTGCTTCTTCATACATACCATGTTCAATCTGAATAAATACCGAAGCGATCTCATCATAAGCTTCTGTCCAAGCGTCAATAATGTCATCGGTAGCCGCCTCACCCAATACTTCTTTTATCGCCCCAATTAGATGTTTGCCGACGATAGGATAATGCTCAGGCAATATCTGTAAGGCTCTATGCTTATGGCTAATCTGGGTAACCTGTGGCAATAACATAGCCAACTTGTCCAAGTGCTTGGCAGCGGCCAATACTGTCATTGCTAGCGCCGTTTGCTGTCTTCCCAATTTTTGATTGGTCTCATTAAAAATATCTAACAGTTCAGGATGCTCGTTAAACATATTTTTATAAAACACAGTGGTAATCGCAACGCCATGCTCTTCAAGTACAGGAACAGTTGCGGTGACGATTTCTAACGTATTTGGTGAGGCCATGTTGTTTCTCTTAGTCATTAACTACATTGATAAACTGAGATGTTAAAAATAATCCGTCTAAACTGGCAATAATGAGCAGACCTTTTTACAGTGGTCATCAAAATTTTTAGCAGATCAATTCAGAAATACTTATAACATTCATTTTAAATGAATGTTAACACACTTTACTAGGCATACCAATATATAATCAATATCGAGCTTATTCGCATCGACGAAAAAACAGCCGCTATGTTGTCATAACGGCTGTTGTTATAAGCATTCAAGCTTTGCTAATAGGCTTTATCAATTAGGCTGAATATTAAAATTATCGTGCCATATATTGAGTCATTTCTTCAACACCATGTAGCGTCATCGGATACATTTTATTTTCAAACAGCTTTTTGATCTCAACGATGGTCTGCGTATATTGCCAATATGACGGGTTTTCAGGATTGAGCCAAGTTACTTTATCAAAATGCTCCAGTACACGCTTTAACCAAACGATGCCCGCTTCATTATTCATATACTCTACGCTACCACCGACTGTCATCAACTCATAAGGTGACATCGATGCATCACCGACGAAGATAACACGATACTCACGGCCATATTTATTGAGCAGCTCAAACGTTGGCATCGGTGCACTATGGCGACGATTGTTGTCCTTCCACACATAGTCATACAAACAGTTATGAAAATAAAAGAACTCTAAGGTTTTAAATTCATTTTTTGCCGCAGAAAATAGTTTTTCGAGCGCTTCGACATGGATATCCATACTGCCACCCACATCAAACAACATCAGCACTTTGACGCGGTTACGGCGTTCCGCTTGCATATGTATATCGAGCACACCTTTTTTTGCCGTACGCTTAATCGTCTCATGAATATCAAGCTCATCAGCGCTACCTGTGCGCGCAAACTGACGCAGATTGCGTAGCGCCATCTGAATTTGGCGTGTACCCAGCTGATTATCGTCATCGAGATTGCGATATTTGCGTTGCTCCCAGACTTTTGCGGCGCTCCGCTTGCGAGATTCACCGCCGACGCGCACCCCTTCTGGATGGTCGCCATAAGCGCCAAATGGCGAAGTGCCGCCCGTTCCTACCCATTTACTGCCACCTTGATGACGTTCTTTTTGCTCTTTTAACCGTTCTTCTAACACCTTCATCAGCTCTTCAAGCGAGCCGTACTTTTTTAGTAGGCGTCTTTGCTCTTCCGTTAGATTCTTTGGATCGAGCTTTAGATCTAGCCACTCTTTGGGCACGTCCGTCAGCTTGGCTAATAGCTCATCCATATCGAGACTATCAACACCTTCAAAATAATCCGCCATGGCCCGATCGAACTTATCAAAATGGCGCTCATCTTTGACCATGCACAGTCGAATCAGCCGATACATATCTTCGCGGCTAGCAAAAGTAGTCAGTGCTGGATCTTCAGGATGCGATTGCATCATCAGCCCTTTATCTAACGCGGCATTGAGATCGAGCAGCTCGCGCGTACTGACTGGCACGCCATAAGTACGCAAAGTATAGAATAGTTTGATAAACATAAGAGTCGTATCACTTATTGGCTGATATCATTAATTGGTACAGTTACAGATTGAGCGTTTGCATTGACCTTCATAGTAGACATCCGATGTCGGACACAAGATATTAAAGTCAACGCAAGCTGCAAACATTAGCGACGCATCATATTGGCAAAACGCTGTAATAGACTCACATCTGCTTCATTTTTGAGCAACGCACCGTATAGTGGCGGGATAGACTTTTCGCCGCGCAAATTTTCTTCTAGCTCATCCTGAGCCATATCATCAGCAAGTAACAAGGTTAACCAATCGACCAATTCAGACGTTGATGGCGGCTTTTTAAGACCTTGAATACCACGCAGTTTATAGAAGATATCCAATGCATCATTGACCAGTTTTTCTTGAATATCTGGAAAATGCACTTCGATAATTTGGCGCATGGTTTCTTCTTCTGGGAAGTCGATATAATGGAAAAAGCAACGACGTAAAAACGCATCTGGTAGCTCTTTTTCATTGTTTGAGGTAATAATAACTACTGGACGCTGCGCCGCTGTAATAGTTTCGCCAGTCTCATAAACATAAAAAGACATTTTATCAAGCTCATGTAGCAAGTCATTTGGGAACTCAATATCGGCTTTATCAATCTCATCAATCAGTAGTACGCTACGCTCTGTACTGGTAAAAGCATCCCACAGCTTACCTGGCTTAATATAGTTGGCAATGTCATAGACCTTATCATCACCCAACTGTGAATCCCGCAGGCGTGATACTGCATCGTATTCGTACAGTCCTTGCTCAGCCTTAGTCGTCGATTTGACGTGCCAAGTAATCAGTGGCATGCCCAAACTCTCAGCAACTTCTTCAGCAAGCAATGTCTTACCTGTGCCAGGCTCGCCTTTGATCAGCAATGGCTTTTGTAAGGTCATAGCGGCATTTACGGCCAGTTGCAAATCATCGGTAGCAATATAACTACTGGTACCAGTAAAGTTTTTCTTAGTATTGTCAGCTGTGGTCATAATCAGATCTCGATTGTTGTTATAGATAAGTTGTTATAAATAGATAGGTCTAAAACATGAATGACTAATAACGAATAAATTAGTAAAGAATAAATTAGATTAGCACAGCCTGATGCATTGCCAAAATACTCATGCGTTCGCATTTATTAACAATTGTTATGTTCAGTGTATAGTGAGCAATTATTTATATGCCTAGTAAACAATCTGGCACAAAAAAAGACACGCAGCGGTGTCTTTTTATTCGGGTATCAAATAAATTCTAAAACAATAGTACTATCTTAATGCCTAGCTTATTTTTATCACTTATCAGACGTATCGCTATCTGTTTTTTTAGCCAACGTACTGTCTTTTTTTAAGCTCACGTTAGTGTCAGGCTGTTCAGTTACGGTAGCGCCTTCTGGCAAATAACTGCCTGTGGTCATTTGTAACGTTGCCTGCGTATCTTCTGCGCTGCGGCTACGGGCTTTGTCCAAACTTGATGCAAATGCGCTGCGTATCAGCTGCCATACAAAACCAACAAACAACCCTGCGACCAGTATCACTAATATCGGCAGCATATTGGCAACCGCGCCTGCGTAATCTTTCATCATCACAGCATAGACGACGCTAATGCTGGCTGGTGCAAGCTCGCTAGGATCGCCAAGTGCAGTACCTGGTGCTAATAATACTGCAAACAGAACCATCCAGCTCATACCGCCCAATGGTTTTGGCAGTACACGAGCAACGAGTATCCATAGCACTAGTACCAAAACAGCACCGCCCAGATAAGCATACATCGGCAAATCAGCGGGCGGGACATCCTTTACCATTTGGCCCCACCAAATGGCAATCTCACCGAGAATGTCACTGATAGACTCTAGCGGTAAGCTATGTAAGATATTTTTTAACCAGTCCATGCGTGTTTATTTACCTGCGTTTATCGCTGGTGACACAATCTGTGTCTAGCGGTATATGTGCGTTCTGTAGAACCAGAATGAGGCCAACTACATAACAAACTTGTGCATTATGTAGGCTTATATATGCATTGCGTAGGGTGTCAGTTTATCACGACTCTCTACTCAAATGCATGTGAGCAAATGTGTCGTAGGTTTTTATCAACGCTGTTTTCAAGGTAGCGTACTGATATGTCCTACCACACTTACTTGCTGACAAATTTATTAATTGTAGATGCTGTCCTGCGATTCACGAGCACGCAGCTCTGCTTGGCGGCGCATCACGTCTTGCGGCGGCAACTGCACAAAGTAGCCTTGAGACTGTAATTTTGCCAGTACTTCTTCTTTATCGACACGAGCGAGCTTATCTTTAGTTGATAAGTCCAAATGCATGACGAACTTACTACGGCCTAAACCTGCACGGAAATCTTTTGGTAATACACCAAGCCAGTCTTTGATTTCATCAGTATCATCAGGATAATCAGGACGCGCAATGTAGATATACATGTCGTCGTGTTTGGGAAATTTATAAATATCGCAATGCATAAAAACCACCTATCAGAAACTATGGGCGTAGGTTAGCATATTTCAGGCAAATACCAGTAGTCGCTTTGCGTTTTGCTATCGTAATTTTTGTCAAAACACACAGATAAAACGCTGATATGAGAGATAAAAATATCATTGTAAAACATAACCTATTTGACAGACTTCCCTATCAAAACATTATTTTTGCCAAATTTATTTATTTTAATGGCTTTGATGACTTGTAAAAGCGCTTTGAACCTTTCATAATAAAAGCGTTTTTCAGGAGAGAGTTTATCAGCATCGTTTTTGTATTAAACCCTATTGGTTATACAACTATCGCAATTGTTAGATAACCACCGAAGGCGCATCCACCCTGCCAATCGCTCAGGTAAAAGGACTGAAAAACGCATGTCACTGTTGTTTGATAGTGTTTAGTAGTATGACGCTCATAGCGCACTACTTTTTTATCAAACATAAGGCATAACAAATCTGGAGAGTGGTAAGCACGGACGACGTCTTACCCACCGAAGGGGAGAAAATACGCTATCATCGATGATAGGGCTCATATAACTGCCCAAGAATGATGATTCGTGTTGAAAATCTCAGGTCACAGGACAGATAGGGCTTTAGCTTAAACTGACGTATAGCGTCTGTTTGGCTTACGTCTTCATCTTTGCTTTCTGTGTCACCCTTTGATGTGATATTTGCGCCTTGCAATATTGCTTCTCGCTACTTTTACGTTGCGCATCACTCCTTACTCTGCCGAGTACGACTGATGTACACATAAGGATTTGTTATGACTGATACCCATTCTCAAGACTCTAACAGCAACCAAGCTCCTCAGCGCACCCCTTTTTACCAGTCTCATATTGATAGTGAGGGCAAACTGGTCGATTTTTCTGGTTGGGAATTACCCATTCATTACGGTTCACAAATCGAAGAGCACGAAGCAGTACGCACAGATGCAGGTATGTTTGATGTCTCACATATGGTTGTGACTGATATCAAAGGCGCTGACACCAAAGCTTGGCTACAAAAGCTGCTCGCAAACGATGTCAACAAACTCACTACCGCTGGTAAAGCGCTGTACTCTGGTATGCTCAATGAGCAAGGCGGCGTCATCGATGATTTGATCGTCTACCTGATGAATGCAGAAGAAACTGAGTACCGTATCGTCTCTAACGCAGCCACTCGTGATAAAGACTTAGCACAGTTTAATAAAGTCGCTGAAGGTTTCGATATTGTGATTACCGAGCGTCCTGAGCTTGCTATGCTCGCCGTCCAAGGTCCAAATGCTATTGCAAAACTGGCTCAAGCCAAACCAAGTTGGGCAGATACCTTAGCAGCACTAAAACCTTTCGTTGGTGCTGACTTGACCGATATCGAAGGCACTGATTGGTTTGTGGCTCGTACTGGTTATACTGGTGAAGATGGCGTCGAGGTCATTATGCATGCTGATGATGCCCCTGCTTTCTTTGAGCAGCTAAAAGCAAATGGTATCAAACCTGCTGGTCTTGGCGCGCGTGATACTTTGCGTATGGAAGCAGGCATGAACCTTTATGGTCATGACATGGATGAGAATGTTAGCCCTTATGAATGCAACATGGGCTGGACGCTAGCGCTCAAAGACGACCGCGCCTTTGTCGGCCGTGAAGCATTGGTCAGCAAACGTAAGCAGTCAAAAGAAGACAACACCGCTATGAAGCAAGTGGGTCTGCTATTGACCACGCGTGGCGTATTGCGTGAAGGCATGACAGTGACTATCAATCAAGGCACTGATAATGAGCAAACTGGCATTATCACCAGCGGCACATTCTCCCCTAGCCTAAAAAATTCAATCGCGATTGCCCGTGTGCCTGCCAGCTTATCAGAAGATGACAGTGTACAAGTCGATCTACGCGGCAAAGGTAAGTTCGTCGATGTACGCGTATTGAAGCTACCTTTTGTCCGTAACGGCAAGCAACAGTTTGACTCTTAGGTCTTATAAATTCTATCATTAGAGCGCGTTGTCATTTTGCACACGAGTATAAAAATGACGACACGCCTAGCCTCCATTATTTTTGTTAATTAACCTCTATCACTTAGGAGAGAGACCATGAGCAACATCCCAGCAGAGCTAAAATATATTGCGAGTCACGAGTGGCTACGCCTAGAAGACGACGGTACGATCACTGTTGGTATCACTGACCATGCTCAAGATCTATTGGGTGATGTGGTATTCGTTGAGCTACCAGATGTGGGCGATATCATCGCTGTTGATGACGAAATCTCAGTTGTTGAATCAGTAAAAGCCGCTTCTGACGTTTATGCCCCTATTTCAGGTGAAGTGATCGCTATCAACGAAGCACTAGAAGATGATCCTGAAATCATCAACTCTGACCCATACGGCGAAGGTTGGTTCTTCAGAATGAAGCCTGACAACATCGCTGATTACGAAGCACTAATGACTGCTGACGAGTACGAAAGCGACTTATAAGCTAAGCACGTAAGCTAAGCATGCTCTCACAAGACATTAGTACTTGTAAGATATTAGCTCGTACGAAGCACTAGCCTTGACTAAACATCATAGATACTGGCAACAGCTGGTATCTATACTCTCTATTTAAACTGTTTGAACAACCTTTCTCATTAAAAGTATTGGCTCATTGACCATGCTTGTTATTTGAAAGCAGCTTTATATGTAGATCTCCAACAATCATTATCGTCCGATGTTATTGCTACCAAGCGTTATCTCATTGACTCGTATTGATCACCTATTCGAATCCCAATGAATACGTGCTATCAATAACGACGCAAACTGATAACCCAATTTTCAGCATGGATCCTAATATGAATGCCAACACCGATAATAAAGACCCCATTGCCACGCCAGATCATACGCCGCAGCTACAAGCCTTTCGCGATATCGTAGAGTCACGCCGTTCCGTGCGTCGTTTTACTGACACACCTATCCCTGACGATGTATTGGCAGACTGTCTGCGTTTGGCCATGCTAGCGCCAAACTCTAGCAACCTACAGCCGTGGGAATTTTATGTTATCGATGATGCTGACAATCGCAAACGCGCCGTCAAAAACTGCATGAATCAAAACGCCGCAAAAACATCAGCTCGTTTGATTGCCATCGTTGCTCGTACTGACGTTTGGCACGATCACGCTAAGCAAGTATTGCGCGAATACCCTGATCAGCCAGTACCTAAGAAAGTGAAAGACTACTACAACAAAGTCGTCACGATGGACTTTTTGCGCGGCCCAGCCAACGTGGTTTCGGCTGCGAAATGGGGTGCTACGCAAGTGGTCAGACGCGTAAAAGGCCCAATTAAATCGCCTTACTATACGTTTGAAGACACCAAAAACTGGGCAACCAATAACACCGCACTTGCCGCCGAAAACCTCATGCTAGCACTACGTGCTCATGGGTTTGATAGCTGTGCCATGGGCGGCTTTGATGAGCCTGCTATGAAGCGATTACTAGGCCTAGGCGACGATCAGCATATCATTATGATGATTGGCGCAGGTGAACGTGCTGACAATGGCGTTTACAACACCCAGTTCCGTTTTGATCAAAAACAGTTTGTGCATTACGTATAACGTACCGCTCATATTATTCCCTTAATTGCTATTTTGTTTATTACTCCCTTAACCAAGGATTGTCATGACTATCTCTCAAAACCCATCGTTTGATACCTTTCAAGGATTGTTCAACGAAGCTGAATTTGTCTATCGCCACTTAGGTTCAAATGAGACCAAGCAAGCTGACCTACTCAGCGCTGTTGGTTATAAAGATATGCAAAGCTTTATCAATGACACTGTGCCTGAGCCAGTACGTTTGCACAAAGAATTGGATTTGCCAGTGGCGATGAGTGAGCACGCTGCACTTGCCAAACTACGCACGATGGCAGATGACATCACTGTTAACAAAAGCTATATCGGTCAAGGCTATTCTCCTGTTCGTATGCCGGCGGTCATTCAGCGCAACGTACTTGAAAATCCAGGTTGGTATACCGCTTATACGCCTTACCAAGCGGAAATCGCTCAAGGTCGTTTAGAAGCATTGCTGAACTTCCAACAAGTATGTATCGATTTGACTGGTCTTGAGCTGGCTGGTGCGTCATTGCTTGATGAAGCAACAGCAGCGGCAGAAGCGATGGCGATGTCAAAGCGTGTGAGCAAAAGTAAATCAACGCAGTATTTCGTCGATGAGCGCGTCTATCCACAAACGCTAGATGTTATTAATACTCGTGCGAAATACTTCGGTTGGGAAGTCGTTGTTGGTGATTTTGAAACGGCTAAATCAGGCGACTATTTCGGTGCGCTATTCCAGTATGTTGGTGCTGAAGGCGACGTTAAAGACTTAACAGATGTCATCAGTGCAGTAAAAGAAAACAAAACGTACGTCAGTGTCGTCAGCGACATCATGAGCTTGGTACTATTGAAATCACCAGCTGACATGGGTGCTGACGTAGCGCTAGGTAGCACGCAGCGTTTCGGTATTCCAATGGGCTTTGGTGGCCCACATGCCGCTTACTTTGCGTTCTCTGACAAAGCCAAACGCTCAGCACCTGGTCGTATCATCGGCGTATCAAAAGACGCACAAGGCAATACAGCTCTGCGTATGGCTCTACAAACGCGTGAGCAGCATATCCGCCGTGAAAAAGCCAACTCAAACATCTGTACGTCGCAAGTATTGCTGGCCAACCTCGCTGGTATGTACGCGGTATATCATGGTCCAGGCGGCGTAAAACGTATTGCCACTCGTATTCATGCGTTTGCCACTGCGTTTGCTGATGCTATCACAGAATCTAACGACAGCAGCTTGAGCGTGGTACATGATCAATTCTTCGATACAGTCGTGGTTGATTGTGGTTCAGAGAAGCTTGCTACTCAAATCTTTAAAAATGCAGACAACGTTGGCTATAACTTATGGCGTCTAAGCGACACCAAATTGAGCGTTGCCTTTAGTGAAACCAGCGATCAGCAAGATTTCAACACCTTGACTCAGCTATTCGTCAACAAGTCACACGATCTACCTGAAACAGCTCGCGTCTCACTTGACAGCGCACACCTGCGTACGGATGAGATCTTGACTCATCCAGTATTTAACTCGCATCACACCGAGCATGAAATGCTACGCTACCTAAAGTCGCTTGAAGACAAAGATCTAGCGATGAACCGCAGCATGATTTCACTGGGTAGCTGTACCATGAAGCTAAACGCCACCAGTGAGATGCTACCGATTACTTGGCCTGAGTTTGCCAATGTGCATCCCTTTGCACCGCGCGACCAAGTCACCGGCTATATCGCGATGATCGATAGCTTGCAAGATCAATTAAAAGCCATTACTGGTTTTGATGATGTCTCTATGCAGCCAAACTCTGGCGCCTCTGGTGAATATGCTGGTCTGTTAGCGATTCGCCGTTATCATGAGTCATTGGGCGAAACCAATCGCGATGTTTGCCTGATTCCGATGTCAGCGCACGGTACCAACCCTGCTACCGCTATGATGATGGGTATGCAAGTGGTCGTGGTCAAAACTGATGAAAACGGCAACGTTGATATCGATGACCTAACGGCCAAATGTGAAGAATATAGCGATCGCCTAGGTGCGCTAATGATCACTTATCCATCGACGCATGGTGTATTCGAAGAAGGCATCCGTCATATCTGTGATTTGACTCACAAGCATGGTGGGCAGGTCTATATGGATGGCGCGAACATGAATGCTCAGGTAGGCATGATGCAACCTGCAGACGTTGGTGCTGATGTATTGCACATGAACCTGCACAAAACCTTCTGTATTCCGCATGGCGGCGGCGGTCCAGGCATGGGCCCTATCGGTATGAAAGCGCATTTGGCAACGTTTATGGCCAACCATACCTTGAGCCCTGTACATAATGCACAAAAGGACTGCTCAGCAGTATCAGCAGCACCTTATGGTTCAGCGAGCATCTTACCTATCTCATGGATGTATATTGCTATGATGGGCCGTGATGGCTTATTAAAAGCAACGGAGTTGGCATTACTAAACGCCAACTATGTGGCAGCTGAATTAAAAGGTCACTACCCTGTCCTATATGCTGGCAAAAACGGCCGCGTAGCTCACGAATGTATCATCGATATTCGTCCGTTAAAAGAAGAAACTGGCATCACGGAAAGCGATATCGCTAAGCGCCTGATGGATTATGGTTTCCATTCACCAACGATGAGCTTCCCAGTCGCTGGCACGCTTATGATTGAGCCAACAGAGTCTGAGTCAAAAGAAGAGTTGGATCGCTTTATCAGTGCGCTAAAATCTATCAAAGCTGAAGCCATGAAAGCCAAAGCTGGTGAAGATAACTGGACGCTAGAAGACAACCCATTAGTCAATGCACCGCATACCGCAGCTATGATTACTAGTGAAGAGTGGACGCATCCTTACAGCCGTGAGACTGCTGCATTCCCACTACCATACATCCGTGCAAACAAGTTCTGGCCAAGTGTCGCGCGTGTCGATGATGCGTATGGTGATAAGAACCTAATGTGCTCTTGCCCAAGTATCGAAAACTATATGTAATTATCATTTTTGATAACAGCTCATTTATTGTCAAAAAACCTCCAAGTCAGCAGCTGACTTGGAGGTTTTTATTTTGCTGACTTTTTATCTATTATATTAGCAGGTAATATTATCAATAAAATAAACGATAAGAACTCAGTGTAATAAAAGCTTATATCAACAATAAGCTATTTATATTAAATTTCTTACGCAATCATTTGGACACTGCTATGCAACATAAAGCGCCTAAACAAAAAACTCGCGTTATTCTAATTCACGGGCTACATCAAATCCCATGGATCATGCGACCATTAGCCAAACGCCTGCAAATAGCAGGATTTGATACCCATCAGTATGGTTACCGTAGTATGCGTGATGGTATCAAAACCAATAGCGCTCGCCTAAATAGCTGGCTAGAAACAAACCATTACCCAGATCATCCTATAGATTTGGTCGGGCATAGTTTGGGTGGTTTGATCATTCGTGATTTTGTTACTCAGTATCCAAAATGGAAAATTGGACGTTGCGTGACGCTAGGAACACCGCATATAGGTAGTGTTTGTGCAGATTATATTTGGCGATTGACTCCTGCTGTCGTAGGTCGCTCGTATGTCGACGCCCTCGACGGTACAGTCGCACCATTACCTAAACACGTGACGTTAGGTATCATCGCTGGCAACCGTCCTTATGGTCTAGGTCAGCTTTTTTTGCAATATCATAATCGCAAACTGCGCAAATCTGACAAGCCACCCCTTAACGAGCAGCTTGCACATGACGGGACAGTCTATATAGAAGAAACAAAAATAGAGGGTGCAGCTGATCATATAACCATGCCAGTGTCGCACACTGGCATGCTAGTGAATCCAGAGGTCGCCGAGCAGACTCGATACTTTTTAGAGCATGGACGATTTAAACGCTAAGAATGACATAAACGCTTTAATGTAAGCTCTCTATCTTATCGGGTATTGCCTTATTGAATGCTTAGTTATTGAACACGAATACCCATGCCTTGCTGCAGTTCGGTTTTATGCTTTTTGATGACTGGAATTAAAGTTTTGATGACCCAGTCGTTACGCCAACCTTTTAGCCCTTGCGGCAGTTCGCTCACATCTTTATCAAGAGCAACCACTTCATACAACTGCCCTAGCCATTTTTTACGCATCAATACGCTGGCAGGTATACCGATCTCTCGCGCATGCTCATCAATCGCTTGCTGTACTGCTTTTGATAATACTTTGTTTTTTGAGCGATATGGTGGCACCAGACAGTCTGGATGCTCTGTAGGGGGTAGACTCTTGGCATCTCTGATTACTTTCAGCAGCTCTTCGCCATATAGTCGCAGCATACTACGGTGCATGGTCGTTTTATGTGCCAGCTCGCGCATACTGTTTGGTTTTTCAGTGACAATTTCACGAACTGCTTGTTTTTTTATCACAAAGGTACGCGGTTGATTGGTCGCACGTGCCAGCTCTTCTCGCCATGTAGCCACTCCTTTGAGTATCGCCATTTGCTGCGAGTTATAGCGATAATCTGCCATCGTTAGATACATCGCTTCATCTTCGACGTGCTGCGTGTCATGCAAATCACTGGCATAAAGCTGACAGTCAGCCCAAACATAATCGTATAAACCTTGCGCCTTAAGCGCATGCTCGATACTGAGATATAGCGCTGGCAAATAACGCACATCATCGATAGCATATTGCTCTTGTTCATCTGTCAACGGACGCTGGAGCCAATCAGACTGACTATGTTCTTTATCAATATGCATATCTAGCTGATCAGCCAATGCCTGCTGATACCCCATTTGCAATTGGCCCGTTAGATAAGACAACGCAATTTGCGTATCAAAGATATTGGTCAACGGTGGGCAGCCAGACAACAGATAAAAAATGCCCAAATCTTCGCCGCAGGCATGCCAGATAGCCACATCTACTTTGCGTAGCGCCTCCCACAGCTCAGCCAGTTGCAACTGGGGTGCATCCAGTAGATAAACATGATTGCCAGTATTTAATTGCACCAGTGCCAAGCGCGGGTAATAAGTGTCACGCTTGATAAACTCAGTATCTAAGGCCACGCGTCCGCAAGTCGCTAAGGCATCAATAACCTCATCTAAATCGCTTTGCTTACGTACCCATGTAATAGCAACGTCATCAGCAATATCCAATAGTGCATCAATATCTAGCACCTCAGCATCTGGAGTATTAGACACTGACTCAGATGACGTGGCTGCTGACATTGGCTCAGTATTAGCGGCTTCTTGTAATGAGCCATCATTGATATCAGAAGCATTTGATTGAGCTGAGGCGTTTGAAACGTTGTTAGACACGGGCAGATACCTGCATTAATAGGAGAAAATAAAACGCTAAACCGCGCCTTAATAAAATTAAAAGATAAACAATAATAAAGTAATTATAGCAATTCCAAGAAATGAATTGGGTAAGACTTTGAAGCAATCAAAACATTATAAAAAAGAACGATTTTGCATGGCTTGACCAAGCGTCATACTATCCAAATACTCAAGCTCGCCGCCCATCGGTACACCTTGAGCTAAGCGCGTCACTTTATTGACATGACGACTGACTGCCTCACTGATAAAGTGCGCCGTAGTCTGACCTTCGACAGTCGTACCTGTTGCAAGTATTAGCTCTTCGACAGGCTCTTGCTTCACTCGCCATACGAGCTGATCAATATTTAAGTCATCGGCGCTGACACCATCAATTGGCGATAGATGCCCGCCCAACACGAAATAACGACCACGGTAACCAGCTGTCTGCTCAATCGCCATCACATCTGCTGCTGTCTCGACCACGCATAGCAGACTGTCATCACGTCTAACGTCTTGGCATAGCGGACATACAGCCTCATCACTAAAGCTATGGCAACGCTGACATTCAACAATATCACGCATGGCTTCATCTAGTGCTTGGGCGAGTGCCATACCTTGTGGGCGTTTTTTACTGAGCAGATGTAGCGCCATTCGTTGGGCACTTTTTTGACCGACGCCTGGCAATATACGCAGCTGTTTGACCAGCTGATCAAATTTGGCTGTAAGCAAAGTAGCTTCCTTTAGTTGACTTTATCTAACTGAATTTATAAATCGTAGCTATAAAAATGGGGTCGTATCGTATCGATAACAACCCCATTTTTGTCTTCAGTATGAAGTATTTAATGCTTAAAACATGCCTTGCATACCTGGTGGCAGACCCATACCTGAAGTCGCGCCAGCCATCGTTTCTTCATACAGTGCATCTGCTTGACGAACCGCATCATTGATAGCAGCAGCGATAAGATCTTCAATCATATCTGGCTCATCTTCTAACAGACTTGGATCAATAGTCAAACGCTTAACCACATGACGACCAGTCATCGTTACTTTAACTAGGCCACTGCCCGCTTCTGCTTGTACTTCTTTGTTAGCAAGTTCTTTTTTAGCGTTTTCAACGTTTGCTTCTACTTTCTTTTGCATCGTTTGTGCTTGTTGCATCAATGCTTGAATGTTCATAGTTGCCTCTTTGTCTTATAATAATAAATGGGATACTTTAAAGTTTAAAATAAAATACTGACGGCATTATACCGCTATCTTTACAAACTGTCTAAACCACGTGCCAAGTCTTTAATAATATCTTCTACATCTTCCAGACCTACCGATAGACGAATCAGACCGTCTTTAACGCCAGCTTCGGCACGTGCCTCGGCAGTTAGACGGAAATGCGTGGTGGTTGCAGGATGAGTAATCGTAGTTTTGGCATCGCCCAAGTTATTGGTGATAGAGACCATTTGGGTTGAATCAATCACATGCCACGCCGCTTCCTTTGTATCACGGCTATCAGATGCCTTGACTTCGAAGCCCATGATAGCACCGTAACCATTTTTCATATGATGCTGACGTGTAGCAAGCTCGTGCGCAGAATGGTCACTCAAGCCTGAAAAGTGTACGGTACTGACATTAGGATGATTGACTAAAAATTCTGCTACTTGATTGGCATTTTGGCAATGCGCTTGCATACGCAATTTGAGCGTCTCAAGCCCCTTGGTAAATACCCAAGCATTGAACGGACTCATGCTGATACCGCCAGAGCGCACCACGGTAAATGCTTCTTGCATCAGCTCATCACTGCCGACCAACGCACCGCCTAATACGCGACCCTGACCATCCAAATATTTGGTCGCAGAGTGAATCACCACATCCGCACCCAAATCTAATGGGCGCTGCAATGCTGGTGTCGCAAAGCAGTTGTCAACGACGAGTAATATGTCATTGGCCTTACATAGCTGACTCAGATAACCGATATCACAAATCTGCGCCAATGGATTACTTGGGCTTTCGCAATAAATCACCTTGGTATTTGGTTGAACGGCATTGGCCCATGCTTCATTGTCGAAGCAATCAACGTAGCTGACTTCAACACCAAACTTGGCCATATAATTATTAAACAGACCGATAGATGAGCCGAATAACTGGTTGGCCGCTAGCAAATGGTCGCCCGCTTTTAGGTATGCCAAGCACATGGTCAAAATAGCGCCCATACCAGAGGCAGTTGCAACCGCGCGTTCACCATTCTCTAGTGCGGCTAAACGACGCTCAAAAGTACGTACGCTTGGATTGGTATGACGAGAGTAGACATTGCCTGTTTTTGTACCGTCAAAATGAGCAGCAGCATCAGCGGCTGAACGATAAACGTAAGAGCTGGTGGTAAAAATAGGCTCTGAATGCTCGCCTTCGTCTGTACGGTGTTGACCTGCCCGCACTGCGATGGTCTGCATGCCATAATCAAGCCCTAAATCTAAGGCATCGTTGCGCCAGTTTGAATCTAACTTGTTCAAACTGCTCTCATCATGGTTTTGCGACTGACTCATAAACGTTCCGTTACTTTGGTTGGTATTTTATTGATTAGTATTTTATTGGTTGGTCTTTTAATTGAAATAAAATGACTGCTTATTCTTCTGATTATCGACCGAATTCATCAGCGTTATCATATCATGTCGACTTATTCCGCACAGCTGGTTTCAAATGGCCATTAAATATTATTTTCGAATACCAAAGATGTATCAATTCTACTACTTAAAATCTGCCACATATATAGTTAAACACTACTTAAAAAACAATGATTTCGTGCGCTAAATCTAACAAAAATAACGTATTTATAATAGGCAGATATCGCAACAGCTGCTAAGCTTAGCGACGATTTAGATTTTGCCACGCGTAATACAACAACAGTCTGGTAATACATCTAAAAAGAGTGATTTAAGCACTCAGAATCATTATTTATCAGTACATTTAGGCTCATTAAGGTAAATTCGTTATGTCGATGTTCAGTATAGAACCAAGCAGCTTATCGTTGAGTCTAACCCTAGGACTGACTTTAGGGCTTAGTGCTTGCCAGAGTTTGCCGAAGCAGCCACATTTACCGGAAAGCCAAGCACTATCAGCGCGTGTAGAGGCGCTATATTCAGACGAGCAAACGACGCAAGGTGAGACGATTAAAACTAGCAGCACGGATTTGGTCTCGGCTATTAGTGCGCAAAACGATATTCATCCTGACTTGTCTGGCTATCATCCAATCGTGACCGGAGCCAATGCTTTTGCGGCACGTAGCATCTTGACAGATATGGCCACGCGCAATATTGATGCGCAGTATTATATTTGGCATAACGATCAGGCTGGTCAGCTTCTGTTAAAAGACTTATGGGACGCAGCTGAGCGCGGTGTGATTGTGCGCTTATTGTTAGATGATTTTAATAATAGTGCCAAGTTCGACCAGCATTTGTTACGCTTTGCTAGTCACCCCAATATTGCGGTGCGTATCATCAACCCTTTGATGCATCGTAAGTTTCCAACGTTGAACTATGTAACTGGTTTGCCGCGTATCAATCGCCGCATGCACAATAAGAGCATGACCTTTGATAAGCAAATTACTATCATCGGCGGGCGTAACATCGGCAACGAATACCTTAGCAATGACCAAAGCAGCCAATTTGCAGATTTGGATGTCTTACTGATTGGTAAAGTCGTTGCAGATATTGATAACAGCTTTTATGACTATTGGTCATCGCCTTTATCATTTGATATCGAGACCTTAGCAAAATTTGATGATGACGTTACGCCTGATTTTTTAAAGGCCTTAGATAAGCTCGGTCTGGATGAAGAAAACAACGAAGGCAGCAGCTTGACGGTTTATAAAGCTGCGATCAAAGACTCTACGATTGATAGTGACTTGATCAACAAGCGTGTGCCTTTCCGTTGGACCGATATGCAATTCTTGAGTGATGATGTCGGCAAACTAAGTAAAACAGTTCCTGCCGATACCAACTTGGTTCATCAGTTGCGTAACTTGCTTGGTAGCCCAACCAAGAAATTGACGATTATTTCTTCTTATTTTGTACCGACCAAAGATGGCGTCGATACGTTGGTTAAACTGGCTGAAGCTGGTGTCGATATTAAGATATTAACCAACTCATTTGATGCGACCGATGTGACTGCCGTGCATTCTGGTTATAGCCAGTGGCGACCTCGCCTGCTTCGTTCAGGCGTCAAAATATATGAGCTTAAATCGACCGCTGCTGAAGAAAAACGTGACAATAAACTGTGGCGAGCACGTAGCCAATCTTCGACCAGTTTGCACGCAAAAACGTTTGCAGTAGATGATTATCAAGTCTTTATCGGTTCATACAACGTTGACCCACGCTCTGCCAATATCAATACCGAAATGGGCGTGATTATTAATGATGACGAGCTAGCAAGGCAGCTGCATGGTGCTTTGAGCGACGATCTGTTAAATCAAGCGTATGAGGTCAAGCTGCTAGAAAATGGCAATCTGCAATGGCACACCATGGAGAAAGGCAAAAAAGTAGTCTATGACTCAGAGCCACGAGTGGACATGGGTGACCATGTTTGGCTAACCATTATGTCTTGGTTGCCCATTGACTGGCTGTTGTAAATATATAGCTTATTAATTTCGACAGCTCTAAACCATTAGAACATTTAGTTCTGCGACTCAGTTGTATCAAGTAAACAAAGTACTATTCAAAAACTTTTATTTTAAACACCCAACTTATTGTTTCGGCAAATCATCTTTTATATATCTTGATTTGCCGTTTTTACCATGGCCGGTTATCCAAACGATGATCGTCTTAATGACCACTTTACTCTGTGGATATGTGATCTATTATGCCGTCTCGTTCTCAATACGCCCTAATGTCTACTAAAGACAAAAACATAGTGATGTTCATTAGCTTCATCAGCGCTGTGATATTTTTTGATTTTTTGATTTACTTGTATATCTCAGATATTGTTTCAGCGGCGATTTTTCCTGCTAATGCTGACCCTAGAGTTGCTAAACTGCAAGGAATGGGGCTTTTTGTTATCGGTTATTTAGCACGTCCAATCGGAGGTGTTCTCATCGGTCGTTATGGTGATATAAAAGGTAGAAAGCCCGTTTTATTGCTAAGTATCATAGTCACCGCATGTAGTCTCCTAGCGATGGCATTTTTGCCCACTTATGCACAGTGGGGCATCTTTGCGCCTGCTTTATTTATTTTATTAAGAATTATACAGGGTATGGCATACGGACTTTATGTTCCCTTATCTTGGGTATTTGTGGCAGAGCATGTGCCCAGACAGTATTTATCAGTAGCTTGTAGCTACGTGACTGCCAGCTTCTTTGTGGGCGTTTTATTCTCAAATGCATTTTTCATGTGGCTCTCTAGCTTTATGACTACAGCCGAGTTAACCGAGTACGGATGGCGCTTGCCATTTTTAGTGGCCGCTGTACTAAGTGCTTTGCCGTTATTGGTGTGGCGATTGGTTGGAGAGACGCCTTTCTTTTTAGCACTCGTAAAACCGAAGACAGGCAAAAATGCAGGCAAGCCGCTGACGTTACTCTTCAAACACTGCAAACATTCCATTTTTATCGGTATGGTACTGACACTAGTAATCTCTAGCATTTCTACTGTTATCGTTTTGCTATTACCGGACTTGATAGAGATAAACTTTTCGTTAGACAGTGATTTGTTCGGGTTCTCCCATAGCTTGGGCATCATATTTATAATTTTTGGCTGTATATTCTACGGGATGATTTCTAATCACGAGAATTTTGGTAAAGTGTTGGCAATCGGTTCAATTTTACTGATTGCTCAAATGTTGGCGTTCTTTTACCATTTACAGGCGGGCGGTGATTATATATTAATCATGTATGCGATTTTGGGCTTCTGTGCTGGCGTGATTGGTATGGTCCCTGCTATCCTTATAGAGCTGTTTCCGACCAATGTACGTCTCACCGGCGTTGCTTTTTGCAACAATGTCACACAGGGTATCGTGGGTGTACTGATACCTTTTGGTCTTGGATACGCCACGACTCTAGTCAGCTTTTCACCAGCACTGTACATTGCCTTTATTGGCTTTATCGGTATTATCATGGGGCTTTATTTTTATAATTTGCCCGAATTGAAAAAGATTGACCACGTTATTGTATAAGTAAACAGTCAATCGCCGCTTCGCATAACGCTTGAAGCTCTAGAAAATCTTGAAAATAAGGTGCAATGGTATATCTCATCCATTGCACCTTCTCCATTTATTTAAGACACAAATATTAAGGCTTAATCACCATGGTTGATATGACCAACAAACGCCTCTCAGTTGCGCCAATGATCGACTGGACTACGACAGATTATCGTTATTTTGCACGACTGTTTAATCGGCATACTTATCTTTATACCGAGATGATCAGTACTGGTGCATTGATTCATGGCAATCGAGCACGGCATTTGCGCTTTGATACGCTTGAGCATCCTCTTGTATTACAGCTGGGCGGTGCAGACATCCGTGAGATGACGCAATGCGCAGAGTTTGCTCAGCAGTATGGCTATGATGAAGTCAATATCAACGTCGGTTGTCCCTCAGATCGCGTACAGCACAATAAGATAGGTGCCTGTTTGATGGCAGAACCTCAGACCGTCGCTGATTTGGTCAAGCATATGCAAGCCGCAGTCGATATTCCTGTGACGGTCAAACATCGTATTGGCATCGATGACTTTGATAGTTATGAGTTTATGGTGGACTTTGTACAGACAGTTGCAGCGGCAGGTTGTACTCGATTTATCGTACATGCGCGTACAGCATGGTTGCAAGGGCTCAGCCCTAAGCAAAACCGCGAGATACCACCGCTGCGTTACGATGATGTGTACCGTCTAAAACAGGACTTTCCTGAGCTAGATATCGAAATCAATGGCGGTATCGATACAATTGAGGACATTAAAACGCATTTACAGCATATCGATGGCGTGATGATTGGTCGGGCGTTTTATCACAATCCGTATCTATTAGCAGAGGCCAATAGCTTATGGGATGAGGCAACTCCTGAGACAATACCTAAGCGCTCGGAGATTTTAGAGCAGCTATATCCATATCTCAAAGAACAAATTGCAAAAGGCGAAGCGCTGCCAACGATGACACGGCATTATTTAGGACTTTTCCAAGGTTTGATGGGCGCGCGTAAATGGCGTCAAGCCTTGAGCGGCAAACCTCAGCTTACGATTGATGATATCAAGCGAGCTGCCGATGAAGTGCTACTATTAAATCCTGATGCATAGCCAAATTTTGATATCTGACTGGCTCGATAGAATTTACATGCCAGCCATCGTTGTGGTCAGCATTTTATCTACGACGCTTGCGCAATATACTGCCACATCGCTGCACCATTATTAGCAATGTGTAGTACGATTGTCAGTAATAGCGAGCCTGACTTAATCCGTGCATAGCAAAATATCAATGCCAACACTACGATGGTACTGATTTCATAGATACCATACTGTACGTGGATCACAGCAAATATCAAACTTGTCACAATGCTGGCGACAATCGCCCCATGATTCGCTGAATATGATGGTGCTGTGAACTGTTCTGCGATGGCTGACCACAATATACCACGAAAAATAACTTCTTCATAAATTGGTGCGACGACCACCATGGCAAAGACCAACAGCCAAACCGAAATGACAGACTGATAGAGTGGATCAACAAACACCAACGGCGTCATATCGAGTACATACGTCAGCGCCTGACTGGCAATCATAAATATCAGTAGTAGCCCCAACATTCCTATACCCACCGACGGTGAGAACGGCTTTAAGGCTAGGTATTGACGCAGACTGCCACCTTTTAAACGAATGATAAGCACGCTAATGGCCACTAGCAATATACAGCCGATAAGTATAGACAGGCTTACAACCGTTCCGTCATTACTACCAAAATAGAATATACGCCCTATCGATGTCTTTTCATCGTTAGGTAATACCAACTTGCCAGCGATATAAACACCTACCAACTGACTGATAAAAAACGCAAGCACCATTCCTACTGTTAGCACGAATGTACCCACGCGCGAAAATAGCGGCAGAGACTTAGGTGAGACAGTTGTACTAGATAGCGCAATTAGGTTTTTTGGCATAAAAATATCACTTAAAAATACTCTGGCAGCTCATATCTATTACAAACATGATTGATGATATGTTGCGTTTATTTGGACAATTGCTGCTTGATCAATCCTAACACTAGCGTTGAGACAGACTCTGGATGCTCAAGTGGGAACATATGCCCTCCTTCATGAGTTTCATAAGGGATGCCCAAGCGCGATTTTATCTGCTGCGGAAAGCGACGTTTCAAAAAAATACTGTCTTGACCAATGATTAAAGTCACAGGCACTTTGGGGCCACGATTCGGTGCCAGCCAATACCAAGATGGATTGGTACGGAACACAGCGACTTCGCTGGCTTTAGGGATAGCCAACGTCACTTTGCCATCCGCTCGCTCATGTAAGCCGTGATCGATATATCCTTGAAAGCTACGCTCATCAAAATTCTTAAAAAACCCTTTATGTCGCATTTTCTCATATGCTTCATCCCGGCTATCCCACACATCACGGCGATGCTTAGACACGCCAGCTGGTGACAGTTTGTCCATCAGACGGTTATTCATGAGCGGTAATCTGTCTGCTGTCTTTGCCAAATGCCACAACAAGCTGACTTTGCCATAAATCCAAGGCGGGTCCATAAGCACTGCTTGTGCAAACAATTCAGGCTGACGATACGTGGCCTGCAACGTACACATAGCCCCAAGCGAATGCCCTACTCCTACCACCTGCGCTACGCCATGCTTTTCGCAAGCACTTGTTACGCTATCAATGATTTGCTGCGTCAGACTACGCCAATGGTCATCCACTGGATAATCGGGCGTATCACCCAACATCGCAATATATTCAATCGTAAAAAATTCTGATAAACCTTCAAAAAACGGCTCATATACCGCGCTTGGCATTCCATTAGCATGAGCAAAATGCAGCACAGGTTTATTGGTTATTTTAGAGACAGGCAGTTTAGCAAAGGACTGTAAATTTATTTCATCACTCATGACAGACTCTCGTGGGATCGTTTATGTTATATATTATTTTAATAATTGAACCTTGTACCCTTATTAAAACCAACAGCATCAAAACTAATCCCTTCAAAACTAACCATGTTTATATGGCAAGTTTGACGACTGTGTTTGATGGTTATAGTTGTATAGCTAATTTAATCAGGCTATCACTTGGGCCAAGGTTTTTTATTTGGTATTACATACAATTAAGGCTGAGCACAATTATATGCTCAGCCTTAACAATCATACACATTATATCTAAAACATAAAACGCTTAACGCATCTGCCCAGTGTTGCTTTCTTGTGGCAATACATCAAGACTAACGCTAGAGCCAATACCTGCACCTAACTTCACTGCAAAACGGTCCATAAACATTTGGAACGGATCAGTTGGGCTATAGCTGATGATCGTATCTAGATCTAGTTGCTTACTTAGACTTGTGATACTACCTGTTTTGTCTGCTAAGCCTAGCTCAATAGACTGCTCACCTGTCCAGAATAGCCCTGAGAACAGTTTGTTTTGCTCAGGATTCTTCAGACGGTCGCCGCGTCCTTCTTTGACAGCGTTGATGAAATGCTTATGCGTGTTTGCCAGTACTTTTTCGACATGATTTTCTTCATAATCAGTCAACGGACGAGATAAGCTTAAGATATCTTTATACTCACCAGCGGTAATCGTACGATCTTCTACGCCAACTTTATCCATCAAACCTTTGACGTTATAGCTTGGCATAATGACACCGATAGAGCCGACCAAACTTGATGGATTAACATAAATCTCATCTGCGGCAGATGCAATATAATAAGCACCTGAAGCACCGATATCACCAATCACCGCGTAAAGCTTTTTGTCTGGGTACTCTTGGCGTAAGTCCATCATGGTCTGCCAAATCTCGTCAGACTGTACCGGTGAACCGCCAGGTGAATTGATATCTAAGGCCACTGCTTTTGAGTTACTGTTTGCAAAAGCGTCTCTCAAGGCTTCGTTAACATCATACGCATTGGCCACATCGTCATTACTGATGACGCCTTGCAGCTCAACCACTGCCAAATGTGGGTCGCTAGTATCGACTGCGTCCATACCTGTTGGCGCACTGCTGCAACCACGACCAAGGGTCAAAAATATCAATAAGATATAACCAAAGGTCAGTAGTTTAAAAAAGATACTCCAGCGACGAGCGCGGCGCTGCTCAACCACACTCGCTAATAACGTGTTTTCCAGCACCTTCCATTCTTGTCCACTTGGCGGGCTTGGTTGCTGCGGTTGCGTTGGCTGATTTGCCGAGTTATCAGGACGTTTGTTAGGGTCTGGTGGCCAGTTGGGCATATAACTTCCTAAGTTAGAAACAATCTAAAACAATAAAATGAGGTTGTCGAGAAATACAGTTAAAGCGGTAGTGTATACCTGACTGATACTGTCTCACAGTATCTGTGACCTGTGTTAATAGTCAGTGACCTGTATTAATAGGCTGCTAAGTATGGTGGTATTTTGATAATGGTTCAATAGTATAACTGTGAAATATCACTATATTGTAACGCTGATAATATAAGCCTTACTTTTGAAGATTAGTAGTCTTGACATTGGGAATGCTATCAATATTGCTTAGCGATTTAGTTGTTTAGCGATAATGCCGCTTCTAAAGGGTTATTATCATAGGTTATAACTTCATCGATTCCCTGACGGCCTATGACATCGCCTGTAATCTGCGAAGCACTATGACCAAGCCAACGTGTATTTTCGAATAGCATGTCATCATTATTCGATTCAGCTGAACATAGTAATGACCACATTTGCCAAACGCGTTGATGAGTATCAGCATTTAAAATCAAACGCGACTGGAAAGACTCTGACTGTTTGCCAGTTAACTGATTGGTGATTATTTGCGCTTGAGGGCTAACAGGCGAATTGGCAGGTAACGAATTGAGTGGATCTGCCGCATTGTATCTCAGAACTCGTATAGGCAAGTTAGTATCAAGAGCAATCGTACAATCCCAAACGCTAGTGTCACCTATCTTGGTCCAACCAGTGATGGCCTGTACTGACAACTCATCGTTGGCCGACCGCCATGTTTTACCTTGCTCACAACGTTGGGCACTGATAGTAGGCGTATTTTCAGATTGCCTAATTATTTTATAGGCTTGCTGAAATTCAGACCAACGATCAGAGCGCCCTGCTTGCCAATATTGGCTAATGGATAAACGACTATTTAATTGCGCAACGGTCATCGGTAGTAGTTCAGAATTTTTGGTATTAGCAGTATTCTTATCGTCAGGAATTAACGTATCAGTCAGGGCGTCACTGCTACTCTGTACGACAATACTCTCTAACTTATCGACAGATAAACTACCCAGTTGCTGCTTTAAATTTTCAGATAAATTGTCTGCTGTCAGGCTACTTGGCATCGTTCGTGTAGAGGTTGGTCTATGATCAGCTAAGAACAACCAATTGGTACTGTTTTCATTGACGGTAGGATATTGTAGCAATGCCGCCGTTATATACGAATCACCTGTCGGCAAAATATATAGGGTCGGCATCGTGACGAATGACTGCTGATTAGCATACACCGTCATCATCAGCAACGTTAATGGTGGCAACGTCAACCAACGGCTAAGTAACCCTCGTGGCAACAGCCAAGGCAATGCACTTAGCAAAGCCATCGATAGTATCGCGATATTAACTGGTGTATAGAGCCACGCATCCGATAGCGCTGGCAATGACGTCAGCCAACTCATTAAATCATGTAGATGACCAACTATCGTACTAATAATTACCCAAAGAATATCAGCAATACTCGGCACCAGTAGGTAACACAGTCCGGCTAATAAATTGAGCGGTACAATCACCCAACCGAATAGCCCAATGGCAAATAAGTTGATAAAAAGACCCCATAACGACACCTTACCGAATAAAAGCAACGTAACGGGTAATAAAGTAAGAAACAGCCAAAACTGTAATTTAAATACACGCTTAACCATTTGCCAAACACGGCTAGATAGCGCGCTATTGATATGAGCACACGGCTTATCATCGTATAAACTCGTTGTAGCAGTAGTCTGATGCTCATACGATTTATCGTCATACTTGAGTAATAACGCCACTGCAATAAAAGATAGCCAGTATCCCGCCTGCCATAATACGTAAGGGTCACGCCAAGCCATCAATATAGCCAATGCCAATAGCACACGCATCGTACTGATAGGGAGCAATGTTAATCTGACAAATCCAATCGCTAATAACATCCAAGCCGTACGAGCAGCAGGCACGTCAAAACCCGTAAATAGCGCATAAATAAAAGCGGCGCCAATCATTACCCACCAGCGCACTTGCCAGCGCGGAATGCGACGATAAATCGCTGAATAATTACGATCAAACAGCAGTACAACTATGCCTGCCAATACAATAGCTAAAAACAGTACGTGCGTGCCTGAAATAGCGAGCAGATGTGAGATACCTGCCAGTTGATATAAGTCCTTAGTATCACGATTAATCAAGCTACGATCACCCGTGAGCAGACTTAATGTCACGGCTTTTACTTGTTGCTCTGCTGTCGTTTGTGCTGACCAGTCTTGATAGAAATGCTGTCGTAATCGCCAACGCCCTTGATCAATACGAGTACGAAAGCGCTGAAAATATGAATCAGAGTCTAGCGACTGCTTCGAATATTTTTCAGCGCTGATTTCATTGCTAATTTCGCTACTATTTACCAATGTAGGGCTAACGGCCAAAATATTTGCAACGCCATCAATATGCCGACCTCGTAACCAGCGATAACTGTCAAAGCCAGTAGGGTTATTGACTGCTTGTTCAGAAGTAGCCAACGGCGCCAGTGCTAGGCTCATGAATATCTCATCACCGGGCTGCAAATCGTTTAAGGCTGCAAACTGGCTATCATTTGCAGACTTTTTTGGATAGGCGTTAAGTAAGATTCGGTGTTCGCTGACTCTGATATGAACTTCATTGGAATTAGTGCTTAGGCTATTTTTATTTGCATCTAAGTAGTCGGATGTTTTAGTTGCTAACTCTTGGGGCGTTAGCTTAGCGACTAACGGAGTGATGTTCGTTATCACCGCTACTTGGCGATACCCGCTGTCTGTCGCGGCATCATAAACACTGTCGCTCAGCCCTTCGATACGCACGAATGCTTGTACTCGTATAGGAGCAATTATTTCAGTGGTTTCTGCTTGTTGATGAGTAACCAAAGCTTGTAGTGCGCTGCCTATCACTAACACAGTCGCTAACAAAGCTAAGACTAAGTATCTAATAATTCGGAAAGGAAGTTTAGTATGACGAGATGCGTTGTTAGAGGTGTTGTTATCAGCGCTGTGGCTGTCTATCGAGGGTATGTTGAATTGAGCAGATGCCAGCAGAATCGTGGCAAATATAGTCAGCGCCAAAGACAGATTGGATGGATCAATCATATCTAGCAAAGACAAGTCAGTTGGCAATATCACATTATCTGCGACTGCCAATACGCCCATCATAACTATAATTATGAGGCTACCAATCAACCAGTACACCAGCACTCCTTGCTTGATGACTTAAATATTATTCGGCCAAATATGGTGACTTACTATAGCAAATGGCACGTGATGCAATAGCATTTATATTTATATTACCCTATACTGAGGCAACGTATTAGGTGGTAACTATCTGACACCACCATTCTGTGTGTTCTAACCTTTATCCTACTCACCATATATTACTTTATACCAGCTTCTCAATACCATTGAGTAGACTGTAGTTAATGATTAAAGGCGATCCTGTGCCCCAAAAACGTCTAAAAGACCTACTTCCTACACCAGAGAAAATCTTAGAAAGTCGCACTTTAAAGCTGTTTGCACCGCACTTAGCTGATCCAAGGTTATGGCATTTCAATCGACACAGCCTAAATAAGGCCGTCTATATCGGTGTACTAAGTGCATTTTTTCCGCTGCCAGGACAGATGTTACTGGCACTTATTGGCTCGCTTATTTTTCGTGCCAATGTCCCTATGGCGCTTGGTTTGACATGGATTACCAATCCAGTCACTAGCTTGCCAATATTTTATGCTGGATATTATATCGGTGCAAAGATCATTGATGCACCTGTGATTAGCTTGCGATTCATCGGTAGAATGATTGCGGATTTTAGCTTATGGGCATTATCAAACGGTGCCAATCCGTTCATTACTTATCGCGGTACCGTATCGCTTGCTGCATTTTGTATCGGTCTAACGATTTTAGCTGTGGTCACCAGTCTTATTTGCGGTTTGGCATTTAAGGCCATTTGGCGTTATAAGACCGTGGCGAGCTGGCAGAAACGTCAGCAAAAACCTTCTGACGAATCTGACAAGTCATAAGGCAATTTATCTTTATTACACGGCTATAACGCTTACGCCCTAGCTAAACTAAGCTAGCAAAGCTCATTCTTCTTTACTGTTCTCTATAGCATTCAAAACTTTGTCAGTGAAATTGCTATCCATCGGTACGATCTCAATGACTTCATCATTTTTGCAGAGCGTATAACGCTTACCTGTCGCGCTGTCTTGAACTTTTAGGTCGTAATCAACCCCAGCTAAAGTAATGGCATCAAATACAGGTGTTAGTAGCTCCGTTTGCGCCTGTCTATCAAGCGTTTCAAACAAAGTTGGATCGATGTAAGGCTTTAACGGCTCATCACCCTCTTCAGCACTGCCAAAAGCCGCAATTGGATTATCATCTTCACGCATTTTACGCATCCTTATAAAATAGATAAGGCGGCTGGCTCACAACCGCTTAATCGCTAGTTTCTATGATATACTTTCTTAATAATACAACAATAACTCTTCAATATGGCAGCCACCACATCCATAACAAACGCCAATAGATGGCGTTTCGGTCAGTTTTTCGACCTAATATAAAAAATTATTAATACTGTTCCCAATGCCCATTGCGTAGCAACAACTGACGGTCAGCAAGAGCAGCTAAATTGCGATCATGCGTTACCATAAGTAGCGCCGTTTGCATGGTGCTTTGTAATTCTGACAACAGGCCAAATACGCTCTGCGCATTGTCATAATCCAAGTTACCTGTTGGCTCATCTGCCAAAATAAGCGATGGCTTAGTCACTAGCGCGCGTGCAATCGCTACACGTTGGCGCTCGCCACCTGATAGCTCACCTGGTCTATGCATCAAACGATGCTCAAGACCGACATTTTCCAAAATCTCAACCGCCTGCTTACGAGCATCAGTCGTTGATACTTCTGGACGCATGAGCAATGGCATAGCTACGTTTTCGATTGCTGTAAACTCTGCCAACAGGTGGTGAAACTGATAAATAAAACCCAAATGCTTGTTACGCATAGCTCCACGCTCAGTTTCATTCATGCTATTTAATAGCTGACCATGCAACCAAACCTCACCACTGGTTGGCGTATCTAGACCACCAAGCAAATGTAGCAACGTACTTTTACCTGAACCACTGGTTCCAACGATAGCGATGCGCTCACCCGCATGAACAGTCAGATCAAGACCAGTCAATACTTGTGTACTGACCGCGCCTTCATCATATATCTTATTGATATTGGTCGCCTCTAAAATGGCAGACATAGCGCTTCCTTTATTTTATTTATTTCGGTATTTATTTCGATGTTTAGGCGTTTGCGATTACTCATAGCGTAGCGTTTGAGCAGGCTGAATCTTAGCCGCTCGGCGCGCTGGATAAATCGTTGCCAAAAAGCTCAATACAAACGATGCACCTGTGATTAATACCACATCTAACAAACGCAGCTGCGATGGCAAGTAATTGACAAAATACGCATCAAATAGGTTCAGGCCGAAGGCTTGGTTAATAAAGCCTAAAATATCGCTGACCGTAAGCGCAAATATCACACCCAGTATCGTACCAGCGATAGTACCGATGACACCGATGACCACACCTTGAACCATAAAGACTTGCGTAATCAAGCGAGGAGACGCACCAAAGGTTTTTAAGATTGCGATATCTGCTTTTTTATCGGTCACTAGCATGACCAGACTTGAGACAATATTAAAAGCGGCAACTAAGATAATCAAAAATAGCAATAGGCCGACCATGGCTTTTTCCATTTGAATTGCCCCAAACAGATTGCCATGCGTCTGTGTCCAGTCATTTGGATATAGCTTTTCAGGTGCGATAGCAGCCGCTTTTTCCGCAGCTATCGGCGCAGTAAAGATATCGTTAAGCTTCATGCGTACGCCCTGCGCGCCTTCTGGCAAACGCAGTAATTTTGCCGCATCTCCCATCGGGATAAACGCCATGAGACTGTCTACTTCTGGGCTGATCGTAAAGATACCTGTCAGAGTAAAACGCTTAAACCGCGGTATCACGCCTGCTGGTGATGGTGACGCTTCTGGCAATACTAGCGTCACTTTATCCCCTATTTGCAGACCCAAAGACTGCACCATCTCCTCGCCCAACACAATACTGAAGTCACCACTTTTCAGGGTATCAATACTACCTTCAATCATGTGCTCATTGATGATGGAGACGTTTTTTTCGTATTCAGGCTCGACGCCTGTCACCATGATACCTGCGACCTGACCATTTGATGTCAGCATCCCTTGCAGTTGAATGAATGGTGCCACAGCTGCCACTTCTGGGTCTTCCTTGATCTGATCAGCTAGCTGTTCCCAGTCGCCAATAATTTCTGATGAGACCACAGTAGCCTGCGGTACCATTCCCAGAATACGGGTTTTCAGTTCACGGTCAAAGCCGTTCATCACTGATAGCACCGTAATCAATACGGCAACCCCAAGCGTCAGACCAATCATCGAGATGAGTGATATAAAGGAGATAAAGCCATTACTACGTTCTGCTCGGGTATATCGTAAGCCGATAAATAACGCTAAAGGACGAAACATATTCAAACTCTTTATCTTATCTACGTGCGACTTTATATAGGTTGCATAACGAGCAGTAGTAAATGCATCATACAGTTGCTACTACTCACATATAAATCAAACACAAAAACAGGGTGTCAGACGAGCCAATAACAGCTGTCAAAAGGGAGCTAGTTTGACACAAACTAGCTGATATGTGCCAGTCATTAGCAACAACTGAGAGTATTTTTTACCAAAAAACTGGGTTTTGTTATTATTTTTTATAGGGGGCTTGCTATTAGCTGTACCAATACCTATATATTATATGCTAAAGACAATTGTCATTAACCCCTCATTGAGGTTTACTCGCTATTTACTGATAATATCGCTGACCATCATAAACCAATCATTTAAAAGGTTGGATGGTACACAAGCAAATATAGTATTAGATACAAACCTCACGCTGACTTAATTTTGAGTATTTTCATGACCATAAATTATCAATACAAAAACATTCAATCTCCTACCAAGATCATATTGACCGATGAGCAGTCTGCAGGTCACGCCGATCACTGGCGTATTCTGACCGATGATATGAGTCATGATGTGCCTGAATGGCTACAAAAAATGATCGAAGTCGCCGCGATGCCTAAAGGCCTGAACAATAACGTCAGTGCAAAAGACAGTTGCCTGCTTCTATCAGAAGATCAGCCATGTCATATTAATCAAGTGCTCGCGATGAAAGATGGTAAGCCAGAATGCTTTATCAACGCCTATCCTTGTGTCGATAGTCCTTACGGATTGAACTGCAAAATTGAGCGTGTCATCGCCAATGACAACTCGCACGATGCAGTGTTGCGCTTACGTACTGCTGATGGCAGCATTATTTATGCGTTTGATCAGCTCTATACTACCAACCGCCATTTATATCAACGCGACACCTCTTACTATGTGAACTTTAGTGCTTGGGCGCACGAAATTAAGCTAAGCGAGCAAAACGAAGTCATCATGGTCGAAGACCAAGAGTCTATCCGTTATCACCGTGCCTTTAACGACATCGTGGCTGCAAATGACGGAAAAATCCCTGATGACCTGCAAGAGCAAATCAGTGAATGGAAGCCTGAAACCAAAGAACAAATGGCACCTGTCGAGATCAACTTAGGCCATATGTGTGCTTACTTGTTTGGCGATACGCTAGGACAAGAAGATGAAGCTTGGTGTCAGGGTCAAGTACTTGGCAAGCAAGAAACCGTATTTAATGGTAAATCTATCATATTGTTTGATGTGGTGACGCTACGTGAGCAAGATGCAGATCCTTTTGTAGTGCGTATCGGTGCGCTCAATACTGCTGAAACTAATAGCATCAAAGTACATGACTACGTCCAAGCAAACGTATGGCTACAAGCAGCAATATACAAAGAAAACCAATCAAATGCGACGCAGCAATCAAAAGCTAGCTAGTCTGTTTGAGAAGCTTTCTACGGCTTTTTATGCTATTAATTATTTGATTACCCAATAAAAAAGCCCCTAATATGAATTAGGGGCTTTTTTATGTCTTACTGACTTACAACGCAAAAACATGGCGTAAAAATCGTATAAATAGACGATTAAGCCATCGTAGTCATTGATTTGATGCGAGTATATAGCTCTTTTTGCTCTGCACTTGGACGTGCAGTCTGTACTGCCATTAGCTGTGACATATCGCCTTCGACGCGGATTTTACCGCTCATAAATGCACCCATGATTTGATTGGTATCAAAATCAGTGATGATAGACTGTAGGATATCGCGATCTAATAGCAGCGTCGTCGTTGCATTATCGTTTAAGCCGCGATGCAGCAAACCATTTGCAAAATTGGCTTCGATAGTTTTATCAGCTTCAGCCACTTTTAGGTTGACGACCATATTGGCAAGTACTGGCGGTAAGTTTAACTCACCTGCTTCGTTGCCCATTTTTTCTACTTGCTCAAACCATTCATCTGTCAAAAAAACTGCCATATTATATTATCCTTAATTGATATTCTGTCAGACCAATACCCTTGAGGCAATATTGGCCTAACTATTAGAATTATTAAAATGATTGCTATCAATAGACCTATGCAATACATAGCCATTAATGACGTTCAGCCTCATTATAAAGGGCGACTTGATAAGAAGTAAAACCTATTTATCGGCTCAGCAATGTTATTGTTACAAAACTTCTTTCCAAGCCTACGCTTATATCTAGCGAGCGCTTCCCCTATTCAATCAAAATGAGCATCTAGAATAGTGACAAAATTGTGTATAAAATAGAGGAGTAGCACAGCAATAATAAGTTGCTCGCTAACATTTATACCAAAGAGTTTGTATTTTGGCGCATAGTTCTGATGATATTTAATTAGGATTGCGTTACAATACCCTTAAACAGAGTCGGGAGTTTTAACCAAACATTACATAATCGTGTTTTTTGTCAGCCGCCGCTAGCATACATCTATGGTCAATGCGTTTTAATAGCCCTATAGATATGGGTATCTATCTTCATTAGTACAGATTTTTTCGTAATAATTAAGATACATATTTAGCCTTATGAGATGTTTGATGCTCAAAACGGCGCGTCTTCTTATTTACCTTGATGATCTATTAACAATCCTATTATCGATTGACCTTGAGTAAGGTGCATGAAGTGCCTATTTCTATTTATTAGTATTAACTGATAGACAGCAAGGGCCTGAATCGATATTTAATGATGTCATTGCGCTAAGTAAGTCAAAAAACAACATGTGTTGGCACCAGTATAAATATGAATTTGAGAGTATTTATAGTGCAGACAGCATAGATTGTTGGTTAATTCTGTTGATAATTCGGGCTGTAAAGGAATCATCCAATGAGTTTACAAAACACAGCAGTCGCCCCAGTTGACCGTGAGTATGAAATTACTGTCGTAAGATTTTTTACGATCATGGCTGTCGTTTGGGGCATCGTCGGCATGAGTCTTGGTGTGTTCATTGCTTCACAGTTAGCATGGCCAGCACTCAACTTTGACATTCCATGGCTGACCTTTAGTCATTTAAGACCACTGCATACCAATGCGGTGATTTTTGCGTTCGGTGGTTCTGCCCTGTTCGCAACGTCTTACTACATCGTTCAGCGTACCTGTAAAACGCGCTTATTTGCGCCGTACTTGGCTTGGTTCACCTTTTGGGGTTGGCAGGCAGTCATTGTTGCTGCCGTCATCACGCTTCCACTAGGTTTGACTTCAAGTAAAGAATACGCTGAGCTTGAGTGGCCTATCGATATCTTAATTGCCTTGGTATGGATTTCTTATGCCATCGTATTTTTCGGTACACTCATCAAACGTAAAACCTCACATATTTATGTGGCTAACTGGTTCTTTGCCGCCTTCATCATTACGATTGCACTACTACACATCGTAAACAGCATGGCGATTCCTGTTAGTGCGTTCAAATCTTACTCGCTATTTGGCGGTGCAACTGATGCGATGGTGCAGTGGTGGTACGGGCATAACGCGGTAGGTTTTTACTTAACGGCAGCCTTCCTTGGAATGATGTATTATTTCGTTCCTGTACAGATTGGCCGTCCTATCTATTCTTATCGTTTGTCTATCGTTCACTTTTGGGCATTGATTGCTTCATATATGTGGGCTGGTGGTCACCATTTGCATTATTCAGCGCTTCCTGATTGGACGCAGTCTCTTGCTATGGTCTTCTCAATCATCCTATTCGCACCATCTTGGGGTGGTATGATTAACGGTGTACTAACGCTATCAGGTAGTTGGGATAAGCTGCGTACCGATCCGATCATTCGCTTTATGATTGTTGCATTGTCGTTCTACGCGATGTCGACGTTCGAAGGCCCAATGATGTCTATCAAAACAGTGAATGCGCTATCGCATAACACTGACTGGACAGTTGGTCACGTACACTCAGGCGCACTTGGCTGGGTTGGTATGATTACTATTGGTTCGCTATACGTACTGCTACCACGTATTTATAACAAACCGAAGATGTACTCTATCAGCTTAATCACCACGCATTTCTGGCTAGCGACTGCAGGAACGATCTTCTATATCGTGTCTATGTGGATCTCAGGTATTGGCCAAGGCATGATGTGGCTTGCTACTAACCCAGACGGTACTTTGGTATATAGCTTCGTTGATACTGTTGAATTCTCGCATTTCCCATATATTGGCCGTGCATTTGGTGGCTTCTTATATGTATCGGGTATGTTTGTAATGGCTTATAACTGCTATAAAACACTCAAAATGCCAGAAGGTAAGCCTGTAGATGTCGCTGATCCAACGGATCATGAACCTAGTGTCGAAAAACCTTCGACAGCTAACGTATAAGGAGCGATCATGGCTGGTACACCGCATGAAATTATTGAAAAAAATACAGGCTTGTTAGTCATTGGTATCGTGATTGCTATTAGTTTTGCAACGCTAGTTGAAATCGTGCCATTGATCTATGACAACAAGGGTCCTGAAGAAGGTGGGGTGAACGCTCCCCTTCCCGCTATGGAGCCTTGGACAGCGCTTGAATTTGAAGGTCGTGATATTTATATCCGTGAAGGATGTCACGTTTGTCATACTCAAATGGTTCGCCCACTACGTGCAGAAGTTGAACGTTATGGACCATATTCACGTGCCGCTGAGTCGACGTGGGATCATCCATTCTTATGGGGATCGAAACGTACTGGACCAGATTTAGCACGTGTTGGTGGCCGTTATTCTGAAGATTGGCAAAAGCAACATTTGATCAATCCACGTTCGCTAGTGCCTGAGTCAGTTATGCCAGGTTTCCCTTGGTTGGCTACTAACGAAGTAGATGGCGAAAACATTCAAGCTAAAATGCGTCTATTCCGCGATCGCTTCGGTGTTCCTTATACTGAAGAAGACATTGAAGGCGCTCCAGATGCAGTGCTTGGCGCTACTGAGCTTGACGCTTTGGTCGCCTATCTACAGCAGTTAGGTACCGCAATGGAAGGACAGCGCTAATGGGTATTGGTGAATTACAAACAATTGCGACCGTTTCTGCCTTTATTGCCTTCGTAGGCGTTGCATGGTGGGCGTATTCGCCAAAAAACAAAAAACGCTTCGAAGAAGATGCACAACTTGCGCTTGATGACGAGGATATAAAATCTCTGTCTGAAGAGCAGCGCAATAAGGATAAATGATGACATTTTTTTGGAGTTCTTGGATCACGCTAATCAGTTTCGGTTGCTGGCTTTTTATTCTTGGCGTTCTGCTGTTTGTACTAAAATACAAACCAGACGTTGAGGAAGACGGTACCACTGGTCATGAATACGATGGTATCCGAGAATACGACAAAGCACTTCCTAAATGGTGGTTGGTGATATTTTTTGGTTCAATCGTTTGGGGTGTGGCGTACTGGGTATTCTTTCCAGCTATGTTCCCAGCACATTGGAAAGGTATCGCCACCGTAGAAGTTGACGGTGAGACTGTACCGTGGACCTCTAAAAACGAGTTGTTCAGTGAGCTTGAAAGTAACAACAAAGTATTTACCGATAACTTTGAAAAAAGCATTTTGGTAAAAGCAGATGCTGCAGGTGCGACTGCGACACTTGGTACGCTAAACGAGTTACAAGCGACCATGCGTCGTAGCGAAAACCCACCAGCAGATCTACAGACTAAAATTGACGAAAAAGTTGCAGAACTTGCTCCTTATGTCGAAAAACTGTCTGAAAATCCAAATGCTTTAAAAGTTGGTAGCCGCTTGTTCTTACAGAACTGTTCTGTATGTCACGGCTCTAACGCCAAAGGTGCGACAGGCTACCCTAACTTAACAGATAATGATTGGTTATATGGCGGCGAAGCTAGCAACATTCTGACCACGCTACACAATGGTCGTATCGGCGGTATGCCTGCTTGGCGTGATCAGATCGGCGAAGACGGTGTACGTGCAGCTTCTGAATATGTATTGTCACTATCTCCAAACAACGGTAGTAAGAGTAACGGTGAACTTGATCAAACTTTGGTTAATCAAGGCGAAGCGATCTTTAAGCAACAGTGTGCACTTTGTCACTCTGAAAGCGGTAAAGGTATGATTTCAGCAGGTGCACCGAACTTGACTGACAATATCTGGTTATATGGCGGTGAGCGTGAGACTGTACGTAATACATTACGTTATGGCCGTGCTGGCGTTATGCCTCAGTGGGAAACTAAGCTAGGTAATGAGCGTATCATGCTACTTGCTGCTTATATCTACTCACTATCAGATAAAACAGGCAAATCACCTGAAGCAGCACCAGTTACTGCTGTTACTCAGCCTGTAGCAACTGAAGAAGCAACTGCTAACTAATACGTTGTTATTGTACTGAATATGGACGAGATTTAATGAAGGGAGAACTGTTATTGCAGTTCTCCCTTTTGCGTATAGCGGTAGTGATTTTCATGTAGAAATGACAATGATGAACGGCTATAAATACTAGAAAACGTTCTCATATATTCGTTGCTTTTTATGATTATCACCCCATTATTAGCAGGGAGAATGTTAGAATAGCTATTTTTTAAAATAGTCTATTGGTCATGACTTTATATCGCTCTGACTCAATCACATAACACGATAGTCAATTTCATATAAATCAGATACAGGCTTGTTTAGCCTACTACTTGTAGTACCTTTGCTTGTATCAAAATTATGTTGAACCGACTACATTTACAATCGATCATTTGGTAAGCAGATTAGAAAGTTTTTTATCGAATTTTTTATCCGCTATTTACTGACATTGATAACATCATACACTCATATACCTCGACGCTAGAGGTGTTTGTTCATCATGCCAGCAGACTGATTCTTTTTTTAAAGAGGCACGTTTATGTCAGCACAACAACCCAATAAAATTCCTGTACAACAAGTCGATCTTGATGCAACCAAGCATCGTGTGCATCCGAGGTTTGTCACAGGTTTTTATCAAAATATTCGTGTCATCACGATGTATGCCCTTTTGGCGGCTTTTTTACTTTTGCCATGGCTGCGCTATAATGATAGACAAGCGATATGGTTTGATGTGCCATCACAGCATTACTATATTTTTGGCATGACATTTTTGACGCAAGATTTCTATTTTATTGCTGCATTTGCCATTATTGCCGCGTTTACGCTGTTTATGGTGACGGTATATGCAGGGCGCGTTTGGTGTGGTTATGCTTGTCCTCAAACGATATGGACGCATCTATACCAGTATGTTGAAAAGTGGGTGATTGGCGATCGTAATAAGCGTATCAAGTTTGATAAAGCACCGATGAGCGCGACCAAAGTATTCAAGCGTTCGGTTGTTTATTCAATTTGGTTTTTGCTTTCTGTGATTACCGCAGCGACCTTTGTCAGTTATGTGGCGGGGACAGATTCTCTATATCACAGCTGGCAGTCAATAGGAGTAATTCCATTCCCTGACTGGCCAACGTGGGTATGGGTCTCAATGTTTATCTTTACCTTTGCTACTTATGCCAATGCAGGCTACATGCGTGAGCAGATGTGTGTACAGATTTGTCCTTATGGCCGCTTTCAGAGTGTGATGTTTGATAAAGACACATTGATCGTATCCTATGATTATGAGCGTGGTGAGCCGCGCGGTGCCCGTAAAAAAGGTACAAACCCAGAGCATTTAGGCGATTGCATTGAATGTACGATGTGTGTACAGGTCTGCCCTACTGGTATCGATATTCGTGATGGTTTACAAGTTGCCTGTATCCAGTGTGCAGCTTGTATCGATGCCTGTAACGAAGTGATGGACAAGGTCGGCTATCCGCGTGGCCTGATTCGTTATACGACCGAACGTCAGCTAGCAGAAAAAGAGCCCAGCCGCGTACTGCGCCCACGACTATTTGCTTATTTGACATTATTAGCCGTACTATGTGGCGGCGTTATATATGCGTTAACCGATCGCGTGCCCTTGGAAATTGATATCCGCCGTGACCGCAATCAGTTATCGTCTATCAACAATCAAGGCATGATCGAAAACAGCTATATCGTCAAGCTAACCAATAAGACACAGGATGCTCATACCTATACGATAACGCTTGCACCGCAAAAAGGGCTGAGCTTAGAGCTACGCTTTAATGATGTACCATTAGAAGCTGGCGAAAGCTTTGATATGCCAGTCAGTATTTATGGCGATCCTGATGTGATAGAGTTTGGCCAAACGCCTGTCACGCTAAATGTGAGCAGCGAAAACGGCAAGTACAAGGTAAGTAAGCAAAATATCTTTACGACCCAAGGTCAGTAAACAATTAATATACCCATTATTTAATTTCATGTATGTCATTCGGTCGTCTGTAGTTAGTGCAAGTAGTTAAATAACTATTCTAGCTAAAGACTATCGAATAAATGTTTTACCATTAAACTGGTAGCGCTTAGCCGCCAAATTATCCGTTGATACTATTTGTAGATGTCTAATGAACAGCTATCTATTGAATGCGTATCTGATGCATAGGTATTTTATGTCTACTCCAGCACCGAACTTTAAACATCAAGATAAGCAGCCATGGTATAAAAATTACATGGTCGTTATCTTTGTGATTGGCATGCCTGCTGCGGTCGTGATCGCTTGTATTTGGTTTGTTTATTACTCTTATCAGATCCGTGATAGCGTGGTACGTGACGACTGGTATATGGATGGCAAAACGCTCTATCACGATGTGTCTCGTGATAAGCTCACGTATGACTTAGACTTGCATGGACAAATGCAGTTTGCAGAAAATGGTGATATTGTGTTTTATCTCAACTATCCCGAGCAAAGCGTCCAGTCAGGCAAGCTGCTAAACGGCACACCACTTACCTATCCTGATACGTTGGAACTTTCTATTTCTCATGCAACGGATATCAAAAAAGACCGCGATGTTGTCCTTAAGCATGTTGAGGGCAATAAATACAGCGCCCAAGTCGATATCGATCCTGTGAAAGCCAAGTACTACTTACAGGTTAGCAACAATGGTAAAGATGATTGGCGTATGCAAGATGTCGCGAAACTGCCTCGTTCAAAGGTCAGTTTTGACCCACTACCAGTTTTCGCTAAAAGTTAATATTGTTAGTAGCATCTAGACATAAAAAAACCAGCCATTCGTCAGAGATCGGCTGGTTTTTTTTGAGCTATTTAGTATTCTACTAATTAATAGGTACTATTTAATATCGTACTAATTTTTCAATTACTAAATCACAGGATTAATCGTTGGAATTTTCTGTGCTTTACGCTCGTTTTGCGCGGCTTTATCCGTCTCTGTCGAATAAGGCTTGTCACTAGCAAACTTAGGATTGAACGTTTGCGTCCTTGGCGATACAGGTAAACCAATCTCAGCCAAACTATCCGTCTGCCCAGCTTGAATATTGTCGCCTTCAAATAAACGCTCATCATTATCACGATCAAGACTGAGTGTTTCAAAATCAAACAATTCACGATCAGCTAACTGTGATGGCGCTACGTTTTGCATTGCCTTAAAGATAGAAGCCAGACGCTGCGGGTGAGCGTCATCCCATTCACGGAGCATATCGTTGATGATGGCGCGTTGTAGATTGGTCTGGCTGCCACATAGATTACAAGGAATGATTGGAAATTCCTTTAATGTGGCATATTCAATGATGTCTTTCTCTTCGACATAAGCCAATGGGCGAATCAGCATATTTTGCTTGTCATCACTCAGTAGCTTGGGCGGCATGGATTTGAGCGCACCACCATGGAATAAATTCAAAAAGAAGGTCGCCAGCATATCGTCACGATGATGGCCAAGGGCAATCTTAGTCGCGCCAATTTGTTTGGCAAAGCCATATAGTGAACCGCGGCGCAGACGAGAGCACGCAGAGCAGTAAGTCTTGCCTTCTGGCACTACGCTTTTGACAATACTATAAGTATCTTTTTCTAAAATATAGTGGGCGATGCCCTGCTCGTTTAGATACGCAGGTAAAATATCTTCTGGATAGCCTGGCTGCTTTTGGTCGAGATTGACCGCGACGATATCAAAATGAATCGGTGCAATGCGTTTTAGCAGCAATAAAATATCGAGTAAGGTATAGCTGTCTTTACCACCCGAAACACAGACCATCACCACATCGCCATCTTCGATCATATTAAAATCGCGGATTGCCCAAGAGACTTGGCGACGCAGCTTCTTTTGTAGTTTACGAAAGTACGCTGATTCAGTAGGTGCTTGCGCATCTGCAAACTGCGCGTCAATCATGCCCTCATCATTGCCATCTTCAGAGACGTCATCGTACTCTCTACTATCAGTATCGGTCTCCAAAGCCTGACTATCAAAGCTCATTGCATCAGATACATCATTAGCTTGAGAAGGAATATTTGGCGTAAATAAGGTTGCTGCGGTCATAAGTTACTCAATATCTTTATAAGGGTGATTTTACTATAAAGCGATTTGCAATAAGGCTTTTAAAGCATTGTCACTGAGGTCGCGTGACGGATGCTTTAAAAGCTGCGATTATAACAAATATTGCTAACAGATTGAAAAGATGACAGTAATACCGACTTTATTTTATTACGATGCTGTTTAAATTTGCTTTGGCAGCTTAGTGACGGGTGATTGGTCGCTTCGTGGTTCTGTAGTAGGCGTATTTTTGCTAAAATAGCCGTTTTCGTAAACCAATAATAGATATCACTATGACTAACGTTACTTTGCAAAACACCTCCGATCAAGCATTAGATGCTGACTTAGCTGCTCTTACCAAAAGCCAAAATGCGGTTGTCCTTTTATCAGGCGGTCTCGATTCGGTGACTTGCTTATATTGGGCAAAAGCACGCTATGCATCAGTGACAGCTGTCAGCTTTAACTATGGTCAACGTCATAATAGTGAACTTGTCGCCGCAAAAACTATCGCTGAGACAGCAGGCGTCAATCATAGAATCATTGATATTGATATCGCACAACTGGGTGGTTCATCGCTAACAGATCACAGTATGATCGTGCCAGACGGTGATTCGGACAAATTCCCTAGCAAAAAGCGCGATGAAATCGATAACGATGCTATCCCAAATACCTATGTGCCTGCGCGCAACACTATCTTCTTATCATACGCGTTAGCAGTCGCCGAAGTCGCTGATGCCAACCATATCGTCATCGGTGTCAGCTCAGTTGATTACTCGGGCTACCCTGACTGTCGCCCAGAGTATATAGCTGCCTTTGAACATATGGCCAATCTCGCGACAAAAGCGGGTGTTACTGGTCATCGCTTATCGATTCAAACGCCATTGCAGCAATTATCAAAAGCCCAAACTATTGAGCTTGGTCTGTCATTAGGTGTTGATTACGGACAGACAATTTCTTGTTATCGTGCAGATGCCAATGGTCTTGCTTGCGGTGTTTGTGATAGTTGCGCATTACGTCGTCAAGGCTTTGCCCAAGCTGGCGTAACCGACCCTACTCATTATCAGTCTTAATTAATTTTAGTCAGTCCTATATAAGTTGGGTACGGTATCAGGCGCGCTTAGTCTACTACTTGTATTACGTTTACTCGCCTATCTTGTACCCAAATCATATAAAGCTAACTATGTATTAACGCTAAACGCTGCGTGAAATGATGATACCCATCAACATTCGCGCAACATTCGCTTGCATTAACACAGCACGTCGTTCTTGTATTCTAATCGACATACTTGCTATCGTATGAACGATTATATTTATCGAAAGATGTAACTGACGATATCGGTCACTCATATATTGATGAGTTGACTTTGCATTGAGCAAAAGATAAAAAATTGACGCTACCCGTAAGAGGAAATTTATGAAGTTGTTGCCAGTACTACCCCTAGCCTTAGCGGCCCTGTTTGCCATGCCACAAGCCAACGCTGCTGACATTAAGCAAGATAATATCAATTCATGTGTCAATGGCGCAGTCAAATACAAAGTCGCTGACAAAAGCAACGCAACTAAACTATGTAACTGTACTATTGGTGTGCGCAGCAACATGACTATCGGTCAAATGTGGGAAATCGAAAGCTACGCACAAGATAAGAAAGACCCTTCTAATCTGCCATATGTGAAAGCGATGCAAAAAGATTTGCAACAGTGCACCGTTGGTTTAGATTTGAAGAAGCCGCAAAAACCTGCGTAACCTCTAATCGTTTGATATACAAAAGACTGGCTATTGCCAGTCTTTTTTGTTGCCAATGAATGGGCAAAGTGTAAAACTGATTATTTATTTCTACTAATCTGCCTATAATAAGAACACTATAAATAGAACCATCATTAAGCCGATACACATAACTAAAACTAATAAGGATTTTATAATGGCTAAGCCAACAACAGAAACCATTCACCTACCTGATTTTCCAGTAACCATAGTACGCAAGCTTGCTGGTAACTTTATCCATGATGAAATCAATTTAAAAGAAATGGTCGCCAATACCGATAAAGGCCTTATCCTTTATTTTTATCCCAAAGACAACACACCAGGCTGCACCACACAGGCAACAGAGTTTACCTCGCACCTTCATGACTTCGATGAATTGGGCTATGATATCATCGGCGTCTCTCGTGATAGTGTTGAATCTCATGAAAAGTTTATCGACAAATATGACTTACAGATTCCACTCATCAGTGACGCTGATGAAAAGCTATGCCAGTATTTTGATGTTATCAAAGAAAAAAATATGTACGGCAAAGTTACGCTAGGCCTTGTACGTTCGGCATTTGTATTCAATAAAAACAGTGAACTGACTCATGCCCAGCGTAACCTACGTGCCAAAGACTACACCAGCCGCTTACTGACTATATTGGCGCCGTAATTATTGGTTCTGTAATTAAGTCAGTATTATTGACGTTATAGTTAAATCAGTATTGATCATAAAAACCAAATAAAAAATATAAGCTAATAATTCAGTCTATTACTGAATATAACCTTGCCCCTATTAGAGAATAATATGAATAAACAATCTGGTACGACCACCGACGATACGTCGAAAGAAGTTACGCGCAAAGTATCTGTCGCTATTATTGGCGCGGGTACCGCAGGTCAAAATGCTTTTCGCCAAGCGAGTAAAATCAAAGATGACGTAGTTATTATTAATGAAGGATTTTGGACCACAACCTGTATTGCGGTCGGCTGTATGCCTAGTAAGCTGTTAATTGCAGCGGCGGATCGCGCACATGATGCCAACCATTCTGCTGAATTTGGTATCCATTCGACCGCGCAAATCGATGGCAAACGAGTCATGGAACGTGTACGTGACGAACGCAGTCATTTTGCCAGCTATATTAAAAAACAAGTAGACAGCTGGCCTGATCATAAGAAAATCGACGGTCGTGCTCTTATCAATGAACAAGGGCTAATCGAGGTCAATGATGAGCTGATTGCTGCTGATCAAATTATTGTCGCCACCGGTAGCTCGCCGTTTATTCCTGATGGATGGGCGGACAAGCTTGGTGATACCATGCTCACTTCTGATAGTGTCTTTGAGCTTGAAGATTTGCCGAAGACTATGGCTGTCGTCGGTGCTGGTGCTATTGGTCTAGAACTTGCGCAAGCATTTACACGCTTAGGTGTGGAAGTCACGCTGCTAAACCGTGCCAAACAAGTGGCTGGTCTAAAAGACGATGATATTAATAATAAAGCCATGGATTGCTTAAGTCATGAACTAACCATGCATTTAGGCAGCGAAATTACCAATGTAGGTACAACAGCAGATGGAGGTAATACAAGTGCGTTTATCAAATATGAAGACAGCGCTGGTGAGTCTCAGCAATGGCAAGGCGAGTACGTATTAGTTGCTACTGGTCGTCGCAACAATATTAAGCAGCTAGGTGTCGAAAACTTAGGTGTCGAGCTAGACGATAAGAACCGTCCAAAAAACTTGAGTAAAAAAACAGGCCAAATTGGCGACTTAAACGTCTATATCGTTGGAGATGCCAATGCTAATATTCCGTTACTGCATGTGGCTAGCGATGAGGGCTATAGTGCAGGCAGTATGGTCTGCGAGAACACAGAAGCGGCCTATATTCGCCCACCTGCGACTCCTTTCTCTATCGTATTTTGCTCACCGCAAATCGTCAATGTTGGTATGTCGCTACCAGAAATTCAAAAAGATTCAGAACTAGAATTTGTTATCGGTAGTGTGAGCTTTGATAATCAAGGACGTAGCCGTGTAATGGGTGTCAACTGCGGCTTACTACATATCTATGGCTGTAAAAAGACAGACAGAATTTTAGGCGCTAGTATGGTCGGTCCTGATGCTGAATATATCGGTCATATACTTGCTACAGCGATTACCAATGATTTGAGTATTAAAGATATGCTCGACACCCCTTTTTATCATCCGACGATACTAGAGGGACTACGTACGGCGTTACGTGATGTGCAGTACAAAATGGAGATACCTTTCCAATCTCTAGATACCCAAAAGGATAACTCTTAACAGGCCCTTTGACTAAGTCCTCAAGTCAGCAATGCCTTTAAATTAATAGTAGCTAGTCTTAACCATTACTTTATTTGATTGCTTTGACGACTTGAGGTAATTTATAAATATATATTCATTTATAATTTTTTGTACAAACACATCCTGCATGGACGAAAAAATGCCAATCGCTAGTGTTACCGACTTTTTTCAAGAGATCGTTCGCGACTTACATACTAGCCTATATCTTGCTCTCGGCGGCTCTATCGATGAAGAGTCACTTAATTGGTCCTCTCAGGCAGTAGAACTGGCGAGCACTGGCATCAAAATCCTAATACTGCTTGCGGTATTGGGATTTTTTTATTGGTTGGCCAATTATATCCTTAGACAAAGCCGTGCCAAAATTCGATTAAATGAGCGCCGCACCAAGATTGTCCGTTCAGTTTTGCGCTATGTCTGGATTGTCGCCAGTCTGATAGCGATTATGAGTCAGATAAACTTTGAACCAGAAACCATCAAAGCCACCGCAAAGGCAAGCACTTGGGCAGGTATCTATTACGTACTTTGGGCATCATCAGGACAAATCATTCACAGAGTCCTACAGCACTATGGTCTCAATGCTTCCATAGAGCAGCTACTCAAAAATATTTTATCTGTACTACTATTGGTACTCGGGCTTGCCAGCGTCATGGCTCAATTTGGCTTTGACATCGTATCGTTAGTGGCGGGTTTAGGTATTGTTGGTTTGGCAGTAGGTTTCGCCGCTCAGTCTACCCTTGCCAATTTTATCGCTGGGATCACTATTCTGCTTGAGCAGTCTTTTCAAGTCGGTGATTGGATTCATATCAATGACAATGAAGGGCGTGTGGTACTTATCGCGTTGCGCACTACTCACATCCTCACTCGAGACAACATCACTGTCATTATCCCAAACTCTAACGTTGCCTCATCAGAAGTCATCAACCTGACTTCCAAGAACTTTATACGTTTTGATATTCGCGTACGTATCGCGTTTGAAGATGATATAGAAACAGCTCGCAAGGAAATTTTGCAAGTACTCAGCGATACCGATGCGGTGCTTAATCGTCCTGAAACTTCAGCGACCGTGGCAGAAATTGGCGAGTATGGGGTGTTCTTTATCGTACGCTTTTGGGTCAAACCAGCAGCCGTTGCCCGCATACCCAAAATCAAAGAAGTGCTACAAGAAGAGATTAAAATTGCATTTGATGCGGCTAATATCTCTACGCCCTATCCGCATATGCGATTGCTGATGCCAAAGGATGTTGACTACCCTATTGCAACCAAGCCCTTTGCAACCACTACTCAAATCGTCCCAGAGGAATTATCACTGACAAAGGGTGAGTAGAGAATTTATTGTCACGTATTTAGCTATCACATCTTAAAATCTTAAACACGGCTACTTTGAACCATCCTACTGTGAATTATGGTAAAATTGCCGGTTACACCGATTATCTTATTATTTGCTTTTTTGTCAATTTAGCCCACAGGTACCCGTATGACCGAACAAACCGCGCCCGCATCTCTAACAGCAGCTTCACCAGAGTTGTCGCTTGATCTTATTATTACCTGTGCCGATGGGCTTGAGGCACCACTGCAGACTGAGCTAACCAGTTTTGGCATTGACAGCGAAATCAAAAGTACCGGCCGTCTAGCCGTAACGGGTGGTTTACGTGAGCTATATACCATCTGCCTATGGTCACGCGTGGCCTCGCGGGTATTGATGCTGATTAAACGTAAAAATATCAATGCAGAATACGACGTTGCGGAGCAGCTATACGGCTTGGCAAAATCCGTCAATTGGACTGAGCAGTTTAGCCTAGAGCAAACCTTTGCTATTCGTCTGTCTGTCGATAAGCGTGTCGCTGTCAGTCAGCAGTTTGCGATGCTACGTATCAAAGATGCGATTGCCGATACCTTTAACGAAGTTTACGACAGCCGTCCTAACGTCGATAGCAAAAATCCAGACTTCTCTGTTTTTGCCACCATTAATGACAAGCAAGCTGAGTTGTATTTAGATTTATCCGGTACCAGTTTGCATCGCCGTGGTTACCGTGTGGCCATGACAGAAGCACCACTAAAAGAAAACTTGGCAGCCGCCCTACTCTATAGTGCTGGTTGGCACAAGAAAAACGAAGCTGGCAACGCACCTTTCTATAATGCGTTAATTGACCCAATGTGCGGCTCTGGAACGTTCCTTATCGAAGCGTTATTGATGCATTGCGACTATGCCGTGGGTATCGACAAAGCTGCCAATCAATTTGGCTTTTACCAGTGGCAGCATCATGACGAGACGCTATGGCAAGAGATGATCGATGATGCTCAAACACGTTTCCGCGAAGCATTAGAGATCGCCAATGAGCAGCCTGATACATTGCCGCTTATGTTGGGCTTTGATGCTGATAGTGGTGCGATTCTTGCCACAGAAAAAAACTTAATTGCCGCAGGTTTACAAGACCTTTTACCATTACTCGATATCGAACATCGTGCGCTTGACCAACTCAGCAACGTGCTCAAGCCATTAGTCAATGATGGTCGATTGAGCAATCCTTTGGTCATTACCAACCCACCGTATGGTGAGCGTTTAGGCGATGAAGAAATGATTAAGCCGTTGTATCAAGCGATTGGGCTGATATTGCAAGACAGCTTTGCCGGTAGTGGCATTGACCCGATGCTTGGCATATTGGCCTCTCATGTTGAACAAGTAGATATTCTACCGATTAAAGAACCAAAAACCTTACGCTGTCATAATGGTGCTATCACCGTCTATTTCCGCTACGGAACGCTTATCGCTGGGCAAACGGGCAATCTTGTTAGTCGTTTTGAGAAACGCGAGATTGAAGTAGAAGAGGGTCAAGACTTCATTAACCGTCTACAAAAAAACCTTGCTAAGCTCAAGAAACTGGCCAAAAAAGACAATGTAAGCAACGTTCGTGTTTACGATGCTGATTTACCTGATTTCAAAGTCGCGATCGACTTGTACGGTGATTATGCGCATGTGCAAGAATATGCACCACCAAAGACCATCCCACCTGAGACTGCAAAGAAACGCTTTAACTTGGCATTAATGGGTATCCGTGAAGTCTTTGATATTAACCGTGAACAGATCTTTATCAAAACGCGTGCCCGTCAGTCTGGTAACGATCAGTACAGTAAGCAGAACACCACAGAAAAACGTGGCAAGTTTCATGTTGCGCGCGAAGATGGTGCCTATCTGTATGTCAACTTTACAGATTACTTAGATACTGGTCTGTTTATCGATCACCGTAATATGCGTGCTCGTATCAAGGACAACAGCCGCGGTAAAGCCGTACTTAACTTGTTCGCTTATACTTGTACCGCAAGTGTGCATGCAGCGCTTGCTGGTGCGAAAAAAGTCACTAGCGTTGATTTGTCACAGAACTATCTAGATTGGGGCAAACAAAACTTTGTCTTGAACGGTTTGGACGTTAGCCGCAATAAATACCAGTTCGTTGCTGCCGATATCTTTGAGTGGATTAAAGACAATACCGAGCAGTTCGATGTTATCTTTATTGATCCACCGACTTTCTCAAACTCTAAGAAATTCCAAGGTACTTTTGATGTGCAACGTGACCATGCTGCACTGATTAATCGTGCCATGAACCGCCTCACCTCTGATGGCGTCTTGTACTTCTCTAACAACTTTACGCGTTTTGAGTTAGATGAGCAGTTGACTCAGCGTTATGACATCATTGATATCACGCAAAAAACCATTGGCTTTGATTTCAATATTAAAAAGCCGATTCATCAAAGCTTTGAGATTCGTCATCGTCAAAGTCTGTAACTCGAAGTTTTCGATTTACAGTTTAGAATCTAAAGTCCGTAAACAGGATTTTGATAAATAAAACTATAGATTTATAAGGGCAATATAAGTACCTGAAACTTCTGTTTTTTGCCGAATGTATATGAAATATAACAATGGCCCAATCAACTTTGATTGGGCCATTTTTTGTTGCTATGATAGAGCGTTACTAGGCGATGGATTTGCGCAGTTATTGCGTAAGCATCGCCTTTTTTCGATGACCTTATAAAACCACTAACGTCTAATAAAAAGGATAACACCATGGCTTTATCACTTAATAAAGGCGGTAATTTATCGCTAACGAAAACCGACCCAAATTTAACCAAGCTACTTATCGGTCTTGGTTGGGATGAGCGCGCCACTTCTGGTGCTGAGTTTGATCTTGATGCTAGCGTGTTTTTGCTAAATGGCGCAGGTAAAGTGCGCGGCGATCACGACTTTATCTTTTATAATCAGCTGAAGTCTGACAATGGCGCTGTCGAGCATACTGGTGACAACCGTACTGGCGAAGGCGACGGTGATGACGAAGTTATCAAAGTCAACCTCACTCAAGTACCTGCTGATGTAGATAAAGTAGTCGTGACAGTGACTATTCATGACGCTGCAGCGCGTAGCCAGAACTTTGGTCAGGTCGCCAACGCCTTTATCCGTGTCGTTAACGAAGAGACTGGCACTGAAGTGGTACGTTTTGATCTAGCAGAAGACTACTCTGTTGAGACAGCGATGGTGTTTGGCGAAGTATATCGTCACAACGGTGAATGGAAATTCCGTGCTGTTGGTCAAGGCTATTCAGGCGGCTTGCAAGCGATGTGTCAGCAATACGGTGTCGATATCTAAAACCATTATTCACTGGTATTTAGTCAGTTATTAGTCACTGTCATCACGTCCAAAATAGCAAACCGCCATCGTTGCAAATAGTCACAATTTTTAATGACCAAATGACTAGTAATGCTTTACGTTTCGTTTAAAATTATGCATAAAAAGTGGTTAGTAATAACCGCTTTTTTGCGGTTCATGCCTATACTAGGTAGACCTTAGCTTTACGCAACCATACAGGATGTGTCATGAGACATTTTTATTTAGACTTTATCTTTACCGCAATTGCTTTGGCAATAGCAGCATGGTGGGGATATTCACATGGCGGTATGGGTGGCATGATAGCCACTCTTTCTATTACCGCTATCTTGGCCGTCATGGAGATTTCATTATCTTTTGATAATGCGGTGGTCAATGCTTCAGTCCTTAAGGGCTGGGACGAATTTTGGAAAAAGATATTTTTAACCGTTGGTATCCTAATCGCCGTATTCGGTATGCGATTGGTCTTCCCTATTGTCATCGTCGCGGTTACTGCTGACCTTGGTATGATGGAAGTTATCAACTTGGCTTTATATAGCCCTGAAGAGTACTCAGCAAGACTAATGGCACACCATGCAGAAATCTCAGCATTTGGTGGTATTTTCTTACTATTGGTATTCTTGAACTTTATTTTTGATGACAAAGAAGTACATTGGTTTGACTGGCTTGAGAGCCGTTTAGCCAAGCTAGGTAAAGTCGATGCCATGAGCGTATTTGTAGCGCTTATCGTCTTGATGATTGCGGTATCGTGGGCTAATGCAGAGCAGTCAAGCGCTGTCCTAATCGCAGGTGTTTGGGGTATCTTGGTTTATCTTGGCGTACAGGTTGTATCAGGTATGCTTGAGGGTGACCTTGAAGAAGACTTAGAAAACGAAGAAAATGGTTCGGGTGCTGCGGCGACCAGTGCCATTATGAAGGGCGGTATCATTGGTTTCTTATACTTAGAAGTCCTAGATGCCTCATTCAGTTTCGATGGCGTGATTGGCGCATTTGCAATTACCAATGACGTGATTGTTATCATGTTAGGTCTTGCGATTGGTGCGATGTTTGTACGTTCTATGACTATCTTCTTGGTAGACAAAGGCACGCTTGACGAGTTCATCTATCTTGAGCATGGCGCACATTATGCAATCGGCGCATTGGCACTGATTATGCTATTGTCAGTGAAGTTCCATGTACCAGAGATTATCACTGGTCTGATTGGTATTGCCTTTATTGGTTGGGCGCTGCTAGCGTCACTTCAGCATCGTAAAGCTGAGAAAGCAAGCCTGAACTAGGGCATGTTTTCAATGTAGTCTGTATTCAGTGTAGTCTGTATCTAGTTATACATCTAAGCAGGTCATATCATCAGGTATGGCCTGTTTTTTTTCACATTATTTCGCCATACTGTCAGGTCTTGTAGAAGCCCCAAAATATCGGAATAACCCATAATTGAGACAATCAATGGTTAAAATTACGTTTGCCCTGTTACTATTACCCTATCTTCAGTTAAAATCCTCGTCCTTAAATAACTTGTCGAAATAAGACCCTATAAACGATATGCAAAAAATTCTTGATGATATTGCCGCAGAGATGGCAAGAGAAGCTGACCGCGGCAAAGTCGCAGATTATATCCCGCAATTGGCTCATATTGATCCTAATCAGTTCGGTATAGCCGTAGCGACTCCTGATGGGCATATGTATGCAGCAGGTGATGCAAGCACTCTGTTTTCCATCCAAAGTATCTCTAAAATATTTACCTTAACCATTGGTCTTGGCAAGCTAGGCGATACACTTTGGACACATGTCGGGCGTGAACCATCTGGCGATCCCTTTAATTCAATTGTGATGCTCGAGCACGAGTCTGGCCGACCGCGCAACCCTTTTATTAATGCTGGGGCAATCGCAGTTGTCGACGCTATCATGATGGGACATGAACCGAAAGAGACACTGGGTGAAATCCTGCAGTTTGTTCACCTCATTGCAGATGATGAGTCAATTCGCTTTGATCATAAAGTAGCGGCTTCTGAGATGGCGCACAAGGACCGAAATGCCTCTCTGGCGCACTTTATGAAATCCTTTGGTCGTTTAAGACACGATGTGGATAATGTATTAGGTACGTATTTTCATCAGTGCTCAATTGCAATGAACTGCCAACAGTTGGCCAGTGCCGGTCTTTATTTAGTGTCTAACGGAGTTGATAAGCACTCAGGTGTACGTGTAATCAATGAAAAACGAGCACGCCGTATTAACTCATTGATGATGATGTGTGGTCATTATGATGGTTCTGGCGAATTTGCTTACCGTGTGGGCTTACCAGGCAAAAGTGGTGTTGGTGGCGGTATTTTGACGATAGCACCTGGTAAAGGTTCTATCGCTGTCTGGTCACCAGGGCTCGATCATGTAGGTAACTCTAAGCTTGGACTAAAAGCACTAGAGCGCTTCGTACAAAAAACTGGCTGGTCGGTTTTTGCAGAATAAGAGATACATGTATATTTATCTAAATAGGCTTTTTATATAATGCCATGCTCTCATACTAGCTGCGAAGCATACCTAAGCCATGAGTTAGTTTGTTCTAAGCCCATATAGTCAGTCGGTGCTTTTTAAAGCGAGTGTTTTATCTAAGCTACCTTTGTGCTAAATCCCTTTTGTATGAAACATTACTTTTCATAACAATATCTTAACGACTATTGCTAAGTTGATTAGAAATTATCAAAGATACAGAAGTATTATGTCCCTTAGTAAGCATATAGTAAGCGCACAAAATACGCCTTGCTTAGTGAGCAAACGCTTAGTATAGTAAAACGTAATGATATGCAGGGCATAGCGTACAGGTAAGTTTTTATTATTTGCTCTGAGATATCAGTCACTGCACAACTTTTAGTTTATTTTTTATCACTCAATCCACTTAACTATTAATCCAAAGGATATTTGTATGGCTATTAGCTTAACAAAAGGCGGCAACGTAAACTTATCAAAAGAAGCGCCAGGTTTAACTAACATTACAGTCGGTCTAGGCTGGGATCCACGTGCCACTGACGGCCAAGAGTTTGACTTAGATGCAATCGGTTTCTTGATTAACGAAGCAGGCAAAGTCCGTAACGACCAAGATTTTATCTTTTTCAATAACCTAAAATCAGACAACGGCGCTGTTGAGCATACTGGTGATAACCGTACTGGCGAAGGCGATGGCGATGATGAGAAAATCAAAATCAATCTTGCTAGCATCCCAGCTGACGTCAACAAAGTAGCTATCTGTGCCATCATCTATGAAGGCCAAGCACGTAACCAAAACTTCGGTCAAGTTGGTGATGCTTATATCCGCGTTGTAAACGACAATGGCGAATCTGAAATCGCTCGTTACGACTTATCAGAAGACGGCAGCACTGAAACAGCGATGATTTTCGGTGAATTGTATCGTCACAGCGGTGATTGGAAATTCCGTGCGGTCGGTCAAGGCTTCAGCGGTGGTCTTGGACCATTAGCAGCCTCTTATGGCGTAAATGTTTAACGTTAAAACCAACGTAAACCTTTAGCAAGCCAATTATCATAATCAGACGTCTGGTTATGATCCAATGAGCCATCAAGTGTGCCCCTTTAACGCATTTGATGGCTTTAAATTTAATTGGCTTATCATTAAAAGCTATAAAGCATACGTACATATTAAGAGCATTTAACAAAGATATTAGAATAAGGATTTGCAAGCCATGGCCGCAACATTCAGTTTAATCGGTACTATTGAACCTTTTTTGCATTGTAATCTCAAAAAAGGCGATTCAATTTATTGTGAAGCCAACGCGATGGTGATGATGGAGTCCAATCTTGAGCTGAAAGGTAAGCTACAAGGTGGGCTGATGCAGTCACTGATGCGCCGCTTTGCAAACGATGAATCGTTGTTTCAACAGCAGATTGAGGCGGTTAATGGTGAAGGCGACTGTCTGCTTGCGCCCACGCTCGATGGTGATATGCAAATCATAGAAGTTGGCAAACAGCAGTATACATTGAGTGATGGTGCATTTGTCGCGGCCCAAACTGGCGTCGATATCAGAGCCAATATTCAGCGCAACTTAGGCGGTGCAGTATTCGGTGATACAGGCGGCTTTATGGTGATGCAGACCCAAGGCCAAGGCCAAGTCGTGGTATCTGGTTTTGGCTCGTTGTTCGAGATTGATGTCACACCAGACAAAGATGTCATCATTGATAACGGTCATGTGGTCTGCTGGGACTCAAATCTTGAATACAAACTGTCCGTTTCTACCAGTAAGAAAAAAGGCATCATGAGCAATATCATCAATTCCGTCACCAGTGGCGAGGGTATGGTTCTGAACTTCTCAGGAAGTGGCAAAGTCATTATTTGCTCGCGCAATCGCGACAGTTATCAAGGTTGGATACAAAGCGTCCTAGGTAGTAGCTCAGGCGGACGTGGCGGCGGTGGCGGATTTTTAGACAATATCTTATAGCACCTTTCGCAATTTATAATACTCTTTAGCATTATTTTTAAACGGTTTTACTCACAATTATTATAAGGATACTCACATGGCAGTTAGTCTTCAAAAAGGTCAAAAAATCTCCCTAAGCAAAGAAGCTGGCGGCGAGCTGACTCAAGTTAAATTGGGTCTAGGCTGGGATGTCGCTCAAGGGCCACAAGATAAAAAAGGTGGCTTCTTAGGAAAATTATTCGGCGGCGGTTCTGGCGGCGACTCTATCGATTTAGATGCTTCATGCATCATGTTCGATACTAACAAGCAAGCGGTCGATGCCATTTGGTTCAGTCAGCTAAAATCGAAAGACGGCAGTATCGTGCATACTGGCGATAACCGTACTGGCGACGGCGATGGTGATGATGAAGTTATCAATGTCGATCTCTCAAGAGTACCTGCCAATGTGGTCTCATTGGTATTCACGGTTAATAGCTTTACTGGTCAAACATTTGAGACAGTAGAAAATGCGTTCTGCCGTATCGTTAATGCCAATAACAATAGCGAAGTAGCACGTTATAATTTGTCTGCACAAGGTGGACATACAGCGATGGTAATGGCAAAGGTTTATCGTCATAACAATGAATGGAAAATGCATGCGATTGGCGAGACAGCTTCTGGCCGCACCTTCCACGACTTAATGCCTGCTATCACACCGCATGCGTAATTGACTTTAGACTTTAACTGGATTATTACCAATCTAGTTAAATAGTCTATTTCAAAAAAGAGCGGCCCATCAATAGATGGGCCGCTCTTTTATGTTTATTACTTATAATTAAGAATACTATTTACGTCCACGCTTCCAGCTAAAGCCCCAGTTAAACGCTTTGTCCATTTCTTGATGACCTTTGAAATATTGGTTGATACGCTCAACATTGATACTGCCTTGCTGATTGACCAAACGGGCAATGGCACACATCGGTAAGTTACCAGCACCTTCGGTCAAACGTGTCTCAATCGGTGATTGCTCTGGCACATGGATAGTCACGACCCCATCGGTTTTTTCCCAGTTAGGTGCGCCTTCGTAGATAAATGCAAAGATGAATACCTCTTCAATCTGCGACCATTGCTGACCATTGATATCCAGCCATTCACCGCCACTTACCTGCCCCGTTCTATCATCCGCACGTAGGCAAACATAAGGCGCTGATTGCAAGCTACCAAAGCGATTGCCCAATGCTTGAATAAGGGTTTTTTCACCATTTTTTAGATGAATCATAGCACCCACATCTAAATCGATACCGCTTGATTGATGCTGCTTAAACAGATCTCCCAGTATGCCTTTCTTGGGCGCTGCTTTATCACTTTGAGGGCGTTGGTTCCAGTCTAAATTGACTGATATTTTGCCAAAGTCATCACGTTTTTTAAGATTAATGCTAGATTGGTTTTTTGTTAATGTTATTTTACTTAGGTTAATCGAAGGGTTAGCAGGAATCGGTGGCGGGTTGTTAGCTTGAGACGTGTTGCCTGCTTTTTGCGTATTGATTGGGCGCTGCGTATTGATAGGTTGAGGTTGGTTTGGTGCAGGATTATGATTTTGGGCAGGTGCCTCATCAGCGATTTCCACACCGAAATGCTCAGATAAAGGTTTTAACCCTCCCTCAAATCCTTGGGCGATAAAACGAAATTTCCAGTGTCCTTGTCTGCGATAGCATTCAGCCAATATAATGGCTTTTTCGTTACGGCCTGCGCTACTCAGCTGACAGGTCATCAGCACTTGACTGCCCTGTAATACTTGAATGTCCACATCGCCAACTTGCGATAGTGTTTGCGCACTAGAGAACGCTAGGGCAATTTTCTCAATACTTGCAGGCTGTGCAGGCAAATTAACATCAAAAAACCCATCACTGTCATGACCGCGAAAGCTAACGCTACCATCATCACTACGTGTCTGACCATAAAATATCATGTCACCATCACCGCGTACTTTACCATCAGTAGTCAGGCGGTAAGCAGCACAATCAATGGCGTTTTGGCTTAAAATGCGAATGCTAATATTGTCAGTTGGTAGTGGCGCATTAGCACCTGCAATTAGTTTTTGAGGTTGGTTTTGACTCATCATACATCCTTTAGATTATTTATTATGCTGTTGTCATTGTCATGCTGACTGTCATCATATAGTAGCATGGATATTATGAATTTTTTGAACCAGACAATCGCGATATAAGCGATAAAGTTATCCTTACAAATCCCTATGACTATTTTATCAGAGGCGTTTATAACGCATATCATTTGTATATAATACTTCCTATTAAACCGTATACCTTTGCTAATATTACTACTAGATTTGCAGTAGCAATATTGACTTGCCCATTCCCCTACACCTAATGATAACGCTGAGAGAATTATGAATAATCTTGCTGACAATAGTAACCCTTCAATACCAGTAGCAGCGTGGTTAGCTGAAGGCCAATCTAGCCAGCGTGATATGTTAGATAGCTTAAAAAATCTAAAGAGCAGATCAAGCAGTCCTTCAAACAACCCTTTTCAAGTTATTGCCTCACACCGTCATGATAGACCTGAGATTTTCGAATTCGCCGATATGATTTATCGCGAGCCATCTGACTCGATCGTAGATACTGATAACCACATGACTGGCGAAACTGCTATACCACGCTGGCAGTTCGTATTAGAACAAGCTCAAAAGCATAACGTAAAAGTACTACTGACTGGACGCAATGGTATCGATTATGAAGTGCATCGTGAGAAATTTGACGCTGTTGGTATTCGCTTATTGACGGGCGCAACCAGCGTGGCGGCACTAGAATCAATCGATGATAAATTTGCTTTTATGCAGCATTGTCACACTCATAACATTCCAGTGGCAGACGCATGGCGATTTGATAATACTACTGAGCTTGAGGCTTTATTAGCTGAGCATGGCGACCAAACTCTATGTGTGAAACCTGTCGTCGGTATTTTCGCCCAAGGGTTTTGGCGACTAGACACGGGTAAAGCATATGACGAGCAATACGATAGCTTTGAGCACTTGTATTTCACTGAAGAGAAAAAAATAAATACAGCCCAATTTGTGAATGCCTATACCAATAGCCAAATGGTACACGAGCGACCTATTCCAATGCTACTCATGCCTTACCTATCTGGACAAGAGTATTCTATCGATGTGGTCTGTGAATATGGTGAAGTCCTAGCTGCTGTCACTCGTCATAAAACCGGAAAAATACAACACGTTGGTTATGAGCAGTCTGTCATGGATGTCGTAATCCCACTAATTAAGGCTTTTGGCTGTGACGGTATCGTCAGTGTACAGACCAAAGCTGACGATAGCGGTCAGCACCGTGTTCTTGAGATTAATAGCCGCCCATCAGGTGGTATTGGGTACACCTCTCATAGTGGGATCGACTTGACGCAAGTTGGATTTTCTTATTGGTTAGGCTTGTCAGAGAAACCTAACTTAGAGACCAATATTCAGCATATTGAACCATGCCAAGTACGTTCTATTATGATGAGTGTTAAAATTAAAAAGGATGATGAATAAATAGCCCGCTAAGCATGCATATGATTAGTAAATGATTTGAACAAACACGAAAAAAGGTTTTTAGATATTAATCTAAAAACCTTTTTTTGGCTTCGTTTCTAAGGTGTATTGAAAACGAACGCTTTGAATTATTCACCAAACGCTAGTGTTGTTTGCTTAGGTGCGTTTTTAGAAGCAATGAACCATAACAAGCTCAATACAACGGCTGAACCGATGAAAATCATAATAGATGAAGAAATTGCACCTGCATGTGTATAGTCCATCGGCATCACATGATCAGTCATTGTCATTTCCATCGCGGCTATACCAGTGTAATGCATACCACAAACAGCAAGACCCATGATAAATGCACTACCAAAACGCTGTAATGAACCACGCAAATTAAATGCCAACCATAGTGCAGCGATAGCGGCTGCAATAGCAATCACAATTGATACCATTAATAACGGTATATTGTATGACATGGTAGCGTCCATTTGCATAGAGGCCATACCTGTATAATGCATAGCTGCCACACCAAGTCCAGTAAGCACGCCACCGCCGATCAGTTTACCAATGCTTGAATCACCGCGACCTACGATAAGGACACCAACAGCAACGAAACAAATCGCAAGTAGCATTGAGACAATCGTTAACCCTAGATCATAGGTAACAGGCATTTTCATATCAACTGCCATCATACCGATATAGTGCATAGACCAAATCGCACCCCCGATTGCAATCGAAGATAGCGCAACCCAAAAATATAAATCTGTTCCTGGCTTGGCAGAAGGAACTCGAATAGCTAAGTTTAGGCCGACATAAGAACCAAACACTGCAATGGCGTATGAGACCAACACCAAAAGTAAGTTATATTCAACTTCAATCATTTTTTTGCCTTTTATCTATCATAAAAACTGAGCCAAATAACGTTACTTCAATCACAACACAGTGCGTCATTCGCTCATTAGTATTTGTTTTACACAGACATTAGATTATCTATGCATAATATTTTTACCCAATGGTAAATTCGCAAATGTTGGTACTGCCCGCACCACAATTGGTTTCTTTAACCTGAACCATATCGACAGCAGGATTGCTTGCTAAAAAGCCTTCTATATAACCTACAATAAAATGGCATCCTGAGTGATTATGGTCTGACGATTTACAAAACGGACATTTGATTAAATAAATTACATTGTTCTTTGCTTTAACTTTAGAAAGTCCCTTTAGTGCTGGCACAAGTTCGCGAGTAATCGTAGTAGGCATCTTTAACGGACTACCAAGTGAATAATCACGTTGGTAAATACCGCCGCCAACCTTACGGCCCAACTCGTGCAATGCAGTCGTGCGTTGATCACTAGGCAAACTATCTTCATACTGACCGACAATATCTGCTATTTTAGGGTAGTACGCACCTATGGCTGATAGAACGCTCTTCTCATCCAATGTCTTTTTTGCAGGGGCAGCTGACGAGCCACCCTCGTCATCTATTTCTAGATTAAAAAGCGTACATCCTTCGATCGAAGATAAGTCATCGATTAAATCTTCCTGCGTTTTAGACCCCAGACTTCTTGCGATCACGTGAATGATATTACCACCATTCTCTGAAGCCTCCTGTCTTTGGGAGACTAGCTGATAACCTGCTTTGATAAGCGGCGAAATAACATTGACCAAACGAATACGTTCAGAAGACGTTTCTAATGCACAAGAGAATTTCATAGAGCACTCCTTTTCTTAAAATACTGCTACGCTTTCTTCTATCAAGCTCTCTACATAAAGTAATTAACAAATATGAATAACGTTTTAAAGATCCGGCCAACTGACTTTCTCACAATATAAAAAATATTCAGACATCAACCACACAATAGTTTTTGTATATCTTTTATATTATAAGAAATGAAATATATTCAGTAGATGAAACTTCAATTTTATAGCTATTAAGCATATAAACGTTTTAACAACTAGAAATTCATTAATCTTAAAGCAGTAATGAGCTTGAAAACAAGATTGAGATAAATATGTTTAAATAAACTACTATTCTTAAATTCTTATGATAACACTTACTCACAGTGAAGTTACTAAATAGCAATAGATTTTGATTGTATTATTACTGGAATTTTGTTTTGTAGCAATACACTATAAGGTATTGTCCGATAAATGGTTACATTAGCCGACAAATGGCTAGACTATAGAACCATATCGTTGTTCTATAAAAATAATGTATTATTTAAAAAATCTTGACAACTATTTGTATCTATCTATTTTGATATTTCTACTATGCAATTAACCTTAACTATTTATTAAAACATCTATTACTGTTTTCTCTTGGTAGAATGATAGGTTCAAAATAAAGTCAAAACCCTTTATGTGGCCAGACTTTAGTCGCAAAGATAAAATCATTAAACAATAAAAATAATTATAATCGCGCAAATAAACTAAGGAAATGTGATGTCGAAGCAAGTCGAATTAGTGCTAGGAGCCAATACGGTTATCGAAAACACCAAATGTTCGATCGCATTTTCTACTACTAAACCATTAGAGTTTGGACAGCAGCTTGGACTATTGTGGTTGCCATTAGATGCCAATCGTAAAGCAGTTTGTAGTCCTGCTTATTTACATGAGTCTAAAGACTGGGCTCAGCTCGATAACAAGGATAATCCAAGTACATGGCAGTTAGATTTACCCCAGTTATTTGATAAAAATAATGTTAGTTTCTTACAACTGATTGCTTATGTTTATCATGATCCAAGCCTAAACTTGCCAGCGGTAGAGTTGAACGACGTAAGTCTCACGCTCAATAATGGAGATATTCGCTATAACTTCACAACAAACGATCGACATGTCAAAGCGGCGATTATATTAGAAATATATCAGCGTAATGAACAGTTTAAATGTCGAGCGCTTGGCGAGGCATCAACCCAAGGCTTAGCAAGCCTTGAGCATCATGTACAGGTTAGTCTGGATGTTCGTCCACCTAGCACACATAGGCTTATTCAAGAAGCTCAACAGCAGCAGCGTACTCAACCAAACAACGAAGCTCGCCCTCCTCGTCAAGTACAAGCAGGCGAGACTTGGACAGGAACAGCGTTTGCTATTGATCCCTATCATCTGCTGACCTGCTATCATGTGATTGAGTCAGCAGCGATGGTTGGCGTACGTCAGCAAGGTCAGCCTGATCGCGAGGCACAAGTTGTACTTAGCGATATCGGAAGCGATTCAGCTATTATTAGAGTTAGCGATCCTTTACCTAGCTACCTCCCATTGGCGCAGCAATGTGTTGATATATTGGGTGAGACCATTACCACACTGGGGTTTCCGTTGTCAGGACTGAGTAGCCAACTGCAAGTCACCCAAGGCTGTATCTCAGGATTGACAGGCTTAAATAACGATATCCGTCATATACAATTCACCGCACCCATTCAGCCCGGTTCTAGTGGTAGTCCTTTATTATTGCCGACTGGAGAGGTCGTCGGTATGGTCACATCCAGTCTGGTTCATGAACATGCACAAAACATGAACTATGCGGTGAAATTTCAGTTATTATCTGCCCTACTGGCGAGCGCTGGCATCAGTTTGGAGCACACGACTGATTTGACCAGTGCTACGCCTCTTACAACACCTCAGCTAAGCAAGCAAAGTCGCAGTGCCTTATGGCTGGTTGGCTGTCAGGGTTAAGAAATCTACGATGACATACAAATAAAAGCACCAAGGAATATGAATGTTAAATGAGCAACACAGTACGACCATCACCCTACCCCGTGGTACGCTAGATCTGACTTATCAAACCAACTCAGCCACTAATAAATCAGCCACCAATAAAAATGGCGTAGAACAACGCGACCGTTATCAATTAGAAGATTTGCTAGGATTTGCACAGCGTATTAATCCAAAACGGGCGTTTTTGTTTGTCTCAAAAGTGCTAGGTCGTCATATTCCCGTTGCGCCAAGCATCATGCGAGAGGCATTTACTGACTTGGCTGATTTAGTGCCTAATCACTTGCCTGAGCCAGTGCTAGTCATCGGTATGGCAGAGACCGCTGTTGGTCTATCTGCTGGTGTCCATCAAGCGCTACAAACGCGCTATCCTCAAGCTCTGCTATTGAACTCTACGCGTCATGCACAGCACGATGAAAGTAGTGATCCAAATGGTACCGACTCCTTGCTAACGACGTTTTGTGAAGACCACAGTCATGCCAGCCAGCATTTGATTTATCAAAGCAAAGATAGCGTTACTCAAGCGCAGCTACTGGCTAGTAAAACACTGATTATGGTCGATGATGAAGCCTCAACGGGCAATACCTGTGTTAATGTCGTCACTGCGCTGCGTGAAGCAGGACTGAGCCAGTTAGAGCAAGTGCATCTAACAACATTGGTCGACTGGTCATTAGATCAAGAAACACCTAATCCACAGTCAGATTCTAAGCCTGCACGTATGGCGGATCGTCTGGCTAGTATTGAGTTTCATCGTCATCATTTACTGTCTGGTGCATGGCAATGGAAAGATGCCCCCAATCCTGAACCCATCACGATGCCATCGGTTGATACTACTGCCGCTGGTAGTCAGGCGCTCGGTGATACGGGCAACTGGGGGCGTTTTCCAACGCTAGACAGTACAGAGGGTTTTGCTAACTATCTTTCAAGTTTTCAGACTGCATTTACGCGCTTCAATAGCCAAGAAAATTTTGATGTTACTCAGCTACCAAAAAGAATCTTAGTATTGGGTAGCAATGAGTTTGTTTGGTTGCCATTTTTATTGGCTGAATGGCTTGAAACAGAGTCCGACAAGCTCAACGACGATACAGCGTCCATGGTTAATTTTAGCGCATTAACCCGCTCACCAATTGCGCTTGGTGGAGCGATTACCACAATGCTGAGCTTCAGCGATAATTATGGGCTTGGTATGACCAATTTTGCTTATAACGTTGAGCCTAGTGATTGGGATTTGATAGTGTTGTGTATAGAAACATCAGCTGACAGTGTGGATGCTATGTGGCGAGGTTTGGATAATGTACTGGTGGTGAGCCCTAGTCATTAAACTGCTCTCTAACTTTCAAACCTATTATTTACGGACGACGCCATGACTACCTCATTTTTTAAAGCCAACCCAGATATCATCAAGCCTTATGCCTTGATGGATTTGGATGACACGTTATTCCAAACCCAACGTAAAATTGACGCTTGGGATTTACCCACCACTGAACCTGAAACTTTGGTTTGTGCGACGGTCAATAAACAAGACGAGCCACTGAGTTTTATGAGTCAGCGCCAAGCAACTTTTTTTAACTGGCTACTTGCTAGTACTGAATTAATTGTAGTGACGGCGCGGGATCGTAGTGAAATAAAACGCGTTAAACTACCCTTTAATAGTTGGCAAGTATTGGCCCATGGAGCGATTATTTTAATGTCTGACGGAGCGCTGCTGAGCAGTTGGCAGCAGCATATGTATAGTAAGCTTGCGCCATTGCAAGATAAGCTTAACCAGTTAAGTCAATTGTTTGCCAGTCATAGTCAAAGCGAGCAAAGTCATCTAGTATTTACACCGCATATCGATAGCTTTAACAATGGTTCTACGGATGAAGAGCTAACCATTTATCTGGCTATCAAACATGCACAGAAAGACCATCAAGCGCTCGTAGATTTAGCTGAGAAACTGCCCACTCTGATACGTGATTTTGATCAAGATTTCTATGTACATGTGAATGCTAATAACTTAGCGATATTGCCTCATGCGGTTCATAAGCGTCACGCGGTACAGTTTTTATTAGAGCATCATTTAGACCATCAGCGTCCCAGTTTTGGCTTTGGTGATAGCCTAGCTGACCTGCCTTTCTTACAGTTATTGGACTGGTACGGTATGCCCAATCATGGCCAATTGCATGAGCAATACCAGTCTAAATCGTCAGGCTAAACCATTAGTTTAAACAACAGCCACACAAATCCACTGTTATCATCACGAGTGCTATTATTCATACTATGACTTTACCTAATATACAGATAAAAAGAGCTACTCTGCAAAACTATGGCTCAGGCAGCTATCTTGCAAGCGATGTCACTGTCCTACTCGATATGGTGAATAAGGACGCGGTTGCTGATGTGCCCGTCAGTCAAAAAGAAGCGCTTATCCAAAGCGGACAGCGCCATTACTCTGACATGCTGACTTTAGAGCAAGCACCTACTGCAATGCATGAGCAGCTATACATACAGGCATTAGAGCAAGGGTCAACAAGGACAGCGACTGATATCGCTCATTTGTCTCATACGCTACATCATGTTTTTCAGCAGAATGTGAGTGATGAGTATCCACTGGTTTTGGTCAGTTTGGTGCGAGCTGGTCTACCGATCGGGGTATTATTGCAGCGTGCGCTATCGGATACAGACAGTAGCTATCGCTTGCCAAGTGTACATTATGGCATCAGTATCATTCGGGATCGTGGTCTTGACCCAGTGGCCCTGCAAATGCTACTGGAAGCTTATCCAAACAGTCCGATTGTATTCGTCGATGGCTGGACAGGTAAAGGTGCTATTTATCAAGAGTTGGCTCGTAGTCTAGAGACGTTTAGCGATTCTACTCATGTTAATTTTGCCAACATTTTTCATCAAGGCGCTAATGTCATTCCGCTACTGACCCTTGCCGATCCTGCTGGCGTTGCTTGGCTGACGGCAAGTGAAGAAGATTGGTTAATCCCGTCGGGTTTGTTAAATAGCACCGTATCAGGATTAATTTCACGTAGCCTGTATACAGAGCCGTCATCAGGCCTACATCGCAGTGTTTTTTATGATGATTTAATTGAGGTAGATCACAGCTTGGCATTTATCGAGCATATAGATGCAACGAGACGATCATTGGCTACTACTCCAGCGCGTCTACCGACTTACCAGCAGCCACGCTACCAGACGGCTGCGCTGATAGAGACGTTGGCAGCAGATTATTATATTGTCAATCGTAACCGTATTAAGCCGACTATTGCTGAGGCAACACGTGCCATATTACGCCGTGATCCAGAGCGTATATTGCTCGCCACCGCTGAGCACCCTGATACCGTACTGCTACGCCATTTATGTGCGCAACGAAACATCACTATCAGTGTATTAGGTGATAAAATACTGCCTTATCAAGCCATCACGCTTATCAAGCAGCGCTCCCAAAACACTTAATACATTTACCAGTATTAAATACTTTCTTTTTCGTTCTCTTATATCCTCTACTTATGATGCCAATTATGTCAGATATGCTAAAAACCGAGTCAGACCTTTACAATGATACCCAATCTTATGCGCATCTGATCACTGAGCGTCATGCGATGGTCAAACCACACACGCACCATCCATATCAGCTCGGTGCTAGCTTGTACATGCCTGCGACTCGCCAAGATATTTGGCAAGTCATCAAGCGGGATAAATTACCGACGATTAATAGTATTATTATCTGTCTAGAGGATGCGGTCAGTCAGCAGGATGTAGAGTTGGCGCTTGAGCGTTTGCGCACACTGCTGGATACGTGGGCAGAGCATGTGAATAGCATCAATGCGCCATCTAAATCAGCGACGATTCATGCCCAGCACCCGACACGTCCACTGGTCTTTATACGTCCACGTAGCCCGATGATGCTACAGCAACTGGCTGATTATACCCATATCGATCTTATCGATGGTTTCGTCATGCCAAAAGTCGATATGTATAGCCTATCTAACTGGCGCATGGCTTGTCAGAACCTAAAAGTAGATCAACTACTTATGCCGACGCTCGAAACCGCAGCGCTATTCAATCCGCATCACAATCAGGAGCTTGCCATCGCTTTTAAAGAAGCATTTAGCCAGCCAGTTTTTGCATTGCGTATCGGTGGCAATGACTTGTTCGCAGCATTGCGCTTACGTCGCCCAAAAAACAGTATTGTCTACGACTCGCCTATCGGTACGTTGGCTTATCAAATGCTTGGCTGTTTTGTACCGCATGGTTTTTATCTTACCGCGCCAGTATTTGAGTATTTAGATCAGCCAACACTGTTCATGCAAGAGCTAAACCGAGATGTCAGCTTAGGGATGGTGGGCAAAACTGTCATTCATCCAAGCCAAATCGCCCTAGTACAGCAAGCTTATTGCGTGCCATTGAGTACATTGGATGAAGCACAAGCGATCCTTCACTCTGAGGCCAAAGCGGTATTTAAGTACAATAATACGATGCTAGAGCCTGCGACGCACCGTGCTTGGGCGACTGAGATTGTCAATCGTGCAGAAGCCTTTGGAACCATTGATGACGGACATAGCCAATACAGCTCACGAATGTAGCTGTCATCGCTAATACAGATAACTGTCTGCTATTTAACAACTTACACCATACAAAAAGCCGCCATCAAATAATAGGTAGCGGCTTTTTTATATAGATATTTGCTTAGGGTTCTGTATAGATATAAGGCTTTAAAGCTCTCGAACAGTATCTACATTAAGCACAACTTTCCAAAAACTGACGAAGTACTCGGTTCACTTGATCAGGCTCTTCTACTGTCGATGTATGACCCGCACCTTCGATAATAGCAAGCTTAGACCCAGCGATAGCAAAATGCATGCGTTCAGATTTGGCATAAGGCGTGGCGGCATCTTCATCCCCAACCACAATCAGTGTTGGCGTTGTAATTTCACCCAACTGCTCATAAGTACCTGTACGCTCAATAACGCCCATTGTTGCTTTGACTACGCCGCCCTTGCGATTGCTTTGTAGCATCGTTAGCCACTGCTTACGGTCAGATTTGCGCAGCTTGTCTGCCAAAAACGTACTACCAAACATAATTGGCATCACCTTATTACTCACACGCTTCATACCTAACCAACGAATGGCTTTGACCAGCTTGCGATACTGAGGGATGTTTTTTGGATCTTCAGGGTCAGCAGAGGTTTCTAACAGCGTTAATGACAATAGCAACTCAGGGCGTTTAAGCGCGATACGTTGAGCCACGAACCCGCCCATAGATAGCCCAACAAAGTGACATTTATCTATACCAAGCGCTGCAAGTAAGCCCAGCGTATCTTCAGTCAACGTCTCCATATCATAGCCAGACTTAGTAACCTGCGACTGACCTTGCCCGCGAAAATCAAAAGCAATACAACGATAGTCTGTTTGAAAATGCTCCACTTGCTTGTCATACATCTGTGAGCTCCACAGTAGACCGTGAGCAAATACAATAACAGGCTTTTGTGTGTCGTTCGGTGCGCTGTCTTCGTAATAAATATCAGCGTTATTTACAGTGATAGTCGGCATAACCACATCCTTGTTTGATCAATGAAAAGTTCGAGCGTACCCTTGTGTCTTTTACGACTCTTTTACGCTCAACCTAGCATATTAGCATAATCCATTAACCCCTTAGGTCATAGCCTTTTTACGAGCCAGTCGTTTTGTCTCATTAGCTACCATCAGCTTTTACGATAGAATAGTAAAGTTTACCAGTATGTAGATGTGTCTTAAGCGCCCACAAAACACGCTTTTATAATCATAGCAAGCTGCTATAGTAATCAGCATTGAACCATTTTTACCTTTATCTCAAAGTATTGTCATTGATACAGAATATTAAAACAGTCATTTAAAATAAGGAAATCTCAAATGTCACAGTCTCTCGTCGATTATCAAGTTGCAGAGCACATTGCTACCATTACCTTTAACGATCCAAAAAGCTTAAACGCTTTTGGCACACCTTTAAAAAACCAAGTCTTGATAGCGCTAGATAAAGCGGCTGCAGATGATCAAGTACGTGTAATTATTTTGCAAGGGGCTGGTGGTAACTTCTCAAGCGGCGGCGATATTAAAGAGATGTTGTCTGAAGGATTAGACAAGGATATTGTTTCAAACAAATTAAGAGGCATGGTAGAAGGTGCAGGCGAAGTCAGCTTAAAGCTACGTCATATTCATAAGCCGATTATTGCCAAATTAGAAGGTGCCGTGGCTGGTGCTGGCATGAACTTGGCGCTGACTTGTGACTTCCGCATTGCCGCAGACAATGCGAAGTTTGTACAAGCGTTCGTTAATATTGGCCTAGTTCCAGATGCAGGTGGTATTTACTTATTAAACCAATTGGTTGGTGCAGCAAAAGCCACTGAACTTGTAATGCTAGGTGATAAACTGAAAGCCGAAGATATGGCGCGCTTAAATCTGGTAAACAACGTGGTAAGTATTGACGAGCTAGAAGCCACCGTACAAGCATTGGCGCTACGATTGAGCCAATTACCAGGCAAAGCGTTGGCCGCTATGAAAGAGAGCTTCAACGTACACGCCTTCGCTGGTTTGAGCGCGGCGTTAGATACGGAAGTAGAGCAGCAGACAGTGATGGCAAAAACCGATGACTTTATCGAAGGGGTTAGCGCCTTTATCGAAAAGCGTAAGCCTGTATATCAAGGTAAGTAACAAGATAAACAACGATGCTATCAAAAAAGGGCTGCCAATATGGTAGCCCTTTTTTTGTCAATACCTTTAATTAAGAAGCGGTCGCGGGTTTAGAATGATGAGGTAAAGTAAATATCTTGTCAAAAATCAGAGTAAACGTAAACGTATAAACTAAGAAAAACAGCAGTAGCGCCACTTCCATCATAAAGGCTTTTACTAGACCAACATCATACCAAATCATATAAAGTGGCAAGCAGATCAACACCAGCCCACCTTCAAAACCAAAAGCATGAACACTGCGTATCCATAACGTGCGACGTACAATACGTCTGCGGCGTTCCCACGCTTCAAAAGCGGTATTATATATGAAGTTCCAAACGACGGCTGCTACCGACATCATTACGGCGATTGGTAAGGATTCTGATGCATCACTGTGACTGAGTTTCATCAATATAAGAGTAGATAAGATAATCGCGATAATTTCGAAAGCGGTCACATAAATTAAGCGACGTTTGAGCGGTGATAAGGTCATCAACCAAGACTCCAAAGCACCTGTATTTAAACAGCAAGGTGCATATCAAAGTATCGGTCCGTCCCGAGTTAGAAAAGATAAAGGAAGTGCAGAGCCACGGTTTCCGCCTGCCCCTATATTATACAGAAACCAAACTCAAAAATCAGTGAGGATATTTGTAAACAGGTGTCAGCAGTTTTATTAACGATTATCGCCTGTTTTAACCGGACTATTTTGCCGGTAGACCCCATTTATTGGTTTCAGGCTTGGTATCACTCGCTAGAAATACTAGCAATATAATAGAGCCTATCAGTGGCACTATCCCTATCAAAAACCACCATCCTGAGCGGCTAGTATCATGTAAGCGACGGATAGTCACGGCAAGACCAGGCAGAAATAAACCAAGTGCCGCTACTATGTAAAATAAACCTGTCTCTGAGCTAAATATTATTGCGTCTATCAGCATTGCAACGATCATCACTCCCATTTGTACTAGAAAAAAATACCAATACTCCTTACGGCGAGCACGACCAGAAAAATTCGTGTAATTTCTCATGCCCTTTTTAAACCAGTCAATGATGCCGTAATTTGCTTCAGAGCTATGATTGTTAGCCATCGTAGATCTGGGCAGTGGCGGCGGAGTCGCTTTATCACGCTTAATATTATTTTCCATAGGGCTTTTTATCTCAGTCGTAAAAAGTAGAAATCTTCAGTGAAAATTATCAACAATTAGCTTTGATTATAGATACTCAATAAAAGTTTGTAAATGAATACTAGTTTTCTTAGAGTCATCAATAAAAACCCCCGCATCATGACGATACGGGGGTTTTTTGTCTTACGTATAAAGTTTTTAGTATAAAGCTTCTAATTTTAAAAGCTTGTATACTCAAGATTAGGTCAACTGAGCAACGTTAATCTTATCTGCTTCTTCAGTATAGTCTTCCATACGGTCGAAGTTCATGTATTGATAGACTTCATCACCCATACTGTTTAGCATACCAGCATACTGCTGATACTCATCGTTAGTCGGCAATTTACCAAGTACCGCTGCGACTGCTGCAAGCTCTGCAGAAGCGAGGTATACGTTAGCGCCTTGACCTAGACGGTTCGGGAAGTTACGAGTTGAGGTCGATACGGCAGTAGATTTCGGTGCGATACGTGCTTGGTTACCCATACATAGTGAACAACCTGGCATTTCAGTACGAGCGCCAGCTTGTGCATAGATGTTGTAGTAACCCTCTTCCATCAACTGGCGTGCATCCATCTTAGTAGGTGGTGCAATCCATAGACGAGTCTTCAAGCTACCTGCTGGTACGTCTTGTAGCAATTTACCAGCGGCACGGAAGTGACCGATGTTAGTCATACATGAACCAATGAATACTTCATCAATCGTATCACCAGCCACGTCTGCTAGCGTTTTTGCATCATCTGGATCGTTCGGGCAGCAAAGGATCGGCTCTTTGATTTCGCTCATATCGATAGTGATGTCGATCGCGTATTCAGCATCATCGTCAGCACGCATGAGGCTTGGGTTAGCCAACCACTCTTGCATTTGCTCAACACGGCGGCTGATCGTACGTGCATCGCCATAGCCTTCTGAAATCATCCACTTAAGCAGCGTGATGTTTGAGTTTAGGTACTCAGTCACTGACGCTTCAGACAAAGTGATGGTACAACCAGCAGCACTACGCTCAGCTGAGGCATCAGATAATTCAAATGCTTGCTCAGCGGTCAAATCTTCTAGGCCTTCGATTTCAAGAATACGGCCGTTGAACTCGTTGATTTTACCTTTCTTATCAACCGTCAAGTAACCTTCTTTGATCGCTTGATAAGGGATAGCATGTACTAGGTCACGTAGAGTGATACCAGCTTGACGCTCACCAACAAAACGAACACGAACAGATTCAGGCATATCAAGTGGCATTACACCAGTTGCAGCTGCGAAAGCAACTAGGCCAGAACCCGCTGGGAACGAGATACCCATTGGGAAACGAGTGTGCGAGTCACCACCAGTACCAACGGTATCTGGAAGTAGCATACGGTTCAACCATGAGTGAATGATACCATCACCTGGACGTAAGCTTACGCCGCCACGGTTCATGATAAAGTCAGGTAGTGTGTGCTGAGTCTCAACGTCAACTGGCTTTGGATAAGCAGCAGTATGACAGAATGACTGCATCACTAGGTCTGCTTGGAAACCCAAACATGCCAAGTCTTTTAGCTCATCACGTGTCATTGGACCAGTGGTATCCTGAGAGCCGACAGTCGTCATCTTAGGCTCACAGTACATACCTGGACGTACGCCTGTCAGGCCACAAGCCTTACCAACCATTTTCTGTGCAAGCGTAAAGCCTTTACCAGTATCAGCTGGCTCTTCTGGCTTAGCAAAGATGTCTGAATGACCAAGGCCCATGTATTCACGAGCACGGTTAGTCAAACCACGACCAACGATTAATGGAATACGGCCGCCAGCACGAACTTCATCAAGCAATGTTGGTGAATTTAGTGAGAACGTTGATAGTACTTCATCAGAGTCATGCTTAGTGATTTTGCCTTCGTACGGATAGATGTCAAATACATCGCCCATGTTTAGGTTATCAACTGCCACTTTTTCGATTGGCAATGCGCCAGAATCTTCCATCGTGTTGAAGAAGATAGGAGCGATATTGTTACCAAGTACTAAACCGCCACCACGTTTGTTTGGCACATTAGGGATATCTTCACCCATCAACCAAAGTACTGAGTTGGTTGCAGACTTACGGCTAGAACCAGTACCAACCACATCACCAACATAGGCTAGCGGATGGCCTTTTTCTTTCAGTGCTTCGATTTGCTTCATTGGGCCAACAACGCCCTCTTCGTCAGCATTGATGCCGTCGCGAGAGTTTTTGTGCATGGCTAGTGAATGCAATGGGATATCAGGACGGCTCCATGCGTCTTGCGCAGGTGACAAGTCATCCGTATTGGTCTCGCCAGTTACTTTGAACGTCGTGTAAGTGGTTTTCTTTGGTACTTCAGCACGGTTCAAGAACCATTCTGCGTCAGCCCAAGACTGAATCACTTCTTTAGCAATAGTGTTGCCAGCTTCAGCTTTTTCAGTCACGTCATTGAACGCGTCAAATACTAGCAAAGTTTTCTTTAATGCTTCAGCAGCGTCTTGTGCAACTTCGCTATCATCTAGTGCAGCAACTAGTGGCTGAACGTTGTAGCCACCTTGCATAGTGCCTAGAATTTCAACGGCTTTTTGCTTGCTGATAAGTGGTGATGATGTTTCACCCTTTAAGATAGCAGCCAAAAATGCCGCTTTAACGTATGCTGCTTGGTCAACACCAGCAGGGATACGGTTTTCTAATAGGTTCATCAAGAACGCATCTTCGCCTGCAGGCGGGTTCTTTAATAATTCAACCAACTCTACTACTTGTTTTTCATTTAGTGGTAGGGGTACAGTTCCTAGCTCAGCACGTTCTTCGACATGTTTACGATAAGCTTCTAACACAATAGTCGTCCTCGTCAGTTGGGGTGTAGCACATTACGTGGGTAGTCAGCATGACTGCCTGCGTCTATATACTATATGAAATAATTATCCGTGCAATCATAGCTTAAAACGCTTTAAATGTTAATGGCTCAGCCCTGAAAAGGCGCATAGTAAGGCCATATTGAACATTTATTATAAAAATAGTGCCATCAATAATATGATTGTAGCGCTCATTATAACTGGCATTTGCCTGATTACGCTTATCAATAAGTACTTGCTTTATGACTGAGCAGACACCATATGACTGATATACGCTTTTGTAAGAAACAACTTCGATAAAGTCTCGCTTAAAAAAATGTAGCAATATCGATATATTAGCAGCCGATTGATTAACAGTCGATTTGGTAAAGACATTTTGGTAAAAACATTAAGGACGACGATATGACTGATAGCAGTACGGACAACAATCCTAACTATGACAATGGTCTCAAGGTACGCACTGAGGTCATGGGTGAGCAGCATGTAAAACGCTCGCTTGATGCTGCCACAGGATTTACCCAACCGTTGCAAGACTGGATTATTGAACACGCTTGGGGCAGCACTTGGCAAGACGACTCAGTATTACCGCGTAAGTATCGCTCATTAATCACTATTGCCTTTTTAATTGCCCAAAAAAGCCCAAACGAGTTGAAAGGTCATATACGCGGTGCCATTAACAACGGGGCTAGTGTCGCCGAGATTAGAGAAGTGCTCATGCATAGCTTGCCGTACTGCGGTGCACCTGCTACTCAAGAAGCGTTTCGCGCCGCCATAGATATACTGAATGAGTTAGAAATTGATATAGATATTTAAAACTATGGTCGTCCGAGCAATCATAGTAATCTTAACAATATTGTTTAAAAATTGACGACCAAATTTCTGCTATAATATCTGCACTCATAAAACATTCTGATAATTCCATAAACCCTTATAATATAAAGGGTTAAGAGATAACTCCATTATGACAACTGCCGTACAAACACATGTACCTGCTGCTAAGGCCAAACCAAAAAAAGCCATCCAAGGCGAAAAGCTGCGTGGCTATGACAAAGTTGCCCGTATCCCAATTAAAGTGATCCCGACTGTCGAGGCAAAGAAAAAGCCTGATTGGATTCGGGTAAAAATGTCCTCGCCTGCTGAAGTTGCTCGTATCAAAGCAACCTTACGTGAGCAAAAGCTTTATACCGTTTGTGAAGAAGCGGCCTGCCCTAACCTGCCACAGTGCTTCGCTGATGGTACAGCCACCTTTATGATCATGGGTGATATCTGTACGCGTCGCTGCCCGTTCTGTGATGTAGGTCATGGTCGTCCTAATGAGCTAGACAAGGATGAGCCGCGTCATACTGCTGAGACCATTCAAGGTTTACAGCTTAAGTATGCCGTAATCACCTCTGTCGATCGCGATGATCTGAAAGACGGCGGTGCGGGACATTTTGTAGAGGTGCTAAACGAGTCAAGAGCGCTTAGCCCAAATTGCTTGATTGAAATATTAGTGCCCGATTTCCGTGGTCGTATGGATATTGCGTTGGATTTATTGACAGAGACTGCACCAGATGTGTTTAACCACAACATCGAAACCGTGCCACGTCTATACAAAGCCTTCCGTCCAGGTTCTGACTATCAGCATTCACTAGATTTGCTTAAGATTTATAAAGAGCGTCGTCCTGATATCGCCACCAAGTGCGGCTTTATGGTTGGCCTTGGTGAGACCGAAGAAGAGATCTATGCCCTACTCGATGACTTAAAAGCTCATGATGTAGATATGATTACTATCGGTCAGTATCTACAGCCTAGTAAAAACCACGCGCCTGTCGATCGTTATGTCCATCCAGACGAGTTCCAACGCTATATGGACTACGGCAAAAAGATTGGCTTCTTTAGCATTTGGGCAGGTCCAATGGTACGCTCAAGCTACTTTGCAGATCGTCAGTACTACGGCGAAGACTGCCCAGCACCTATCCGTAGCAAAAAAGCATTAGAAGCTGAAGGTAAACTTGGCTGCTAATTTAGCAATAAAGTGATGTGAAAGTAGTTGCGAACAGCAGTCGCTAAAACATTTCTTAAGAATATTAAAAAGGGTGAATAACAAATTTGTTATTCACCCTTTTTTTGAGCTTTGTTAGATTTAAGAATGATTAAACCTAACGCTTTACACGGTTAAAGTTGGCGTTGGCTTTCCAGCTGTTTTTATATTGAATGCAGCAATACCAAGGACAATAATACCACCTGCAATACCAGTCGTAATCTCAGGATAAATCAATAGTAAAGCACCAATAGCTAAGATGACACGAGTTACCGTATTCATACCGCCTCTGAAGTAGCCTTCAAGTGCTGAGCTCAGCGCAATGACACCCGTTACCGAAGTCACTACCACTGTAATGATATCTACAATAGGTGGCAGCGGGAAATCTTTTGCCGTAACTGCTAAACCGGTTGGATCTATCATCAACATCGTTGGATTATAGATAAACATAAATGGCACGATGAATCCTGCGAGAGCAAGCTTGAGGGACAAGAACCCTGTTTTCATCGGATCTCCACCGGATATACCTGCACCCGCAAAGGCTGCAAGACACACAGGCGGTGTAATATTGGCAAAGATACCAAAATAGAAAACAAACATGTGCGCTGACAAGATTGGAATATCGAAACCGGCTAATGCTGGTGCAGCCATGGTCGCCGTAATGATATAGGCAGGAATAGATGGTAATCCCATGCCTAAAACCATTGATGCCAACATCGTTAAGATAAGCGTAAAGAATAGTGATCCTGCGCCTAATGTAACGATAGATGATGTCATCACCGTACCAAAACTGGTCAGACTCACCACCCCAATGATAATACCAACGACCGCACAAGCAGCCATGACCGCGAGCGACTGACGCGCGCCATCTTCTAGTGCACCCAAAATATCAGAGAAGCTCATACGAGTCTCAGCACGCAACATACTGATCACAACAGTGAAACCAATGGTATAAGCTGCTGCATATCCTACAGGTACGTTTCTGATTAATAAGAAAATCAAGAAGACAATCGGCAATAACATGTGACCGCGGGCTTTTAGCACTTCTTTGACCGCTGGTAAATTTTCTTTGGCAATACCTTTTAGATCGCGACGTCCAGCACGGAAATGCACCTGCGCAATGACGCCTAAATAGTACAATATCGCTGGCAATAATGCTGCTAAGGCAATCGTACTATACGGCAAGCCTGTTGTCTCAGCCATAATAAAGGCACTGGCACCCATAATCGGAGGCAAGATCTGCCCACCAACCGAAGCACTGGCCTCAACTGCACCTGCGAAATCTTTGTGATAGCCGACTTTTTTCATCAACGGAATGGTAAAGGCACCCGTACTAACCACATTTGATAAAGCTGAGCCATTGATACTACCCATAAAACCACTAGAGATGACTGCTACTTTTGCAGGTCCGCCCTTCTTATGACCAGCGATGGCCAATGCTAAATCATTGAACAACTGCCCCATTCCCGAACGTGCTAAGAACGCACCAAACAGAATGAATAAGAAAATGAACGTTACCGATGCCCCAATCGCGACAGAGTATAGACCTTCTGTTTTTAAGAATAATTGACCAAAAATATCACCCATATCATAAGGGCGAGTCAAAAGCCTGTCAGGCATAAAGTCTAAATGACTAACAAATGGATAGGCCAAAAATATGCCGGCCAAGATTGGCAAAATCCAACCAGTAATACGGCGACTGCCTTCTAACACGCAGACTACCGTAATCAAAGAAAATATCACATCGACCTGATTGGCCATACCGCCACGCGAGGTCACGATATCTTGATATTCATAGATGAGATAGCCCATACCGGATAGAGACAGGGCAAACCAAATCCAGTCATACCATGCCACTCGTTTGCGACTGCTTTTTTTACTGGCTGGAAAAATTAGGAATATCAATGCAAAACCAACGCCCACGTGCACAGAGCGCTGCAACAGTGCTGGCATTGGATTAAAAGTGATATATAAATGAAACAGTGAATAGAGTATACAAATGCCAGCGATAAAATATTTTACTGGTCCTTGAGTGATATGACGCGTGATTGACTCTCGGTCATATTTTTCCAATACTGCTCGGTTGACCGCATCCGCCTCAGCATCGTTATCAACTTGAGCATCTGGCATGGTAGTCACACTACCTTGATCCGTCACTTGGGAGTTCATGACAAAAGTCCTTTTTAAATCTATCAATTAAATCATACGTCTTAGGCATGATCACCACTTCAGAATAGTCTGGCACCCACTGGTGAATCAAGACACGATGACCACCATAATCCATTTCACCTTTGGTTAGTCTAGATACGACCCAATTAAGGCGAGGCAGTTTTTCGTTGATTTGATAACCCAGATAGCCAGGCTTTTGTATAGGAGCGAGCATTTCGGTGGAGGGTGTCCCTGCACCGAACGCTTCAAAATAGGTCGTGGTCAGTAATAGCTCCGCACCTGCTGTACTGCTGCCGTCTATACGTTGATACTGCTCTTCCCACCACTGTTTTTCTACAGAATGTATCCAACGTAGCTGAAAATCAGGCTCAGTGAAATAACAAACCTTATCATCAGCACCGTCTACGCCTGCGACTCGCACTTCAACGACAGACTGAAGCGTAGAGCCTAACCATAGCGTAAAAAAAACCAGCGCTGCAATAAATGCCGCGCCAGTTGATAACCATAATGAATTACTTGGCTGATTGTTCGTCATAGTACTTTTTAGCTCCAGGATGGATTGGGGCTACCATGCCATCACGAGCGGTTTCTAGACTGATATCATTGGCCGCTTGGTGAGCTGTTTTTAGACCATCTAAATTATCAAACAATGCTTTGGTTAGTTTATAACCATCCGCTTCAGATAGGTCAGAGCTAACCAATAGTGCATTCATGATTGCTGCAGTTGGTACGGCTGTTTCGTTGCCATAAGTGCCAGCAGGAATCTCAAAGGTTTTGAAGTAAGGCTTGGTCGCGATGATTTCTTTTAGCTTGTCCTGGTTGATAGTGACAATCTGTAAATCTAAACCTTGCTCTAACTCCATCAAAGATGAGTTTGGTAGGCCACTACTAAAGAATGCCGCTTCGATCTTACCTGCTTTCATACCATCAGCAGCTTCAGCAAAGCCTAGATAATCAACGGTGACATCATCATACGTGATACCAAACCCTTCAAGTAAAGTACGAGCATTCACTTCTGTGCCAGAACCTTGATCGCCTACCGCAATGCGCTTGCCTCGTAAATCTCCAATGTTTTTGATACCAGATTTTTTCGAAGTCACGATTTGTACGACATTAGGGTACAAAACAGCAATCTGTTGAATGTTAGTGATTGGCTGCTCAAAGTTGTTTTTACCTTCGACAGCATCCGTCACTACGTCACTTAGTGCCAAGACCATGTCGACCTTGCCTTGGGTCAATAGATTGACGTTTTCAACTGATGCGCCAGTGGTTTGAGTTTTTGAGTTTACGCCAAAAGTTTTGACATAGACTTCAGACAATGAAGTACCAATGATGTTGTAAGGGCCAGACGCACCGCCAGTAGCGATGGTCAAAAACTTAGTATCAAGCTTATCTGCTGCAGTATCTGTTGCCGCGCTATCTGCAGATGCAGTATCACTGCCCTCTGAGCTTGGAGATGAGCATGCGGTTAGACCTAACGCAGCACTCAACATAGCTGACAAAAGTAATGGGGATTTTAAAGAATTAAGCATTGAATTCATCCTTGAAGTAATCGGTTTTGTACGTTTAAGAATATCCGTATTTATACATAAATACGTTACAGACGAGTAATAATATAGTAATTCTGCCAATAAATAAACCTTAGCTTACTTTCTCTTTTTCTTTCAATACCTTATATTTAAAGCTATTAGAGAAAATATAGGCCATTCATTAATTGAGCTAATATATACGTATGTTTTGCTATGCGAAACAAAGTTCCATTTAATAAATATTAAAACAAAAATTGTCGCTATTGTAAACCTTTATCGATATCTGACAAATATCGCCATGATGTATTATTTCTTAGGAATCTTTAGATACAGCAAATTAATGAGGACTCTCGATTTATAACTATAAGGGCAAAAGTTCTGCTATATTTTATCTGAGCTATTTTTGGTTCAGGATGTTACATGGCACTAGTCTGTGTCTCTCTTTTATTAACCCATTCGGATAGTCCTTATGACAATACCCCACACGGAAGTACTGGCAACGTTATCTGCTGATATTGCTATCATCGGTGGCAGCGGTCTCTACCAAATGTCATCGCTGACCAACAAACGCAGTGTGACGATACAGACGCCTTATGGCAGTCCATCTGATGATATTGTCTTAGGTGAGCTTGAGGGAGTGACAGTCGCATTTCTAACACGGCATGGTCAGGGCCACAGACTGACCCCGTCTGAAGTGCCCTATCGTGCCAATATTTATGCACTAAAAACGCTTGGGGTACGCTATATCGTATCCGTATCAGCTGTTGGCTCATTGCAAGCGCATCTTAAGCCACTAGATATGGTCATTCCAGATCAAATGATTGATATGACTAAGCAGCGAGTGAGTACTTTCTTTGGCGAAGGTGCCGTCGCCCATGTGTCGATGGCAGACCCACTATGCCCTGCCCTAGCAGACATCTTGACGCGCGCTTATGACCAAGCAAATATTGCAGAAGGTAGCAGTCATTCTAAAGCAACTTATATCTGTATCGAAGGCCCTCAGTTCTCAACTCGGGCAGAGTCAGAGTGGTATCGTCAGATGCAGGCAGATATTATTGGCATGACCAATATGCCAGAAGCCAAATTGGCACGTGAAGCCAGTATTTCTTATGCCACGTTAGCTCTGGTGACAGACTTCGACTGCTGGCATCCGACGGAAGAAGCCGTCAGTGCCGACTATGCGATAGAAAACCTCATGAAAAATGCGAATAATGCTCAAAAAGTGATACAGGAAGCTGTTGCTTTAATTTCTGCCGAACTACCTGACTCAATTGCTCACAATGCTCTTGCACAAGCATTGGTCACACCTATAGATGCGATGGACGAGCATACCAAGATTAGACTGGCCGCCTTGTTAGCGTAATCTTGATGCGTCTTTTCCATTTTGAACTAAATACTTTCAATCGGTTTAGTCTTAATCTGACTTCAATCAAGTCAAAAAAAGGCCATCATCTAAAATAATGGCCTTTTTCATAATTTAGCATGTATATTTGAATTTATGCTAAATACATCACTTTGGTATTAGCAACAACCGCCCAAGCCAGTTGCCAGCATCATAGGTTGATTAAACGGCATTAGCTCACCGCAGCCCGCAAAAATACCGTAGTGACGACTGTCATCCCCGATAAACTCAAAGTGCGGCGCAAAGCGCGATTCTTGCAGCATGCGAAACGTATTGCCACATACTGGAAATACCCGACCAGCTTCGATAGCATGATGTTTATCTAAATCAAACCGATGCGGTGACTGCTCGATAGTTCCTTTATATATCACCGCTTGTCCGTGATCTTCGCAAGCATCCTCAAGCGAGTCGATTTTAAATAAGCGGTAAGTCGCAGAGAAAAACTGAATATCACCAATTTTGGCTGCTAAAGCAGGATCTGTAATCTCAAGTGGGCGATCTTCAACCAGACGTATGTCTAAGAAACCTGCATCTCGTGACAAACGGTTAAAATCCTTCCAATACAATGCACCGCTCAAACATTCGCCATATAAGACTGGGTCATCAATTAAGTGTTTCGGGATACGGCGATCAGCATAGACGTCAGAAAAATAAAACTCCCCACCAGGTTTCAGCAAACGCTGCACACTGGCCATAACTGCAGCTTTATCTGGTGATAAATTGATAACGCAGTTTGAGACGATAATATCAAAGCTATTAGCCTCAAGGTCTAGTTCATCTAGTTTCTCGATATAGCCATGTAAAAATGTCACATTATCATAGCCAAACTTATCGACATGATAGGCTTGATGCTGTTTGGCAACGGCTAGCTGCTCATCGGTCATATCAACACCGACTACGTGCCCACTCTCACCAACCAGTTGCGCCAATGCGTAAACATCTCGGCCTGAACCACTGCCCAAGTCTAAAATTCGGCAGCCCTCAAGCAGTGCTGGACATACCAGACCACAGCCGTAATAACGATTCAATACCTCATCGTGAATATTTGCGAGTAAGGGCTTGAGCCACTCAGGCATATTGCTGATATCACAACAAGCCGAAGTCTTTAAATCATCGGTACTCTGTAACTCTTTGCCATAGTAATTTTGTACGACGTCATGCATAACAATATCCTTATTGAATGTACCATCCAGTTAAAAGTATTAGGGCGTGTCCTCATTTTAAAAATGGTGATAAAAATGAGATAAATTGCAGTCAAACAAGAAAAATAGCGCAGATAATATCGAGATATTAGTCAGCTATTTGACGCCGTTTGGCAAGATTTAGCCATTTTTAACCCATTTAGATAACTATCGATTGAATTGAGGACACGCCCTAGTAAATCATCTTAGAATATACAACTACGTTGGTGAGTTTATTAATCCATTTTTCAATGAAGCGTTATCAGCTATTATCGACCTTAATATTGACGTGAGAATCTAACCAGCCTGACGGCAAATGTACTAGATCTTCAGGCTCATCAATGTCATGTAACGGTGTTAACAATGCCAATGTCCAACCCAAATCCGCCACATGCTGCTTGGTCACAGTGGCCACACTAGCCGTACTCCAAACAATGTCCGAAAACAAGCTTGCATCAACCTCTCTAAATCCTAACAGTACATAACCACCATCAGTCGCTGGAATCATGACCACATCCTGTTGATTTAGCTGCTGTACCGCTGTCTGAATACATCCTGACGTAAGACTAGGACAGTCCGTACCAATTAACACAACCTTTTTAAAACGTTGCAATGCTTGCTGACTGGCTATCAACATACGCAAACCCAAATCACCATCGGCCTGAGCAGACCAGCGCAACGAGTTGGGCAAATCAAGCGCCTGCCAGCATGGATCTGTTGGTGCTGGACTCACACATAACTCAACGGAAAACTCCGTATCAACGGCCTGATCAATACTATGCAGTAATAGTTGCCTTGCCATACGTGCAGCGCCATCTATACCCAGTGCTGGCTGTAAGCGGGTTTTTGCCTTATTGCGCGCTGGATATTTTGCAAAAAGAAGGATACAGGTATCTTGCTGTCTTGCAGATGAATCATCTGTCACTATAACTGTCTCTCAATTGGTCAAATGCATCAGTACGAGTTTGTTTTCGCTCTTACCTACCATGTTTATAAAATAAACAATCTCACTGCTTATAGTAGCGTTGATTTAAAACGTCAGGCGATACTCTGCGCCAATAATCAAAGCGCAAATGCCACATCAAAAAAATCGTCCGCCACGTGCCATGCTGCTGCCAACGCCGCGCTGAAGTCGTGACTTTACTTTTTAGACAAGCTGGTCGAGCAATTCGCTTGAGCCGCTTACACAGTTCGATATCTTCCATCAATGGCTGATCAGGATAGCCACCAATCTGCTCGAATATGGATTTTTTGATAAAAATTGCTTGATCGCCAGTGGCGATACTCATTAAGCGTGAGCGCTGATTTATCATGAACCCGACGATTTTTAACAATGGCTCACAGCTGTCTAAGCGCACATCGAATCGTCCCCAGTCATACTGAGCTATTGCTTGTCGAATGTTACCTGTCGCATCAATTGGCAGCTCGGTATCGGCATGTAAAAATAGCAACACATCACCTGTTGCTAACATAGCGCCCGCATTCATTTGCTGTGCACGCCCTACCGTAGATTCGATAATATGCCAATCAGTGATTGATTGAGTAGCCTCTATACTTTCGAGCACATTGTTGGCGATAGCAACCGAATCATCCACTGAACCACCATCGACCAATATCACTTGCTGCGGTGCTGGATCGAGACGGACAATATGAGCAATAAGCTTAGGCAAGTTGTTCGCTTCATTTAATAATGGAACAATAATTGATAGGTTCAATGAATATACCGTCACGTTAATCAACTAGTAAGATTAAAAACTGGCTTATTTTTTATTCAAATTCCAGTTGTAGTCGGTATAACTGATTTTTATCTTGCCTTGTTTGAGATCCGCTGTCTGAGCTTTACTCAATCCTAGTGACGAGCTATAACGACCTAGAAACCCTGCCAAATCTTTTGTACCACGCCAGTTGGTTGCAAAATCTTCTTTATACCATTTAAAAATTGGTGACACTCTTAGCGTATCGCCTTTGAGACTGTTGCGGCTACTGTCTGCTAAAAACTTAGACGTTGCCTGCTCTAACTGACTGTCTAAACGCTTACCGGTAAAGGCATCATCTTGCAATGCAGGGCAACCGATACTGGCACAATTGACCGCAAAGTGAATGCGAGGATCGTTGTAGCGTTTAGAGCCACGAATGAGGTTGTGCTCGATATCATCAAGTGAGCGCGTCTTACCGAGTAGCGAAACAAACTCTTGCTTCCATGGTGACCCAAACAGTCCGCCGATATCTTTGATAGATTTAACGTTTGGATATTTCGTCAATACCAAATCAACCGTACCAGCGTTATAAACGTTGATTAAAAATGCCAACTGCTCGTTTTTACTCCAACGATTGAACTCTGATTGAGATACCTTGCCTGTCGCTTCCAGATAGCTTGTCAGCTTACTTTGATCTGCTTTCATGCCAGCATAGTTGACCACTGAAGCTTTGCCACCGTTGGTCATAGTTACATGCTTATTTAATAAGCTATCCCAGCTCTGATGGTTGAAGTCAGCATGAGCGGCCACACTTGCTAATAAAATAGTCGTGGCAATCACTGGTTGTGCGAAAAATGTCTTCGCTGAAAAGTTAAATACTGACATAAGGCTTACTCCGTTTACACTGATTGTTTTTTATTTATGTTTTTTTATCTATGCCAAAAGTACTTATATTGAACGTACTTATATTAGAACTACTAAGGCGTGTCTACTAGCGCTGGCTCTACTGCCTCTTCTTCTAACGCGCCGCCACAGCTACTGCCCTGTCCTGCTGTACAACCATAGCAGTGGTCAGCAATGGCAATATCATCACCAGACGGGTTTTGCGTTAACAAATCACTTAGGTATTGCCGTGACTTGTTGGGGACAGGTATCTCTAACTGCTGATTGAAATCACAATCAAATAGCTCACCCAACCAATTGACACTAATGGTCGAACGGCACATGACCTCGGCTAAATTAGCAGCCATATAATTAGCTTTGAGCAAATCCATATACGGGTGGAACTGGTTTTTTGCCAATAGCACCGCCCCAAAACGCTGAATCGGCATATTTGTTAGGGCAAATAAATGATTAAACTCAATATTAAAGTGCGCTTTTAACTCACGCTTGTAATCTGCTTCAAGCTGCTGTTGATTGGGCGGCAGCGTCGCACCTTGTGGGTTGTAGACCAAGTTTAATGTTAAATTTGAATCAGGCTTGCCGTACCCCAACTGATTGAGCTTCTGCAATCCTAATATACTGTCATCAAACGCACCTTTACCGCGCTGTTTATCTACATTTTCTAGGGAATAACAAGGCAAAGAAGCCACCACTTCCACTTGGTTTTCTGCTAAAAACTGCGCCATATCCTCATAACCCTCTTCCATAAGAATGGTCAGGTTACAGCGGTCTATCACTTTGACGCCTAATGCCCGAGCGGCCTTGACCAAATACTTAAAATCCTCGTGCATCTCAGGCGCACCGCCCGTCAAATCAAGCGTATCGATATTTTGTGCTTGCAATACTTCTGGTATCAACTCGACCAATTCACGCGACATCATCTCGGTACGATAAGGGCTGGCAGCCACATGACAATGTACGCAAGACATATTGCATAAATAGCCCATATTGACTTGCAATATCGTCAATTGACGTCGTTTTATCGCTGGAAAATCAGTATGCTCAAGTAACTCGATAGTTGATTTCATGGTGGTCTAAAATCCTGTTAGCAGTACAACTAAAAAAGGATAGCAACGTGATATTAAAGATTAGAAAACAAAGGTAGCGCATTGCTTTTACTGTTTATTTTTTAAACTTGCAACGTAAAACCCACTTTCTCATTTTACGTTTTTTCTAATCAATCATACCTGATTATCAATAAACATTGACAACTAATCATATGGATTTTATGGTTTATTCCAAATGAGCATTAACCTTCGTTAGTTCTTATTAGCCTCGATAAAACGCTTATCGATATACTTCTTGAGATGCCATACCCAGCGACCTTGTAGGTTTACATTACCCCAACTACCAATGGCGTATTTATCACCGCAAGACAGCAGATATAGCGTGCGTGACTTTGGCTGATAGCTCTTCATTACACTATCTTTCAAATAGGCCAATAAGTTATCGGCTTCGACAGCACCGCCATGTACGGAGTGAACCCCTGAGTGCGCCACGTACTTATCGACTCGTGTCGCCGCATCGCCAACGGCAAAGACATTGGAATGAGAGACACTTTGCTGCTTATTGTTTACCGCGACAAACCCATCGCCTTCGGTTTTCAAATCCGTAGAAGCCGTCCATGCCGACCCTATGACGCCAGTCGCAGCGATGACCGCATTGATGGGCAATGATTTATGCGTGGTCAATAATTCTCCATCACGATAATCGGTCGCTCGTTCTCGAATTATCGTAATGCCATGTCGATCTAGCTGCTTGATAACCCGCTGTCGAAAGCCCGAATTAAACCCTGACAAGAGATTTTCACCGCATATCAATATCACTTGATGGTGACGATTGATGTTCCGTAGTGCAACTTGAGCGGCCATGACCAACTCTATGGCCGCAGCGCCTGCCCCAATAATAGCCAATTGGTACTTTTCAGATGACTGGGCATCCTTCAAAATCCGCTGCCATTGGGTGATAAATGTTGATAACGGTCGTATGGCAATCACGTCAGTATCAGCATGGGCATTAACAGCGCCAACATCAACATCTGTATCGTCACTGTCGCTTCTGTGATCCTCGTGATTGTATAGCCAACGCATGTCTGTATCTGCGCCCGTATTTAGAGACAAGACGTCGTAGTCAAAATCCGTTTGTTCATCGCTAGTCGTAACCACCTTGTTTGACGCTGCGTTTACTTTTACAAGCGATTGCTGAATAAAGCGCACGCCTGCTCGTACACAAAGCGATTTGATATCGATACTGATATCATGCAGCTGATAATGCCCTGCCATCCAACCCGGTAACATGCCAGAATATATCGTTTGCGGTTGCTCACTAATTAAGTGAATGTCTGCATCGGTCGTATCGGTATTCTTTAAACGCGCTGCGCTAAATCGGCGTAACATGCCAATGTGAGCATGACCTGCCCCTGCCAATAGTAGTGTCTTTTTCGGTGAAAATTTTGTCATAGATGATTCTATCAAGCCGATTGGTTGCTGTTAGTGTTTGATGGAATGTTGATTGATATAAATGACTTTAAAAACTCATTTAAAAGTATCATATAAATAAGACAAATCTGTTGCAGGCGAACAGTAAGAGCGTAAATGGCTTATGTAGCGTCAAAAGCACTTACTGCGCTAGGGCTTGCTCTTATTTTAAAAATAGCGATAAAAACAATAAAATAAGGTGAAATTATTTACCAACGCCCAGTACAATAGAACATTATAAGAGCCGCATGATAAATTGCGCTGCTTGACCCATTATTTGAGAAACATCGTCAAAACCGTTAATGAAAATTATAAGTAATCAAGGAACATTACATGAGTACCAACATCGATACCAGTAACGATCACATTTTGTCTTCTGACAATATTCACTACTTGCATCATGACTTTTTTGAACCAAGTAGCAAAGACGTCGAGATTAGCGCGACTTTACTGATTGTGCATGGCATGGCAGAGCACAGCGGTCGCTATAACGATTTTGCACAGTTTTTAGCAGATAATGGTATCGCTGTGGCCACTTATGATCATTTGGGTCATGGACAGACTATCAAGACTGAAGCCGATCTTGGGTTTTTTGGTGAGGAGCATCCGGTACAGTCGCTTTTGAAAGACGTGATTGTGATGGCCGATAGCCTAAAAGACCGTCATCCAGACGTCCCGCATTTTGTGATGGGTCACTCAATGGGGTCGTTTATCGTGCGCAATGTACTGAAACATCATGCGCATAATTTTACAGGCGCCATCCTAATGGGTTCCGCAGACGCTAACCCACTGGCCAAGGTTCTATTACCTATTAACAAGCTACTCGCCAGAGTCGCCCCAAGACAACCGAATACAGTTTTTGCCAAGGTGATGAACAAAGTCCTTAACAGCCAACTATCTGATCGTAATTCGTCCTCACAGTTTGCGTGGCTCAGTGAAAATACCGCAAACATTGAAGCCTATGAAGCCGATCCTAAGACTGGTTTTGACTTTACCAATAATGGCTTTATGACATTGTTTACGCTCATGGATACTGGACTGAATAAAAATTGGGCTACCACTATTGCCAAAAACTTCCCAATGCTATTTATCAGCGGTGAAGATGATCCGATTGGTGAAATGGGTCGCGGTATACGTAGGGTTGTCACGCGTCTGGATAAGCGTCATTTCAGTCATGTCGATATTCAGCTGTATCCTAATATGCGCCATGAAGTGCTGCACGAAAAGGATAAACAGACTGTGTATCAAGATATTTTAGAGTGGATAGAGACCAACACGACAGACGATTAAATCATGATAAATGAGTTGTTTTGAGGGAGTACCTGAAAACGACTCATTCAATACTGTCATAATAAGACCCTCAACGTGTTTGCTAAAAGCGGTCAAATTAGCGACAATACGGCAAGCAAGTTTTTGGACCAAGCCATACCTTGAATTTTCTTTAGGCCGGGTCATATAAGTCTTTAACCATAACATTAAGATCACCCTCCCTTTCATTCATTTTAGGAACCTTTATGTCATTACAACAAACCATCGAACAAGCATTTGAAAATCGCAATGAATACAGCCCAGCTAATATGCCACAAGACGTGCGCGATGCTATCAATCAAGTACTTGAGCAACTAGATAACGGTAGCCTGCGCGTAGCAGAAAAGAAAGATGGTGAATGGGTTGTCAATCAGTGGGCCAAAAAAGCCGTACTATTGTCTTTCCGTTTAAACGATAACTACGTCCAAGCCGCTGGCGAACACGTACAGTTCTATGACAAAGTACCGACTAAATTTGCTAACTGGACCGAAGCACAGTTTAAAGAAGCAGGCGTACGCGTTGTACCACCAGCTGTTGCTCGTAGAGGTTCATTCATCGCAGCAGGCGCAGTATTGATGCCGTCATACGTCAACATCGGTGCATATGTCGATCAAGGTGCAATGGTTGATACATGGGCGACTGTTGGTTCATGTGCTCAAATCGGTAAAAACGTGCATCTGTCAGGCGGCGTTGGCATCGGCGGTGTATTAGAGCCATTGCAAGCAAACCCTACTATCATTGAAGACAACTGCTTCATCGGTGCACGCTCTGAAATCGTTGAAGGTGTTATCGTTGAAGAAGGCGCTGTCATCTCTATGGGTGTCTACATCGGTCAATCAACGCGCATCTATGATCGCGAGACTGGCGAGATTCATCGTGGCCGTGTACCAGCAGGTTCTGTTGTCGTACCAGGTAGCTTACCGTCAGAAGATGGCACGCACAGCCTGTACGCTGCTATCATCGTGAAAAAAGTTGACGCGCAAACTCGTGCAAAAACATCAGTAAATGAGCTATTACGCCTAGCCTAAATATTTGGCAAGTACCGTTGTTTATTGAATAATATTGTTTTATATGAAGATGCTGGAGGATGACTCCAGCATCTTTTTTGCAGCTTAATATAACGCGTTACGTTATAATCCTCTTTTATTTTGTCTTTATACAAACACAAAATAATTCGTACCATCCCCTGCCTTTTTATTATGATTGATAAGCGCTTCATCGCCTTATCGACCTTTAACTGTATTTGAAATATTATGAGTGAATCATCCTTACGCACCGCCGCTATCCCTGTCACTGACCCTGAAGCAGGGTTGCGTCTGACTGAGATTTTTTATTCCTTACAAGGTGAGGCGATCACTTCAGGCTTGCCGACGATATTTGTGCGTCTAACAGGCTGTCCGCTGCGCTGCGTCTATTGTGATACCGAATATGCTTTTACTGGCGGCGAACGTCAATCATTAGAAACCATCATAGAAACCATCAAAGGTTATCCGTGCAAGCGCATCTGTCTGACAGGCGGTGAACCATTAGCACAGCCAAATGCCATTGAATTGATGAAACGTTTGCTGAGCGATGGTTATGAGATATCCCTTGAAACCGCAGGCGCGCTGACGGTAGAAAACGTGCCAGCAGCAGTCAGTAAGGTAATGGATCTCAAAACGCCAAGCTCAGGCGAAGTCGATAAAAACCTATGGTCAAATCTCGACTATCTCACTCAGCACGACCAGATCAAGTTTGTCATTATGAATCGTACAGATTACGACTGGGCAAAAGCTAAATTGACCGAGTATAAGCTAAACGAACTGGTCGGCACGATATGGTTCTCTCCGATGTTTAATGTCGCAGATGATGTCGATGAACAGCTCAGCCCTGAAGTACCTGTATTGGCGCGCGAGCTAGCAGAATGGATGTTGGCTGATGCCTTGCCAGTTCGCTTTCAGCTGCAATTACATAAAATCATTTGGGCAGATGCCAAAGGCAAGTAACTATCAGCAAGTAACAAACAAAAAGTGTGAATACGTTGAGTGCCATGGATAAGGTAGCGGTATGATCAAACTCATTTTATTGGGCTTGTTAGCAGGTGCGTTTTTTAGCTCAACATTTATTTTAAATGAGCTTATGAGTAGCGCAGGTGGACATTGGTTTTGGTCAGCGAGTCTACGCTATGTCTTTATGCTATTGATTATCACCGCCATTATTACGATACAACATGGCTTTGGTCGTGTTAAAGCATTAATGAAAATTTTTCTTCAGCATTGGGGCTTTTGGTGCATTACTGGCAGTATCGGATTTGGACTGTTTTATACTGGTATTTGCTATGCCGCAGATCATGTTGCAGGATGGGTGGTAGCGGCTACCTTTATGTTTACCGTCGTCGCCAGTTTGCTTGTGCTATTGGCATTTGGTCAACGTTTTGATAAAAAATTCATCGTATACGCTGTCATTGTCTTTATCGGTGTGGCGCTCGTCAATATCAGCGAAGGTCTGCATGCTGCTGCTATAACCGACACCGTCCCCATGTCTGAAATGCTACTCTACGGTGCGCTACCTGCGCTTATCGCTGCTTTTAGTTACCCAATTGGTAACCAGCTGGTTTGGCAGGCTTCTCATAATGCCCGCGCGCGCAATACTGAATTACAGAAGGCAGCAGAGTTGAACGCTCAACGAGCTAGCATCAGTATTGGTATTGATATTAACGAGCAGAGTGAACCGCTCATATCCGAAGCTTATGATTTGCCAGCTACGACATATGATGCTACCGACCTCGATAGCGTACTTCAAAGTAACAACACTGCGGCAACCTCATCCCTACAAAATCTAATTGCTCGTATTCCTTCTATCGAAACCACGCTACTGCAAAATGCCTTTAACAAAGTGTGGCTAATGACTCTTGGGTGTTTGCCATTTTGGCTGTTTTTGGGCATTATAGTGCGCCCTGACCAGCCCCACCCCTCACAAATAATCAATACGTTGCTCGTTGCTCTATTGGCAGGCGTGGCAGCGACCACTATATTTTTGTATGCGCGCGAGCAAGCTGTTACTTCAAGCGAGGTTGCAGGCGTTGACTCAACCCAAGCCAGTGAGGTTATCTTTGCTTTGATTGGGGGTATATTATTATTAGATAACGCCATACCTTCGACGATGGGACTGGTCGGTATAGGGCTGATTATTGTAGGACTGATATTATTTGCAAAAGATGGCTAAATGGCACTGTAACACTACACCTCTTTCGTCAAATTTATGCATTGAATAGCCACCTAAAAAACACCTATCACTTTGATGATCTCGATTTGGCACTATAACCATGGGTAATGCTTTGATTTTTCCTGATATTCTATTATATTTATTGGATATGGTTGGCATTGTTGCCTGCGCGATTGCAGGGACTTTGCTTGCGCAGCATAAAGGCTTCGATATTGCTGGGTGTATCTTGGTAGCGATGGTCAATGCTATCGGCGGTGGTACTTTACGTGATATGGCTCTCGACCGCCATCCTTTATTTTGGATGACTGACCTTAATTACGTGATCGTTATCACGGTGACCTCTCTTATTTTACAAATTTTCTTTCACCTTTATCATAAGATTGATAATGCGTTAAAGCTCTTTGATGCCATTGGACTGGCTGCCTTCAGTGTCATTGGTTTTAAGGTGGCCTTAACCCTAGATATGTCTCCCCTGATTGCTATCATGATGGGTGTCTGGACTGCCATTATCGGTGGTTTGCTACGTGATATCATCTGTAATGAGATTCCGCTGGTACTACAGCGTGAGATTTATATTACTGCCAGTATCGCAGGGTCTGTGACCTATTTATGCTTACAGTATTTCGGAGTCGGTGCCAGTCTCAACGAATTTATTATGCTGTTTGTCATCTTTGCAGTTCGTATGCTCGCGCTCAGATTCGACTGGCATCTGCCTTCTATTCGACTCGTGGACTGATTGATTGAGCAAGACTCTGCGTAGATAGCCTTTGTTTGACTGACAATAATTGAAAATAGTGAGAACTGCCCATGTTGGCTATCGTATTGGACCCTACCGTACTGATCACTACTTTTGACCCGCGCTCTTTGATATATTTCTTTGATATGATTGGCATCATCGCCTGTAGTGTCTCAGGAACGATACTTGCCAAGCACAAAAACTTCGACGTCTTCGGCTGTCTGCTCGTGTCTATCGTCACTGCTATCGGTGGCGGCACAGTACGTGATGTCATTCTCGATCGCCATCCGTTATTTTGGATGGTAGATATGAGCTACCTGACCCTTATTACGATTTCATCACTAGCGATGCAGATATTTTTTCATCCAAATTCAAGACGAGTGGATAAGTTCCTCAAACTATCTGACACCATTGGTCTGTCAGCATTTACGCTGATCGGGATCAAAGTCGCTGATAGTATGGGTGCCAATGTGCCTGTAGCGCTATTATTAGGTGTGATTACCATCGTGGTTGGTGGCATCATTCGCGATATGATTTGCAATGAGATTCCATTGGTACTACAGCAAGAGATTTACATCACCGCAGCGTTGACAGGTGGTGTGCTGTACTTTGCTCTAAAGAACTTAGGTGTGACAGATTGGGTAGCTGACATCTCTACGATGAGTACGATTTTTACTTTGCGTATGCTGGCTATTCGTTACGATTGGCAGTTCCCCACACTAGAGTGGAAATACTGATACTAGGGCGTGTCTTCATTTCAAAAATACCAACGCACCCATATTTGAGCGCGTCTAGTATTATCGGTTTGACATTGTCGCTTTAACCTTGCTCTACCACAGCCAAATCTTTAACCATCAGCTGTAAGCTTTGCTTGCCATTCCATTCATTGATGTCTAGCTGAAATAGTAAATGGACTTGCTTAGCACGGTAATCCCACGCTTCATTATCGAAGTTAAAGCAAATTGCCTCTATCGGATATTGAACATCTGGATAGCGCAGCGATAACTTAAGATGTTTATCTTTTAAAATCTTGAAGCTCAATACTTCAAATACACCGTCAAATATCGGTGGCGCAAATCCATGACCCCAGATACTGGCATCGGCTAAATGCTCGGCAAACCATAAGCTAAAGTCACTCGCTTGCAAAGGTCCATCGGTGAATTTTTGCTCTGCAAATACCTCATCATCCATCTGAGCCATTACTTCATTAAAAGCTGTGACAAATGCCTCAAAGTTGCGGCGCTTGAGGGTTAAACCTGCGGCCATCGCATGCCCGCCGAAATGACTGATTAAGTCTGGATAACGCTCAGCAACTTGCTCAATCGCATCACGAATATGTACGCCAGCGATAGAACGTGCAGAGCCTTTAATGGCGCTATTTTCATCTGTTTGTTCAGTGTCTGCTGGCGCAAAAACGATACTGGGTAAATAATGGCTTTCTTTTAAGCGACCAGCGACAATGCCAATGACTCCTTGATGCCAGTCATCTTGGTATAGAATAATACTACGCGCACCTGTATTGTTTGCTTTAGCAGTAGAAACAGCTTGAGTAATTGTGTCATCGTTACTGGCATTATCATCGCCTTCACCACTCACACTATCGTCGCTATTATCTTCACGAGCCAGTGCTTGTACGATACTATCAGCTTGCGCACGCATCTCGCCCTCTACATGACGACGCGTACGGTTCAACTGTTCAAGCTCTTGTGCCAAACGTTGCGCGGTACTCCAGTCTTCAGTCAATAAGCACTCGATACCGATGCGCATATTATCCATACGCCCAGCAGCATTGATACGTGGGCCTAATACAAAACCGAAATCCTGAGCATGAAGCTGCTTAGGATCACGGCCCGCTTGCTCAAGCAATGCCAATATCCCCATACAGCAGCGGCCTTGACGAATAGCTGATAATCCGTGATGTACCAAGATGCGGTTGTTTTTATCCAGTACCCCAACATCTGCAATCGTCCCAAGTGCGACCAAATCCAAATATTGGCTAACCTGTACCGTAGACTTGCCAGCTTCGCGGCGCAGCTTTGCTAATCGTCCGAGCACATAAAACGCGACTCCAACTCCGACCAGTGCTTTACTAGCAAAGTCACAACCTAGCTGATTGGGATTGACTACCGCTTCGGCAGGTGGCGTCTCTTTGGTGGTGAGATGATGGTCAGTGATAATCACCGTGATACCATCAGCTTGGGCGCGTGCCACCCCTTCATGACTTGAGATGCCATTATCAACCGTCACTATCATATTTGGCTGAAAAGTCTCAATACCTAACTCGACAATCTCTGGCGTCAGGCCATAACCGTACTTAAAACGATCTGGTACTAGGAAATCAACGACCGCACCCATCTTTGTGAGCGCGCGCATCATTAAGGCTGTACTGGTGGCACCATCACAGTCAAAGTCACCAACGATCAAGATACGCTGACGCTCATCAATGGCCACATCTAATAAGCGCACGGCTTCTGTGACACCGTGCAATGCCTCAGCAGGCAATAGACCTGATAGGCTAGTCTCCAGCTCATCAGGCGCAGTGATACCTCGCCCTGCATACAGACGGGCAAGCGTGAATGATTGAGCGGCAAATAGTTGCAGCGCGGCGGGCAACTCGTCGATGCGAGTGCTGGTATAACGGGGGGTTAAATTTAGCATGAGGGTATTCTACTGGCTTTAGTAGAGGCTCACAATGACAATTTATACTACCTCTGTATATCATTAGGCATTGTGCAACCTGATGAATAATGCCTGTAAACTAGCAGTAATTGAGACTATCATTTTTATAGCTCATGTAAATCACCTTCATTTAACCACTTACAAAAAAGGTGCACAGTGTGAGTAATTTCATTCATTTTGCTACAAAGCAATGATTGTAAGCCACGCATAAATCCATAAAATAGTAAGCAACTGAAGGATTTGTTATCTATTGAACTTTTTATCATTTATATTTTAATTATTTATAAGGACACTTTATGAAAACCACGCCACTTGCTGAAAAACTTCCAAATACTATCGACCCTAACCTAGACCTTGATAAAGTTAAAAAAGAATGTCAGGGAATGGTAAAAAGACGCGCTAGAGTTTCTGCTGGTGTAGCAGTTGTGCCAGTACCATTTTTTGATGTGGCAGTTGATGCGGGGATGTTGACGCAGTTGATTCCAGAGATTAGTGAGCGTTTTGGTCTCATTGAAGACCGTCAATCAGCCATTAACTTGGAATCACGCGAAGTGCATTGGAGCGCAGTAAAAGATCGTACTGTAGATTTCGCTGGTCTCATGGCAACACGTGGTATCGTCAAAAAAACCATTCAAGGTTTCGGTGGTCGTATCGCTGCCAAACAAGTGACCAAGTTTATTCCACTTGGTGGTCAACTAGTTGCTGCAACGATGGGTTATACGATTTTTAAGAAAATTGCCAATGACCATATCAATGAATGCTATAAATTGGCAAAAGATATTCAGCAAAAAGAACACGGCAAAAACGTATAAATAAGCCAAATAGCTTAGCCTATATCAAGCCAGTTAAGTGATTACTTAGCTGGCTTTTTTGTGGTTTATACAAATAGGTTATAGAGTTCTAAAATAAAATGCGCTTGTGGTTAATGATGTCATTGCTAGGTTTTACTGATAATATACAGCTTTATTTATGACAGACACCTTAAAGGACTAACTTATGAAAAAAATCTTGGCTTCAACGATGATGCTAGCGACTTTTGCCTTGGCGGGATGTACCACAACAGGTGCTACAAACAACGGTACAGGTACAGCAATCGGTACAGCAAATGAGATCGGCATGAATGTTTTTAGAGCTGCGATTGATAACCAATGCCGTAGCCAAATTGAAAAACAAAACGCGTGGCGTGTTGCAAGCGTCGCCATGACAGAAGCACAGCAAGAATCTGTTAAAACCAATGTTTGTGGCTGTGTCAGTGAGCAAGCACCGCAGCAAGTGACGATTGTTGAGCTGGGCAATGCCGCGATTGACTCTCAGTACCGTACTCAGTTAGTCGCACAAGTCGTCGCCAAATCTCTACAGAGCTGCTATACAAGCTTTGTTCAATAGGACAATTAAGTTATTCATTAGAGTAAAAAATAATAAAAAGGGTGCGTTATACATAACGCACCCTTTTTATTGCTAATAGATTGGTTCAATTAATTAGCCTAAAATTTATTTGTGTCAGATGCTTGGGACGTTATAGAAGCCGTAAAAGGTAACGACTGGCTACGACGGAAATACTTCGAAGTACTATCAATAATTTTATCTACTTCCTTAATTAAATCATTAATCACATCATCATAAATACCATGATATAGCTCTTTTTCAAATGCTGTAAATGGATGCTTGCGAGACGCTGAACCTACTTCAGTGACACCGTCTTTACTATAAAAAATATCTACGCGACCATCACTATTCAACACACAATTTAATAGTCCACCTTCAATTTCCATCTCTACGCGTTCTGGCATAAAAATATAGTCATCTACATTGATAAGCTTTTTTTCTACTTCTCGTTTAAAAAATGATTTGATATCGAACATAGGTACATCCCTAACTTTATAATTATAAGATACGTGAGCATGCCGAGCACTGTGATTGTTATCCAGTATTCATCTGTGTGATTAACGGGTCATGCTTTACTCAGTTATCCTATAAGATAGTGTTAGATTATTTAAGGTGCGATATGTAAAACTGCGTTTGATGTTGGTAAAAATGTGCGATTCATTTTGGCTGTGATATAGACCCAATAAAACAGAACCAGAAAAATAAACACAACAAAAAAGGAAGCTGCTAATCAGTAACTTCTCTTTTATATTATCGAACTGCATTAACTGACTTAATTAAACCCAGCCCTTCTCACGAAACGATTTAAGCACCCCTACAAATACTGCCATCTCATCAGGTCTGCCAAGTGTTAATCGGTTAAAGCCAGTGATAGGCGCAAACTCACGCCCGACCGCAATACCATGTTCGCGCATTCTATCGATATAGGTTTGCACATCACCTTTTATCTCATGAAATATAAAACTGGCCTGTGATGGCAAATAGCGTAAGCCAAGCTCATCTAATGTTTGCTCAACCAGTTGACGCGATTGATTGGCCGTACGTAAGCTCAATGCTAGAAAATCTTCATCATCAAGCGTCGCTAACGCAGCTACAGCACCTGACAAATTGGTATTATCAATCGAGATAAATGCTTCTAATCTAGCAATCGTTTGCGGGCTAGCAACTGCATAGCCGACACGCATGCCAGCGAGTGCACATAGTTTTGAGAAAGTACGCACCACAACGATATTTTCTGAGTACTCCTCTCGTATCCATGCGACACCACTCTCAAAACTTGGATCAGTCACATACTCTGAATAAGCTTCATCGAGTAAAAAGTAATGGTTACTTGGTGCATTTCCTACCCATTCTTTGAGCTTTACTGTGTCAGTAATAGTCGACGTTGGGTTGTTTGGATTGCACAGATAAAACAAGCTAATACCATCAAAGCCATCAGCCACTTTTTGCATGCTTTGCAAGTCAAAGGCGTAGTTTTCAGTCATCAGTAGTACTTTTACCACAGGCACATCGATGGATGTCGCATATAATTCAGCATAGGCAAAGGTTGGATGCGGCACGATAACTTGGAACTTTTTGCCTTCTACCAAAGCTTGATTTTGTAGCATTTGGACGACAGTACGAATGTTTTCACTAGAGCCACTGCCCAGTGAGATTTGACTCTCTGTCACACCGTTTATCTCAGCGACTTTGGTAATCAGCGCCGCACGTTGGTCATCAGGATAACGAAAACCGATGTCTAGAGAGTTGATAACGGCTTTTTTGGCCGAATCTGACATGCCGAGTGAGTTTTCGTTCGAGTTTAATTCTATTAAGTTGTTGGTAAGCACAGTGAATAATACGCCTAGATTGTGTCCATTCCAAAAATTTAGTCTGTGTTGATAATTTGATCTATGAGAACGACAAGCCTAGCCCGAATAGAGCATTACACGTGCTCGGCTTGTTAGCATGTGACTTAAATTTTTGAAATATTATATGGATGGTGAGATTTATGCGGATATGGTAAGTGGCAATGCGGTGTATTACAAGCGTTCTGTACGTTCCGATATTGAATAAACCATAAAAAAGTGAGGTACTCAACAAGCACCTCACCTTCGCTATTGTTTAGCCTCTTTTTTAACCTCAATATTTAACCCAATCTATCAGATTAAATGTGCTTTTAACTCAAGCACTTTGTCACGCGTTTTTGCTGCTTCTTCAAACTTTAAATCACGCGACATTTGCTGCATTTGCTTCTCTAAACGTTTGATTTCTTTGGCAAGCAGATCAGGGCTACGCAAGATATTGATGTCGACATCTGGCAGGTTACTCTTAACTGGGATAGCTTGATTGTCATTGGCATCCAAGCTTTCGCCCGTATCAATCTTGTCCGTGATACTACGACGAGCACCTTTTGGCGTGATGTTATGTTCAAGGTTAAAGGCAATCTGCTTATCACGGCGGCGATCCGTCTCATCTATCGCCTTTTGCATACTTGGCGTAATGCGATCAGCATAGAGAATGGCTTTACCATTCAAGTGACGTGCTGCACGACCAATGGTCTGAATAAGTGAACGCTCAGAACGTAAGAAGCCCTCTTTATCAGCATCGAATATCGCTACCAGTGATACCTCAGGCATATCCAAGCCTTCACGTAATAAGTTGATACCGACCAACACATCATGCACGCCAGTACGGAGCTCATGGATAATCTGCATACGCTCAACAGTATCGATGTCCGAATGTAGATAAGCGACCTTTACATCGTACTCTTTAAGGTAACTGGTCAGATCTTCCGACATACGCTTAGTCAACGTGGTAATCAACACACGCTCATCCTTTTCGCGGCGTTTGGTAATCTCTGATAACACATCATCAACTTGCGTCAATACTGGACGTATCTCAATCTCAGGGTCAATCAGACCTGTCGGACGAACAACCTGCTCAACAACTTGCTCGCTGTGCTCAAGCTCATACAATGCTGGCGTAGCACTGACATAAATGGTTTTGGGCTTGATGCGCTCCCACTCTTCAAACTTCATCGGGCGATTATTCATCGCACTGGGTAATCTAAAACCATAATTGACCAAGTTTTCTTTACGCGATCTATCGCCTTTATACATCGCGCCAATCTGCGAAACCGTCACATGCGACTCATCAAGGAACAGTAAGGCATCTTCTGGAATATAATCAAACAAAGTCGGCGGCGCTTCCCCTGATGGACGACCAGAGAGATGCTGCGAGTAGTTTTCGATACCGTTACAGTAACCAAGCTGCTGAATCATCTCCAAGTCATATTGAGTACGCTCTTTGAGACGCTGTGCTTCAATCAGTTTGTTGTTGTCACGGAAGTATTCCAAACGCGGCTCTAACTCAGCACGAATCGTATGGCTGGCGGCTTCTAGTTTATTACGCGGCGTCACATAGTGCGACTTTGGATAAATGGTAATACGTGGCACGCTGCGCACCGTCTTACCCGTTAAAGGATCAAACCACGTAATCTTTTCGACTTCGTTGTCGAATAAATGCACACGTACGGCTAGCTGCTCAGACTCAGCAGGATAGATATCTAACAGCTCTCCACGCAAGCGATACGTACCACGGCCAAAATCTAGCTCGTTACGTGTGTACTGCATCTCCACCAAACGCTTGATGGTTGCCGTACGGTCGATGTTATCGCCTACGACGACATGCAGTAGCATTTTTAGATAACTTTCTGGATCACCCAAACCATAAATGCATGATACCGAAGCGACGATAATCGCATCACGACGCTCTAACAAGGCACGCGTGGCTGACAGGCGCATCTGATCAATATGATCATTGATGGCGCTGTCTTTTTCGATAAAGGTATCACTAGCTGCGACATACGCTTCTGGCTGATAGTAATCATAATAGCTGACGAAATATTCAACAGCATTATTAGGAAAAAACGATTTGAACTCGCCATATAGCTGAGCGGCTAGCGTTTTATTATGCGCCATAATAATGGTCGGACGTTGAGTTTCAGCAATAACTTTTGCCATGGTATAGGTCTTACCAGAACCAGTCACACCCAATAGCAACTGCTCGTCCATGTCCGAATTGATACCGTTAACTAGCTTTTTGATGGCTTGCGGCTGGTCGCCTGCTGGCTCAAAGTCAGTAACCATCTCAAAGGCACGACTTGATATTTGCGTCCCTGACGCATTAACACCACTAATTTCAGCTTCGCCTTGGAGCTGAGTGGCCAATTGATTTAACTGACGCGATGAGCGCGGTTCAGGCATTCTCATAATGGCTTTCTTCTTCTTAAGGTTTATAACAATATGGGGTCTGAGCAGCGGTTTTTAAAGGAGAATAAGGAGTCTTATCCTATAGTCGAAACGCTCTCTCGTTGCCCAAAATATGAGTATATAAATGTACTATTTATTAAAAGTTAAGGCTTAATATTAGCGGATAAAACTCACATCGTTATAAAAAACGCACACAGTATTTGATAAATTTACAAAGCTTTTCATGGTTAACAAACTCGTTACACGACCACCTAACAAAGCATAACACTCAAGGGTTCCAACACTGAGTTAAGCTGCTATTATCGTTCTTGAATTAACAAGTTGATGACTTTCAAGTACTAGTGATCAGTACTAGTGAATAAATAGCTTTATAGCAATTCGTATCATTAGCTTTAACTTGATTGTCATCGAATAGAAGACCAATAAAAATACATTGAACTTTCATTCAATATAATAATTTTAAATAAATGACGGAGTAAAATATGAGAGAACGTTACGCAAGTGGTATTTCAGACGAAACTGCGAAAAAAATGATTGATTTGCTAAACGCTAACCTAGCAAATGTTATCGACTTAACCTTAGATGGCAAACAGTGCCATTGGAATCTACAAGGCACTGGCTTTATCGGTGTGCATCAATTACTAGATGAGACATCAGATCGTATCCTTGAAGTATCAGATACTATCGCAGAGCGTATAGTGATCCTAGGCGGCCAACCAAACGGTTTGGCAAGTCGCGTAGTCAAAGAGTCTATCCTAGATGATTATCCAACCGACATCACTGAAGTAGATCAGCATGTTCGTGAGCTAACTAGCCGTTATAAAAAAGTCGCAGAGACATTGCGCGAAGCGATTGCTACTGCTGGCGACGCAGGTGATGAAGACACCGCTGACTTATTTACAGAAGCTAGCCGTATCATCGATAAAGATGCATGGTTCATCGGCGCAAACGCTCCAAAGAACTAATAGCATTTAATTTGACTAGTTATTAAGTACTAGAGTTATAAAAAAGCCGTCATGATTGACGGCTTTTTTGTGTTTGGCGTTTTGTTAATTTAAAAAGAATACTTAAAAGCATTCGATAAAACCCACATATTACACATTCAATCCATCAAACCCCCAGATTAAATACTTTCTAAACTTAGCAGTTCAGCGTTAGGTTCTGACAGCGTCAAGATAGCCTCTTGAAAGACTGGGTTACCTCTGAATAAATTTTCAATCTCTTCAAACTTCTGAGCGATATGTTCTTCTTTTTGATTCCCTGCGATATCTACTGCCGCCACCATAAATATCTTTTTTGGGCCGACCCATTCTAGGTGTAGATAGGACACACTATCGATATCTGGATGATTTAGCAGTTCGCTCAAAACGTATTCGTGCATACGGTCAGTGACTCTATGCCCGACTAAGAAATCTCGATTACGACTGATCAAGAATATGGCGACGACACCTAGTAGTAGACCAACAATGATAGACCCTAACGCATCCCAATATGGTTCACCCGTATAAGCGTGCATCCCCATAGCAGCAGCGGCAATCACCAAACCGATGACTGCTGCTAAATCTTCAAAGAACACACCGCGCAACGTTGGGTTAGAAGTATCTACAACATAGCCAAGTGCACTGATATCGAGTGCTTCACCATGTTTTTTACTTTGTCTGTATGCCTGAACCAACGAGATCCCTTCGAGCACAAACGCCACTGCCAATACGATAAAGCCAATCGTATAGTTAGTCTCAGACTCAGTAGCGTTCCATTCTTTGATACCCGTATAGATAGAGACAATCGAACCTGCCGTAAACACACCAAAAGCAGCAATCATCGACCAAACATAAGACTCTTTGCCGTAGCCTAACGGATGGCTTTTATCAGCAGGTTTGATGGATTTTTTTTCTGCGACGATGAGCAAAGTACCATTGCCCGCATCCGCCCATGAATGAGCTGCTTCCGCAATCATAGAGGCTGAGCCTGTCATAAAGGCGGCAACTGTTTTTGCAATCGCAATAACGAGATTGGCCCCGACCGCAATCAACACAGTGATCAGTGAGCCTGAATGCTTATCATTAGTTTCAGGGCTTTGATTAAGGGTATGTTTTAGTTCAGGGTCATTTAGAATTTTAGGAGTACCTGCCCCACGCGCGCGAGGTGTTTGCGCTTTAGGAGAGGCTGGTAGATGGCGCTGGGGATTAGCAATAGATGGCTTTAGACTCATGCTAGACTCACTGAAATAAGCTATTGATAGTAGAATTTTTGCCGTAGATAAATGGCTTGAAATATATATCAGCTTAAAATAAGCGCTCTACAATATCAGTGTCTTTTTAGTGAGTCGTTGTATGAATTATTAATTCAATAAAAATAGATAACTTTATACAATTTTAGATAGCTTTAAATAACTCGGACTATTTTTCTATCTCGTTATACTCTTCGTTCTCGCCAAACTGCTTATTAATTTCTTCGAAGTCGCAACTAGGACGATGCGAGCTTTCCATACGCAGCTTTTTTCGTTCTTTTGCTGCATCAGCTCGACATTGCTGCATCTTGTTTTTGATATCGAGTGGTGGTGCGGATGTCGGTTTACCATTGTCATCGATAGCCACCATCGTAAAGTAACAGCTGTTAGTATGACGAACAGTACGACCACGCACATCTTCTGCTTCGACGCGGATACCTACTTCCATTGAGGTATTACCAACATAATTGACACTGGCTGCAAAAGTAACCAACTCGCCCACATATATCGGCTCACGGAACATTACCTGATCGACAGACAGTGTCACCACATAGTTACCACTATAGCGACTGGCACAAGCATAAGCGACCTGATCAAGCATCTTGAGCAAATCCCCACCATGCACATTGCCAATGAAATTCGCCATATCAGGCGTCATAAGTACTGACATGTATAGCTCGTGGTTTAACGGGGCTTTTTTAGCAGTGGAGCTGGTATTGTATTGCGGCATAATATTCCTTAATGGGTTAACACTTATTTATTATGTCTACCATTTATACAGCAGGTCGCCATATAGCACAAACAGACCTCTGTCATTAGACAGTCTAAATTGTGTAAATTGGGACTATTCAGACAGCGTTATATAGGCCAAGATATAATCGCTAGCTTAACCAATGGAAGCGATAAGCGAGCCAAGCGACGATGGCGCTAACTGAACCCGTCAAAATCCCACCCCAAGCAAAGTCTACTAACGCAGTATCTAAGGTAAACCCTTTATATAATGCTAAATTGGTAAAGTCGTATGTTCCATAAGCCATCAAGCCAATCAGCCCGCCGAGTAAGAAGATATGACCAACGGATGCGCCTGCTTTGATTTGTGGATATAGAACCAAAATACAAAGCGCCAATATATAAAACATATAGAACACGCCAGCTGCCATCATGTTTGGCTCATCAGCCAATAGATGCCCGATACGTGACTCATAAAAAGCCCCTTTCATGGTCGTCAGCCAAACAGCATCGACACCCAAAAAGATAACCACAGCAGCGAGATAAATAAAAACGTAACCCATGATATTACCTCTTATAAAATGAATAAAAACGTATGAAAGTTATAATGTCAGTCGTGGTTGGATAAAGTCTAAAAATGCCAGAATACGCGAAGATACGGCACTGTTTTTGTAATATACCGCTTGTATGGCTTCACGGTTGTTTGGTCTGACTATCGCCTCAGGCAACACCTCAACCAATCGTCCAGACTCCAAATCTTCACCAATCATAAAATGTGACAGTAAAGCGATACCCTGATGATTCAAACATAGCTGACGTAAGGTCTCGCCACTACTGCCAGTCATATGAAAATTCAGTTTAACTGGAGTTTTTAGTGGCCAACTATTTAGTTTTGACGCATCGTTAAAGCCAATTAATTTATGAGTGCTTAAATCATCAACATTCAAATTATCAATATGAGTCACTTCATTATGCTGGTGTAAGTATTCAGGACTGGCTACTAGCCGCAGCTTACTTTTACCCAATAGACGCGCATGCAAATTTGAGTCTTTTAAATCGCCAATTCTGATAGCCAAATCCGTCTTGTGCTCAAGCAAGTCAATAATATTGTCATGCGAGGTAAGGTCGAGAGTAATGTGTGGATATTGCGCCACAAAATCACCAACCAAAGGCGTCAGTTGATGAAAGACAAACGGGCTCGCGGCGTCAATCCGTAAATGCCCACTCGGCGCTTGTTTTAACAGCTTAATCGCTTCTTCACCGGTATATAACGTATTTAAACTCTCACGCGCATATCTTATAAAGACATGCCCTTCCTCCGTCAGCTCCAAGCGCCGTGTCGTTCTATTTAGCAGCGTGCATTGCAGCGTATCTTCGAGTCTGGACACCGCACGAGATACTTTGGCAACCTGCTGATTCAATAAGTTGGCAGCGCCAGTAAAGCTGCCCGTGTCCACTACCGTCAAAAATATCTCTATGTCTTCTGTTTTAGCATGTCCCATCATCACGATTACCTTTACAAAATTGACAAAGGTATTTTGTCATTTGTGCTGTTTTTTGCAAACTATAAATCGGTCAAACTATGCGCATCATTTAATTATTAGGATGTCGTTATGCCACTCGCTTTATGGGCGCTTACTCTAAGCGCATTTGCAATTGGGACAACCGAATTTGTCATCGTTGGATTGGTACCAACTATTGCCGCTGATCTGGGCGTGAGCTTACCTTCAGCAGGGTTACTCGTCAGTCTATATGCTGTCGGTGTTGCCATCGGTGCCCCTATACTTACCGCACTCACTGGCCGCTGGAATCGTAAAATAGTACTGATGAGCCTAATGGGTCTGTTTGTCATGGGTAACTTGCTGGCTTGGCAAGCACCCAGTTATGAAACCTTAATACTTGCCCGTATCTTGACCGGTCTGGCACATGGTGTGTTTTTCTCTATTGGTTCCATGATTGCTACTAGCCTTGTCAGTAAAGAAAAAGAAGCCAGCGCGATTGCCATTATGTTTACCGGACTTACCGTGGCGCTCGTCACTGGCGTACCCCTTGGCACATGGATTGGACAGCATTTCGGTTGGCGCGCTACGTTTCTAGTCGTCTCAGTACTGGGTTTAATCGCTTTAATTGGTAGCGCCATATTGGTACCAAAAAACTTAAAAAAATCTATCCCTGCAACGTTCAAAGAGCAATTACAAGTCATTGTAAAACCACAACTACTGCTGGTTTATCTCATGACTATTCTCGGCTATGGCGGTACGTTTACGGCATTTACCTACCTAGCACCTATCTTAGAGCAGCAGACTAAATTTGCGCCATCAGCCATTGGTCTTATCATGCTCGTATATGGCGTATCCGTTGCTGTCGGTAATATTTGGGGCGGAAAACTTGCAGATAAACGCGGCCCTATTAGTGCGCTTAGCATTATATTTAGCGCCCTAAGTGTCATTCTTTTACTGCTCACCTTTACTATGCAATCCAAGATTGCTGCTGTGCTGACTATTTTGGTATGGGGTGCTTTCGCCTTTGGTAATGTACCAGGCCTACAAATCTACGTAGTCAAGCAAGCTGAAAAATATACGCCGAACGCTGTCGATGTCGCTTCTGGATTGAACATTGCTGCATTCAATATCGGTATTGCACTAGGCTCAATCATCGGTGGTAGCGTAGTTGAAAATATGTCATTGCAAGACACAGCTTGGATCGGCGCTGTTATCTCTTTAATGGCATTAGCGGTCACACGCTATTCAGGTCTGCGTGATAAGCGTGCCCTACAAGCATCGTAGAACTTTTAAATACATAGGTCTCAAACTGCAAATACAGTATGAAACCTTATGAAGATTATGAACAAACCATATCTACATCATCAGACTTATACTGACGCGGTGTCTGTCCTATCTTCTTCACTAAAAGCTGTTTCATCGTTCAAAACTGTTTTATGATTTAAGACGGCAGATGGCAAATCAGAAAAATGCAGCGTGTCGATATTGTTAGGCTTCACCGCAGTAACTTGTACCACACCGATCGTGCGCTCCAAAAACCCACCTTCGCAATAGCAAAAGTAAAACTCCCATAGGCGGATAAAAGCATCGTCATAGCCAAGCGCTTGAATCTCTGCACGCTGCGCCATAAACGCAGCACGCCAGTCACGCAGCGTGTACGCATAATCAAAGCCATAATCATGCAATTGCTTGACGACCATATCGGTCTGTTCAGTAAATTGTGTCGTCAGTTCTTGGTTTGAGAGCAGACAACCACCTGGAAAAATATGCGTTTGGATAAAATCAACCGAGTCGATATAGTCTTGATAATTTTGGTCATTAAAAGTGATGGCCTGCAATACCATAAGACCTGTCGGCTTAAGTAAGCTATTACATTTAGCAAAGAAAGTCGGCAAGTACTCATGCCCCACCGCTTCAATCATCTCAATACTGACTAATTTGTCATATTGACCTGTCAGCTCGCGGTAATCTTGTTTGAGCAATGTGATTTTGTCAGACAGACCTGCTGCCTCGACTCGTCGCTTCGCTTCATCATACTGGGCATCAGAGATAGTCGTGGTGGTCACATGGCAGCCGTAATGCTTGGCCGCAAAGATAGCAAAACCGCCCCACCCTGTACCAATTTCGATCACATTATCATCAGCGCTGAGCTGTAAACGTTGGCATATGAGCGACAGTTTGTGCTGCTGAGCATTGCTGAGCGTCACGTCAGGCGTAGGATATACTGCCGATGAATACATCATCGTATCGTCCAAAAACCGCTCATACATGTCATTTCCCAAATCATAATGCGCTAGGATATTGGATTTGGAGCCAGATTTGTCATTGCTACGTAGCTGATGCTTCGCTTTTTCAAATGCTTTACTAATACCTGCAAAACGATTTTCTAGTTTATTGAGTACGGCTAAGTTACGAGCCGCCAAACGAATCAAACCTGTTAGATCATCCGTATCCCACTCACCATCGATATAACTGTCTGCTAGCGCGATAGAGCCGCCAAGTAATAGCTGGCGATAAACAGCACTATCATGAATCTGTAGCGTCACATGTAACGAATGGCGACCAACCGCCGAGCTACCAGCTTCATTAGTAGCTACTTTGCCAAAGCTACTTGTCTTAGGTTCCTGCTCGTCAAATGTTTCAATCAGCGTGAGGCTACCAAACTGAACGTGCTGTAACGCACGAAAGATAAGCTTTCTAGCTAAGTGATTCACACTATTGCTGACTGGCTGTAGTACCGCGCTTTCATTAACCACTTTGCTCAAACGAGCGGTTAATTTTTCTAGTTTTGTGACTGGTGCTCGATCGGTCGGTCGTGCTGGCATCGTGTATTTATCCTTGTTTAAATGCTTTATTTTTAGTGGTTCATTTTTAGTATTACATTGATGAGATTTTTGGATTGTTGATATTTAAAAATTGCTGGAACTATAAGAAGTCTTTTTAACCATTATCTTTCTGTTGACTGTCGGCCAATTTTTCATCGTAGTTGATATATGGCACCTTTTTAATCGCATAGAGCTTAAACGCGTGCCAATAAATACGGGTTAAGGACGTTATATTCATCAATGGGTTTTTTCGCAAGCTATGACGAACAGCATCTTCTGTCATTAGCACCCCTGATATCTTTATACCAGTTTTTAGCACTTCACCGCGCTCATCGCTAATGTTGATAGCGATACGCACTTGTAGGCCAGTATTAAGTTGCTCGTCTGTCTTTATACGTTTTACCGTAACCTGCCAGCGGTACAGCTGATCGATAGGGTTAAAAGGTGATACGTGAAAGTCCTTGTCATGACAGAACTCAGTATCCTCTCCTTCTAACAAAAACCCATAGTAATGGCGCTTGTCCCATGGCGTATTAGACACTTCAGCCAGCAGATGAGTTGGCGTCTGCTGTGCATCAAACCCCAAGTAAAAGTTAACTGGGCTAAAGTACATGCCCACATTACGGCAGACAAGTAATCCCAACATATCGCCTTCAGGCGCGCTCCCTGCATATTTTTCAAATGCTTGAATTAGGCGTTTTTCTAGTGCTTGAATAGACTGTATATGGTTATCAAGACTTTTGTCATTGCTTAGGCTATTATTACTCTGTAGGTCAGTATGCTGTAGATAATCATTAGGACAGAATCGTTGTAGCGCCTTTTTCTTTGTTGAAAATAGAAGCAGACCTTTTACTAGTAGCTTTTTCGGTAATACTTTACGTAATGGGAGTTTTTCTAAAAACTTACTATCATCAAATGCTGCCGTACTAATTTCAGGAAGTTCCTTCCCTTTCGCCAGTGCGCTAATATTGACGCCCCAATAGCGATAAGGGTAAACGAATTTATTCACACTAGGTAGCAGCCGACTGTGCCATGTCGTGCCCTCAAACAGCTGATGCGGCAATGCAGTGGTATCTTGGGCGGACATGGTCATAAATAGTCTCTTGGGTAACGGTGTGCTTTTCGTATGGCGAATCTTTTAAAGTACTTAGAATACATAACGGCATTAATCGTCATACTATTTGGTTTTACGGCGTCCGAATAAGCCACGTTTCTTATATTGGCTCGTATCAGCAGTTGAACTCTGCAAATGATTAGCATACTCGACCAGCTCCTGATTGGTCGTCGCTATGGTTACTTCGCGCTTATTCAACCTACGTAGTTTGGTATCCGCTTTTATAGGCAAATCTTTATAACGAAACGGAGTATGCGCGCTATCAGCGTTAGGTAAATGAGCTGGATCAACCTCGTCTTTTATATCAATATCAAGACCAAGCGCCTGACAGACGCGTAATCCACTTCGCACGCCGTCCTCATGAAAGCCATTAAACCAATAAGCTCCGCAGAAATGCGTGTGCGAACCGTTACCCGAGATACTCGACCATTTAGTCTGCGCCTCAATCATCGCAAGATCGAATACTGGATGACTGTAATCAATGCTCTTAATTATCTGCTTATCATCGACGCTTTTGTTGTCTACAGCTGGATTTAATGTGACCAAATAATTGTGTTTTTTGGTCAAGCGTTGCAAGATATTCATATGATAAGTTAGCACTGGCTTTGCAGGTATCTGTGCGTTTCCAGCCGCTTGCTCATCCTTAACACTGCCTGAAACTGTTTCATCTATTAAGTAATTCCAGCTTGCCCATGCCAGTGGTTTCTTAGGTAAAACACTGGTATCGGTGTGCAGTACAGCCGTATTTTTGGTAAAGCGAAAATGACCTAATACTTCAGATTCATCGGTGCTCGCATCCTTTAGAATCTTTAGCGCAGTATCTGCATGACAAGCAAAGATCACTTCATCGAATACAAGATTTTCGCTACGATTGTCAGCGTTACCTTTATCCTGCACTGTCAAAGCATTCTTCACCGTCAAAATCACTTGCTCACCATCACGAACTACAGACTGTACTGGACTATTGACCCGTATCTTGCCACCCGCTTTGATAAAGCGTGGAATCAGTTTATTGACGTACTGCTTTGAGCCGCCTTTTATCGTAAACCACTGCGGACGATTGACCACATCAAGCAACCCGTGGTTGTCAAAGAACTGTGCAAAAAACACCAAAGGAAATTCTTGTACTTCATCTAGGCTGGTTGACCAAATAGCCGAGACCATTGGTAGTAAATAGTTATCGGTAAATAGCTGACCGTATTTCTTTTGCGTCAAATAACCGCCAAGCGTTTGTTCTGCAAAGCTACTAACCTCTTGTCCTTGAGCACGCGCGCTATCATAATCTTGGCGTAGCTGTTTGATATGCTTATTAAACTGCAAAATATCTTTGATAAACTGCCAGAATTTTGGATTGAGTACATTTTTACGTTGTGACAGTAAAGTGTTTAGCGTATGACCATTGTATTCAAAATGACGTGCAGTATTTTTGACAGAAAAGCTCATGTCCGTTGCCTGAAACGGCACCTGCAACTCATGAAGCAAACGAAAGAAGTTCGGGTATGTGCGCTCATTGAAAACAATAAATCCTGTATCTATCGCACTACTCTCTACATTGCTACTCTTTGCTTTTTTACCGTCTTGTAGTGCCACGTCAATCGTGTTTACATGCCCGCCGATATAATCATTGGCTTCAAATACCGTCACATCATGTTGCGTACCTAAATAATGGGCGCATGTCAGTCCTGATACACCTGAGCCGATGATAGCAATACGTTTTTGGGTAGTCTGATAGTCAGAATCTGTTGCAGTATCGGTAGCATTTTTTTGGTTACTTGCACGCTTGAAACGAGTAAACGGCATAAAAGCATTCCCTTCTGTATTTTTCTGTCGATATGATGGCTGAGAGTTCTACTGATAGTAGATTATTTTTTATTAAGTTTTTCACTAACTTGCTGCCAAACCAAATCAGGCAACGTACCTAAGGCTTTTAATGGCATAGTTAATTTCTTTGGGAATTCAATCACCTCATGCCCGCTTTCGATACCGTCACGTATGGCTTGACTTGCCTGCGCTGGCGTCTGGATAAATGGCATCGGAAAGTCATTCTGTTTGGTCATCGGTGTCTCAACAAAACCAGGTACAACTAAGCTAACTGACACATCATGCGGAGCAAGGCTAATCTGTAGAGTCTTAATTAGATAATGGATAGCAGCTTTTGAGCTACCATAGGCTTCAGCGCGCGCAAAAGGCACATAAGCAGACGCTGAACCGATACCGACCAAGCGACCTTTTGAAGCGATTAGCTTTGGCAGCACTCCTTCGATCGCATGGGACAACGTACCCATATTGACCGACATGACTTTCATAAAGACACTGCTATCAAAGTTCGGCATATCTAAGTACTCGCACATGCCAGCACCACAAATTGCTAAATCAACATTGTCGATTTTTTCAAAAGCTTCGATGACCTTTTCTCGATCCATGAGGTCTAAATCAATCGTTTCTGCGCCTAACGCCTGAAGTTCAGCTAACGCTTCGTCGTCACGGCCAACTGCATATACATGATGATCTGCTAGCAGATAGTCTTTTGCCAACTGCTTACCAATGCCTGACGTCGCCCCAGTAATGAGAATATGTAATTTTTCAGGAGAATCTGTCATCGTAAATATCCTTTTTGAGTATTCTTATCTTTTTAAGTATTTTCATAATATGGAATTAATGCTCTTAAACTGATTGCTTAATGAAAATTTAGATTTTTGATAACAGCTAGCTATTATTGTTATTCTTCGCAGCTATCATTGGTCGCATTTAATTAAGCTATAAGCCATTTTATTTAACAAATCTAAATAATTATAGTGGTCGGCTACAGGTTTATTGTTGTGTCTTCGCAATCGTCTGGGCTCAAGCTTAATCTCAGCGTGTTGTTTACTACCTTCACAAGGATACTGCTATTACAAGCGATAACACAATATTCTGTTACTAGGGTCATAAGACAGCTCAATATCAGCATGCTACAATGCAAAAATTAGCAATCGCGTCGTTTGCCGAAGCATCATCACCATTATCTATAATCGAATGACCGCCGTATTACGGTAAGATGACATTATCTTTTTTCAAACTGCATGACATCTTGTCCTGATAGCAATGAAAACGTTATATAATTAATATCAGATTTTCACCAACCCCACCCTCATATAAAAAAGGATCTCTCATGAGCGAGTTGCAACTGTCTGACCGCGTTAACAACATCCAACCATCACCTACGCTAGCGATTACCAATAAAGCCAAAGAGCTAAAAGCAGCTGGTAAAGATATTATCGGTTTGGGCGCTGGTGAACCTGATTTTGATACCCCTGAACACATCAAAAAAGCAGCAATCGATGCAATCAATGATGGCTTTACTAAATATACGGCTGTCGATGGTACGCCAGAGCTAAAAACAGCCATCATCGAGAAATTCAAGCGCGACAACGACATCAGCTATGAGCCAAACGAAATCCTAGTATCGGTCGGTGGTAAACAGTCGTTCTTTAACCTTGCCCAAGCGTTTATCAATCCTGGCGACGAAGTTATCATCCCAGCACCATACTGGGTCAGCTATCCTGACATGGTTATCATCGCAGAAGGCGTGCCAGTCATCGTCAAATGCCCAGCTGAGCAAGACTTCAAAATCACCCCTGAGCAGTTAGAAGAAGCCATCACTGACAAGACTAAATTGTTAGTATTAAACAGCCCATCTAACCCAACAGGTATGATTTACACATTAGATGAGCTAAAGGCCATCGCTGAAGTATTGAAAAAGCATCCACAAGTCTATGTAGCTTCAGACGATATGTACGAGCACATCCGCTGGACAGGTGATAAGTTCTACAATATCTTAAACGCGGCACCTGAGCTAAAAGATCGTGCCATTATCTTGAACGGTGTGTCTAAAGCGTATGCGATGACAGGCTGGCGTATCGGCTATGCAGGTGGCCCTGCTAAGCTAATCGGCGCGATGAAAAAGGTACAGTCACAATCTACCTCATGCCCGACGTCAATCAGCCAAGTGGCAGCGGAAGTTGCTATCAGTGGTGATCAGAGCGTACTAGAGCCGATGGTAGCTGCTTTTGAGAAGCGCTGTGACCTAGTCGTAGATGGTTTAAATGCTATTAAAGGCATTACTTGCTTGCGTCCTGATGGCGCATTCTATGTGTATCCAAATATCGTACCGCTCATCAAAGCGGCTGGCCTGTCGTCATGTACTGAATTCTCAGCATGGTTATTGGACAAAGTTGGCGTGGCAGTCGTACCTGGCGATGCATTCGGTCTTGGCGGCTATATGCGTATCTCGTACGCTACTGATGAGGCAACATTGAAAGACGCCCTATCGCGTATCGAAAAAGCAGTGTCTGACTTAGACGTTGCTGAATAAATCATAAAGAGCAACGAGTCTTATCCTTGTTCATAAAAAAGACGCCCTATACACTATATAGGGCATCTTTTTTTGCGAGAGTCTTAGGCATAACAAATAAAAACACGCTATCTCATCATTAAAATGACAATTTTTATTAATTATGCAAAAAAAGGCTTGACGTATTTTTTAACTTTGCTAGAATACGCCCCACTTAGCAAGAACTCGTTAGAGACTTCTAAGGCTCGTTGTAAGCGATTAAACACTTACAGCCTATTCTCCAATAGCTCAGTTGGTAGAGCAACGGACTGTTAATCCGTGTGTCCCTGGTTCGAGCCCAGGTTGGAGAGCCACATTTTAGTAGTAAATTTCTTGAGTCAACTTTGATTCAATTATGGCATTTGCCAAAACCCTCATCAATTTGATGAGGGTTTTTTTATGCGTATCATTTAGGGTCTGTTGAACATTCAAATGTGGTACTGGCAGTGACTATTTTTTAGGCAATACGCAGTGAAATTTTTGACGCCTAGTCGTTCTAGGTTAGACAATTTCGCCATATATTGGTAAAGAATAGCCCTGTCCTCCACTCGAGCACAGCTCTCGTCTTGCAAACGGGCAAAGCAGTGCTTTACTCGATCCGTTCTCAAGGCTGATGCTAAAATCACCTCAAACGTTGTTGCAAGCCTAGTTAAGGTCTCGACATTATCGTCGGTTTACGCCTAGTTTGATGCGATTTTCGCGATCAGCAGTCCTAATATTTGAATGTTCAACAGACCCTCATATTGTTTATCTATTTTGCCAATTTGATAAGCGCTAATCACTACTTTGTCTCATACTTGATTATGACCATGATATTCAAAAGTAAATATCATGGTCACGATAAAACATTACTGTAGCAAGTTCTCTATTGGCTAGCTTAGCTTGGCAACATTGTTAGCATTGGCAACCAGAATACCAACGCTAACAATGTCACTAACAACACAGGCGGCGTGATCAGTAGACCAATCTTTATGTACTGCCCCCAGCTGATTTTGTAATCCTTCTCTGCCAATACATGTAGCCATAGTAAAGTAGCCAGACTACCAATCGGCGTAAACTTAGGGCCCAAATCGTTACCGATGACATTGGCATAAATCATTAGCTCTCGTGTTGCAGCAGGCACTTGTGCTTGATCAATCGCAAGCGCGCCGACTAGGGTTGCTGGCATATTATTCATCACAGAGGCGACTATAGCGGACAAGAACCCAGTTCCAACGGTAGCAATCACTGCGCCTTGTTGTCCCAACCAGTTGAGTACTTGCGCCCCATAGGCAGTAAGTCCTGCATTACCCAAACCATATACCACCAAGTACATACCGATTGAAAATAGTACGATTTGCCAAGGCGCTTTACGTACTACATCGCTCACAGAGACCACCGCACCGCGACCGCCTTGCCATATACGACCAGCGATTGCCATCAGTGCAACAGCAGCGATACCAGTGACCAGTGAAATAGGTAGCCCCAACGGCTCTGTTGCAAAGTAGGCGACCAGTAGTAAGCCTAATAGTGGAAAAGCAGCTCGGAATACCAATGGATCGGTAATGGCAGATTCTGGAGCGCTTAGCTCGCTAGTCGAGTAGGTTTTTGGAATATGACGCGCATAGACAACCCACAACACCAGTAGCGTCGCTAAGACAGACACTATGTTGACTGGTACCATCACCGCGGCATAACGACCAAAGCCAATATCGAAATAATTGGCACTGACGATATTGACTAGATTTGAGGTAACCAATGGCAGGCTTGCCGTATCAGCAATAAAACCAGTCGCTATTATAAACGCTAACGCTGATGGTGGCGAAAATTTCAGACGTAGCAAGATAGCGATGACAATCGGAGTCAGTAGTAGCGCTGCACCATCATTGGCAAAAAATGCAGAAATAAAAGCGCCGAGCACGACAATCATCGGAAATAATAAGCGCCCTTGCCCATTGCCAAGGCGTGCCACATGTAATGCAGCCCAGCCAAAAAACCCTGCTCGATCTAAAATAAGCGAGATGATGATCAGCGCCACAAAAGTAAAGGTCGCATCCCAGACAATATCCCAGACGATACCCACATCTGATAACTGTACGACGCCAAGCGCTAACGCGACTAAAGCACCACCCATGGCGCTCCAGCCGATGCCCAATTCTTTAGGTTGCCAAATAACTAAGACTAAAGTGACCACAAAAATAGCAAATGCAAGCATTGTACAACCTTACTTAAGCTGATTTTATTCAGCCGATTTAATATAGGGAATTAGATTGATTAGGGGGTTAGATCGATTAAGTAGTTAGATCGATTTTTGATTGACGCGGCTCGATAGTTCTTCAGCACTCTCAACGCGTTCTGAATAACGATCAGTCAGATAATCTGAACGTCCGCGTGTGAGCCAAGTGAACTTCACTAGCTCTTCACAGACATCGACAAGACGCAGATATAACGGAGACATATCCATGCGATTGTCGTCGTTGAACTCTAAGAACGCTTTGGGTATCGAAGATTGATTGGGGATAGTGATCATCCGCATCCAGCGCCCGAGAATACGCATCTGATTAACCGTATTAAAGCTCTGACTACCGCCGCTGACTTGCATCAGCGCTAGTGTCTTACCTTGAGTTGGACGCACGCCACCTAGTGAAAGCGGTATCCAGTCGATTTGCGCTTTCATGATACTGGTGATACTGCCGTGACGCTCTGGACTCACCCACAGCATGCCTTCTGACCACTGTGCCAGCTCTCGCAATTCTTGTACTTTGGGATGGTCTGAGTCTACATCGTCAGGCAATGGTAAGCCAGATGGATCAAACATTTTTACTTCACAACCATACCAACGTAGCAACCGGCTAGACTCTTCAGCGGCCAATCTAGAAAACGAGCGCGCACGGACAGAACCGTATAGCACTAGTATTTTTGGCGGATGACCTGAGTCATTTGGCGCAACCAAAGACTCAATATCGATAGGCTGAAGATTATCTATATCAATATTGGGCAAATCGTCGAGGCCAGATTCTGGCGAAACAGTAGATTCGGCTTCTAATACTTGGTCAACCTCAGTATTTGTCATGAGTAACAACCTCGCCGTCTTCTTTTGTAAAGCTACTTACTGGATTGGCTAGCAATTCAAACACACGTTCAGAAGGACGGCATAGAGCAGCGCCTTTATCCGTCACTACGATAGGACGATTGATTAAAATAGGATGCGCAATCATGGCATCGATAATTTGGTCGTCAGACAACTCAGGATTATCCAGACCAAGCTCATCATTGATAGTTTCTTTACTTCTTAACAGCTCTCTAGGCGAAATCTGCATTTGTGCCAACAGCTCCACTAAACGGTCGCGCGTTGGTGTATTTTTCAGGTATTCCACCACTTCTGGCTCTTCACCTGACGCTTTAATAATGGCAAGTGTGTTACGAGATGTACCGCATTTAGGATTATGAAAGATTAATGGCTTCATAGTGTTTACGCCTATTTTATGTATTTATTGAATTGATAATTGGTTTAATCGTTACCTTGCTCAGCAGACTCATTTACTCTGCAGCCACTCAGGCTATCCATGAGTGACGCACACAGTTCTGGATGTCCCGCACAGCAATCTTGCAACAGGAACTGAATGACGTTATCCATATGTGATAGCGAAGCACGATAGATAATCTGTCGGCTATGACGCTGTGAAACTACCCACCCTGCCCGTGCCAGCACCGATAGGTGAGCTGACATTGTGTTATGAGGAACAGAGAGCTGACGGGCTATTTCGCCCGCAGGTAGGCCTTCAGGCTCGTGGCTGACTAGCAGCTTAAAAGCCTTTAGACGAGTATCTTGAGAGAGCGCAGCAAAGCTTGCGATAGCATTAGTTATTTCCATATGTCCAATAATACAGACATATTAAAATAATTCAACGTTTTAGAGATATTTTTATTCTAGAAGAGATATATCTGTGTGATTAAACTATATATATCAAAAAGTAAAAGCGATTAATTAAATAGTGAAAATAACGATCACTTAACCTTCTCAACCTAAAACCCTCTACATTTGACCTTATGTAAATAACAAGTTTAATATATGTTATTGTATATTGATGACACTTATAAGTTCATGCTAGATTTAATACGAGTTTATGCAACAGTAAAACTAAATTTGGCTGGTAGCTCTCGCTCTGTACTGCCAATAAACCTGATTAAAATAACTCTTATGATTAAAACAACAATAAGGAAATGACCATGCTACTAGAGAAAATTAAGACACCTGGACTTTCGCACTTATCCTATTTGGTAGGCTCTGGTGGTCAAGCAGCGGTAATTGACCCACGTCGTGACTGCGCAATATATGTAGAAAAAGCGCGCGCAGCAGGGCTTGAGATTACTCATATTTTTGAGACACATCGTAATGAGGATTTGGTTTCTGGCGCACCTATCTTGGCCGCAATGACGGGAGCAACAGTTTTACATGGCCCTAATCCAGAACAACCTGTTGTCTACGCTGAGACCGCACGTAATGGTGATTGTTTTCCAATTGGCCAATTGGAAATTCGCGTCCTAGAAACGCCTGGTCATACCGATGATCACCTTACTTATGCGCTGTTTGACACGGCGTACCCAGATAAGGCGGTTGGAGTTTTTACTGGGGATGCGCTCTTTGTAGGTGATGTCGGTCGTACTGACTTCTATCCTGAGCGTCGTAGAGAAGTTGCAGGTCTACTTTATGATTCGTTACAAGACATTCTAGCGCTCGGTGATCAGGCGATTATTTATCCAGCTCATGGTGCAGGCTCCGTCTGTGGTTCAGGCATGGCGGAGCGAGAGTTTTCTACAGTCGGTCACGAAAGGATCAACAACCCACGTTTACAGATTACTGATCGTGAGGCATTTATTGATTTCAAGACGAGCGAAAACCATTATCAACCACCCTACTTCAGATTGATGGAGCGCCTTAATATGGAAGGTGGTGAAGCGCCTCCAGTCGTTATGCGTCCGCGTAACCTTTCGCTCAAACAGCTGCATGACTGCGATGCTGATCATCTCATCGATATTCGTGAACCAATGGCGTATGCGTCAGGACACCTGCCCGGTTCTATGAGCTTACCTGTCAACATGCTACCTGCGTTTGCTGGATGGTTTATCGAGGAAGGACAAAGCTTGGCACTGATTGCCTCTGATGAAGAAGAACTTGCGACTGCGATGGAGCATCTGGTACGTATTGCTTTTGATAATGTTATAGGTGGCTATGTGGGTGTCGTCCCTGCCGCTGCTAAAGGTGAGCAGATGCAGCAAACCCCTATGATCGATACAACCGAGGTAGAGAGTCGCCTTAATAGTGCTCAGAACTGGACATTGCTCGATGTACGCGATATTGATGAGAGGAATACCAATGCGATTGAAGGCTCACAGCATATCTATGTTGGTCACCTAAACAAGCGTTGGCATGAACTTGACCAAAGTCACCACTATACCTTGATGTGTGCTAGTGGTGCTCGTGCAACAATAGCAGCAGGATGGCTCGCTAGTCGAGGTTTTGAGAACATTGATATCTATCTAGGGTCGATGGGCGCATGGCAAGCAACGCATGAGTAACTCTTTACCCTTAACTAAAATCTACAATGAGCTAAAACGCGGCTCAAGTTTTAAGCAATGAGTTTTAAGTAAAGGCATTTTAAAGTGCTGTAACTAAGACATGCTATACCTAAAATAAATACGACGACCCTTCTTTTATATCAGTCTTATACTGAGTAAAAGAAGGGTCGTCGTTTTAGCTGACCTCTAAGTGATATGGTTCAAATAGATATAAGTCATAGATCTAGATTCTAATTCTAGATTTTGACTCTTACTGTATTTCCTTATCTGACTTATCACTCATAAAACATAGATACATAAAAAACAGACACAAAAAAACCTCAAACAATCTAATGCTTGAGGCGAAACTTGCTTAAACCCAAAGGTTTAAATTCGTTTTAAATATGGCGCAGCGGACGGGACTCGAACCCGCGACCCCCGGCGTGACAGGCCGGTATTCTAACCAACTGAACTACCGCTGCTTAGGTCTCTTAGCTTGTTTAGCCACTTGCTAAGAAGTGGTGGGTGATGACGGATTCGAACCGCCGACATTCTGCGTGTAAGGCAGACGCTCTACCAACTGAGCTAATCACCCTTCGAACAATTGCTATGCAATTTATTCAACATCAACTGAGCTCTTAAGTTTGTCACTAAGCTCCGTTGCTGTGGGAGTGTATTATATAGATTTACTGTTGGGTGTCAAATAGTATTTACCACTTTTTTAGATATTTTTTCGATTTTTATTAGAATATCTAGCAAGCATTTGTTTTTATTGATTTTATATTTTCATACAAAACCAATGTTTTTTAGGTTTAATGCTTATTTATTGGCTAATGCTTGCTCTATGTCATTTTTGATGGCTTCTGGCTTGGTCGTTGGTGCATAACGGTCAATCACCTGACCTTTACTATCGACTAGAAACTTGGTGAAATTCCACTTGATACCATCTGTCAGCACACCACCCTTTTGTTCTTTGAGCCATTCATAAATAGGATGAGCATCTGCGCCATTAACATCAGTCTTTGCCATCATAGGAAAGCTGACACCATAGTTCTTTTGGCAAAACGCACCAATTTCGTCATTGCTACCTGGGTCTTGGCTACCAAATTGATTACAAGGAAAACCGACGACCACCAGTCCTTGATCTTTATACTGTTGATATAGCGACTCTAAGCCTTCAAACTGTGGTGTAAATCCACATTTGCTTGCAGTATTGACGATTAATAATACTTTATCTTGATAATCTGAAAACGCTTGCGAGCTACCATCCATGCGCTCAGCCGTAAAATCATAAATTGTACTCATCATTTATCCTTAAATTGAGAGTTTTATTGTTTTGGGTATTTATGCACTACTTCTTTTTCTATCATACACATAATAAAACTATTGAAAAGGAAGCACCGTGCACTTCCCTTTCACGTTTCTAATACTACCTAAGCTACTTACTTCTCAGACTTATCTAAATCGATAGATACTGAGTTGATGCAATAGCGCATGCCTGTTGTCTCAGTAGGACCATCAGGGAATACATGGCCCAAATGGGCGCCACAGTTGCTACAAGTGACTTCGGTACGAGTCATGCCTAGCGAGTTATCGACGTGTTCTTCAATCGCGCTGTTATCGATACCTTGATCAAAGCTTGGCCAACCACAGCTCGCATCAAATTTATTGCTTGAGTCAAATAAGCTTGCACCGCAGCCTTTACAACGGTAAACGCCATCATCGGTCGCATCATTATATACACCTGTAAATGGACGCTCAGTGCCCTTCTCACGCATAATATGATACTCATCAGCGGTTAAACGCTCTTTCCAGTCAGCTTCAGTCAACTGGCTGATCTCTTCTTTGCTTAGTTGGTTGTCTTGCATAATTTATCCTTATTCGAGTATTTATTATCTAATCTCGGTAACTATTTTATCGCCATATCATTATGAAAACGACGTGCTCTATCTGTTGGTTATCGACACACTATTCAAGGTATATATAAGAAAAGTACTCTTTGTATTGTGAGATAGACAGCATGATAGAAAAGATTAACTGAGTTAAATATAGCAAACTAATTTTAGATAATGATGGGTAAAGATGTAACTTTAATATCTATACATTTTATAGTCTATATAAGAGATTTAGAGCCATATGAATATAAGCTAAATATCAATTGCAAGATATACTTGCAAATACTAATAAACTGATTGTAAAATCATTTGCAAATTAACTATCAATGCAATAATATCTTGCATTAGTATTTAACTAAAATGTTTAATATATTTCTACTCTGAATAATTACTGATTAATAAAGGCTCAAACAACAATGTCTAACGACAGTAGCAAAAGTACGCAAGCGGAACGACTGGTACAGTTGCGCCGTGACAAAGGATTTACTGCTGAGCAGCTAGCTCAAGCCATGACAGCCGCTGGTGCAAAAGTGAGTCGTGGCGCTATCTCAAACTGGGAGCGCGGTACCAACGGTATTGTCTCATCCAAGCTGCCTACACTTGCACGTATTTTGGGCTGTAGTGAAGGATACCTGTTGCGCGGCGACCTCAACAATGAGGCTATTGATGCAGACGAATCGACATCATCTATAGAGCGCAGTGAATATCAAGAGATAGATACGATTTCCCACACCCGGTCAGATATTAAAGCGACTGTCGCTCAATCGACGACAACTTCTACTGCTGGTAAAGACTCAAAAACCAATTCGACAACCAATCCGAAAAACGGTCATGCTATGAACACCATAAAAAAATCTGATAAATTACAAAACGTTTGCTATGACATTCGTGGTCCTCTATTGCAGACTGCCAATAAGATGGAAGCAGAAGGCAAACGCATATTAAAACTAAACGTAGGCAACCCCGCGCCTTTTGGTTTAGAAGCCCCGCATGAGATTTTGCGTGATGTCGCTATGAATCTATCTGAGGCAACTGGCTATTCAGACTCGCAGGGGATTTTCTCAGCACGTAAAGCCATTTTGCAATATTACCAGTCTAAAGGGTTGTTATCGGCAGTTGACGTACGTGATGTATATTTGGGCAATGGGGTTTCTGAGCTTATTGTCATGACCATGCAGGCGTTGATGAATGATGGCGATGAAGTCCTGATTCCGATGCCAGACTACCCGCTTTGGACTGCCGCGGCCAACCTCGCTGGCGGTACTGCTGTGCACTATCGCTGCAATGAAGAAGATAACTGGCACCCTGATATTGAAGACATCAAGTCTAAAATTACGAGCAAAACGAAAGGTATCGTGGTTATTAACCCAAATAACCCGACAGGTTCACTTTATAGTGATGAGTTATTAAAGCAAATTATTGAAGTCGCTAAAGAGCATGATTTGATCATCATGGCCGATGAGATTTACGATCGTATTCTCTATGATGATAATGTACATACGCCGATGAGCACCTTAACTGACGACGTGCTAGTACTCTCTTACAATGGTTTGTCGAAATCGCATCGTATTGCAGGATTTCGCTCAGGTTGGATGATGGTATCAGGCCGCAAACAGCACGCAGCTGACTTTATTGAAGGCTTAGATATGCTCGCATCTATGCGCCTTTGCTCTAACGTGCAAGGACAATATGCTATTCAAACCGCGATGGGTGGGCATCAGAGCATGCAAGACCTAACCTCTGAAAAGGGTCGCCTATATAAGCAACGTGAAATGGCAGTCTCACGTCTTAATGCTATCAAAGGTATTTCTTGTACCATGCCTCAAGGCGCATTTTACTGTTTCCCAAAAATGGATCCAGAGGTTTACCCTATCACCGATGATATGGATTTTATGATGGACTTGCTCGTTGAAGAAAACGTATTGATGGTTCAAGGTACTGGGTTTAACTGGGATAGACCCGACCATTTCCGTCTGGTGTTCTTACCTAATTTACTTGACCTAGAAAATGCGATGGATAGATTGGACAGATTTTTTGCCAAAAAACGTAAGCAATTTGGTACCGAGTAAATCGTCATATATCATTAAAAAAACGCTTATCGGCATGATGCTGATAAGCGTTTTTTATTGCGTTGAACTTAGTTATTAAAACTCAATTATGATAATTCACTGATGAAAACAGCGCATTAAAAAATGTTGCTCAATACAAGATAACTGATGGCAGACATAGTAGCCGCTGCAGGTAGCGTCACAATCCAAGCCAAACCAATCGGCTTCATAAGCTTCCAGTTAGTATCTCTGTTGACGATACCGATACCCAGTACCGCACCTACTAGCGTGTGAGTACTTGATACAGGCAGACCCATAGTCGATGCGCCCATTACAACAGCAGCAGCAGCTAACTCAGCTGAGAAGCCTGAAGCTGGATGCATTTTCGCTAGATTGGTACCAACGGTTTGAATTACTTCTTTACCAATGAACCAAAGACCAACGATTAGTGCCACACCAAAAGTCAGCATGACAGCAGGTGGCACGGCAGCTTCAGTAGCGATACTATTAGTACGAATCACATCCATAATGGCGGCAAAAGGACCAACCGCATTGGCGATATCGTTTGAACCATGACTAAAGGCAAAAGCTGACGCGGTAAAGACCTGCATCCAGCTAAACATAATGAACGTCGCTTTGGTCAAATCTTCTTTGTGCTTACCGCGAATACTCTTGGTATAGATATAGGTCGCTAACCATACTAGCGCCGCTATCATACCCATAATCAAGAAGCCCTGCAGTGTGGTCAGGCCGCTATTAACATTTTTTAGACCTTTAAAGACGACTAGAGAAGTCATCACCGCACCACCTGCGGCAGCAATGATAGGTACCCATTGCTTAAGTGCTTTTAGAGTATCAAGGCTACTGCGCTCATTCTCAATATCATAAAGCTTTTTGTAGTAATCAGTTTCTAGGTCTTCAACGACACAATCGTCATCTTTATAGATTTCCTGATCACGTAGCATCGCTGACGTATAGGCCAATTGCTCAGACTCTGTCAAACCATCCAAAAACTCTTTATGGTTTTGCTTTAAGACTTTTTTATTGCCTTTTAGCGTCGCAATATAGGCTTCGGTTTTATCATTATATTCAATGATGTTTTTCTTGATTTGTCCATATAAAAGATAAGACAACACGCCACCTAGTAGCGGTGACAGCACCCAAGAAATAGCGATAGTTCCAACCGTTCCCCAGTCTACCGTTGATAGCGCCATGTCCGTACCACCTAACGTGATACCTAAAACGATGGAGCTACCAATCACACCGCCAATAATGGAGTGAGTGGTCGAAACAGGCAGACCTTTTTTGGTTGCAAATAACAGCCAAAATGCTGCTGCAACCAATGCGGAGAGCATGACATAAATGAACTGATTGGGCGTCACTGATAGACCATCTAGATCGACAATGCCGCTTCGAATCGTATCAGTCACCTCCCCGCCTGCAAGGACTGCCCCCGATACTTCAAATATAGCGGCAATACCCAATGCTTGCGGGATAGTCAACGTCCCTGCACCCACCGAAGTACCAAAGGAGTTGGCGACATCGTTACCACCGATATTGAATGCCATAAAGACACCAAAAGCAGTCGCCACGATGAATAGCGTCGTTTGCTGACGCATGGTGTAATCTAAACCCCACCACAAAAAGTAGGAAGTCATCGCAATCAGTAAAATGGCAAAAAATAGATTTATTCTCATAGAGCCAACTGGCTTGACTGACTCTGTAGAACTGCTGCTAATACCCATACGTTAGTACGTCCTGCGTAAGCTGATTAAAATTATATGAGGTTGATAATATTGCGCTGCTACTCACAGTGCTTGTCGCAGCATCTAATGAAGTAGCATATATAAAATATACAACATGCGGTTAGAAAGTCTTAAACCGATTATTATAACGGCAAGGAAAAACACATCTCTCAACATGTCACAAAGCCGCAAGTGATATTGCCAAATCGTCTGATTACAGCATCTTGCGGCTTATATATTTCTTAGCGATATTTGTGGTACTACTAACAGCTATTGTAACAATTTTTGTCGTAATTATTAAGTTATCTATACTAAATAACCAAAATACGTTGTTTGCTAAATTAAAATTATTATTTAGCAGAAGCTGTTTTGCGATCTATTATATTAAATATGAGCACATAATGCATGATGATATTGCGAGATTTGTAACTGCGAGTATATACGGACAAGACCACACTCTGTAAAAGACAGGATGGCTCGAATATGTTTCGAGCCATCCTACTTAGGAAATACGTGGAAAATACAACTATATAAATCTATGACAGTCCTTAAACTTCGGGCATCTTTAACAACTACTTGCTTTTGGTGATTGCCGACAACTGCTCAATAGCATGATCTAACACATCTAAACGCGCCTGACGCTTTTCGTTGGTCGCAACAACACACCATGGCGCCGTCGTTGTATCTGTACGTGCCAGCATATCTGCTGCAGATTGCACGTAGTCTGACCATTTATCACGGTTACGCCAGTCATCATCTGTCAGTTTAAATTGCTTATGCGGTGTTTCTTGACGATCTTCAAACCGTTTAAGCTGCTCTTTTTTGTCAATCGCTAACCAATATTTGATAACCAACGTTCCTGCTGCTGCCAAATCTGCCTCGAAACGATTGATTTCATCATATGCTCGTTGCCATTCATTAGGAGATGCAAATCCTTCGATGCGCTCAACCAGCACACGCCCATACCAAGTACGATCGAAAATAGCGATACGGCTAATACGATTCGTTTGCTCATCAGGCAATCTCGTCCAGAATCGCCACAAGTAAGGATGCTGAGTCTCATATAACATCGGTGCGCCAATATTATAGATTTGATACTCGCGAGGATCTAGCGGGGCAACCAACCTTTTGATTGCGCCGCCCTTGCCAGCAGCGTCCATCCCTTCAAAGGCAAACACCACATGCCGACCTTGACGGGCACGTAGCAACTCAGCAAGCCGCGCTTGCTTCTCCGCCAACGCCTCACGATAGTCGGACTTACTGATTTTTTTATCTTTAATAGACGTCAGCTGCTTAGGTATCGACACAGGCTCAAACTGTTTTTGTTTAGTATTTGAGTTAAGTTTTAGTGTCTCGGACTGGGAACGGTTTTCTGACGTTTCCTTGTCATTGTCGTTGTCATTATCATTGCTATCTACCTGACTACTTGCCAGCGCGGTTTGCATAGCGTGTAGCACCAAGTGACAAAAGTTATCAGCGGCCTCTAATTTATCGTCACCATCAATGATGACCCAATCATCCTGTTGACGCAGCAAGGTCGCAGCCACCTCATTAAACTTCTCAATGACTTGCTTATTATTCCAGTCAATTTGATACAAAAACTGCGGATCTGCTTCATCATCCTTTAAGCGACTGTGTAACGTTTCAATATCAACATGGAACCAACATTTTAATAATTTGGTTTGATTGGCAATGAGGTCGTTTTCAAATGCCTTTAGCGTGTCTAACTGCTGCTGTAGATAGTCTTGCCACTGAGCGATAGGAAGCGAATTTTTATCTGTCTGACCTTTATCATTTGATAATGCTTCAAGGTTCTCACTATCTGATGTCGCTAGTCGCATGACGTTATATAATAGATCAGCATACCAGTTGCCGAAATACACCATGACATCACCATGGCGCGGCATTGCGCTAGTATGCGCTTGCCAAATGGGTTGATAGTTCAATGGCGAATGACCAATGGTAGCCTCAACTTTAAGCAGCCTTGGATCCACCCATTGCCTTAACTGCTTAACGGCGGTACCTTTACCCGCCTGCTCCATCCCATTAACTAGTACTAACAGACCTGTTGGTTTATTGATGGTCGGCGGCGTTTGCTGGCGAGTGGCTTTTAAAGCATACTGAGCCGTCACCAATGCCAATCTAAGCGAATCCTCATCCAGTGAAAACTGACTTAAAGGATTGGGCTTTAGACGCTGCTCCACAACTTGCTCACTAAATTGTGTACTTACCGCTTGTGGTGCTTTTGGTTCAGTAGTATCATTTTTTTGAGACATGATTACACTCGCTATTATTGTTATTGGACTGTTTTACCATTGAGTGACTTATGGAATAGCTATTAATAGGACAACTTTCCATATTTCTACCTCATTGCTTATTTTTATCTCATTTAATCATAGCACTGCGCCAATCGAGTAAATAATATTGCTGTGTAACAGATTGGTATTTGTATTCTTAATTATTTTCTTTTAAGGTGAACACAATTTTGGGTATAGGATAGAACAGTTGTTGAAAACCTTATAACTCTGAACCACAATACTTAAAACAACCATAACTTAAAACAACCATACTCAAATTTGATTACCCTTTACTTCTACAGGATCTACTGCCATGACCGCTTTAGCTGATTTACAACAGCATTTGACACGATTTTGGGCGATGCCTCATCACCAAGATGATGAATTAAATGCTAAGCTCAAAGAAGTACAATCATGGCAACAAGCTCGTCTCCAGCAGACGCATCGTGAGCTATTTGAACAACCCAAAAACCAGCTAATGGCAGATTACTTCCTCACCCAACTATATGGCGGCGAAGAATTCAAGTTATTGGCAGAGCAGTTAGCACGTATTCTGCCAAAAGCAAAAAAGCTAGAACGTCTTGCCAAAGAGTCAGCTCTAGAGGCTGGTAGCATGGGTATCCAAGCAGCGATTTTTGCCATTGAGCTAGATCTGCATTTAGCCCAGTGGTTGCTCGCTCAAGATTTGCCAGTGAATGAAGAAAACATGCTAGCCGCCTATCGTACTGTCGATGAAGAAGACGAGCGCCGAGTTCAGATTGCCAATCTAAAAGACGTCTGCTATCGCACGGACAAACATCTAAATTCGTTTATGCTCAAAAAAGCCTTTGCACTAGCAAAAAGCACAGCCTATCGTCATGGTTACCAGCCGCTTTATGATTTTATTGATACAGGCTTTAAGGCCATGAAACCTTTGAGCAGTGTTAGTGATTTTATCGAGCCGTTCTGCAAGCGTGAACTGTCCATTATTGATCAGGTGCATGATACGGATAATGGCAGTAAGCCAGTAGCGTTTGGTGTATCATAAGCTCAATATACTAAATAGCCAATTGACGCTTACTATTTAACGATTTCTTCCGATAAAGACAATCATAAAAATAAATTCTAGGACAACATGATGACTGATATTTCAAAAGATAGCAGCGCTCCTTCTAATCAAGCCACAACGACCAATGGTCATTTGCAAGACAAATTGGTAAAAGACAGTATTGCTCATAATCAACAGATTAGCGCGCAGATATTACGCAACCAAACAACCAATGTCGTGCCGAGCAAGAATAATAGCGTTGCTAATGACGACAATAGCGACTTTACTAAAGTTCAAGATCTACCAACTGGAACGCCGCAAGGCCAACAAACTACTATGCCAAACAACGATCAAACGACTCGCACAAACCCTTCAGAGCAAACCATAAAACAAACGCTATTCAATCAGCGTGATGATATCAATAATCCGCACACGCCTGAAACAGACGGCAACGAGCAGACGCATTTTGGTTATAAGACCGTCAATAAAGCAGAAAAACAAGCACGTGTGGCTGACGTATTCACTTCTGTTGCCAAAAAATACGACATCATGAATGACTTGATGTCATTCGGTATTCATCGTCTATGGAAGCGCTATGCGATTAGTCTATCGGGCGTGCGTGCTGGTCAGCATGTCCTTGATATCGCGGGTGGCACGGGTGATCTGGCCAAAGTATTTAGCCGTGAAGTCGGTAGAAATGGCCACGTGGTACTATCTGATATCAATGCTGCGATGTTAGAAGTGGGCCGTGAGCGCCTAATCAATGCTGGTTGTAATAACGTTGACTTTGTATTAGCAAACGCTGAGACATTAGCACCATTTGATGACGAAAGCTTTGATTTGGTGACCATTAGCTTTGGTTTGCGTAACGTCACAGACAAAGATGCCGCGCTAAAGTCTATGTATCGCGTCCTAAAGCCAGGTGGTCGTCTATTGATTTTGGAATTCTCAAAGCCAGTATTTGAGCCACTATCTAAAGCCTATGATTTGTATTCATTTACTGCATTGCCAGTGATGGGTAAACTGATTGCTAATGATGCTGAAAGTTATCAGTACTTGGCTGAGTCAATTCGTATGCATCCTGATCAACAGACACTTAAGCAGATGATGCAACAAGCTGGGTTTGAGAACTGTGATTATCATAACCTGACTGCTGGTATCGTGGCTGTCCATCGCGGCTTTAAAGCGTAACGATAAAGTACGATTGGCAAGACTATTACGTTTAACAGACCATATTGAACCTAACACGAACACACGATGCGCTGATGCAGCTAATGCGAAGGCGCTCACTTAACGATGCGAGAGCCTTATGCTGACTGTCCTTCTATTAGCTGGTGCCGAAAAGCTAATTAACATTGCCATTGCTAGTGATGAGATTACCAAAGCAGGTTTAGCGCCGCTTGCAGGTAAGGTGTTACGTCTTAATATGGGAATGCCTAAGATTCATTTAGACATCCTGTTCACTCATGAGCGTTTGCGATTTGAGCCAGTCACGACAGAGAGCATATTTGAGCCAAGTGGCCAAATGAATGAGCGCCAAAAAGCCAGCATGGAGCGCGCACGTTTTGGTCATAGTCGTCCAGACTGTACTATCACTGTAGATAATGCCGCTCAACTACTCAATCTAATGCGCGGTGCGGAAGGTAACCTGCCAATCGCTGGCGATTACAAAGTGCTAATGCAGCTCAAGCAACTGGTTGCAGGATTTGATCCTGACGTGGCTGGACAGCTTGAACCATTTATTGGTAAACCAATGGCTAGCCAATTACATCTTCTTATCTCTCAGCTGAAAGGTAGCTGGCGTCATAGTGCCAAACGTGCTTTTGATGACGTTAGTGATTGGGCCAATGAAGTGGCTGGCAATAGCACACCTGATCCTATCGAGGTGGCTGAAGTAAATGATCTAAAACAGCAACTGTTAAAATTACGTGCTGACGTCGAACGGGAAGAAGCCAAACTTGCTGCTATCAAAGAAGAGCAAGCGCAGTTTCTTAATAACTCGTTTCATCAATAGCCGATTGCATCAATCATAAATGAACGCTATTACCGATGGCACTATTTATGATTAAGCACAGCGCCTACCCCATTTTTTTCTTTGTTTAGAGTACCTAACCTCATGCTATTATCGCACCGCGCTCGTCTACTTGAGCTTTGGCGTATCGCCGCAATGTATCGCCTTGATACCCATTTTTCTATCGAAGAAGCACCGCAGCTGCAACCTTTGGCGCGATTAATTCGCATGCATCCAGCAGCATGGGGCAAGAAGCACCAACCAAATGCGATTAAGTATGCGCTTGAGGACATGGGTACGCTGTTTTTGAAACTGGGCCAGTTACTCTCAACGCGTCGCGACTTGATGCCGCCTGAGATTATCGCTCAGTTGATTCAGTTGCAGGACAAAGTTAAGCCTTTTGACGCTGATATCGCTGTCGCTCAAATTCAGCATCCTAAGCATGGTCTTGGCCAATCTATCGAAACCTTGTTCGCACGATTCGATATCAAACCGTTAGCGGCCGCTTCTATCGCCCAAGTACATACGGCTGCCTTACATGATGGGCGTGAAGTCGTGGTAAAAGTGGTTCGCCCTGATATTCGCACTGTGATTGTTTCTGACTTTGAACTACTGCGGGAATTGGCAAGTTGGGCATCTGCTCGTATTGAAGCGGCACGTGCCATTCATATTATTGATATTGTCGAAGACTATCGGCAAGTCATGCTCAACGAGCTTGATTTGACGCTTGAGGCTGACAATACTACTCAAATGCGCAACAACTTCTTGGGTTCAGCACTGATGTATGTGCCTGAAGTCTATGACGCTGCAAAAAACGTGATGGTCATGGAGCGTATCCAAGGCGTCCCTATCTCACAAGTTGAGATATTTGATCAATTAGGTTATGACCGTGCAGCGCTTGCAGAAAAAGGCCTAACGATATTTTTTACCCAAGTCTTCCGTGATAATTTCTTTCATGCTGATATGCATCCAGGCAATGTGTTTGTAGAGACACCACCTGTGCAAACCTTACATGCAGGTATGGCAGCAGTTGATTTAGGTCATGAGCCACGTTATATCGGGCTTGATTGCGCCATCATGGGCACTTTATCAAAAGACGATCAGCTCATCGTGGCGCGGATGTTACTTGCCGTAATGAACAATAACTTTACCGCTGTGGTTGATATTGTGAGCCGTGCAGGTTGGATACCGCCAAATGCTGATAAGCACGCCCTGATGCGTGATATGAAACGTACCGTCGGTCCTATGCTACAGAAGTCAATCGATGATATCGACTTTGCTGGCGTACTGATGCAGATTTTGGACATTGCGCGTAGACACCATATGAGTATCCCACCGCAGCTGATGCTTCTGCTAAAAACCTTGGTCCATGTGGAAGGACTCGGTCGTGATTTATATCCTGATCTGGACATTTGGTCACTTGCCAAGCCAATTCTAAGCAGTTGGATTAAAGAGCAGTTAGATCCTATGCGTAATCTACAGCAACTGCGCCAACAACTGCCTGAAATGCTCTTGTCTACTACCGATATTCCTAAACTATTAGATCAAGGACTACAAAGCCTTGCCTCACAGGGCTCTCGTCAGGACAGTCAATTACGTGAAATACAGCAGATTCGCGCTGATATGCTAAACGACCGTCGTCGTGACTGGTTGGCACTGGCAGGGTTTGCTATTTTTATCGCTATCGCTACGCAAGTTATCGGCTGGCTATCACCTATATTTTATATACTGGCTGTCTTGGTAGTTGTTTGGCGAATTTTAGCTTAGAAATCAGATTTATTTTTAATCAATCATTTCAGAAAATTTTTCACAATTTTAGACTTAAACAAAAAATGCGCCTACTTCCCATTAAAAGTAGACGCATTTTTTTGTTGAATACTGATTACTATAGCATTTGATCTATTGCCATCTGTGTTAGTACGCGGCCTCGAGCAGTACGCAGCACATAACCTTGTTGAATCAGATATGGCTCAATCACGTCCTCAAGAGTACCACGGTCTTCAGCCATCGCTGCTGCCACTGCTTCAACACCAGCAGGACCACCATCGAAGCGCTCGTGCAATATTTCGATATAGCGTCTGTCTAAATGATCAAGACCGCGTCTATCCACTGCCAACATATCTAGCGCGCTACCTGCAATCGCGCCATTAATACTACCGTCGCCTCTTACCTCGGCATAGTCACGCACACGGCGTAATAGGCGGTTAGCAATCCTTGGTGTACCACGTGCACGGCGCGCAATCTCTACAGCGCCATCTTCACTCATTGGTACACGCATTAGACGTGCTGCGCGACTGACAATCGTCGTTAGATCAGCGATATTATAAAATTCAAGGCGCTGTACAATACCAAAACGGTCACGCAATGGTGACGTCAGTAGCCCTGCCCTAGTCGTTGCTGCTACCAAGGTAAACGGTGGCAAATCAAGCTTGATAGAACGCGCAGCAGGCCCTTCACCAATCATAATATCTAATTGGAAATCCTCCATCGCTGGATAAAGTATCTCTTCAATAACCGAGCTCAGACGGTGAATTTCATCAATAAACAGTACGTCACCCGCTTCTAGATTGGTCAGCATGGCCGCCAAATCTCCTGGGCGTTCAAGTACAGGCCCTGAAGTAGAACGCAAATTACCACCCATTTCACGAGCGATAATATTGGCGAGGGTCGTCTTGCCCAGACCCGGTGGACCAAATATAAGTGTGTGATCTAGCGCTTCGTCACGGCCACGAGCAGCACCGATGAACACCTCCATCTGCTCACGTACCACCGGCTGACCAATATACTCGGCCAATAATGCTGGTCGGATATTGGCATCAGGAGCGTCACTTGCACCTTCTAGCGGATTAATTAAACGATCTTGCGTCATAGAATTTATCATTATATTAAAAAATTAGTTAACAAATAGCATAACCAAACGCTGCGCATAAGTCATGCAAAACCTCATTAAGCGAGTACTAAAACGAAAATAAGCGACATTTAATGTCGCTTATTAATTTAATACATTATGTGGTTGTCATCGATAGACGGCTAGTTAATATGAATTAAAAGCCAGATAGTTGCTGTAAAGTAGCTTTTAACAGACCTTGAGTATCAGCAAAAGTATCTCCTTTACTCTTAGCAGCTTTAATCGCCAGCTGAGCTTCTTTTTCTTTGTAGCCCAAGCTAATCAACGCGCCTTCCACTTCAGCGATGATACTGCCTTCGTGAGAAATCGTAGTTTCCTGAGGTGTCAATTCAAACGAGCCACTATCAACGTCGATATTCTTTAACTTGTCTTTTAGCTCAATCAATAAACGTTGCGCTGTCTTTTTACCGATACCTGGGATACGAGTTAATGCCATCTCCGACTCTTGCTCAACATGCATTTTTAACTCAGCTGCTGACATTGCAGACAGCATAGCCAAGGCCATTTTTGCACCAACCCCGTTAATTTTAATTAATTGGCGAAAGACATCGCGTTCTTTTCGATCGATGAAGCCGTAGAGCAACTGTGCATCTTCGCGAACATGGAAATGTGTCCAAATGCTGGCTTGTTCGTTAAGCTGTAACTGGCAAAATGAAGGCAATGGCAGTTCGATATCATAACCCACACCAGAGGTCGTCATGATACAAGCAGTCGGTGCCATCAAGTACTGCACCTGTCCGGTAATCAATCCAATCATTATTTACGACCTCTTATGTAAAATATTATAAAATCAGCTGCTACTTCATGATTAACAACTACGTTCTACAACACAGTCTTATTGGTAAAAATTTACCATACCTTCAAGACTGATTGGACGAATTTTATGTGCTTGACCTGCAGAGCCGAACGCTTCAAAACGATTGGTACAGATATCTGACATCGCTACCATAGACGCTTTGAAGTACTTGCGTGGATCAAATTCACTTGGATTTTTCGCAAGGAATTCGCGGATAGCACCAGTTGATGCCAGACGTAAATCCGTATCGATATTTACTTTACGCACACCATGTTTGATCGCTTCAACAATTTGTTCAACTGGCACGCCATAAGTTTCGCCGATATCACCGCCATTTTCATTAATAACTTTTAGCCATTCTTGTGGCACTGATGAAGAACCGTGCATGACAAGGTGGGTATTAGGAATACGGGCATGAATCTCTTTTACACGCTCAATAGATAAGATATCGCCTGTCGGTGGACGTGTGAACTTATAGGCACCATGGCTAGTACCGATAGCAATCGCTAACGCATCGACATTGGTATCTTTTACAAACTGCTCAGCTTCATCAGCACTGGTCAATAGTTGCTCATGATCTAGCACACCTTCAGCGCCAGAGCCATCTTCTTCGCCAGCCATACCAGTTTCAAGACTACCTAGGCAACCGATTTCGCCCTCTACAGAGACGCCGCAAGCATGAGCCATCTTAACAACTTCGCGCGTGACGCTAGCATTGTAGTCATAATCCATTGGCGTTTTGCCATCTTCACCAAGTGAGCCGTCCATCATCACTGATGAGAAACCTAATTGGATTGAGCGTTGGCAAATAGCTGGTGACATACCGTGATCTTGATGCATTACCACTGGAATATGTGGCCATTCTTCGATCGCAGCGATAATCAAATGACGCAAAAATGCTGACCCTGCATAGTTACGTGCGCCTGCACTGGCTTGGACAATAACAGGTGAATCACAAGCATCCGCAGCCATCATGATTGCACGCATTTGCTCTAAGTTATTGACGTTAAAGGCAGGAACACCATAGCTGTGTTCAGCGGCATGATCTAGAAGTTGACGTAAGGATATTAGGGCCATAAGACGCTCTCTGATTGGATTTTGAATAGTATTTTAAAAAACAGCTTAATAGCAATCATTTCACTGTATATTCGACCATACTGACCGTATATAGGCTAGTGAAAGTCTGAATGATATTGGATATGATTACCACGCGGTGATTATAGCAAAAATTGTTCTGTCTTCGTAGCGGTTGACCGACTATTTGTCAGTCTATACCGTCTCTTAATATCAATTTAACTTTTATAAACTGTCACTTTATAAACTGCCACAATGACATATAACGCAAAAAGCCTTGGCAATCACCAAGGCTTTTCTAGTATTTTGAGGCTTATAAAGCAATGACTCTTTTTAGAAATTATTTACCGATGAGTATCTATTAATCAATAGCATACCAGCAAATCAGTCATTATAGTGCTTAGTTATCGCGTAGCTTAGTACTGTTGCTCTGCATCAACTGCAACATCATTTGCGCCATCAGCAACAGCGTTAGCGCCATCAGCAACAGCTTCAGCAGTATTTTCAACCGCTGTGTTAGTGCTTTCAGCAATAGCATCGCCAGTGTTTTCTAGAGCGTCTGTCGCAGCTGCACCAGCAGTGTCAGCGCCTTCGGCAACTTCAGTACCAGCGTCTTGAGCAGCAGCTTCAGCTTCAGCAGCAGCAGCGTCTGTTTCAGCGGCAGCAGCATCAGCGTTTGCAGCAGCATCATCGCCAGCAGATTCAACAGCAGCTTCAGTGTTTTCTTCTGTTTGTTGGCTACATGCAGTGATTGCGAAGGTACCAGCAAGTACGCTAGCAAGTAATAAATGACGTTTTAACATAATAAACCTCTCGTAAATAATGCATGTCAAAATACATGGTCGCGCTATTTTATAGAGTGCGAATCAGACATGCAATAATAATTTTCAGTATATAAATAAATAATTACTGCTTAATAATAATCGATGGCTATTGCATCTACTGATGCTAATAAAAACAAGTAAATCAACAGCCAAAATATTATTTTTACAGACTACCTTAGTTATTTAAAGTTAGTTGTACGTCTAATGTTACTAAGCTACAGAGTATCGTTAATTAGTTAGGCATCTATTTGCAGAGCAGCGACTGCCGGAAGTACTTTACCTTCAACAAACTCTAAAAACGCACCGCCACCTGTTGACATATAGCTCACACCATCAGCAACTTGATATTTATCGATAGCCGCTAACGTATCACCGCCGCCCGCAATAGAGAAACCATCGCTGTCTCTTACAGCAGTAGCTAATATCTGTGTGCCTTGCCCGAAAGCATCGACCTCAAATACACCCACTGGACCATTCCACAAGATGGTTTTTGCATTGATAATGGCATTGGCAAGCTGTTTTGCGCTTTCTGGTGCGATGTCCAATATCATGTCATTGTCACCGATCGCATCAACTGATTTGATCGTTGCAGTGGCTTTTTGCAATGAGCCAGTAAAGTCAGCGAAATCGATGTCATTTTTATCAGCGACTACGACGTACTCAGGTAGCAAAATTTCAGTCTTGGTCATAATGTCACGTGCAGTATCAAGCAAATCTGCTTCGTACAATGAGGCGCCAACACCGTGACCTTGTGCTGCTAAGAAAGTATTGGCAATACCACCACCAACGATAATTTGCGTGCAAACTTCAGCCAAGCTGTGTAGCACTTCTAACTTGGTAGACACTTTTGACCCACCAACGATAGCAAGCATTGGCTGTGCTGGTGTTTCAAGTGCTAGGCTCAAAGCATCAAGCTCAGCAGCTAACAATGGCCCTGCACACACAGTTTTATCTGCTTGACGCATCGCTTGCGTAACACCCTCTGTTGATGCCTGTGCACGGTGCGCTGTACCAAAAGCATCCATTACAAACACATCGCACAAATCAGCGTACTTTTTCGCTAGCGTGGCATCGTTTTTCTTTTCACCGTCATTGAAGCGTACATTTTCTAATAGAACCACTTCGCCAGATTTTACATTGGCACCTTGGGTAAGATAATCACTATTAAGACGTACAGGTGTCGATAGTTGCGAGCTTAATTTGTCCGTCAAATAGTCAGCAACTGGTGCCAATGAGTATACAGTTTTAGGATTGCCTTCTGTTGGGCGGCCTAAATGTGAGCAAACAATTACCGCAGCGCCTTTTTCGAGCGCCATTTTGATGGTAGGAAGGCTGGCTTGCAAGCGCGCATCGCTCGTGACCTTACCGTCTTTAATAGGCACATTTAAATCTTCTCGAATCAAAACCACTTTATCCGTTAAGTTCAACTCACTCATACGCAAAAAATTCATCACCTGCTCCTATGCATCAATCTATCTGTTAATTTGCGATTACCGTCGTTACTGATATGACTATTATAGTCAGCTCCATATAAATCAGATTCAGTGCTAAGTTCGCTCGAACTACTATTCGTAGCACTCTCGCTCGCCTGTCTTATAAACACGCTATCTTATAGCCAAGCTATATAGTCACTATCAGCTTTATTGCTTTTTAATGTTTTTTAACGCTTGGCTCTTACACTTATCAGACTCACTCTGATGAGTCGATCAAATAAGCAGAATTCAGCGGCGGTGTATTCTACCAGGTTTCTACCACAGTCTCACAAGCAACCTGACACAAATTTCAGCACGTTTAAAATATTTAGTCTAAATTCTCAGACTACTATTCAGCGGTAACAATTGCAGTTGCTAGCTTCAAGCATAGTCAATAAACCGTAACATTTCGTGGTGGTACTCAGCAGTCAAGCTCTTTATGATAGAAACATTGACAATAAAAATAATCCATTAGGAGAAAATAATGAGCATCAACTTAGACACTGCTAAACAAAACCTATTAAAATTAAAAGATGAGTACGAATCTCGAATTGATAAGATAGAAGATCATATTCAGAATCCGCAAGATGATCTCAATGAACATTGGGAAGATCAGGCCATATCCTATCGTCAAAACGACATGCGCAAAAATTTGATGAGCGAGGCACGTCAAAGCTTAATCTATGTCGAAAATGCATTGAGTCGAATTGAAAATGGTACTTATGGCGAGTGCGAAGTCTGCGGTGAACAGATCGAAGAGCAGCGCTTAGAAGCGCTACCCTATGCCACCTTATGTATGGAACACGCTGAGTAGCGCTGTCATATTAATACTCTATTGTAAGAGTATTGCTACTTTAAAACCTCTCTAAGAAGCGTGCTTCAAGTAGGTATTTTCCATCTAGAAAATGCCTGCTGCCATTCATGACAACGCTGCGCTATGTCTGCTACTGGCAAGTCCATAATATCCCCAACTACTGCCACAAGCGCAATGGGCAAATCTACTAACTCTGAGACATTCTCTGCGGTTAACCCCCCTATCACACAGATTGGTATGCCTTGTTGACACCCTTCCACAAGCTGCTGACGTGAAATAATATTAGCATTTGGCTTAGTTGTAGAAGTAAATACAGCACCCATCGCAGCATAACTTGCGCCGTCATTTTTTGCTTCTTTAATCAGCGCTACATCACCATGGCAGGTGCGACCGATGATTTGATGCGGTGATAGAGACTGTAGAGCATCACCGATACTGCCGTCTGTTTGACCAAGGTGTACGCCAACCCCAAGCTTTTCGGCCAACTTCACGTCATCATTAATAACAACTGGCACGCTATATGTTTTAGCTAACTCAACGATTCTTTGCGCCTCATCAAAAAGCTTTAAAGCCCCATCAGGTAGACTAAGAACTTGCTTACGACGAATTTGTAATAGCGCAATCAATCCTGTCGATAAGGCTGCCTGTAGCTTTTGATATAACAGCTCAAACTCATCGTCGTTGGTCAATAGATATAGCTTAGGTGTAGGAGAAGAGAATGGTGAATGACCCATAGCGTGTATCCTTAATTCTTAAATTCAACACAATAAAAAAGCTGTTATATGATATAACAGCTTTTTTATACATTTAGAACTGATAGCTTATACTGTACGGCGTGTAGCCAAACTATTTAAGATATTTTTAGCATCGCCCCAACGTGTTGCTGAGCTGTTTGCCCCTAAGATAACGATAATCGCAGGACGGTTATTGACCCGAGTTTCCATTACAACACAACGTCCGGCTTCATTGATAAATCCTGTCTTAGAGATACCGATTGGATAGCTGCCGTCACGGACCAACGTGCTGGTATTACTGGCTTTATAGGTACGGTTACCACTTGAGTAGTTTGAGACAAAAAAGTCATAGCTCTTAGTAGTAGAAAAACGACGAATCACATCATAGTTACCAGCAGCACGTACCATCTTGACCAAATCTTTTGAAGAAGCTACGTTACGCTTATCAAGTCCAGTTGGATCACCAAAAAATGCCGTATTCATGCCCAAGTCTTGCGCTTTACGATTCATCGCACGCATAAAGGCATCATAGCCACCTGGGTAATTACGCGCTAAACTCTTCGCTGCTGGATTTTCAGACTTCATCAACGCCATTAATAGCATCTCAGCACGGTTTAAACGATCACCTGATTTCAAACGCGAGCTTGCACGCTTAGGACCAACGAAATCTTCTGGATCAAGCGTGATTTCTTCACGCATATCAAGACCGGCATCCAACACGACCATAGCCGTCATAACCTTAGTAATACTGGCCATGGGGCGCGCGATATCAGCATCTTTTTCGTAGATAGATTCGCCAGTTTCAGCATCGATCACCGCAACGCTACGTGAATCCGTGCTAATCGGAATCATATCGCTACTACCAAACGCCCCGCGGTAGGTAGTGTTATAGCGAGCACTATTGGTGTTATTACTACTAGCAAAACTATTAGTATTCGTGATGTTGGTAGTGCCGTAGCCATTATCGACTTTCTTAATAGCAGAGCCATTAGACTTGTACATAATGTTGCGGGCTTCAGACAAGCTATCAGCGCCGCCCCAACTCAGGCGTGCACTAGAGGCAGTGTCAGTGCTACCATTAATTGTAAGTGCGGCTTGTGCAACACTGCCCAAACTCAATGAAATCATAGCAGCGATCAATTGCTGTTTGGTTAATGGTAGTTGCTTCATTATGCCTCCTGCTGTCGCTATTACGCCAGTTACATATTGTCTGACGCCAAAAACGTACGTAGCGTTTATAGATGTGTTTGTAAGTACTCACATAGAGCTTTTGTATTTTTAGTGTATCATGGTTTACATTTAAGTTTAATCTATCAAACTGATTTAGTAGTTTTTTTTGGCTTCATTCAAACTTTGCTACAACCAATTTATATTATAGAAACATCAATTCACACTGCAGCAATATAATTTAACTTCGAATGTTATGATTACTCGTATTTTGTTATATTAATCAGCGGTATTTTGAATATACAAAGATAACAATAATGGTTGAAATATATTTGTTTTTTATAGTATTAGAATCTAATAAAGCGTTTATTCTGACAATCAATAAAGAGTATGGTTATGATTAAAGTATTAGTGGTAGATGATCATGATTTGGTACGGATGGGTATTAGCCGTATGTTGTCAGACAGCCCCGATATTGAAGTAGTAGGTGAAGCAGACAGCGGTGACATGGCTATCAAACAGGCCAAACAATTACATCCTGATGTGATTTTGCTAGACGTCAATATGCCGAATATTGGCGGGCTTGAAGCAACCAAACGTCTGATACAACTCGACATGGGTATCAAGATTTTGGCGGTCAGTAGTATGTCTGCACAGCCCTATCCTTCAATGCTGATTAAAGCAGGTGTTAATGGTTACATTACCAAAGGCACGCCGCTTGATGAAATGATACGTGCGGTCAAAAAGATTTATCAGGGAGGTCGCTACTTCAGTCAAGATGTCGCTGAACAGTTAGCAGATGTTCTATTATCTGATAATGCCAACTCACCTTTCGACTTATTAAGTGACAGAGAAAAACAGGTAGCCATGATGGTTGTTAATTGTCAAAGCCCTCAGCAAATAGCTGATCAATTGTTTGTTAGTGTCAAGACCATTAATACGTATCGCTACCGTATTTATGAAAAAGTTGGGGTTGATAGTGATGTTAAATTAACTCATTTGGCCATTCGTCATGGTCTGATTCAACCATAAACCATTTAGCGTTTATTTTATTACGGCCAGTTTATGAACCCTGCTACCAATCTTAGCTCTGCCATTACTCGTTATGTTCATCATGACGATACGCTTCCTTTGCCGCAATTACGTAAATTAGGGCTAATCTATAGCAGTTATCGTTTCGTCGTCAGCCTGTTTTCTATGCTCATGCTATACATCTCTGCTCGTACTGGTGATAGCGCGTCTTTACCGAGTTTTTTGCAACAAACGACTCTAAGCTTCTACGTCCTGTTAAGCTTGATATTGCTTGGGCTATTTTATGTTGTTAGAAAACATATGCGCCGCCAACTGGCATTCGGACTGGCCTTAGACGTTATTATATTAAGTCTGCTGCTCTACACGACAGGTAACCCTGATTTGCAGTTAACCATGCTATACATGGTGGTCGTCGCGGCCAGCTTTATGCTACTACATGGCTCGCAAGCATTGGTTATTACTTTACTTGCCATCATTCTCGTTATTTATCAGCAATTTTTTTACGCTATTGCTAATAGCATGAGTTTAGCTAATCTAGGCGATGCGCTACTGATGTCAGCGAGCTTCTTAGCAGTGGGCGGTTTGAGTTGGTCTATCTCTCAGCGATTGGTACAGCTTGAAAAGGTCGCGGCAAACCATGCTAAGGAAGTTGAGCGACTCAACGTGATTAATCAAGAGGTTATCACGCAGATGGTGAATGGTGTTATCGTTATCGATAAGCAACATGTTGTCTTAGCAAATCTTGCCGCACATCAGTTGCTGAGTCTATCACTTGTCACGCCTGTCACAGCACAGAATACCCTTGAAGATGTGAAAGAGACTCATAGCAAAGCACTTCTCTCTAATTTTGAGCAGCAACTCAATGAACAGCATTCACAGTTGTTTAATGCCTGTTTGTCGGTAGCATCTGGGCAGTCACGCGCTTTTACCTACGATGTGCCAGCTGTGGCAAATGCCTCAATATTTGGCAAATTACGCGTACAGATTATTCCACTAAAAGACGATAGCAAACTTGTCATATTAGAAGACTTACGCCGTGAGCAAGCCAGTGCTCAACAGTTGAAACTGGCTTCTTTAGGGCAATTAACTGCCAGTATTGCCCATGAAATCAGAAACCCATTAGCAGCGATATCGCAAGCCAGTCAGCTATTAATGGAGGATGTTGCAGAACAAATGGAAGATGACAGTGCATCAACAAGTGAATCGAATACTGCCATAACCGGCAACCATGAGCTTTATGAGATGATATTTTCACAGACAAAACGTGTAAACCGTATCATTGAGGATATTTTAAAGCTGTCTCGTCAGCAGACGGCTACCCAGCAGGTGCTCGAATTGGCTGAATGGATGCCATCGTTTTTGGAGAATTACTTTCAAGGACACGACATTTTTCTACGAATCAAAACCAAACCCATCATATCATTTGATACTCATCAGTTAGAGCAGATATTAATCAACCTAATCAACAATGGCTTGCGTTATAGCAGCTATGCTCATCCCCACGCTTATGTGGAAATCGACATTTACTGCGCAGACAACGATGTTATAATCGATATATTAGATAATGGTAATGGTGTTAGTGCTGGAAATTTAGAACTTTTGTTTGATCCGTTTTTTACAACAGATAAAGCTGGTACAGGACTGGGGCTCTATTTATCACAAGCATTTTGTGAAGCCAATCAAGCGCGTTTACTCTACATTCCTGAACATGAGAAAACATGTTTTCGGTTAATTGTACCTTCTATTAAATCTGATAATAAATTTCAAACTATCGAAGAAAATCTTACCTAAATTTGCCCTTTAAAAGCTATTACACCCATTTAGACCCAGCTATTGATTTTATAGCCATAAAATACGATGAGATGATGTATGACAACAACCGCGCTAGTCGTCGATGATGAAGTAGATTTATGTCGATTGATGCAAATTACCCTGACTAAAATGGGTATCAAAAGTGATGTGGCTTATACATTGTCGCAAGCAAGAACATTTTGGCAAGACAATGACTACGATTTTTGTCTGACGGATTTAAAACTGCCAGATGGCTCGGGACTTGAGCTGGTAAAAGAAATTAGCAATAGCTCTAATATTCCAATAGCGGTGATTACGGCTCATGGCAGCATGGATTTAGCTATTGAAGCATTAAAACTTGGTGCCTTTGATTTTGTCAATAAACCGCTAGAACTACCACGTTTACGCCAACTGGTAGAGAATGCCCTAAAAGTTATTCATCAAGATAACGAAGTACAGGCCGCACCGGAATGCTCTCCTGAACAAAAAATGTTAGATAGTAGATTGATTGGTAATTCTGCTGTCATGCATCCCCTTAAAAACACTATTTTAAAGCTAGCACGCTCACAGGCACCTGTGTTTTTATCGGGCGCTTCTGGCACAGGTAAAGAAGTGGTCGCCAGATTGATCCATGATTTAAGTCCACGGCGTGACGGCAGCTTTGTACCAGTGAACTGCGGTGCGATACCATCGGAGTTAATGGAGTCGGAGTTTTTTGGTCATAAAAAAGGCAGCTTTACAGGGGCTGTCGCTGATAAACAAGGATTGTTTCAGCAAGCTAATGGCGGCACATTGTTTTTAGATGAAGTAGCAGATTTACCTTTAGCCATGCAGGTTAAATTGTTACGTGCCATTCAAGAAAAAACAGTAAGGGCAATTGGTGATACAAAAGAAGTTCCAGTAGACATCCGCATTTTGTCTGCCACTCACAAAGACCTGAACCAATTGGTACAAGATGGTGCATTTCGACAAGATTTGTATTATCGCATCAATGTCATTGAGCTAAAGCTTCCAACGCTTAATGCACGCCGTGATGACATCCCTGTATTGGCAGACCACTTTTTGGCTATGATTGCTGATGACTGGCAATTAGAGTCACCGCCCTCATTGACGATGGAAGCCTGCGAACGCTTACAATGCCACGATTTTGCGGGTAATGTCCGTGAACTGCGCAACTTGTTGGAACGTGCAGTTACGTTAGCTGAAACCTCCTACATTGACGTTAGTCATTTAGGTCTTCCTGACATTGAACCTGAGCTTGCAAATATACAAGAGCAAAATCATAGCTCAGCTATCGATAGCTCTGAGCTACCTGACCGTAACGTAGAAAATCATATAGACGTTCAATCTACAGGCCAATCAACAAAGAACGGCGAGCAAGTCATTCAATCTAGTAACAATACAACGACGCAGGTTGAGCAAAGACAGACCAATTTACATCCCTATCGTACTAACACCAACCACTACCCCTCAATGGTACAGCATTCGTCAGCTAGTAATGACAGTTCGTCAACCAATGTAGCAAGTACTTATGATAAGGAGTCGCTTCTTGACTCCAACGTACAACAAAAAACCGCTCAAGACATATCAGGTTTACAAGAATTGTTCGACGGTCAACTACCGCCTCAAGGGTTAGAGCATTATTTGCAGGAACAAGAAAAGCAGCTGATTATCACAGCACTCAAACAAACTGGCTGGAACAAAACCCAAGCAGCTGAATTATTAGGAACCACCTTTCGTTCTTTACGCTACCGTATGAAAAAGCTCGAAATTTCTGAAGATGCGTCTGACTAGCTTCTTTTAAGCGGCATCTTCAAATATTTTTAACCGTGAGAGAAGTTAGGTAATGCGCGGTTAATTAATTGCTACGAAAATCTATTCTTTCGTAGCATTTTTTCTAACAAAGCGAATGCCAGAATCAAGTGCGCGCGCCTTTACTAATTCTAATGCTTGCTGTTCCCACGTGTTCTCGCTGCCTGATAAAGTCACATCAGGTTCTACACCGATCTCGTCTATTTGTTTGCCTGCTGCCGTCATATAGTTGGCCACCGTTAATTTGACGGCTTGCTCATCGTTTAACGGTATGACCGATTGTACTGAGCCCTTACCATAGCTAACTTCACCGATAATAGTAGCGCGTTTTTGTGCTTGTAAACTACTGGCAAGCACCTCTGCCGCTGATGCTGAATAGCGGTTTTGCAATACTACTAATGGCAAAGGTTTAAGTATCGCATCACCTTGGGTCGATAGTACCCGTGATTTATTTTGACGTGCTTGCACCTGCACCACATCGGTATCATCCATAAATAAACTGGCAACACTCACTGCCGATGTCAGTACGCCACCTGGATTATCACGCATATCTAGTAAAATGCCTGATATAGGAGCGTTTAGGTTAATTAAACCTTCTAGTAATTTTTCACGGCTGTTGTTTTGAAACGCCGGTAATTTAACAATGGCAATACCATCAACCAGTTTGGTCTCGATAATCTGCGGATGACTATTATTACGCTGCAACGTCGTTGTGTGCTTACGGCGGCCAGCTTTGGAAGTAATAATATCTACCTGCGTACCGGCAATACCCGTTAAGAGTTGCTCAACATCATTGACCTGTCGCCCTTCGTCTAGCTTAAACTCATCAACCTGATGCAAATAATCACCAACTGCGATGCCTTTTTTGTCTGCAGGTGAATCATCGATAACCTCTGTCACGACCCAATACCCCGCCTCTGGCTGGTAATTAACTTTAATACCAATATCACCAACGTCACCTTCAGTAAAAGCACGTAGATTCTCATAAGCTTCTGCGTCCAAAAACTCAGCATGGCTGTCAAGCTTGGTCAGCATACCGCTCATCGCATTGCTAAATAACTCTTCATCATTGACCGCATCAACGTATTGACGACGTACTAAATCCACCACAGCCACAAACGTCTTTAGCGTCTCAGGAGAGATAGCATTTAGCGATACTTGTGCAACTTCTGCTGGAATCTCCGTATCAATATCATCGGCATCATCCGTTAGCGCGCTTTCATCTGGCACACTATCTATCGAATCATCTGGCTCATCGGCGACATCTAACATATCAGCAATATTCGATAAATTATCAGCGTCGTTTTCATCAGCTATCTCATCTGCATTTAGACTGATGAGCTGTAGGCCATTTGTAGGATTATCATTATTTGTAGAAGCTCCCACTGCTGCTTGTGCATTTACGCTAATCGCACAACCAAGCACACCTATTAAAATTGCAGGCTGCAAAACCGTGGACGCGACTGATGCTTTCCCTACTGATTTACTTAACCCTTTGGATAAAAAAGAACGTGCAAAAGAAATAGGCTGCATAAAAGAACTCATTTGAATAATAGAGAATACGAATTTATCGTTATATAGCGACTTATAAGATAGCACCAAACGCATATTTCGAACTAGCATAGTATTGCAAGTAAATTAAGTAAAATGTATCACAAAAAAAGGAAAGGATAATAGCTTATCCTTTCCTTTTTGATATCTTCTGGTACAGCTGTCAAGTCAGTATAAACCACAGTCATTCAAGTACTGTGGTTTAGCTCGACTGGCTTAGACTGCTGGAACCAATAAGCTCTCACCTGTCATCTCAGCAGGGGCGTCAACATTCATCAATGATAAAATAGTCGGCGCCACATCACTAAGTTTGCCGCCGCGGCGCACTTTCAGCTTTTGCTCGCCCACATAAATCAATGGCACATGCTCTGTCGTATGCTGTGTATGTACTTGTCCGCTTTCATAGTCTTGCATCTGCTCACAGTTACCATGATCGGCTGTGATAAGCATATCACCACCAGCTGCTCGCACTGCTGACTCGATACGGCCAACGCATACATCCAAAGCCTCTACCGCTTTTACCGCTGCATCAAATATACCTGTGTGTCCAACCATATCACCATTGGCATAATTGACCACCAATACATCATACTTACCAGACTCAATCGCTTCTACTAATTTATCAGTGACTTCAGGCGCGCTCATCTCAGGCTGTAAATCATAAGTTGCAACGTCTGGAGATGGCACTAAAATGCGGGTCTCACCCTGATACTCTTCTTCGCGGCCGCCACTAAAGAAAAACGTCACATGCGCATATTTTTCAGTTTCAGCAATACGTAGTTGAGTTTTTCCTTGATCCTGCAAGTACTCTCCCAATGTATTGGCCAAAGATGTTGGGTAGTAAGCAATGCTGGTTTTTGGATTGTCAGCTAGGACATCTGAATACTTAGTTAGCATCACAAATGCCGCCAGTTTTGGCTGCTTTTGACGTGCAAATCCAGAAAACTCATGATCTGGCAGAACAAATGCTTGGGCAAGCTCACGAGCACGGTCAGCACGGAAATTCATAAAAATAAGTGCGTCGTTATCATTGACAGTATATGGCACTTCATCACGTCCAATCACGGTCGTTGGACTGACAAACTCATCGGTCTCACGCGCTTTATAAGCAGCTTGAACAGCGCCATCTGCCCGTGTCGATAGACGATCAGCTTTACCTTCAGTAATCAACTCATAAGCTTTTTGCACTCTATCCCAACGATTGTCGCGATCCATTGCATAGTAGCGACCGATGATACTTGCAATCTGTACGCGGCCACCTTCGTAATGAGCATTCAACTTATTGATATAGTCGCGCAGACGATTGATGTACTTATCAGCAGATTTAGGCGGGGTATCACGGCCATCTAAGAAACAATGAATAAAGACATTCTTGGCACCATGGACCAATGCTGAATGACACATACCTTCGATATGGTCTTGATGTGAATGGACGCCGCCATCAGAGAGCAAGCCCATAATATGGACGTTACCGCCACGCTCATTAGCCGCTTTTACCGCATTGACCAATGCTTCGTTTTTATAGAATTCACGATTGGCAAGCTCACTTGAGATACGAGTTGAGTCCTGATAAAGAACACGCCCTGCCCCTAAATTCATGTGACCGACTTCTGAATTACCAAACTGACCATCTGGCAAACCAACATCTTCCCCTGAAGCAGAAATAAGCCCATGAGGATATCGCTGATAAATCTTATCTAAATTTGGCATATTGGCTGCAGCGATGGCGTTATCTTTATCTTCTTCACGATGACCAAAGCCGTCCAATATCATCAAGACATGCGGTATTTTTTTATTCTGTGCACCGTCTTGGTTATTGCTAAGCTGTGTTTTATTATTATCAATAGAGTCTGATGCTTGTTGGGTACTGGTCATATATTACCGCTCCTCGAGTGAATGAACGCCTATAATGCTGTGTAAGGGAATATAAAGCCCTCTATATTAACACACATCTTGAAATAGCTGAAAAACTGAGCATTTTTCGTGAGTTTATGAATAATTTTATAGGGTTATCTTGCGATGATTTTTCTATACAAGATAATATAAATGCGGCCAACTAACCAAGCTACGTATCAATCTGTAATTCAGACTTGCAATCACTCTTTTCATTGGTTAAGATAAAACTATTCTGAAGTGTTGGCTAGTAGATGTTTATTCCCTGAGCCGATAATGCTTTACCAGGATGTGGTACCTATTGTCTCATTGTGTATGCCTGCACCGCTTGCGGTGTATCAGGAAACCTGCAGAGATGATGACGCATCCGCCCTGAACTTCACGGTTCATGGGTCACCATCTTACAGCGGCACTTCGGTTGTTTCATTCGGTTAGTAAGTATATTTCTTATAATTTATTCACTACCACTAAAAAGCCCCTTTCGTCATTGATGAGAGGGGCTTTTTTTATGCTTATGATTTAACTAAATAGTTATTCGTCATTAGCAGATTTAGTAATCTTTTTTACATCTTTAGGGATGTTTTTGGCAGTACCATCAACCGTAGTATGCTGTTTAAACACATCACCAAATGGGTTTTGCTGCTGTTGACCAAACGGATTCTGGCCATTCATACCACCTGCACCACCGAACGGGTTTTGACCGCCCATACCACCAGCACCTCCAAATGGATTTTGACCGCCGCCCATTTGACCACCCATCTGCTTCGCCATCATTTCCATCATTTTTTGCTGGTTATTCATGACGTAATTATTGGCCAAGTCTTTTAGCTTTTTCTGCACAGGTGGCAATACCACTAACAGCGCCATCAAATCACTAAGTACCCCAGGAATAAGCAGTAAAATACCAGCAGCTGCCATCGCGATACTCTTAATCATCGTGGTCTCTGGCGGACGCATCGCAGGGTTCATCATGCCACCAGCTTTCATTTGCTGTGCCATTGGATTAAGAGCAGCCATACCTTTGCGCATCAAAGAGATACCGATAACTGCAGCGATAATAAACCACATAAACACCCACCAGCCGCTCATAAATTGAGCAAGCAAATACCACAGTAGCATCTCGATAATAAACCAAACGATGGCTATACCAACTATCTGACCCATAAAGTGTCGTCCTATAAAATAAAAACCAATAAATTGAGCGCCATGAAAATTAAAATGGCTAACATATGATGTATATGGGGATTGGTTGCTATACTATCAAACTTAAGGCTAATTTTTAAGCCATATAGTCGGTACGATATAATTTGGATACAAGTAAAGTGAGCGACAGTACTACGAATAGTAGGCTAAGCGAGTCTGACATCGTATCCGAGTTATATAGGATTGAATATAAAATGACAGGTAAGCAAGACGGAATATTATGGCAATTATTATAGGCATTGATCCAGGGTCACGCATGACCGGTTACGGAATAGTACAGCAGACAGGTGACAAGCTGACTTATATCGATGCAGGGACGATTCGTACAGATACCAAAGAGATGCCTGAACGCCTCAAGCGTATCTTTAATGGACTAACCCGTATCACACAGCATCATTTAAAATACGCAGACGAGCCTATCTATACAGCGATTGAGCAAGTATTTATGGCAGAAAACCCTGATTCTGCACTTAAGCTTGGGCAAGCACGAGGTGCAGCGATTGCAGCGATGGTGGCTTTAGATTTAGAAGTGTCAGAATATACGGCTCGGCAGATCAAACAAGCCGTCTGTGGCTATGGAGCGGCGGCCAAAGAGCAAGTACAGGAGATGGTGTGCCGAATATTAGCGTTAGAAGTCGTACCGCAACAAGATGCTGCAGATGGACTTGCCTGCGCCATCTGTCATGCTCACTCAAGCCATTCAATGAACAAACTGATATTGAATAGCGCCATGCGTGGTCGCGGTGCTTCTAAGAAGAAAGGACGTTGGCGTTTAACAGAAGAAGATTTAGGTAACTTGCGTTAAAGATCAGCGTCAAAATAGCTAGGCGTTAGAGCAAACAATCGTCAAAATAGATAAACAACAAAGTAGACATCCCATAAAAAACACGCGTTACTAGGCGCGTGTTTTTTTATAACTATGAGCATTTCAAAGCTCAAAATACAGTAATCTACTCTACAACTGAACTTTCAATCACAGCATCTAATATATAAGCATACTTTTCATCAGCAGTATCATCTTTAGTTGGTTCACTGGTCTCTGATAATTCATCGATGTTTAGCGGATAGCGTTGTAAGCGTAACACCTCTTCGTGTTTGCTATCATGCTGATAGCCATCGATTTCACCAACGAATACTCGCCATTGTCCTTCGTGAGTTTTAATGCCCTGATCATTATAAGTAATAGGCTTAACTTGTAGACACTGCTCAGAGTTACCTGCTTCGCAAGGTACTGTTTCGGAGTTTACTGCCCAAAATACTGTTTCACCCTTACTGTTATATTTCGCTTGTGCAGTAAGCCTACCATTCCAAACCAGAGTTACATCATCGTCGGTAAACTGTGTTAATACTGGATTATCGCCTTGATCAATTTTGAACTCACTACTGCCCTGCATCAACGTATTCAAGGTGTTTTCTGCCATATCTAGCTCGCCACAAGACATCTTTGTACTCATACCCTCTTCAGTAGTTAAGGTATGCCCTTTTAACTGATAGCCAGCACTAATCGTATTACAGCCTACGCTATAGCTTAGCGTGTCTTGCCCTTGATATTGGTTGAATGCAAGCGTTACCTGACTGTTGATATTCGCAAATTCAGCCATAGGTTGTTCATTGGCGTCGACTGCATTTACTAACGTCCAGCGATGATGAGATAAGGTGGTCGTCAGCTTGTCTTGAGCGGTTAATTCAACAGGTTCAGATTCGTCTGATGTAGGGCTCATACTAGATACTAGACTTTCACTTACGGCTGAGTCTGTCATCTCGCCAGCTTCAGCACCCTGCGATGTATCATTTTCGCTAGACGCCGCTTCTTTTTGACACGCACTTAGCATCAGACTAACTGCCATCATACTGGGTAATAGCAGTAATTTTAACGTTGGCTTATTTCGGCTACCTACCATATTACATACCTCTTAGTAAGCTTGTACAACTTATCTCGCGTACCATCTATATTTTAAAAAACCTATTCAAAAGAAGTCATAATTTAAAAGTATTCTTCTTTAGTGAACAATTTAAAAACATAATTGATATAATTAAGCTAGATTAACCACTATAACCTTGGCACTATTAACCTATGTAACGAAATGTTGATTTTTATTATGTTTCATAAAAAAACAGCTAACGATTGAGGTTAGCTGTTTTGCTTTATAGCGATCAATTTACCAAATAGGTTAATAGATAAATTTTATGATTTAAACTATTTTTCTAGAACCTTTTAGTCATTCACACTTGCAGGTTTGGCTTTAGCCATATTCTTAATACTGAAGCGTTCATTCATCTTTTGATAAAAACGAGCTAGGTTTTCGCCTTGCTCATTAGGATTAATTTTTAATACTTTACCAAAATCTAAGCTAAGATATAGCACGATATCCGCAAAACTTAATTGTTCACCTACTAGATATTCACGACCTTCTAATATCGTCTCAAAATATGCCATGGCTTTAACCGCACGAGCAATTGATGGTGCGACGAACTCTGGCACTTGCTCAACACGTTGCGCCTTAGATGGATGGCTGTGCTGAAACGCGAGCATCAAGTTATACATCACTTCAAACTCTGCAACACGGCGCATAGAACAAACTTGCGCACGCTGTACCACATCATTACCCATGACCGAACGCTCACCATAAACACGATCCAGATACTCACAAACTGCCTGAGAATCATTCAGTACTGTACCATCATCTAAGGTCAAAACAGGTACGGTCTGCATTGGATTCATTTGTGTAAAAGCTTCTGACATTTGCTCATTTGCCGCAAAATCAATATCGATCACATCGACATCATCCATGTCATCGACATCGATACCTTTTGAAGCCAATAAGATAAGCGCTTTACGCGGATTGGGCGCTGTACGGGTAATATATAGTTTTTTCATAGCAAACTCCTTGTAAGAATGGTTGGACAGCGATTTGACGCTGATACGCTTTATTATGGTTGTTGTACTAATAAACACAAATATTGATACGCTATACCACAGTTATAGCCTAATCTGGCCATCATGGCAAAGTGTTATTAATCATAAAGTAGAAATAATAAAAGCCCCATAACCTTGAGTCATGGGGCTTTATTTAATCACATTTATACATCAGTCTAATTATTTGTTTGGTGCAGGTGTGGTACGTAGATACGGCTTAATCTCTTTGTGACCTTTTGGATATTTTGCAGCGATATCTTCGTTTTTCACGCTTGGCGGAATGATTACGTCATCACCATCTTTCCAGTCTACAGGTGTCGCAATATTATACTCATCCGACAACTGTAGTGCGTCGATTACGCGGATAATTTCATCAAAGTTACGGCCACAGCTAGCAGGATATGTCAGCGTTAGACGAACTTTTTTGCTTGGATCAATGATAAAGACGCTACGTACCGTATGAGTGCTGTCGGCATTAGGATGCATCATGTCATATAGCTCAGCGACTTCTTTATTAGGATCAGCGATGATTGGGAAGTTCATATCTGTGCCTTGAGTCTCACCGATATCGCTCGCCCACGCTTTGTGATCTTCTAGACTATCAACAGAAATACAAATCGGCTTTACATTGCGCTTTTGGAACTCGCCATTTAATGCAGCGGCGCGACCAAGCTCAGTGGTACATACTGGTGTAAAATCTGCTGGATGCGAGAAGAAAACAACCCAATGATCACCTGCCCACTCGTGAAAATTGATGTCACCTTCTGTGGTTGTAGCGTCAAAATTTGGTGCGGTATCACCTAAACGTAAATGTGCCATGCTTGATTCCTTAGCTATGTGAATGAACGCTTATATCGACACGTCGGCCTCGCGTTCTATTATTATCATCATCGACGTGCTCAGCTATCAAATATAACATAAAGCACATCCGTAAAAACTGACTTTATCTTAACAAACTGGTTATGAATGTCTTGTGACGGATTGTAATGCGGTTATTCCATTTATCTCTAAGATGATGGACAAATTTTTTAATGAATTTTATGGACAAGCATCTTTGATAAATAATCAAACCACCATACCTGCATCCCATAAGCAAAACTCGCCAAACTTACCCTTTTTACTGGTACCACCAGCTGCACGTCCAGCATCAGTCAATACTAGCTCACCATCTTGCGCTTCTAGATAACCCGCTGCAAGTAGCTTTTCATTCAACTCTTGCGTTTTAAAGCCCAACTCTTTAGCAAGCTTGGCGGTGGTCAGTTTAGAGTAATTAGGTGTGATTTCTGTCGTAGAGTTACCGTTTACGTTGGTAGTAGAGTTTGTTGTTTTGGTACTAGGCTCAGACTTACTTTCAGTTTCGGTCACTTTTTCAAGAGACATTCTCACTTCATCACTGATACGAATGATGCGCTGCGCTTCCTCATAGGTATCGGCATAAAGTTTGGCATCATCATTACGATAAATCAGTACACCCATCTCATTGTTATTAACTTGGCTAAACTCATAAAGATTTAAACTGGTAATAATGCATTCATTTTCATTCAGGTAGCATTTCGCATGTAAGTTTTTGCAAAAGCTAGTACGAATAAAGGTCAGGTTTTTGAGCCAGTTTATTTCTTCAGGATGTAAGTCATTCTTACCATAAACAATGCGAATGTCGATCTTGAGGCGGTTGCGGTCTTCCAATAATTCTTTGATACGTTCATTAAGCTTCAAATATGGGCTAATAATAATCAACCTGTCAGAAGCGTTTTTAATCAACTCTTCTAAATGATACGTTGTACCACTGCTGTTTAGAAACTTTGCCATTCTTATTTCCTCAAATCTTACTATGCTCAACTTTGTAACTGCACATAATAACTGCACATAAAAAAGCCCATCCCTAGCGTACTAGAAATAGGCTAACTTGCAAACTACTATTGTTCAGTATTATTTCAAAATATTCATTTGGATAAGGATACTTTTAAATACTAAGCCAACATAAATTAAGCTGGCTTATAGCTATCACGTAAGCTAACGATTTGGTTAAATACTGGCTTATCAGTGCTGTGATCTTCGCTGTCAGAGATGAAGTAACCTTCACGCTCAAACTGGAAGCGCGTGCCAGCATCTGCATTGACCAAAGATGGCTCAACCACTGCATTTAGCTCAGTGAGCGAGTTCGGGTTTAGCGCTTGATGAACATCAGCGACGCCACTTGGGTCCTCAGCACTGAATAACTGCTCATACATACGTACTGTCGCTGGCACACCTTGACTGGCTGATACCCAATGAATCACGCCTTTGACCTTACGCCCTTCAGGGTTATTGCCCAAAGTAGCAGGATCAATCGTCGCTTTTAGCTCAACGACATTACCATTTTCATCAGTGATATGCTCAGTGACGGCTAACACATAGGTGTTACGCAGACGAATCTCTGGCTTTTCTGGAGAGAGACGCTTGTAGCCTGCTGGCGGTTCAATTTCATAATCACCTTGATCAATGTATAGCGTCTCGGTAAATGGAATCTCACGCTCACCCATATCCACGTTAGGATGGTTCGGCTGAGTCAACCAAAGCGTCTGAGTCGCATCGTCAAAACGTGCATTAACGCTATCGGCTTTTTGCGTCTCCCAGCTGCTGACCGCTTCGCTAAAGTTAGTGATCGTCACTTTCAATGGCTTTAGTACCGCCATACCGCGACCAGTAGTCGTCTCTAACGATTGACGAACGCTAAACTCTAGCAAACGGAAATCAACCACACTATCCGCTTTGGTCACACCCACACGCTCACAAAAATCGCGTAAGCCCTCTGGCGTATAACCACGGCGACGCATGCCAGCAACGGTCGGCATACGGGGATCATCCCAACCACTGACGATACCTTCATCTACCAGTTGCTTCAGCTTACGCTTACTGGTCAATGTATGATCAACGTTTAAGCGGCTAAACTCGTACTGATGCGGCGGCACGTCAAAGCCGATTTTTGCAATAACCCAATCATAGAACGGACGGTGATCTTCAAACTCAAGCGTACATAATGAATGGGTAATCCCTTCTAACGCATCCGAGAGTGGATGAGCAAAGTCATACATTGGATAGATGCACCATTTATCACCAGTCTGATGATGCGCTTGATGCATCACGCGATAGATAACAGGATCACGCAGGTTCATATTTGGGCTAGCCATATCAATCTTGGCACGCAAAATAGCCTTTCCTTCAGCGTATTTACCGTCTTTCATATCATTAAAAAGCGCTAGGTTTTCTTCAACACTGGCATCACGATATGGTGAAGGTGTTCCCGCTTCATTGAATGAACCACGGTTTTCTTTGATTTGCTCAGGGGTTTGCAAATCAACATAAGCGTCGCCTTGCTCAATCAATTGGATTGCCCATGCATGCAACTGATCAAAATAACCTGAGGCATGATGCGCCTCGCCTGCCCACTCAAAACCTAACCACTGTACATCGTTCTTAATATTGTCGATGTAATCTTGCTTTTCAGCGGTTGGGTTGGTGTCATCAAAACGCAGATTGCACACACCGCCGAATTCTTTAGCCACACCAAAGTTTAAGCAGATAGATTTTACGTGGCCTAAATGCAGGTAGCCATTTGGCTCAGGCGGAAAGCGCGTTACAATTTGCTGATATTTTTGCGCATTGACATCGTCACGAATGATATTACGAATAAAATCGTTTTTTGCTTCGTCTTTTTGTGCATTGTTGCTTGAGTGATCACTCATCGGGCATTGCTCCTAACGCAAATTGTCAGTTCATGGTGCGTGCCATCACGCATCACGAAACGTTTAAACTAAAGTGTTAAAATAAAGCGAGAATATTAAAACTTAGATAGTGCGACCGCATTATCAAAATTTATCAAAAATGGGTAAAGTTGCGTTATTCTATCAGGTTTCGCAAACGCATTAACAGCCTGATACATGACACGGGATAAAAAAGCCGTTAGACTACCCGTAACTTTTTAACCACCACTCACAATAGTGCTATTTAAGGCGCTGCAATCAAAAAGGAATATCTCATGGTAGACATGCCACCAGTAGTAGAACTTGAAACTAATATGGGTGCGATCGTTATCGAACTCAACGAAGAAAAAGCACCAAAAACCGTAGAAAACTTTTTAAACTACGTAAAATCTGGTCAGTATGACGGTACAATTTTCCATCGCATCATTGATGGTTTCATGATTCAAGGCGGCGGAATGGACGCTGAGATGAATGAAAAACCAACCAATGCGCCTATCGAAAACGAAGCGGACAATGGTCTAAAAAATGACAAAGGTACTATCGCAATGGCGCGTACCCAAGATCCGCATTCAGCAACTAGCCAGTTCTTCATCAACGTAAAAGACAACGACTTCCTAAACCACTCTGGCAAAAACATGCAAGGTTGGGGTTACACCGTATTTGGTAAAGTAACAAGCGGTATGGACGTTATCGAAAAAATGCGCAGCGTACCAACTGGTCGTTTCGGTATGCATGCTGATGTGCCAAAAGAGCCAGTTGTTATCAACTCAGCAACCATCATTACTCAGTAATAGTCATTCAATAGCAGCTACTCAGTAATAGTTACTTAGCGATAGCTGTGAATGAGCGAGCATTTTCTAGTAGAGTTTATTAAATCATGCTCGCCATAAGATAAGTCACGAGGACCAAGATAAATGCAAAGTTTTAATCACTTAATCACGACCCGCCCTCATCAAGTGCGGCAAGTATTGATTAGCGATTTGCATTTATCGCCTCAGGAGCCTGCCTTAGTGCAGGCTTTTTTGGCGCTATTAGATGACTGTCTTGCCCTACCAGCGCTCAAACGCCTCTTTATATTGGGTGATTGGTTTGAGGTGTGGCTAGGTGATGATACCTACTTGTCCCTATTAAAAGAGAAAAGGTCAGAAGACGAGCAGATAGCGCATTGGCTCACCCCATTGATTGCAAAGCTAAAACAGCTACGTATCAATGGCTGTGAGATATTGGTCATGCACGGTAACCGTGATTTTTTATTGGGTCAGCCGTTTTGTAATCTGTTCGGCGGTGAGCTAATCAACGAGCCGTATACTTTGCCTATTGGTCAGCAGAATTATCGCTTAGAGCACGGTGACGCACTCTGTACTGATGATAAAAAATATCAGTTCTTTCGCAAAATTATGCGCAATCGTTTAACTCAGTGGTATCTGCTCAATAAGTCATTAGAAAAACGCTTAGCCATCGCAGACAACATGCGTCAACGAAGCCAGCAGAACAATGCGAACAAAGCTGCGCATATCATGGATGTGAATGATAAAGCCGTACGTCAAGCCATTACTACTAGCGATGCATTATTACACGGACATACTCATCGTCCAGACATTCATCAGGCGACTGCTAATAAAAAGCGCTACGTGCTTGGCGACTGGCGATTATTAGATAAAGACACTCGCCAGCCGAAAGTTAGCGCCGTGATTGGCGCAGTGACAGATGACCAGCATTCAAATGACGATTTTAGTAGTAACGATTTAAGCAGTAATGCTGCTGAGTTTGGATTGTTTGAGTTTACAATGCTTGTTTGACTTGATCGTTGAACCTATCTAGAAAACAAAAGGGTCTGTTGAAATATCAACAGACCCTTTTTATTTTTACTACAATTCTTTTACTACACTTTTAAATAGCTTATCTCTTGCCAGTTTTTTAAGGTATTAGCTTAAAGAAATGTTGACGATAGTGCTTTAGCTCACGGATAGAGTCACGAATATCGTCTAAGGCTAAATGACTGCCCCCTTTTTCGAAGTTCTTTAAGATATCAGGACGCCAGCGGAAACAAAGCTCTTTAATTGATGATACGTCAAGATTGCGATAATGAAAGAACCGCTCAAGTTCTGGCATTTGGCGCGCCATAAATCGACGATCTTGGCAAATAGAGTTACCACACATTGGCGACTTACCACTATCAACCCATTTATTCAGGAACTTGATGGTCTCCGCTTCGGCTTCTGCCAATGTCACCGTACTACGACGTACACGATCGACCAATCCTGATTGACCATGCTGCTTGGTATTCCAGTCATCCATTTTATTTAAGACTTGATCTGATACCTTGATAGCAAACACAGGCCCTTCAGCAAGTACATTCAAATCTTCGTCAGTAACGACAGTAGCAATCTCGATAATCTCATCGTTTAAGGTATCAAGTCCGGTCATTTCTAAATCAATCCACACCAGCCCTTTTTTGCCTTGATTTTTGATTTTAATCTTATTGGGATGGTCACCGGTAGTCATACAATATCCTATGGTCATTAAATTTTGGGACAGTTTTAAAGATAATTCAAAAAACGTATTACGGTTGAATACTCATATTCAGGCAGCATTGCAATGCACTGATTGATTCAAAAAATCTAGAAAGCAGCTAAAATATTACAAAACCACTGTCTGCCGCAGACGCTTTAGGCTGTATGTTAGCAAATTTTCACGCTACACTTAGCAATATTTTTATAATAGGTCAAAAACCCATGGCATTAATCCGGCAACGCAAACTGACTAAACAACAGATTCGTCGCATCGACAAGCAGCAACTGTCCAATCAAGATAGTATTGATGACAGTTTGATGGATGGCGTGGTCATGGCGCATTACGGTAAGCAACTAGAAGTACAAGTCACTAGCCTGCCAGCTGTCATACCTGAGCAGCCAGAGATTGCACCTGATGATCCTGAGCCGTTTTGGCAAACGCTTGAATTGAATGATATCTGGCGCTGTCATGTGCGTACCAATCTACCGATGCTAGCTGCTGGCGATCAAGTACGCTGGAATGCTGACTCTAATACTGGCTTTGGTCGTATCGAAGCGGTCAAACCGCGTACATCGCTGGTTTCTCGTCCTGACCGCTATCATAAGCTCAAACCTGTTGCCGCCAACGTCGATATTTTGGCGATTGTTTTTGCGCCATTGCCTGCCGCTGCGCCAACGCTGATCGATCGCTATCTTGTGGTATGCCATCATGCAGGTGTCAAACCACTATTGGTACTCAACAAAGCCGACTTATTGGCAGAAGAGAACGGCGTGGATACCAATGAGTTATTGGCGCAGTATGCCGCGCTTGGTTATGAGAGCGTTCTGACTTCGGTCGATTGCCCTGAAAATATCGCCGAGAGTGATGAGCAAGAAGGCCTTGATGAACTAAAACGCTATATAGATAAAAAGCTGGTCATCTTCGCGGGTCAATCTGGCGTCGGCAAAAGCAGTTTAATCAATGCCCTACTGCCTGACTCTGGTCAGAGCGTCAATATCATCTCACAAAACTCTAAGCTCGGGCAGCACACCACGACGACCAGCCGACTCCTCCCATTTAACCCAGAAGACCTCACCCAAGGCGGTATCGTCGATACACCAGGGATTCGTGAATATGGCATTTGGCACCTCACCCCTGATGATATTATTTCGGGCTTCGTTGAGCTAGCACCATTGGCCGGCGGTTGCCAATTCCGTGACTGTCGCCATACTCACAACAGCAAAGGCTGTGCACTATGGCAAGCCGTAGCTGATGGTGAAGTATTGCAGCGCCGCGTTGAAAACCTCGTCACGCTACGAGAAGAGGCAGATACGAAGCCTTATTAATATTTGGCTTGTTAGTGACCGCTTTAATTAAACGCGGTCTTGTGAGTAGATATTTTTATTAGGCTGAGAAGATCCATAGATAGGTGCAATAACGGCCTAATTACTGCGCGTGTCATCGCCCGTTTACTATAGATGGCCTTATCGGTATAATAGCGCCTTGTTCGATATCATTGGGCTGTCTTCTCAGCTTAATAGAACACTTATTTTTTTGGAGGTATGGTTTGGATCGTGCGCTGGAATTTGTGGGCAACCACCCGTTTTTATTTGGTATATTAGCCGTACTTGCTATACTGTTTTTTACGATTGAAAACAAACGTAGCGGTAGAAAAATATCGCCTAACACGCTTGGCATGATGGTCAATTCTCAAAACGCGCAGCTTATCGATATTCGCGCTAAGAAGAAGTTTGAATCAGGCTATATTCAAGGCAGCCGTAACATACCATTCACTGACCTCAAAGACCGCTTAGAAGAGATTCGCGCGATTGAGCAGCCAGTGATTATCATCTGCGACATGGGCGTCCAAGCAGGCGCTGCGATTCAGATGATTGGTAAAGATAGTGTCTATCGCTTAGATGGCGGTATTGGCGGCTGGCAAGGCGCTGGCATGCCGTTGGTTGGTGTAAAAGACGCCAAAGCAAAGGCTAAAGGTAAAACAAAACCAAGTCTAAGCAAGTAATAGATGTGTATAAGCACTTAAGTGAAGCGTTTATACGCATCTCTTAGCTGATGTTTGTGTGACCTGACTGACGTTATCAGCGCTACCAACGCTATAAAGAAGACACCTTTTTATCAGGTGTCTTTTTTTGTGGTTTATTTTTTATGTTCTATTTATCATGTTTTATAGCACTAAAATACGTTTTGAGCCAAAACGGCTTGAATTTGTTATGCCCATCCCCACTTTAGTAATGAGCATCACCGAATGCATTTTTGCTTTACTCATTGATAACAGACTATACCAACGCTTAGACTATGATAATTTATCATGCTCTCTATAATACGTTTGTTATCCCATAAATTTATAAATAAGGATTTACCATGACTGTATCTGTAAAAGTTTACACTACCCCTATCTGCCCATACTGCTCAAACGCCAAACAACTACTAAAAACCAAAGGCGTTGATTATGAAGAAATCGGCATGCACGATATGAGCAGCGAAGAGCGTCAAGCGTTGATGAAAAAAACCAATAACTACCGCACTGTGCCGCAAATCTTTGTTGGTGAAACCTTTGTCGGTGGTTTTGATGAGCTTAACCAAATGAACCAACAAGGCAAGCTTGACGAGCTATTGGCAGGTTAATCTGCTACCTTTCTTTACTGTCTGTCTTTATTTATGTAAAGATAGGCAGTGGCTGGTTTTAATAGAGCAGTAAGAAGTAACAATAAAAAATATCGAGACAATACCAAAAAATAGTCTCGATTTATATTACAATGAACGTTTATTAAAATGACGATTTGCCCAATCATTTGATTTAATTTTAGAGGATTTACCATGGCTGAAGAACAAGCACAACCACAATTGGCACTAGAACGCATCTACGTAAAAGACATGTCACTTGAAGTCCCAGGCGCTAGCGTATTCACCAAAGAATGGAACCCAGAGCTTGATATCAATTTGTCTAGCAACGCTGAAAAACTAGATGACGATCATTATCAAATCATCCTAACTGTGAGCGTTACTGCCAAAAATGCGGAAGAAGCAGCATTTATCGCTGAAGTGCATCAAGCAGGTATCTTCTTACTAAAAGATATTCCGGAAGATCAAATCGGTCAAATTTTGGGCGCATACTGCCCTAACGTGTTGTTCCCATATGCTCGTGAAGTCATCAGCGACATCGTGACGCGTGGTAGCTTCCCACAATTGCTACTAGCACCTGTGAACTTTGATCAAGCATATGCACAGAGCCAACAGCAAGCACAAGTTGATGCTCAAGGTAACGCATAAGCATTAATTAAAATATATGAGCTCTACCAGTCGTATATTTGATAAAAGGCCGTTTACTTATAATGAGTAAGCGGTTTTTTTGTGGGTATGTTTTATGAGGCATAAAATCATCAGCTATAAAAAAACCCTGCTATTAGACAGGGTCTTCAACGACTACATCGACTGGCTAAATCAATTAGCTAACATCGATAATTAACCTTTTAGTGCAGATAGGATTTGCTGCTTAACGTCATCAATACCTTGCGTACCATCAAACTTGTCATAGTTAGGCGCATCATCGCCTTCTTTAGCTTTGTCTTGGTAAAAACCAACCAATGCTGACGTTTGCTCATGATAAGTAGATAGACGGTCACGAATAGTCGCTTCTTGATCATCTTCACGCTGGATAAGCGCTTCACCAGTGACGTCATCGATGCCTTCAACCTTTGGTGGATTGTGATCGACATGATAAACGCGGCCTGAACCTGGATGCTGACGACGGCCAGACAAACGGCTCACGATTTCATCATCAGGTACACTGATTTCGATAACATGGTCGATAGCAACATCAGCGTCTGCAAGTGCTTGCGCTTGAGGAATAGTGCGCGGGAAGCCATCTAGGATACAACCATTCACACAATCAGGCTTAGCGATACGCTCTTTCACTAGGTTGATAATAAGGTCATCAGAAACCAAACCACCAGCATTCATGATATCTTTGGCTTTTTTGCCAAGCTCGCTACCTTCTTTAATTGCTGCACGTAGCATGTCGCCAGTTGAGATCTGTGGAATATCATATTCTTTAGAAATAAACTGGGCTTGGGTACCTTTACCGGCGCCTGGTGGTCCTAGTAAAATAATACGCATCATTACACGACTCTCCTTAATAGATAGGATTTTGGGATTAATAAAACTCTGGGATTAGTTGTTTGCAAAGCTACCTTACCTTGTGGCCCTGCAAAGCTCAAGTATTTTCATTATTGATGTGATAAGTTGGCATGACTTATCTGTTCATACATGGTCAATTCAAGATAAAAAGTAGCAGCATTGACTGCGTTTGGAATGCCCATTTATATATTTGGGTTCACTTCATATCTCTTTCAAATTAGAGTAATCATAACACTGCTGCTCGCGTCCGTACTGAGCAACAGCGTCTATATGATAAATACCATTAGCGTCCGGTATTTATATGACTACTATGACTATGGCACTTGTTGATTGATTTCCACGTTGACCTGATTTTGTTCTGCGCTGATAACCACGGGATTGCCCGAGAGGTCGCCTGACTCTGCGGTAGCATTGCCACTATGACTGATACGAGCGATGACCGCTAACTGCACTTTATCAGAACGAGCCGATCCTAGGGTACGCTCAGGCATCATAGCATCAAGATCACTTAGGCTAATAACTGCTTCGCCTTGTTTGATATTGCTAATTGGTAGACGCTTAGCCGCAAATGGTGGACCACCTTTTACGTCACGTATCGCTACGAATAGCGTATCGTCAGCTTTTACCAATGGTAACAGACTAGCATTTATTTTGACTGTCACCTCGACGCCTTCAGAAGCCTGCTGCTGCTGCATGATTACATTAGCACTAAGCTCATCTAGACTTGATAGCGCTTGCGTATGATCGCCTGGTTTGGCCGCGATACTGTCACGCAGACGTTTAATCCAGCCTTGCGCTTGATCAAAATTACTAGCACGAGCCTCACCCATCGCCATAAGCATTTGTGCGCCTTCATGCTCTGGGTTTGTGGCTAATATGTTTTCTAACACTCGGCGGCTATTGGCATCTAACTGACCTTTATTAGCAAAGAAACTGATCTGCGCATAAGTGGTCGCAATTTCTTCGTTATCAGGTGATAGACGATAAGCGCGCGACAAAGCCTCTAACGCCGAATCAGTCGCCTCTAATGACAAGAATAGCTCTGATAGGCGCATCCAGCGATTGTAGTCACTGGCATGACGATAGACGTTAGTCTGCATAGCACTGATCAGCTGATTACCATCCTCAATTGCCCAAGCAGGTGGCTGATCGATTCTACCTGTTAATAGATCGTCCGCCACTTGACCGACTTTGTCCTCAGCAGCCCACAGCTCAAAGACAGGTGTGCGATCACCGACCATCAGATATGCCATGGCGGTCAATACAGGCACCCAAACCATAATAATCAATCGGCTTTTGATACCTGGCGTGATCATCGGTGACACTTCACGCTGAGCGTCCAAAAGCTGACGTTCAAGCTCAAGCTTTTGGTTTTGATAGTGATGGTCATCAATGATACCACTGTCTTTATCTGTTTTCAGCTCTGCTAGTCGCTCACGAAACACAGCAACGTTGATATCCAGCAGTTGATTGTCCACAGGCTTACTATGCGAACGCGGTGCTCTTAACCACGGCTTAATGGTGATAATGCCCAACAACAAAGCGACAAGTAAACTTAGCGCAATAAATAAGCCAACAGTAGAAAATATGGTCATTTTTTGCCCCCAAGGCTTGTAGTGTCGTCTTTGTCATCGTTATTGGCTCGTGACAATAAGCGATCAAGTTCTGCTTTTTCAGCGGCAGACAACGCTTTGACATGGTTGTCTACTGCTACACCACTCTCGCCGCTGGCGACAAGCTGACGGCGTTTACTTTGCCAAAACCAACCGACCAATAAAACAATCAATAATAATGGTGGGAAAAACCATAAAATCCATGTTGAAGGGCGTACTGGTGGCTTATAACTGATAAAGTCGCCATAACGCTCTTGCATATAGGCTCGAATCTCGCCATCACTACGCCCATCTTTTATCAAATCATAGGTTTTTTGCTTTAAGTCTTGCGCAATTGGTGCATCAGACCCTGCCAAGTTTTGGTTTTGACATTTTGGACAACGCAGCTCTTCGATGAGACCACGGTATTGTGCTTCTTGTTGCACAGAGTCAAAATCGTAGACATCAATGGCAGCAAAGCTTGCTATGCTCAATAGACAAGCGATAAACAAGCTTGCTAATTTTATGGTCACATTTCTTATTTGGTAGGCTATCATTTGCACGCCTCCGCAACTTGGCTCGGATCTGGACTGACACCATTGTTACTAGCGTCATTGAGTACCATTAAGCAAGGCGTAATACGACTTTGCCAATTGCTCTCATTGATCTCACCGATGATATGCTGACGAATAATCCCATCCCCATCGACGATGAAAGTCTCAGGCGCACCAGTCAGACCCAAATCTAGAGCGAACTGTCCTGATAAGTCCTGAATAGACATAGAGAACGGGTCGCCACCGCGATTCAGGTACCCTAACGCATCCCCAATATCATCTTTGTAGTTTACGCCCACCAAGTTAACACCGCGCTCTTCTAACTTCATCAAAAAAGGATGCTCAATAATACAAGTTGGACACCAAGAGCCCCAGATATTCATGAGGAATGGCTTATCTGGCAGGTTGTCATTGGTCATAATACGACTGGTATCTGATAACAATGGCAGCTCAAAGGCAGGTACTGGACGCTCAAGCGCCGTATTGGTCACGATATCAGTCGGTTTGCCCAAACGCATATAGAGCATAGCGACCAAACCAATAAAGATAACCAACGGAATCAAAAACCCAATTTTAAGTTTTTTCTTAGTTTTTACTTTATTGCTGCTTGGTGTTTTGATCTCGTTGACAGATTCTTGCTGAGCTTTTTTATCAGGTTCATTGTTTGAGGTAGTCATATTAACGCTCCCCTATCTTTGTAGCTGACGTATCCAAATCTGCAACCGTCGCAAAGCCTGATTTTTTGGCCGCGATTTGCGCAGGTGTTTTGGTTTTTTTGATACGGTAACGATTGTCTAGCATACTGAGCAATGCACCGAACGCCATGATAAGTGCACCCAACCATATCCAGCGGATAAGCGGTTTGACATAGATACGGAAAGCCCATTCATTGCTATCTTCAGCAATCGGCTCACCAAGTGCTACGTAGACATCGCGCATCAAATTGGCATCAATCGCAGCTTCTGTCATCGGCATCATACTGATAATGTAGTTACGCTTTTCAGGATATAACGTGGTCACTTCTTGACCGTCTTTACTGACTGTTACTTCTGCTTGGGTGGCGTCAAAGTTACTGCCTTTTACTTCACTAAAACCTTTTACCGTAAAGTCATAGCCTTGCACATTGACACTGTCGTTGGGCCCTAATGCCACATCACGCTCGATGCTCAACGTACTGGTAAATGCCACACCGATAACTGCAATGATGACACCAATATGAGCGGTCTGCTGACCCCAATAACTCAAACGCAACTGGCGTAAACCGTTTAAGCGACTTGGTGCATTTTTTGTTTTGTCTTTGAAATCGACAACCATCCATAACAACACCCAAAAGCTCACAGCCAATGTGACACCGATATTTAGCATCGCTGATGGACTGGTGAAATAGGTAATAATGGCGGCCAATACCAAACTGCTCACCGCGATAACCATACCAGCACCCAATAACGGGCGGCTGTCTTGTTTCCAGCGGATATTAGAGCCCATACCCATCGCCACCAGTAGCAGCCATGTCAACGGCACAAACAGGGCGTTGAAGTATGGAGGGCCAACAGATACCTGACCTAAGTTAAAGGCATCAGCAATAATAGGATATAGCGTACCAAGTAGTACCACTAAGGTTGAAATTAGAATAATAACGTTATTAATTACCAAAAATGATTCACGTGAGATAAGTCGATACTGACTCTCGACCGTCAAACGCCAGCCACGTATAGCAAACATCAATAGACCACCGCCGACGATGATACCGAGGATGACTAGAATCACTAGACCACGCGTCGGATCAGCGGCAAACGAATGCACTGAGGTGATGACACCTGAACGTACTAAGAACGTACCAAGCAAGCTAAGCGCAAAAGCAAAGATTGCGAGCATAATCGTCCATGCTTTAAATACACCGCGTTTTTCGGTGACAGCAAGTGAATGTAGTAGCGCCGTCCCTGCCAACCATGGCATCAATGAGGCGTTCTCTACTGGATCCCAGAACCACCAACCGCCCCAGCCAAGCTCATAATAAGCCCACCATGAGCCAAGCGCGATACCGACTGTTAAGAAACCCCAAGCAGCCAATGCCCATGGACGCGACCAACGTGTCCATACCGCATCCAAACGCCCTTCCCACAGTGCTGCCATACAAAACGCAAATGGCACAACCATGCCCACATAGCCCATATAAAGCATCGGCGGGTGAATGATCAGACCAAAATCTTGTAATACAGGGTTTAGATCCGCGCCATCAACAGGTAGATTGGGTAATGTGCGATCAAATGGCGATGAGGTAAAGATAAGCATCGCCAGCATCATCATCTGCACGCCTGCCAATATCACCAGCACTCGCGCACGCATAGACAACGGCAACCCACGACTAAAGTAAGAGACCAGCGCACACCAAGTGGCCATGATGGTCATCCAAAGCAGCAGTGAGCCTTCATGCCCGCCCCATGTCGCCGACAGCTTGTAATACCAAGGCAGCAATGTATTGGAATGCTGAGTGACATAGACGAGACTAAAATCGTTGTAATAAAAGCCTGCCATCAGCGCTGCAAATGAGGTAATCATTGCCGCAAATTGCGCCCATGCTAGACTTGGCGCCAAACGCTGCCAAGCGACGTGGTCACGCATGACGCCAATGGTTGGTAGTACCACCTGCAAAATCGCCAATATAAAAGCGGCCAGCAAGGCAAAATAACCCAATTCTGTGATTAACATACGGTCTAACCTTGTTTACCTTGGATACAATTAAGGGTTCACCGATGGCATTGCTAGCCACTGGCAAACGCTAATAGTCCTTTATGCGGTCATAGTTTACGGTTAAAAACTGAGGTTTCAATTGCTGTAGAAGCACATAAAACCCGCTACTATCATTGTGACGTACCAATATGAATGATTGATACAAATTGCTTATCTGTCGTTAATTTTACATTTTTTAGTTATTCAAAGCTTATTCAATATAGCCGTTCATGACTAATTAAAAATACTTATTGATGCATTATTGCATCGAGGGGAAAAATACTAACACTAAATGCAACCAACCTGCTAGAAAACCAGTCAAACCGCCCAAAACAATCAACGTCATCTCATCCTCACGGAAAGCTGGACGCAACAGGTTCTGAAACTCATTTGGCGTGAGCGCACGTATTCTATCGCGAAACAGACCAAATATCTTACTGGCTCGGCTTTCGTTTAGCTCAGGATCTCGTAGTGGTACCATCGTTGCGACAATAGACTTATCGATAATGGTATTTTTGAGTTGTCCATAATCACGGCGACCCAATCCCACACGTAATGTCGTGCTAATCACTGGTGACTCTAGCACCGTATATAGATGCGATTTCATCAAATCACGCGTTTGTGCTGAGCGATCACCATACATCATCTCATTCATGATGTTTTCTAAAGTGACCAAATCCTTCACCACAATCTCAGCAAAAACCTCAGAAACTTCCTCTTGGCGCTTCATAAAGCCGCCTTGCAAACGATACTTTGCGATATGCGGTATGACAGGTTTGATAAATGGAAAGCGACTCTGCACCGTAAACAGCTTCAAATAAGGGATAAAGTGCGGCTCTACTGGATTAAACACCATCCAAATGGCAATCCAATTGGTGAGAAAACCCCAAATCGCGGCAAAGAACGGTACGGTCCAATGCTGCGGCACCACCAAAAATATAAACATCTGGATAATACCAAATACCAGACCAATCAATGCACTGATGTGCCAGATAAAATCGATCTCTTTTTGCCCAACCTTTAGAAACATATTGACCATCAAGCGACGATCGTTTTCCATGGTATTGACAATCATTTTGCGCATATCGACCAAGTCTTCGACATGATAAGTCAAATCTGTCACCAGCGACTGCATAATACTGGGTAGCTCTTTGTGGGCTTGCGCATAGACACGGCGCTTTAGGGCGTAAGGCAGATTGCCCCACAATGCTGGCGAGTGATCCAGCATAATCTCATCAATCAATGGCTCAAGGTTTTTGTCCACCGTATCAGTGACAAACATCGCCATTTGCTCAGGCTCCATCGCCTTAAAAAACTCATCAAGCGAACCGAGTTTTGAGAGCGTCTGGTCAACGATAACCCCTGATATCTTGCCCGCTTTGCGCGGCACGATACCTTGCCAACCAATACCTGGCAGCCCAAAAAATGGGAAGTTAGGAATACGAATACCCCAAAACTTGACCGGATAGAACAGCATCTTGAGCGCCATCCACACATGTACCCAAGTGACGAATGCCGTCACTGGTGGGATGGTCAGCATGGCAAAAAACTCTGGGTGTTCAGCTATCGTCTGCCATAATGAATTTACGTCCATGACTTATCTAGTCCTTGACAGGTTGATTGTCGTTGCTAATATTATCGCTACTGATAACGAGACTTTAGCAAAATGAGAACGTTTCAAAAGACGCTCCGCCCATAATAACTACTATAAAATAAATCGCCTGATTTTAGCATACTTGCCATTTATTAGCACATGTAGACCAGCGGCAAGTTGTGACTAAAGATGACATGGTTGATATCGTCTGTTAACCAACAAAAACCTAAATATAAGCCAGTTCTTGGTCAGTAGATAATCAAGACAAAATATATGACTGAGTACTGCGCCTGCTCATTTGTTCTGTTATAATTTGTAGTGCAATAACAAAGACTACCTGCGTATAAATGACTGCATAACGATTTCACACCATACCCTTCTATGTGATTGAAACCATTTGCATTATCTTTTAGACTCACCGCACTTTGGTTAACCAACCTGCCCTCTTATTTTTCTTTTATTGACTCACTGACCGTTTGGGCTCTGATCTTCTATGAATAAACCGATAACTCCCAATACCGAACAGGTCAATAGTACCTTTACCAATCGTATTATCATCTTTGGGATTATAATATTGATTGGTTTGGGCGGTTTGATAACACGTTATGGGTATTTGCAAGTCTACGCTCATGATCAGTACACAACGCAAGCCGATAACAACCGTATTAAACTGATATCTGCGCCGCCTAGTCGTGGGTATATCTATGATCGTAACGGGGTAATACTGGCAGACAACCAGCCAGTATTTACAGCGATGCTCAGTCCTGATGAGGTTGAAAATCCTGAACGTACGTTGCATCTGCTTGCGCCGATTTTTGATTTAACCGATACAGATATCACTGACATCTTGGCGCGTCTAAGTAAAAATAAAAACGATCCTGTGACGATTAAGATTGATTTAACAGAAGCACAGTTGGCTCAGTTTAGTGAACGTAAGCCATTCTTCCGTGGGGTCTCTATCCAAAGCAAACTTACGCGCTCTTATCCTTATGATGAGCTGTTTGCCCATGTCATCGGCTATGTCGGACGTATCAATGACAAAGAGTCAAAGCGTATTGATAAAGACCGTTACGCTGGTACTGACTTGATTGGTAAAATCGGTATCGAAGATTACTACGAAGATATTTTGCTCGGGCAACCGGGTTATCAATCGGTAGAAACAGACGCACATGGTAATATCTTACGCCAGCTGGATACCAAGCCGCCGATAGCGGGTAACGATATTACGTTGAGCTTGGATTATGGTTTGCAAACCATCGCCCAGCAGCAACTTGATGGACGCCGCGGTGCAATCGTCGCGATAGATCCAAAAAACGGAGACGTCTTAGCGTTTGTTAGTAATCCAAGCTACGACCCTAATCCTTTTATATCGGGTATTTCTTTCAAAGACTACGACGATCTGCGTGAAGATTTGGATCAGCCACTGTATAACCGTGCACTACAAGGTACGTACCCACCTGGCTCTACTATTAAGCCATTCGAGGGTCTAGGCGGTATTCATTATGGTCTACGCGATTGGAACAGCACTATCTATGACCCTGGTTATTTTAGCTTACCTGGAGACACGCATCGATTCCGCGACTGGAAACGTGGCGGTCATGGCACGGTAGATCTGAAAAAATCCATCGCAATGTCGGTCGATACTTATTATTATAAGTTGGCTTATGAAATGGGTATTCAGCGTCTGCACGATTGGATGGTACGCTTTGGTTTTGGTGAGGATACTGGTATTGATTTACCTAACGAAAAATCAGGCATCATGCCATCGCCAAAATGGAAAAAAGACACTTACGATAAAGACTGGCTACCGGGCGAAACGATCTCGGTCAGTATTGGACAAGGATATTTCTTGGCAACGCCGCTACAGATTGCCAACGCTACAGCCATGACAGCCAGTAAAGGTCAGCATATCACCCCGCATCTATTAAAAAGCAGTGACGGTGCCGCGGACGTCAAAATCATCACTAAGCCAGATGGTAAAATTGACTATAACGGTAAGCCGTCTGACTGGTTGCGTATGCATGATGCGATGGAAAGCGTGGTAGAAAACGGTACAGGACGCGGTATCTATACCCCGCGCTATCGTATCGCTGGTAAAACAGGTACTGCACAGGTGAAATCTATTGCGCAGGGCAAACGCTACGATAAGTCGGCAATCGATAAGCGCCACTGGGATCACGCTTGGTTTAATGGTTTTGCGCCAGTAGAAGACCCGCAGATTGCCCTCGCAGTATTGGTCGAAAATGGCGGCGGTGGTAGTGCTGTTGCCGCACCTATCGGCCGTGCTCTATTTGATTACTGGGTATTACAACGTAAAACAGATCCTGTGCTGCCACCTTCTGCTGATGAACTAAAAGTTATTAAACGCCAAAAGGCTTTTGAAAAAGCGATGCGTGATGCCATTCGTGATAAAGAAGCAAAAGCATTGGAAGAGAAAGAAGCCGCGGAAGCCGAAGCGGCAGCAGCGACATCTGAGTAACTAGACGTTTGAGTAGTTAATAGTATAAAAAGCAAAACCTAGTAAAGTAAAACCTAGCAAAGAATTGGTAAGCGAGACACGATAATGAAAAAAGCCTCAAATGGACGCGCACCAAAGAATAACCGTAAAGCGAAAAGTGCCGCAGCGGGTGATGTGCGCATCATTGGTGGTCAGTTTAAACGCCGTATTGTAAGTTTTATCGATGCAGATGGCCTGCGCCCGACCCCAGATCGCTTACGGGAGACTTTATTTAACTGGCTACTCGCTGACATTCATGATGCCCATGTACTCGATAGCTGCGCTGGCAGTGGCGTACTAGGATTTGAAGCACTATCTCGCGGTGCGGCCCACACAACATTTATCGAAATCAATCCAGCACAAAGTAACATGCTACGTCAGAGCGCTGAGCAATTACGCCTTGAGGCTGCTGCTTATCAAATCATCACTGGCACTGCTGAGCAAGTATTGCGTCAAGAGCAGCTGACTGCGCGCCCTTTTGACATTGTATTTATCGATCCGCCTTATGCTCAGGATTTATGGCAGCCTATTTTGACTGCGCTTATTACCAACGCTTTAATCAATACTGAAACACTGATTTATTTAGAAGCTGATAAAGATTTGTCAGCACAGCTTAAGCAATTGGAAGCGTCGCTAAATGAGAATTTAGACCTCCAATCAAGCGTTACTCAGCAACCAATCGCTTTTGAATGCTTGAAACAAACCAAAGTCGGACAAGTTGTCGCTGGACTTTATCGTCTATCATCGTCATAATTGTCGGGTTAATGAAAGCCGTTAACGTATTTTACAAATGTTTAGAACCGCTAAAAACTGGCCGACGCTGCAGTTTAATGTATATAAGGCGAAAATAAACCCCAATGCAGCTTGCAAGCGTAGGCGCTACTGCTTATAATGTGCAGTCTGTTTTTTGAGAGCCCCGTTCCCAGCTAAACTCTCAACGAATTCTAATTTTAAGGTTTTATCATGAAAACACTTAGTGCAAAACCAGCTGAAGTGACCCATGACTGGTATGTCGTAGATGCTGACGGCAAAACCCTTGGTCGCTTAGCCACTCAAATCGCAACTCGCTTACGTGGCAAGCACAAGCCTTCTTTTACTCCGCACGTTGATACTGGTGACTTTATTGTTGTCATCAATGCTGACAAAATCACGGTAACGGGTAAAAAAGCACAAGACAAAAAGTACTATCGTCACAGTGGCTACCCAGGTGGTATTAAAGAAACCAACTTCAATAAGTTGCTTGCACATAAGCCTGAAGATGTTCTACACAAAGCAGTTAAGGGTATGCTTCCAAAGGGCCCTCTTGGCTATGCGATGATTAAGAAGCTGAAACTTTATGCGGGTACTGATCATCCACATACTGCACAGCAACCTAAAGAACTAGACATCTAAGGATATACTTATGGAACGCAATTACGGAACTGGTCGCCGCAAGACGTCTACTGCTCGTGTATTTTTATCAAAAGGTACTGGTAGTATCGTTGTTAACGGTAAGCCACTTGACGAATACTTCAGCCGTGAAACTTCACGCATGGTTGTACGTCAGCCATTAGAACTACTAGACTCTGCTAACGCATATGACTTATATGTAACTGTTGCAGGCGGTGGTATTAGTGGTCAAGCTGGCGCAATCCGCCACGGCATCACACGCGCATTAATCGAAGCTGACGAAACTTTGAAGCCTGCCCTAAAAGCAGCTGGTTTTGTTACTCGTGATTCACGTCAAGTTGAACGTAAGAAACTGGGTCTACGTAAAGCACGTAAACGTCCACAGTTCTCAAAACGTTAATCAAAACTCTCTCTTATATTTTTGCTGCTGTTGTCTTTTTCTCAGAGCTTCAGTAGCAAAGTTAAATAAGAGTCTGGTTTTGCAAAACCTTATAAGCTGGTCACAGCTTATAAGGTTTTTTTTATGTCTACTGATAGCGCGTTAACTATCTGATTGTCTTCATTAAGCTAGCTTTGTTTTACGGTGATAATCAAAATGAGCACCTTGTTTCGACACTACAAAGTAGAGCGTCTGTAGAAATTCTAACTTGCAAAGCATTAAACGCTACCCCATCATATCAGTAACTTTTTATTATTAGCCATGATGCCTCAAACCGTGCCGCAGAAGGATATTATGAAAGCGCCAGAACAATTCGACCCTAGCAAGCCATCTGCCAATAGCAGCGTGCCGCCTAGCATGAAACAGTCGGCTAAGTCGCCTGCGATACTGGCTGGCACACCGACAATTACCCAAAATCATAAGCGTACAGCGCAAGCAGATAACAAGCCATTTCAGTGGCAGTTTTTATCACCTAAGAATTGGGGCATTTGGTTATTATTCTTAATAATGCTACCGATGATATATCTGCCGTTACGTTGGCAGTTTTGGCTAGGTCGTAAGCTTGGTATGTTGATTTATAAAGCTGCTGGTTCACGTAGACTCGATACGTTAATTAACCTGAAGTTGGCATTTCCAGAAAAGCCCGAAGCTGAACGTGAATTAATGGCCAAGCAAGTATTTGTCAATCAAGGCATTGGTGTGTTTGAAACGTTATGCGCTTGGTTCAGGCCAAATATATTTACTAGAACTGTATCCATTTCTGGTTTACAGCATATTGTTAATGCGCAAAATGAGCAGCGGCCAGTTATCCTGCTCGGTGCACATTATACGATGCTAGATTTGGGTGGCCTATTATGTGCGCAGTTTTTCCCTGTAGACTGTATGTATCGTACGCAAAACAATCCTTTATTAGACTGGTTTATTTATAATGGTCGTACCAATATATTTGGTAAGCAAATCTCTAGTCGTGATATGCGAAGCTTAGTTACCTCTATCAAAGCAGGACACGTCATTTGGTATTCTCCTGACCAAGACTATGGTCTCAAGCAAGGTGTCATGGCGCCATTCTTCGGTGTACCTGCTGCGACGATTACTGCATCGCGTCGCATGGCAAAACTGGGTAGCAAAGAAAAGCCACCAGCTGTTATGGCACTGCATACTTATCGGCAGACACCTGACAACTTGCCGCGTGGTAAACGTCCCCATTATCATTTAACAATTACGCCAGAATTAGACAATTATCCAAGTAAAGATGAAGTCGCTGATGCTACTCGGGTTAATGAAGTTTTAGAAGGACTCATTCGTATTGATCCCACTCAGTGGATGTGGTTTCATCGCCGCTTCAAACATGGGCCAAACGGTCGTACCGATATCTATAAGTAAGCCTTTATTCCCAAAAATACTGGTGAAGTTTGCTATACTTTGCGGCTAATATTTTGCATTTTAGCTATGCACTGATAATAATTTAATAAACAAAATAACGGATTTTCCATGAGCAATAACAGTACTCCTGACAATCAAACTTCTGATACTTCAACTGAAGCCAAGCGCATCCTGACTGGTATCAAACCGACTGGTATTCCGCATTTAGGTAACTATGTTGGTGCGATTCGTCCAGCTATTGAGTCTATTCAAAACAGTGATCATGAAGCGTTTTTCTTTTTGGCAGACTACCATGGCATCATTGGTTGTTATGACCCTGCTATCATTCATGAATCGACGAGAGCCATTGCCGCTACGTGGATTGCTTGTGGTCTAGACCCTGAGCGTGTGACGTTCTACCGTCAGTCAGACGTGCCTGAAATTCCAGAACTTGCTTGGATTTTGAACTGCTCATGTGCCAAAGGTTTGATGAACCGCGCCCATGCCTATAAAGCAGCCGTTGATATCAATACAGAAAAAGCCGATGTCGATCCTGATCAAGGTGTCACCATGGGGCTGTTTGGTTATCCAGTACTAATGGCGGCTGATATCTTGATGTTTAATGCGACCCATGTACCTGTTGGGCGTGACCAAGTGCAGCATATCGAGATGGCGCGTGATATCGCAGGTACTTTTAATCATCGTTATAAGTCGCTTTTCACGCTACCGTCAGCAGTCGTTGATAACGATATACCGCTGCTTACTGGGCTTGATGGCCGCAAGATGAGTAAGAGCTATAGCAATACTATCCCCCTATTCGGTGAGCCAAATCCACAGGTTAGTCCTGAAAAACAGATGCATAAAGCCATCATGAAAATTGTGACTAACTCACAGCTACCTGATGAGCCAAAAGATCCTGATGATTCAGCTATCTTTGAGATTTATAAAGCATTTGCTACCACTGAAGAGATTGCTGCTATGCGTGCGCGTTATGCCGCTGGTATTGGTTGGGGCGACGCTAAGCAAGCCCTGTTTGACAAGATTAATGATGAAATCGCGCCATTCCGTGCACGTTACGAAGAGCTGATGGCCAATCCAAAAGAGCTGGAAGAAATCTTGCAGATGGGTGCGAATAAAGCCCGTCGTCATAGTCGTAAGCAACTAGACAAAGCTCGCCGTGCTATCGGCATCCGTCCGCTTGCTAAGCTTAAATAATCGTTGCTGGAATAGTCGTTTCACTGACGCAATTTATGATCAAAGCGGGTGCTAAACGTGCAAACTGAACCAAACACCAGACAGGCGGCTTTGTCTAATGCCGCCTTATCTGCTATGGCTGATTCAACCTCCGAACTTACAGACAATCAGAGCGATCATGATAAATCAGTCAACCATGATATGTCGCTACGTATCTATCAGACGCCTGTACAGCATTTGCCAGAAGATCTATATGTACCGCCGCAAGCCTTTGCTATTTGGTTAGAGCAGTTTGCTGGTCCATTGGATTTTCTATTGTATTTGGTCAAAAAGAACAACGTCGATTTGACCCAAATGCCTATTCTGCCTATCACTGAACAGTACTTAGCTTATATCGGTGAATTGGATACCGAGCACTTTGAATTAGCAGGTGATTATCTGTTAATGGCATCAACGCTCATCGCTATCAAAACCGAACTGCTATTGCCTGTCCCTGATACTCCAACCGACGAGCGTGATCCAAAAGCAGAACTTATCGAACGCCTCGAAGAGTACGCGCAAATCAAAGTGGTCAGTCAGCGCCTAGACAATCTAGTACGTCTAGAGCGCGATGTGTTTTTGGCCATGGTTAGTATGCCTGGTCAAGACGTTATGAATGCGGAACTGCCAAGCTACTCACCTAACTTGCTGATTGATAGCTTATTTAAAATGCAGTTACAGCCTGACTATCAAATGCATACGATCAAAGTTGATGCAGTACCCCTTGCCGATCGTATTGCCAGTATTAGCAGACAATTAAGTACAGATGGGGCGCGCTCCTTTTATGAGCTACTGGATAAGGCACAAGGTAAAATAGGCGTGGTCGTAAGTTTCGTCGCCGTACTTGAGCTTATAAAGCGGCAGTTAGTTGGTGTGGTCAATATTGAGACAGATAGCGGTATCGTCAACTCTGTTTCCAATAATTCTGATCAGAATAATATGAATAATGAATCCACAAATCTCACATTACAGTGGTTAGCCTAGTAGGCTCTAAGACTGTCTCTTAGACTACTCTCTATTAAAATCACAATATTGAAATAAGAGCATACTTTAGATGGTAGATATTGAAGACCCAAAGCAACATGACGAGACCCAAGAACCAATAACTATGACTACATCTCCATCGGTTGAGGCACAGCATGATTCTTTGGAAGAGTTGAGTAAATGTATTGAAGTACTGTTGCATGCATCAGAAGCACCGCTGACCGCTCACGCGTTAAAGAAACATTTGTCATTATCTACTAAAGAATTAAATCAAACCCTAGAGGTGCTGCAACAACGCTTAGGTACAGGTGTGCTTAGGCTACATGAGACAGCCAGCGGTTATCGCTTACAGATATCTGATGACTATAGCAGTCTAATTCAGCGTACTTTTCCCCAACGTCAGGAACGCCTTAGCCAAGCTTTACTTGAAACCCTAAGTGTCATTGCATATAAGCAACCTGTGACACGCAGTGATATCGAGCATGTGCGCGGAGTGACATTATCGAGCAATATACTGCGTCAGTTGTTTGATAAAGGATGGATTGTGGAGAAAGGTTTTAAAGATACTCTAGGTCGTCCTGCATTGCTGCATACTACTGCGCAATTTTTAGATGCGTTTGGATTAAGCCATCTAGATGAACTACCGCCTATGCCAGATATGGAAACCATACGAGCCATGTCTTAAAATTTCTGCTGAACAAACTATAGTTACTCACATAAAAAAGGACAGACCGCATAGGGTCTGTCCTTTTTATTACGTTGCTGATTTTGAATTGACATCCAAACCTAACAATATATCGATTAATTACTGATTGATAACGTCAACACCCTTTGGTGGTGTAAATTTAAACTGACTGCTACCAATACTTGGGTTCATCTTGATACCGCTAAATTTAATAGAGGTTGTTTGACCCAAAGTATCATTCAATACCATCATAACAGGTTTGCCACCACTAAAGCTTATTGAAAGACTTTTAAAACTTGCGCTGTCTGACTTAGGATAGAGTACATAGTAGTTTTTGTTGTCATATGGCTGAGTGATTTTGAAGTTTTGATCAATTTTGCTTGGATCACCTGATAGTAGCAAAGCTGGTGTATTACCTACTTGGCTGTCGACGTTTTGCTTAGTCGCTTGCTCTAAATCCTTGTCATAAACCCACATAGAATTACCATTGGCAACGATCAGTTGCTCTGATGGTGACTTGGTTTCCCAGCGGAAGTTATTTGGACGTTGGACACTCATAGAGCCTTTAAACGTACCACTACTCGCGCCTTTAGTCGTTTGACTGAAATTAGCCGTCATACTCTTGGTATTAGTCAGCAATTTGTTCAGACGTTTAGCAGCTGTTAGGTTGTCAGCAGGAGCTGCTGTAGCCGTTTGAGTCAATGCCATCATTGGCGCTGCGATACCTAGCGATGTCATTAATACACCTGCTAAAGCGCCACTCATCATTTTTTGTTTGGTTGATTTTTTCGTAGATAAGTTCATCATAAATCCTCTCTAAAAAAGCATAATCGCTTTAAAGTTGTTGCTAAAAATAAAATGTTCTATTGAAATTTTTGTTTTCTATAAATACTGATTTTACCAAGCTAAAACTGGTAACCATCAGCAATGGCAACAGTGTGCCAGTTTTTTTATTACGCGCCTAGTCATGATTTGCAATCTTTACTACGGCTGCCATACACGCTTGTAACCAATGCAGTTACACGGTAAAAGTTTGCATTTATAATTGTTAGCCATAGTAATTATGCCAATAGTGGCCTTAAAAATATCGCTCAAAAGAATTATTATTGATTTATATCACCCTACAAACGTAAAAAGCCCCTACTACCATAAGGCAGTAAGGGCTTTTTTAATTATCTGATCATTCTATCCAAAGAATAAAACGACCTAAATAGATAATTATGCGTTTTCAACCGTAACATAACGACGGTTAAATTTACCTTTGGTCGCAAACTTTACAACACCGTCATTCAGTGCAAATAAAGTATGGTCACGACCCATGCCAACGCCTTCGCCTGCGTGGAATTCTGTACCACGTTGGCGAACGATGATGTTACCAGCTGTGATAGCTTGGCCACCAAAGATTTTTACGCCTAGCATTTTTGGGTTTGAATCACGACCGTTACGGCTCGAACCGGCAGCTTTTTTATGTGCCATGAGAAAATCTCCTTGTTAATTTGACTTATCGCTGATGCGATAACTCTTAAGCATTTAGTGCGCTATTTAGCAATAATTGCTAAATGGATAATTAGGCATTAATCGCTTTGATTTTTAACAAGGTGTACCATTGGCGGTGACCTTGTTCTTTGTGATAATGCTTACGACGGTTGTGCTTGATGATACGGATTTTTTCGCCGCGACCATGCTCAACAACTTCAACTTCTACGCTAGCGCCGTCAACAACAGGCTGACCGATTTTGACGTTATCGCCGTCAACAACCATCAACACGTCTTCAAATTTGATTGTTTCGCCTTTTTCTGCTTTTAGTAGTTCAACTTTAAGCAATTCATCGACGACTACACGGTGCTGTTTACCACCAGTTTTGATTACTGCGTACATTGTATGACTCCGTTTAACCCGTGTGCCGTGGCTGATGTTATACCAACGCTTTTACGACGAACACGACAGGGAAAAATTAAAGGCAAGATTTTACGGCTTTTTGCTCATAAAAGCAAGCCGCGCCTCTTGTTTTTGCAAGGTGGTTACACTAATGACCATCTCTCATTTGGCTATAACGGCTGCTCATCAAAGAAAGTCGATAAACGACCATACGAATATAAACATGAGAAATAGTAATGATAAGTGATAGATTAAGCCCAACAGCGGCCATTATAACTTATGCAATCAGTTACTTACAGCCTTTTATGAATCATTTATGTGACCAATAAGCTTAAAATGCGCTAGAAGATATATCTGTAAAACATAAGATATTTCTTACAGTTTTTATTCTATTCAATAGGCATAGTAAGCCCTATATATCATACGCTTGACCTACTTGTGCTATATACTTTAACCAACAATTTAAGCAGATAGCTATGCTATCATAAGCGAAATAATACCTTACCTATAGATAGATAAAGTCAAGGTTATACCAACTCTCTTTACTCTTATTAATATGACTATTTATTATGACTAGTACCTCTTTAAATAATACCGTGCCTGCCTCTCAATCGACGCCTAGCTATGCTGATATTCAAAGTATTGTAGCCAATGACTTTGAGGTAATGGACAAGCAAGTGTTTGGCAGTTTGAACTCAAAAGTACAACTCGTTATGAGTGTCTCGCAACACGTGATCAATGCTGGTGGCAAACGTATGCGCCCGCTGATTACCTTGCTCTGCGCACGTATGTTTGATGACAATCCTTCAGAAAAGGCCATGCATCTAGCTGCTATCACGGAAATGCTACATACCGCGACCCTAGTTCATGACGATGTCATCGATGAGTCAGGGCAACGCCGAGGAAAGCCGACAGCAAATGCGACGTGGGACAATGCCACTGCCGTATTGGTCGGTGACTATCTGATTGCTCGTGCGTTCAACCTTTTGGTTGGCTTTCAAAGCTTGCCGTTGTTGCAAGTATTCTCTGATGGGACTTGTGACATTGCTGAAGGCGAAGTGTTACAGCTACAGCATCAGCACAACCCTGCTGCGACAGAGGAAGATTACTTACGCATTATCGATGGCAAAACATCACGCCTTTTCATGATGGCGACCCAAGGCGCTGCTATCTTGCAAGACAAGACAGAATATATGACGGCATTGGGCGATTTTGGACAGCATTTTGGTAATGCGTTTCAAATTATCGATGATGTGCTCGACTACAGTGGCGACAGTGAAGTGATGGGCAAAAACCTAGGCGACGACCTTGCCGAAGGCAAACCTACCCTACCAACCATCAAAGCACTCGAGCTACTCAAAGACAGCGACATTGAAGGTTATGAGCAGTTACGTATCGCCGTTCAGACAGGTAAGACACCAAACGCTGAGCAACTGATTGAGTTGGTACGTAGTTCTGGCTCATTGGCTTATTGTAAGCAGCGCGCGTTGGAAGAAACCAAACTGGCACAAGATGCACTGAGTACGCTACCTGACAACCGTTATCGTACAGGCTTATATCAATTGACTGAACTCGCTAGCGCCCGATTACTATAATTAACGCTGAGTCGTCTATATTATTCACTAATTAAGACGACTCTTTTTTTGACAGAATTTTTTAGCAAAGCTTTTTAGCGAATTTCTTTAGCAATTGATAAATAAAAGCCCATAAATTAAAAACTACCCTCTTAAAAACTAGCATGTCAGCCAAATCGTTACCTTTCTTTAAGTTTCATACATCCTTGCAGTACTATAATTGTATAAGGCTTTTTGACAGTCGGTTAAAGTTTGATGCCACTTGTTAGGGACATAGCGATAGTTATTTTTTATGACTGTAATTAGGGGTTGCTAAAATTGTCATTTTGTTGACAAAGTCGATTTTCTATCGTTTAAAAACCTTAGTTACTATAGGGTTTTAGATTTATAACAAAAGTTTACAATATATTTTGATACTAGGTTGTGCATGGTTCTATTAGCTGTTAATAGAGACGACGCTTACTATGACGGTAATCTATTAATTCGTAAACTGTAATATTACCGCTTTTCGGTCCAGCTTGTATCGCAAACTACTTGACTGTGGGGTTACCCCAATAGTTTATAATGACTCATTAAATTTATTAATCCATTCTGTGGTTTGCTTAAACAGTTAATGCTAAATAATTCTTTCGATACTTAATCCATATCGATGTCAGACTTTCTATTAGTCATATTTCTCTAATGGAACAATCTGAAACTGGAATAAATAATGCTAGCTTAGGCTATTTATTCTTTTCATTTAGCATTAGCAAGTTATTTAGCATTAGCAAGACCCTTATATTCAGTACGCCAAACTTATTGATCGATTTTTATACTGTCACTATTTATATATTGCCGAGGACATTGATGAAGCACTCTTATCTTGCGCTTGTAATAGCATCTGTACTATCTGGAGCTGTACTGGTTGGCTGTGACAACAACGAGGACGCCGCTGGTGCGCAAGCCGCACAGCAGCAAATGCCGCCCGCGGTTGTCAACGTTCAGACAGTCACTCTCGATACCGTCCCTCAAGTACAAACTTTTTCTGGTCGTACTGCAGCTTATCAAACTGCTGACGTCCGCCCACAGGTCAACGGTGTGATTGACGAAGTACTATTCCGTGAAGGAAGCAACGTCAAAAAAGGTCAGCCACTGTATCGCATCAACACCGATAACTATGCCTCATCTGTAACGAGTGGCCAAGCTGCCGTACAGCAATCACAGGCTAACTATCAAACTGCTGTGGCAAACAATGCCAATGCAAAAGCTGAGCTAGTCAGTCGTCAAGCGTCATTAGCACAAGCGCAAAATGACTTACAACGTCTGCAAGGTCTGGTCAGTATTGATGCCATCTCAAAGCAGCAGTACGATCAAGCACAAACAGCCGTACGTACGGCACAAGCAGCTGTACAAAGTGCCGCCGCCGCTGTCGGTCAAACTCAAGCAGGTATTGAGAGTGCAAAAGCAGGCATTCAGACCGCAAAAGCAGGTTTAGAAGCCAGTACCTTAGATCTAAACCGTACAATCGTACGCGCACCGCTTACCGGTCGTACTGATCGCTCTAGCGTCACTGCTGGTACTCTGGTCAGTGCTGGTCAAGCAGATCCATTGGTAACTATTTCACGCTTAGACCCTATCTACGTTGATATCAGCCAGTCTTCTTCTGAATTGCTAAAGCTTCGTCAGCAGATCGCAGATGGTACTGCTCAGCCAGGTATGAACTCAGTTGAATTGGTACTAGAAGATGGTTCTGTTTACCCAGTACGCGGTAAGCTTGCACTGTCTGAAGCCAAAGTTGATGAGTCAACAGGCGCTGTCACCTTGCGTGCTATTTTCCCAAACAGCAATAACATCCTGCTACCAGGTATGTATGTCACGGCACGTTTGACACAGAGCGTTATTACCAACGCAGCTCTTGTCCCACAAAGTGCGGTCACCCGTACGCCGAAGAGTGAGACGCAAGTCTATATCGTTGACGAAAATAATAAAATTCAAGTACGTCCGGTCACCATTAATGGTACTTACGATGGACAATGGGTCGTCACTGAAGGCTTGAAAGCAGGTGACAAAGTGGTTGTGATTGGCGGTGCTAAGGTCAAGCCTGATCAAGAAGTGGTCGCCAAACCATTAGAAAGCGCAAATCCAGCACCAGCTGCACAAAGTGCGCCTAATACCAAAACGCCGCAGCAAGCCGCAAAAACGATGGATAAAAAGCCAGCTGGCGATGAGACTTCTACCAAAAAACCAACAGAAGCCGCTGCCAACTAATTCCATTCAAGACAGGAAGACTTAGGGATATACTATGTCACGTTTTTTTATTAATCGCCCTATTTTTGCATGGGTGCTGGCTGTTTTGGTCATGCTCATCGGGGTGATATCCGTTCTTAATCTACCGATTGAACAATATCCACGTATCGCACCACCAACGATTTCAGTCAGTGCAAGCTATCCTGGTGCCAATGCGCAAACCGTAGAAAACTCAGTAGTACAGATCATTGAGCAGCGTATGAAAGGCCTAGACGGTCTGATGTATATGTCATCGTCAAGCTCGTCGAATGGTAGTGCGTCTGTGACGCTAACCTTTGAAAACGGTACCGACTCTGATACTGCGCAGGTACAGGTACAGAACAAACTACAAGCCGCGATGAGCTCGCTACCTGAATCAGTGCAGCGTCAAGGTGTCAACGTCAACAAATCATCTAGCAGTTTTATGATGGTACAGGCGTTTATCTCTGAAGACGGCAATATGGATCGGGCTGATATTGCCGATTATATTAACTCTAATGTCCTCGATTCGATCAGTCGTGTCGAAGGTGTGGGTGACGTTCAGGTCTTTGGTTCTACTTATGCGATGCGCGTTTGGTTAGACCCATCACGCCTACGTAGCTACAACATGATACCTTCAGATGTCGTCAATGCGATACGAGCACAGAATGCTCAGGTATCTGCTGGTCAATTGGGGCAAGCACCTGCCGACACAGACAAACAGGTTATCAACGCCACTGTTACTGTTCAAAGCTATCTACAAACGCCTGAAGAGTTCAAAAACATTCTGCTGAAAACGGATACTTCTGGTGCACAAGTACGTTTGGGTGATGTAGCAGATGTTGAAATCGGTAGTGAAAACTATAGTATTTTGTCTTTATATAATGGACAAGAAGCTGCCGGTCTAGGTATTTCACTTGCGGGCGGTGCTAACGCGCTTGAAACTCGCGAAGCTGTTGCTACGCGTATGGCAGAGCTGGAGCAAAACTTCCCAACAGGTCTAGCATCAGTTGTTCCTTATGACACAACGCCATTCGTGAAGCTTTCTATCGAGCAAGTCGTGCATACGCTTATCGAAGCCATTGTCTTAGTATTTATCGTCATGTTCATTTTCTTGCAGAACTGGCGCGCAACCATTATTCCGACGCTTGCAGTACCTGTCGTTCTACTAGGTACCTTTGCAGTGCTATACGTTGCAGGCTTTAGTATCAACGTGTTGACCATGTTTGCCATGGTATTGTCCATCGGTCTACTAGTCGATGATGCGATCGTCGTCGTAGAGAACGTCGAGCGAATACTAGAAGAAGATCCTCACATCTCTATCAAAGATGCAACTACCCAGTCGATGGGCGAAATCAGTAAAATCGTTATTGGTATTGCGCTTATTTTGTCCGCAGTATTCGTACCGATGGCCTTCTTTGGTGGCTCAACAGGTGTGATTTATCGTCAGTTCTCTATCACACTGATTACCAGCATGGTGCTCTCTGCCATGGTCGCGCTTGTGTTCACCCCTGCCCTATGTGTGACCTTGCTAAAACGTGGCAAAAGTCATGAAAAAGGTAGTACCGAAAAGCAAAAAGGCTTCTTTGGTTGGTTCAACCGCGGCTTCTTTAAACTTAGCCGTTCGTACGAAAACTTTGTCGGCAAAAGCATTCGTTTTAAATGGTTATACATGATTGGCTATGCAGCCATCATCGGTATCATGGCGGTCGTATTCTTACGTATTCCAGGCTCGTTTTTACCAGAAGAAGATCAAGGCATTATGTTTACCTTGGTTCAGCTTCCGGCTGGCTCTACGTTAGATGAGACACAAGACGTATTGGATAAAGTCAGAAACTATTACGATACCCAAGAAACCGATAATATCGCTTCGGTCTTTACCATTGCAGGCTTTAGTTTTGCAGGTCAAGGTCAGAATATGGGTCTGGCGTTTGTGCGCTTATCAGACTGGGAAGAACGCTCGGGCGATGAAAACACCGCTCAAGCTGTCGCTGGTCGAGCGATGGGGTATTTCTTTACTCAGCTAAACGAAGCACAAGTATTTGCCATCGTACCACCAGCGATTACCGAGCTTGGTAACGCCAGTGGTTTTGACTTAATGATTCAGGACAGTGGCAACCTCGGACATGACGGGCTACTTGAAGCTCGAAATATGCTCTTAGGTATGGCTGCACAGAACGATCAAGTGGCTGGCGTACGTCCTAACGGTCAAGAAGACTCGCCACAACTTAAAATAAATATCAATCAAGAACAAGCGGCGGCTTATGGCCTGTCACTAAGCAATATCAACAGTGTTATCTCAACAGCGTGGGGCTCAAGCTACGTTAACGACTTCATCGATCGTGGCCGTATCAAACGTGTCTATGTACAAGGTGAAGCCAGCAGCCGTACCAACCCTGATGATATTGGCAAATGGTATGTACGAAATGACATGAACGATATGATTTCGTTCGATGCCTTCTCTAGTAGTGAGTGGCAGTCAGGCTCACCGCGTCTTACTCGTTACAACAGCCTACCGTCCATGAACATCCAAGGTAGCGCCGCACCCGGTCTAAGTACTGGTGAAGCAATGAGCTCAATGGAAGCGATGATAGACAAGTTACCTGAAGGTATCAGTTATGAGTGGACAGGCATGTCATTGGAAGAGCAAAAATCAGGTGCCCAAGCGCCAATGCTCTATGCGCTTTCAATCCTAGTTGTCTTCTTATGTTTGGCAGCTTTGTATGAGAGCTGGTCGATTCCTTTCTCTGTGCTACTAGTGATTCCACTTGGGGTATTGGGTGCAGTGATATTTACCTGGCTACGTGGTTTTGCCAATGATATCTACTTGCAAGTTGGTCTACTGACTGTCGTTGGTCTATCCGCCAAAAACGCCATTTTGATTATTGAATTTGCGAAAGAACACCAAGAGGAAGGTTACAGTCTCAGAGAGGCCGTCATGACCGCAGCACGCCAGCGTTTGCGTCCGATTATCATGACCTCACTTGCCTTTGGTCTGGGTGTTGTGCCATTATTCTTGGCGAATGGGCCAGGTTCAGGCAGTCAAAATGCTATTGGTACTAGTGTTGTTGGTGGGGTAATCACAGCAACCCTCTTAGGTATCTTCTTTATCCCAATGTTCTATATCTGGGTGCGTAGTGCGTTCCCGCATAAATATGAGAACAACACACCCAATGATAAAGATGGTGGCAATGGTACGCCTAACTCGCATAACCCAACACCTTCTGAGAGTTATCAGCCTGCAAGTCTTGGAGACAATACACAATGAGTGCTCAAAAAACATCTATCACTAACTCGTCATCGGTAGCTATTACAGCTATTGATGCGCAGCCAGCACTATCTCGTTTGCGCAAAAACAGTGGCCGTCTGTTAGGGCTGACTGCATTGGCAATCAGCATGGCCGCTTGTAACACCATTCCAAAAGCGGATATGCGTCCTGTGCTAGCAGAGCCAAATATTCCTATGCAGCAATCTTACGGTGCATTTGATAAAGAGACTGTCAGTAGTGCTGACCAAGCAAGCATTGCCAGTCAACGCTGGCAGAATTTTTATAGCGATGAGCGCCTAAAAGGTCTGATTGCTCTCGGTCTTGAAAACAACAAAGACTTTGAGAGTGCGCGCCTAGCCATTGAAAAAGCACGGGCCCAATATCAGATTACCGATATTAATGACTTGCCCGCTATCAACGGCAGTGCTGGTTATACTCGCTCAGCACAGAATCGTACTGATCGAAATGCGAGTAGTAGCTACAGTGTCAACTTGGGTCTTGCCAATTATGAGCTCGACTTTTGGGGTAAAATCTCAAGCTTAAAAGATCAAGCATTGCAGAATTTCTTGGCGACTACAGCAGCCAAAGATGCGACCCAAATCAGCTTGATTAGTAATATTGCGCAAAGCTACGCCAACCTAAGTTATAGCCTAGCGCAATTGAAACTGGCTGAAGCTACAGTTGAGAGTCGTGAGCGTTCGTTATTTATCGCGGATAAACGTTTTGAAGCAGGTATTGATCCTAAGCTACCTTCACTACAGTCTTCTGCCTCATTAGAGAATGCCAAGCTTGCTGTATTACGTGCCCAGACCAGCGTTCTTCAATCACGCAATGCATTGCAATACTTGGTTGGTGGCGCTATTCCAAACGAACTTATCCCAACACCTGCCGTCAGCAATATCACTAGCCAGCAGATATTCAATGCCGGTCTACCAAGTGAATTACTGCGCTATCGCCCTGATGTATTACAGGCAGAATACAACCTAAAAGCGGCTGGTGCGAATATCGAAGTTGCCCGTGCCTCTTACTTCCCATCTATTAGCTTGACCAGTAGTGTGGGCGTCAGTAGCGGCAGCTTAAATGACTTGTTCAAAAATGGTGCCGTTGGCTGGTCGTTTGGACCTAGCATTAGCGTCCCTATCTTTGATGCAGGCCGTTTAGATGCCAACTATGATGTGGCTCAAATCGAACGTGAGCAAACGCTTGCTAGTTATGAGAGCTCTATTCAAACGGCATTCCGCGAAGTGTCAGATGTACTTGCCACGCGTGCAACACTTGGTGAGCAGTTAGAGGCGCAGTATCGTCTGCAAGATAATTTTGAGCAGACATATCAGATAGCGGATGCGCGCTTTAAAGCAGGTATCTCGAACTATCTGGACGTACTTGATGCGCAGCGTTCACTGTTCTCTACTCAGCAAGGTATCCTAGATTTAGAGCTACAGAAAATCGTTAGCCAGATTGAGCTGTACCAAGCGCTTGGTGGCGGTGCGAACCTTGATGTACCAACCGTCATTCCTGTACCGCAGCACACTAACTTGGCACAGATTGTCACTGGAACTGCTACTAGTGCAAAAACCAAAGCGACAAATGCTATCAAAGCAGCTGGTTCAGCGCGTGTGACTACGCCGCAAGAAGCTGTCGCCATTAAGCAGTCGCAAGCGGTAGAAACGACTACTTTCAAACCGACTGCTATCGTCGATGTGAATGACGATGGTAAGAAGGATGCCGCTGTCGGCGTGGTCACTGAAGAGACTCGCTTCAATAACAATAGTGTTGAGCAAGTTCCTGTGACCCAGATTGTTGAGCCTTAAATGACCCAGCCTTAATCTGATGACGCAGCTCTATCATCATATTGACAGTCGATAAGTACTATCAGCCCTACCGACTTAACGTGGTGGGGCTTTTTGCTTTTATTGACGTCTTTTGGTTATAGTAGGCTCACTTTATACAAGCTCTCTTTATTTATAGCCACTTATAAAGCAAAGATTTTGATAAGCTGATTCTATAAAATATTGCTTATAGCGATATTATTTTAACTATGTAACATGATAACTATTAAAACAATCGTAAGGAATTATTATGAGCTATACCTTTAACCGTCAATACCCTGCCACTCGCTTACGTCGTCTGCGCTACAACGACAATGTACGTTCAATGATTCGTGAAGTAGAGCTGCACCCTAAACACTTTATTGCCCCTGTCTTTGTATTAGAAGGCGAAAACCAGCGCGAAACCATCGCTAGTATGCCGGGTGTTGAACGCTTATCGATTGATTTACTAATCAACTATGCCAAAGAGTTATTAGCAGAGGGTGTCACGACCATCGACCTTTTCCCTGTGATCGATAACGCTTTGAAAACACCAGACGGCAGCGCCGCTTATGACGAAAACGCCCTGACTGCACGTACGATAAAAGCGGTCAAAGACGCTGTGCCAGAAATGGTCGTCATGACTGATGTAGCGCTAGACCCTTATACCTCACATGGTCAAGATGGTCTACTTGATGACAGCGGTTACGTCATCAATGATGCAACTATCGAAGTACTGGTCAAGCAAGCGCTGGTACATGCGCGCGCCGGTGCAGATATCATCTCTCCTAGTGACATGATGGACGGCCGTATCAAGGCCATGCGTGACGCGTTTGAAGTAGAAGGTTTTGTGAATACAGCTATCATGGCTTACTCAGCCAAATATGCATCTGCTTACTACGGCCCATTCCGCGATGCCGTTGGTAGTGCTAGCAACCTAAAAGGTGGCCATAAGAAACAGTATCAGATGGACTTTGGCAATCGTGCTGAGGCGCTACATGAAGTGGCTATGGATATCAATGAAGGCGCGGATATGGTCATGATCAAACCAGGTCAGCCTTATCTTGATTTGATTCGTGAAGTCAAAGACACCTTTGGCGTACCCACCTTTGCGTATCAAGTCTCAGGTGAATATGCCATGCATATGGCAGCCATTCAGAACGGCTGGTTAAGTGATGCAGTGATCTTAGAGTCGCTGATTGGCTTCCGCCGTGCTGGCGCTGATGGCATCTTGACCTACTTTGCTCTAGAAGCGGCCCGCCAGCTAAACAATGCCTAATAGTAGCTGTACTACCTTTTATATTGTAAAAGCCCCAGCTACCTATTAGTAGCTGGGGCTTTTTTTGAATATTTTTTGATAAATAAAACTATAGACGTGCACGGTCATGGGGCTCAGTAAAATCAAGCACTGGGCCAGCAGGGACAATACGCGTGGGATTGATATTGGCATGACTGGTGTAATAATGCTGCTTGATATGATTCATATTTACTGTCTCTTTAATGCCAGGTACCTGATATAAATCACGCAGATAGCCCCAAAGGTTTGGATAGTCAACGATACGATGCAGATTGCATTTAAAATGCCCAACGTAGACAGCATCAAAACGAACCAACGTCGTAAATAGTCGCCAATCGGCCTCAGTTATGGTGCTACCTGTTAGATAACGCTGATGTGCTAAGCGCGTTTCAAGTGTATCTAATGCCGCAAATAGCTCAATCACGGCCTCTTCGTAAGCCTCTTGTGTGGTAGAGAACCCTGTCTTATACACGCCATTGTTGATAGTTGAATAGACAAAGGTATTGATATCATCGATTTCTCGTAATAACTCTGCTGGCACAAAATTACCTGCTAGCGCACCAACCTCATCAAAGGCAGAGTTAAACATGCGAATGATTTCAGATGATTCATTACTCACGATTGTGTTTGTTTTTTTATCCCACAAGATAGGTACGGTGACACGGCCTGTATAGTCTGGCTTGGCCTTGGTATACAGCTCATAGGCATAGTCTGCATTGATAACTGGGTCAGCAACGACGCCTGCACCTTCTGCAAACGTCCAACCATATTCACCCATATACGGATGTACTACAGATAGCGGAATGATGTCTTCTAAGCCTTTAAGCTTGCGATAGATAAGGGTACGGTGTGCCCAAGGACAGGCTAGCGACACGTATAAATGATAGCGGTCAGATTCGGCTTTAAAGCCCTCAATACCTGTAGGCCCTGCGCTACCATCTACCGTTACCCAGTTTCTAAAACCAGCATCTTCACGCTGAAAGCGGCCGCCACTCTCTTTTGTCTCATACCACTTGTCTTGCCACTGCCCGTCTACCAAGAGACCCATGTTATTCTCCAACTGTTTTTAATATTTGTTTAACGCTTAGTCAGCATGACTGACTTAAAGCCATCATTATCATGACGATTACGTTGTTTAGAGAGATATCATACCAGTTATAAAGGTTTAATCATTAGCATTGCCCCATTTATTAACAATAAAAACTAAACCTTTTAAATTTAATGTTTAGTAAATATACATAAAAATATATCCAGATAACTAATATAAGCCTGAATAGCAGATATTATGATAATAAAAGAGGTTTATGCTAAAAAAGACTTGCAAAGTCTGGGAAACTTGCTAAAATGCTCAACCTAAATAGGCGTATAGCTCAGTTGGTTAGAGCGCTACCTTGACATGGTAGAGGTCGTTGGTTCGAATCCGATTACGCCTACCAGATTCGAAAAGCCCCAATCTTAAGATTGGGGCTTTTTTTTGTCTGTGGAATATGGGCTGTAGCGGAAAATACTTGCTTACATCGAATCATAGTCATGATGATGCAAGCAGATTTAAATCATTTAAAAAGTGACGGTGACCAAATGGTGACCAAAACGTGACCAACCCTCAAAAACCATTAAAATTAAAACCCTCTTTTTGACCTCTACTTCAAATTCTAAGCTAGAACCTATTTCTCAGTACTTTTCTCTTTATCCTCTTTTACATATTGAAAAATATCTCCTACCTCTACTTCTAAATATTCACAAAGCTTATCTATAGTGTCGAAATCAATTCTAGATGATTGATCGTTATATATTTTGTGCAATGTCGTCTTGCTTACCCCTGTTGCTCGTACGGCATCCGCTACTTTTAGCCTTCTTTCAGCTAACAAATAGCAGGACTGTCGGGCATTGATTATTCCTTAACGCGCTGGAAAATTGCTGGTTGTTATAGTGGTGTAATGATAGCAGGGTATATAGTCGATATCTTAAAATGATGGGCTTTTAATTATTAGAATTTATCAAAGTAGCGGCACTGGAAATACCAAGCTATCGCTTTGCTTGTTCTTAGTCATAGCACACTCATCACCGCATCATCAGTTTATCAAATTTGTCTCTACGATCGTTTCAGTATAATACTGTCTTATTTTTCAGAGTAAACCACTGAGACTATCTAATGACTGTTAAGGTTAAATAGTTGATATTTGTTTACATCTCTGTTAGATTTTAACTCGATACATAATGTATCATTTTATTTATAACTGTATGTAAATAGTGGCTAACCTTTCAGTGTTTGCATATCACATTGTTATAGCAGTTGTATTAGTCACATTTCATTCATGCTAAGGATAGCGATTATGAACAACCATTCCGTCAGTTCAATCTTATAAGCCAAACCTTTTCAGGTAACAATAAAATAGTATCAACTTGCGCTATAAAGCCCTAGTGGTGTGTGTTTTATGCTATGAGTACGTTTAATATCGAGAAGAATTCGAGTCATATATATCGGCTGGGCATTAACCCTAATGCTCTATCTACGAAATGGTTAGATATCAGTGATCCTTTACGCTATGGCATAAGATATTTTCATCCATTCGTTACTCACTACGACATGTTCCCGTCTAAATAGCAACTACGAAGAAGATCCTAGAAATTTTTATCACATAATAACCAGACTAAATTCTGTTTATCAGAAGCATTATCTTATTCACAAAGTATAATTTTACAGCGTATTTTTCCATGGAAGGAAATTAAAATTATGAGCATTTTTGCTATTTTTCTGTCTTTATCACTCTTAATATATTTTGCCTATAGAGGTGTCAGCGTATTAGTCTTAGCGCCCTTACTCGCAATCTTAGCTGTTGTTTTAAGTGGTGATAGCAGTCAAACCATGGGGATTTATACTGAAGTATTTATGCAGGGTCTTGGAAGCTTTGCTGTGAAATATTTCCCACTATTTATCTTAGGTGCTATCTTTGGCAAGTTAATGGAAGATTCTGGTTACGCCTATAGCATCGCACGCAACATCGTGGATAAACTGGGAGACAAACATGCTTTGTTAGCCGTAGTATTAGCCTGTTCAATCTTGACTTATGGAGGTGTATCAGCCTTTGTCGTTACTTTCGCAATATATCCCATTGCTGCCGCCTTATTTAAGCAGACGAACATACCTAAAAGACTGATACCTGGAGCCATCTGTATTGGCGCTCTAACCTTGACCATGACGGCATTGCCAGGTTCACCTGCCATTCATAATGTTATACCGATGCCTTATTTTGAGACTGATGCATTTGCAGCTCCTGGTTTAGGCATTATTGCCTCGATAGTCATGCTAGGCGGAGGTATGTTGTGGATGAATCGCCAAACGCGTATTGCAAGTGCAAATAATGAAGGTTATGGAAATCATACGTTAAATGAAAAAGAGCATCACTCAGGTATTGACATACCCAATTTTTGGCTCGCATTATCGCCTATTCTCATTGTGATAATAGGCAACTATGCTTTTTCAAAAATCATAATACCGTTATGGAACAACAGTTACTTAGCTGACGAAAAGTTTGGTAGCGTAGCCTTGAGCTCAGTTATTGGTATATGGGCCATTATTTTATCGTTGTTTTTAGCTTGTATATTTGTGATTGCTTCGAGTTTCAAAAGAATAGATAGTGTGGCAGAAAGTTTAAACAAAGGCGCTACCGGATCTTTACTTCCTATTTTTAACACAGCTTCAGAAGTAGGTTATGGTTCCGTGATTGCAACTCTGGCAGGTTTCGCGATTATCAAACAGTCTCTCATGGGAATTTCACCTGGAAACCCTCTCATATCAGAAGCAATCATGATTAACGTTTTAGCAGGTATTACAGGATCAGCTTCAGGTGGTTTGGGTATAGCGTTAGAAATTATGGGCGCAAGCTATATGCAATTGGCAGAACAATATAACATTGACCCCGAACTGATGCATCGTATAGCTTCTTTGGCTTCAGGTGGCTTGGACTCATTACCACATAACGGGGCAATAATAACAATGCTAACCATTTGTGGTTTGACTCATAGAGAGTCCTATAAAGATATATTTGCTACTGCTGTGGTCATTCCTTTAATTGCTCTCACTCTAGTCATCATACTCGGTACCGTATTTGGGTCTTTTTAGGTAGTCATCGACTATAAAAATCTGTGCGACCAAGCTGTAGACCCAAACTCAAATCGCTATCATGTGCTCTACCAGAAAATCTAAAAAAACGCGCGTTTTTGGTGAGACCATATCTCGCTTTAAATAAATAGCGTAAGTAGCACTAAGTTCTTCATAGGGACTAAAAATATGATCTGGCATGACTTGAACCAATGACCCTTTCGCCAATTCATCTTTAACAGCCCACAGTGGTATTAGCGTCAGACCTGTATGATGTAATACCAGCTGCTTCTGACCATTCACGGAGTTCACTGAAACCTGACTATTAATCATCAACTTTTCACTATCCTCTGCAATCAAAAACCACTCTTTCCAACCGTTATAACCATATCGGATACATTGGTGATTAGCTAGATCATCAATCCTACGAGGCGTGCCATTATTTTTTAAATATTGGGGGCTTGCACACAGTAGAAAATCATTAAATACCAAGCGTCGGGCAATCATGGTCGAATCAGATAAGCGTCCACTTCGAATAGCCACGTCAATATTTTCTTCTATAAGATCTACAACCCGCTCTGTTAACTCAATTTTTATATCAATATCTGGATATAACGACATAAATTTCGGTATCAATGGTAATACCATACTTTCACCAAAACCGACTGTCATGCTGATTTTCAGCTTACCCTGTGGCGTTATTTGTAAATCATTAACGGCTCTTTTGGCATTATCAAACTCTGACACAATTCGCTGAGAGTATTCGTAATATTTGTGCCCCGCTTCAGTCAAACTGGTGTTTCTGGTCGTTTTATTGAGTAGACGTACCCCCAGCTCCTTTTCAAGCATTGCTAACTGCCGTGAAATGGAAGACGGCTGTACATCAAAGATGCGGCTGGCTTCTGAAATGCTACCAGTTTCGACAACACTATTGAAGTATGCCAATCGATTTATTGAGCTCATTGCCACTCCTTTATTAAGTTGATAGGTATTCCATTTAACTGTAACCATGGCTTGCTCAAAAAGCAAAAGTAATTTGTTTGCTGGGTAATGGCTTGCTGGATTAGCAACGTCTAAACTGATTCTCCTGAAACAAACAATAAGACATTTACACCAGTAAAGGGTAATAACATGAAAGCGGTGATCATTAAAGAAATCGGTACAACTGCAGTTTTTCAATTGGCAGAAAAACCAAAACCAACGGCAACACTAGGTCACATGGTTGTGGAAGTGAAAGCCACTAGTGTGAATCCTATTGATACCATGCTGCGCTCAGTCGAGCTGCCTTGGTCGGAGAATTTGCCAGAGATACTACACGGTGATGTAGCTGGTATTGTGAGCGAGATAGGTGCCGACGTCACTGAATTTAGTGTTGGTGACGAAGTTTATGGTATGGCTGGTGGCCTCTACGGTATTGATGGTGCACTTGCTGAATTCATGTTGGTCGATGTGCGTTTAATGGCTAAAAAGCCTAAAACACTCAGCATGAAGCAAGCCGCAGCCCTGCCGTTGGTCGCACTCACTTCTTATGAGGCACTCGTACAAAAAATGAATGTCAAAGAAGGCGATAATGTCTTGATTCATGGTGCAACAGGGGGCGTTGGTCATATTGCCGTTCAGCTAGCAAAAGTACTTGGCGCGACAGTCACCGCTACCTATTCTCCTGCTAATAGTGCATTAGCTCAATCACTAGGCGCGGATCATCTAGTGGATTATACAACAGCGGAGGTTGATGACTATGTGGCGACGTATACTGACGGCGTGGGTTTTGACAAAGTTTTCGATACGGTGGCTGGTGATAATATTCAAAAATCGTTTCAAGCCGTTAGATTCAATGGCCATGTCGCCACTATTTTACCGATTGCAGATCCATTGCAAGTTGCTCTCAAAGCCTTATCATTTCATGGTGTTTTGGTGCTTATTCCATTATTTCATGGCATCAACCATGAATCGCACGGTCGTATCCTGACAATGATTGCAGAGCTGGTTGATAGTGGCAAAATCACGCCTATCATAGATGATAGTAACTACTCTATTTGGGAGGTAGCGCGGGCGCATGATCACCTTGAATCAGGTAAAGCAGTGGGTAAAATTACGCTCACTCTATAGTAGTATTAGGGCGTGTCCTCATTTTGAACATGACGATAAAAATGAGATAAATTGCAGCCAGACTATATTAAATAGCTGCGTCAAATAGCTGTGTTAAAAATGAGATGTTCACAGGTAGTAACGACTCTCTAAAATAACACAGCTCGCTCGTAGAAATTCTTATAACGATAGGGTTACTATTTTATTTGGAAGTTTCTAACAAATGAAATATGGGTAATCGCCACTTTGCTCTAACCGCTACCATACGGATTAAGTAACCAGCAATTAAACTAATAATGACACTGATATTACTACTAACAGCAAAATACTGAAGTATTAAATATAAACAAGCAATGATTAAAGAAACTGAAGCGTATAACTCATGATGTAAAACCAATGGGGTTTGGCGACATATTAAATCACGAAGCAATCCACCAAATACACCTGTTGCAATGGCCGCAACTATACAAACACCGTAATGGAGTCCCATGTTAAGCCCTACTTGACAACCAATGATACTAAAGGCCGCTAGTCCTAAAGCATCCAAACGTATGAAAACGCCATTAAATTTAACAACCCATTTAGCCAACCAAGTCGTTATAAGACCAGCCACACAAACGATTAATAAATATTTAGGATGTTCTACCCAAGTTAAAGGGTAGTTACCAAGTAGGATATCTCTTACACTACCACCGCCTATCGCTGTTACACTCGCGATAAGCATAACCCCAAACCAATCCATATTCTGTCGTCCCGCGCTTAGTGCCCCCGTCATTGCCTCTGCTGTAATACCAATAATGTAAACTATACTCAAAAGCATGGAATACTCACCTTAAATCTATCCGATAATGTAAATAAAGGGGGATTGTAAAGATAAAGTTAGTGTATTACGAATGATAATTTGAATCATTTTGAAAGCATCGAGCACTGATTTACTCTAGCAACGAGAAAGCAAAAATAGTGCAACATTATTGTTACTTTATATGCAAAAGTACTGCTTTTCCCAAGCATAAATCGCGGCTTATGCATAAGCATCAAATTTTCATAAACAAGTAAAAAAATTACTGAATACACATGGTCACAGGCTTTGAACTCCACTAGCCTAGTGCCCTGACTTGAATCCCATTAAGAAAAATGAGTAAAAACCAATATTCCACGCCAAGAATGGATAATAGTTTTTTAAATTGCTAAATGATGTGGGCTGTAATGAATTTATTATGAATGGCCCATATAACGATCTTCTGAAGGAATAAAAATTATGATGAGAAAAACGTTACTGCCCAGCATGCTGTTATTAAGTCTGACTGCGTGCCAGAACACTAATACACAGGGCCTTGAGACAACAACGGTTTTACATAACGACCTACCGACGACAACCTCAACCGATAAGTATACTAACAATATAACGGGCGATTACGTCACAGATGGCTATACAAAGCGTAACGAGGGTTATGACTGGTTTGCGATCAGCGTACGTGATGCTGGTCAAGATGCTATTAGTGTGTCTATTCGTTCTCGCATAGACAAAAAGAAACCTACTTGTACATTAGACACCGTACTTCATAAAGCTCATGATGGACGGTATCAGTTTTGGGTAGATAATAACCCCGTTTATTTGCGCTTTAATGACAATAGCTTATCCATTGAAGGTGAAGAAGCCTATCTACAAAAAACAGCTTTTTATTGTAGCGGCGGTGCAACGCTTGGTGGCGTATATCAAAAGTTAAGCGATACGCTGGATACTCGACAAGTGGATAACTCGCAATACGCTACCTCACTCAACTATGGTGATTTTTCTACTCAAGTGACCAGTACCTCTGACGGTAATGGTGGCTATATCTTGCAGATTCAGCCAATGGGCGAAGACATTATCGAGCGACCAATTAGCGATCCTGTTGTTAGTGCCGATGTGGGTGATATAAATGGCGATGGATATCCTGAAATTCTAGTATTCACTCAAAGTGTGGGTAGCGGTTCATATGGTGATGTGATTGCTTATTCGAGCAATAAAGGGCTGTCGTGGAGTCAAGTCTCTTATCCAGAGCTGACTGATGCACTCAAACAAGGTTATATGGGTCATGATGAATTTGCCTTGGTTGAGAATGTGTTGGTTAGACATTTTCCACTCTATTTAGAAGACGATAGCAATGCTAACCCCCAAGGTAAAATCCGCCAAATCCAGTATGATATGAAGGATGGGGAAGCTTCTCGTCAATTTGTAGTTAATGAAGTCAGCGAATTCTAAGTACTTTACTATGAAGTCTCACTACATTCGAGCAGATCAAGATTTCTTGTAGTTTTAACCTGGAGGTAGTCTTTTATAGGTATACCTCTGGCTAACAATTGGGTGCTTTCGCTGATTCGATACCCTACATGGAAACTATGCTTTCAAATCATAAACTCATGCTAATCAAATAGCTTTTCAACAAACAGTTCATAATTAAAATCACCTTCTCTATCCAAAAACTCTGGATTCAAAACACCTGTATTCGAATATAGGATTGCCCACCAATTCTTATCAGGAGATAGTCTATCAATTTCAGAGCTTACAGCGATGCTAGACTGTATCGGCAAACCTGAAAAATCATTTGTTATTAAATGTGCCAACAGTCCTTTGGTTTTCTGTTTTTTCTGTTCTTCATTTAATTTAAAACCGTTAAATACCTCATCAAAAAACTTGTCGTGCTTTAACTTAAGACTTCCATCAATCTCATCAACGTAGTCGTTAGTCCAGAAAATTAAATCACTCCAATATTGATATGGAGAAATTCGACTGATTTCATTCAAAACTTTGTCATATTCTTGCTCACTTAAAGTATTTGATAATAACTTATCAATAAGAATGATCATTTTTTCTCTAATTTCTTCTTGTTTCATATGATCTTCGTCTCAGAGTAATTTAGTCAAAACCGTTTAGCATAACAGCGCTTATGGTAAATAAAAATAATGATCCAAAAGCTCACTGTATGTACACAACGAAGTACACTGCAACTGCCTAAATAACTAAATGTACCGATATCATTAGCCTACAGCCCAATTTTCAAGTCCTCACTAGGGAACCGTATCTTCAGTATGCTATAAATATCTTTGTTGACAATGGTTATCACCAACATTAATATTCAATCTTTTAAATAAACATACGTTCATTTATTAGGATTTTTGATGCGGAAATTTGTCCTAGATTACCCAACGGGAAGTTACCGCAAGTTTTTTATTGTGGCTTTAATCCTAAGTTTTGGTTTTTTTATACACTCCCTTATAGATAGAGATATACAGAATATATTAATGTGGCTAGGGTTATTTTTAGGAGCTTTGAAACAAGTTCTCATACCTATAGATCTAGATCAAAAACTATCTTTATCGAAAAAAAGGTACTCTATAAGTGATGATGATTTCATAAGTCATTACAACAGTAGTTCTATTACTCATAATAACAACAAGGGTAAAACTTGGCATAAATTAATAATACTGGGTGATGATATTTCGTCTCTTTTGCTTATTGCTGTCATAACCTATAGCATATTTGGTTAACTGAATTATATTAGTAAGCCATAACAAAACTGTTATAGATTACTAATATGATGAAAGGCTTGCTACTTAAAACTGGGCGTTCTAAGTAGCGGACTCAAATCTGTTCAGCTTCTAACTTAGTTACTATACTTTCAAAAACTTCTTCAAAATGCTGGCTATCAGTACATCTTTTAAACGCATTACCATTCCAAAATCCTAAATGAAATGTGATTGTAAGTCGCTTTTTATCCGCAGTTATCTTTTTAATTTCCGATAGGTTAATAATTCCATTGTCTATAACTATAAAGGTTGGCATATCAAGCTCTTTTTATGATTTTTATTAATAATAGGTAGCTATAAACTTTACTTAATGTATTTGGTTTCAGTGCCAGAGCCGGGGTACTCTATCACTAAACCGTCCCAAGATAGTTTGAGACAGTATAGGAAAAGGTATGCTTAAAATAACAGATATTAGAGTAATTTTATCATTCTGACATCTGTTATTTTGGTGCCCTCGTATAGCTCTTCATGACATTGGCTCTCAGACTAAAAACCAAATTTTTTATAGAAACTAATCGCAGATAGATTGGTTTGTAAAACCCATAACGATAGACTAGAGCAGATATTACGCTGAAAAGCATCAATTAAAGCTGCATTAATTAACTTAGTACCTATACCTAAATTCTGATATTGAGGTAAAAGATATAGAGTGGTTATTTCACACTCATGATCTTTCTTAAAGTAAGAAATAAACCCTACAGTGGTATTCTCAGTATCATATGCTACCCATGTGTTCACACCAGAGCTAGGTAATATTTTTCCCCACATCTCCATTTTTTGAGATAAGTTATTTTCTTTGTTTCTATACGTTTCGGGTAAAAGGTTCGAATACGTAGCATTCCAACTTTCAAAGTGTATATGAGCAATATCTGCTGCATCGTTCTGGTCTGCTTTCCGTATAAAAAACATGGGGTACTCCATAGTTAAATATTAGGGTAATACCACAGCGTAGCAAAAAATATCTCGTCTGAGGTCTCTAAATAGTTTTGAGATTATCAAAGACTCAAGCTTATTCATCGAATCGTATAATGGATGTCAGGCTGTATCTAAGGTCATGTACTTAGCAGCCTAGCAAGCGTCGATCCGTGACTGGACGTCTGTTTTAGATCGCTTTATGTTTGATGACTGTATCAGTAAGCCTTTAACTTAAACGTCAATTACACAGAATCTGAGATATTTTATCCAAATTAAAAAAGCCATAAAAGTCATTACTTTTATGGCTTTACTATTTTGTTGTATATTTTGAAGCTTAGACCTAGCTTTAAGCTAAATAAGCTCTTTTAATTCAATCAGCTTGTCTAAAACTGCATCAGGTGAGTATCTTAACAGCTGCTGCTCATTTTGTGCACCAGATAGCACACCTAAAACTAGCCCACATCCTGCATTCCTACCTTCTTCAATATCGATACCACTATCCCCTGCTTTTAACACCTGCTGTGAGTTATCAATATTAAACTGTTTCATCGCAAGTGTAATCATATCAGGACCTGGACGGCCATTATCTACATCATCGGCTGTTATTAATGCATCTACTTGATTCCCCACAGACCAACCTAAGATAGTCAAAATTCTATTAGCAGTCTTAGCATCATATCCTGTATTCAATACGACATGACGACCGCTCGCCTTCAACTGCTCGAACAACTCTGAGATGCCTTCAAACTCAGACAAGGTGTGCTTGCTATAAGCAGTTGCAAGATTGACTTTAAAGGCTGCAAACGCCGTATCCGTTAATGATTCAATATCAGCATTAGATAAATCTATCATATTCAAAATATCACGGATGGCATTGCGTTTCTCTTTACCTGCACCATATTCTAAACATAACTCAAGACTCACTTGCTTATCTGATTTGCCAGTGCTCTTCAATACTTCATTGATAGCATTACATACGGTCTTATAGACCAGGTTACTTTCATCTACTGTTGTGCCAGCCATATCAAATACACAGAGCTTAATATCAAAAAATTTGTTTTGAATACTGTTTAAACTATCACTATGTGAGCTGCTGCTTATTATATTATTATTTGCTGTATTCATTACTTTGATTCCAATACCAATTCAATTAACTCTTCGCCAAATGCGAAACCTGTTGATGCCCCTGTACCACTGATGACTGCACCGACCACCACACCTTTTTCAGGTGATGCCTTAAATACCACATCATCTGCACTTGGATATACACCCAACCAGTGCTGAGTAATATCCATCTCACCAATATCCATCACCTGCTTAAATTCATTAATGATTAGATCATCAATTCGGGTGTCTCTAAACGGCAGCTCTCTATCACTATAATCATGACTATCGCCGATGATTAGTGATCCATCTTCAGACTGAACCACAATTAGGTGGACACCTGCTTGACGCTCTGCACTTTGAATATCGTCAAGTAAGCTTTTTAGTACCGTAGCTTCAGGTAACTGAGCAAATCCATCATAACGGGCAAAGCTTAAATCTGACATGACAGCGGCATTTAATCTAAATGCTTTTTTGGGCATGACTCGCATCATATTTAGCGTGCACATTTTAGCTTTGGTCTTAGCGAACACGTCTGGATATAAGCCAGTAAAGTCCGCTCCGGGGCAGACCACACAGTGCTCAGCGTTAAGGACCCCACGACTGGTATGCACTTTTGGTAATTCCACTGAAGTCACCGTAGTATGGTTGTAAAAATCCACACTCTGCGTCTCTTGTAACCAATGAGTCAGCTTAGCGATTGCAGTATTAGATTCTACTCTAAGCTCATGCGGGCTATATAACACCCCTTCTCCCTTGTTCAGATAAGGCGCGGCTTCATTAATTTCAGACTGTGTCAGTAGTCGGCACCCCTCACCCATTTCTGTCTTTAAAAAAGCTTGTGCAACATCTACCGCTTCAGGTCGCTGCATTAACATATGCAGACCGATATGCTCTATCTGAATACCTGCTTTTGGCGCAATCTCGGCCCAAACATTACGAGAGTGCATGGCGCGTTGCCAATGCTCACCTCGACGCTGACCACTAACGGTCACAAATCCAAAATTACGAACAGAAGCATCTTTGTTCTGAGATTGGCGTTCTACAACCGCAACACTCAGCCCCTTTTTAACGGCGGCGTAGGCGCTTGCCAGCCCAACGATACCCCCACCTACGACAACGACATCGTATGTTTTATCAGAAAGTATTTTGCTCATTGTCATACCTGCTCTTCCCATATATCTTTATTAATTAGCCCTCTACTTGCTTAACCTATGAACTAATATAGCTAAGCCTGAATGGTCATTATTTTGATTCAACTAAAATTACTCACCGTGGAAAAAAGCACGGTGCTTATCTAACAGCTCGGCAGTTAATGGCTCTGGATAGGTCTTAGAGTTATCAATCTGATTTTCAGCAGCTACTGTCTCACCGTCATACACAATATTTGGATAAATTTCTAATAAACGTGGGCGAGCTTTAGTGACAATTAACTCAGCCATTTTCATTGCTTTAGGATTGGTTTTCTTTCCTTTATCAATAACAGCAACCGATTCAGTCAATGTGTAATTACCTTCACTAGGATCAACGAAATCAATTGGTAAACCTTTTGCTTTATTAGCGACTGCCTGATGACGTAGACCGAAACCGATAGGCACCTCACCTGCCATTACCTTTTTAAGAGGACCAGAGCCAGATAGCTCTAAATTAGGTCCTGCATTTTCACGAATAGCATTCATGATTTGTTGACCTTCAGTATCGGTGCCATATTCAGCAGCAATGTCTTGTACAAACAACCAACCAGTTGATGAACCATTTGGATCAACCATAGAAATTTGATTTTTATAAATAGGATTCGCTAAGTCTTTGGCACTGGTAGGTACTGGAAGATTATTGGCTTCCATCTCTTTGGTATTGAGTAAGATAGCACCCGTAAAGCTGAGAATCGGTGCATAGTAATTAGGCGTCGCAATCTGTGGGTTTGCTGTAAATGCTAACGCTTTAAACATTGGGTGCTTTGCTTGAGCACTTTCGATATAAAACGAGCTCATTGTCACCATATCAGCTTCAATATTTTTTCCTTCTGCCAATAGTCGCCCCCCAAGCTCACCTGTTCCGAATGATTGAAATATGTATTGACCTTCAAAGTCTGCCTCATCAAGCACCTCTTGAATAACCTCGACTGCCTCTTCATCAGCATTACTATAAATAATCACCTCCTCGCCAGCTGTATCGTCCGAGCTTTGCGACCCACAACCTGCTACTAAAACTCCACAAGTTAATCCCATTACTATCGTTTTGAATAAGTTCATTGTTGTTCCTAATTATTTGAGTGGTTAACGGTTCAATTGGTTTTCGTAGCATCAATGCCTAAACTGTGTTGAAATATCTAAGCGACCGTCGTCACTGTGGTTTTTTTCACTTTTATTTTTGTTGTGCCGTTGATGCTTCTGGTATAAAGATATCGCGCCACTGCGAAGAATATTAATGCCGTGATATTTGTGAGTAGCACCATCAGCGACAAGATAAAGATCTCATCAAAGCGGGCAAAGTGCTGTAGTTCAACAATTTTTGTAGTAAGCACCATCGTCTTTGCACCTGAAATGAATATCACAGCACTGATGCTGACCATCGCACTGATAAAGAAGTACGATGCCACTTCGATAAGTGTAAATATTGAGTTGGGTACAACAATTCGGCGTAAAGACTGTAGCCATGAGTCTCCAAGTAAAGAAGCTGTGGTCTCCCAACCTAAGTTCATTTTTGATAGTGCGTTTTTACTCATGAGATAAGGTGTTGAGAAGTAATGAATGATATTACTAATCACAATAATAAAGATGGTGTTAGATATAGATGAGCCTGAGAAAACCATCAGATAAGCAATACCAATAACCATACCTGGCACTGTATTGGTCACTAAAGCTGAGCTTTCGATCGTCAGCTTTCCTATTTTGAATAACCCTGAGCGCTCGTATACTAATGCGGAAACATAGGTAATAATGGTGCCAAAAACAGCCGTTAAGGTCGCGACAATAAGTGAGTTTTTATAAACTCGCATTAGGTTCGAGGACTCGATCACCTTAGTAAATGCGTCTGTACTAAACGCCATCTCGTAAGGCCATGTCTTAATCCATGGAATGATGAAGATCACAGCAAATACAAATAGCAGTGAAATTAAAATGCCGCTGGACAACACACCCAGAATCCTGTCTTTGACTTTAGAAGTGGGCAAGTCAAAATGCTCTACTGAGTCATACCTGACATTAAATCGAGCCACATACCAAAGCAGTAGAATGCTCAAAACAGAGGGTATTAGCATAAACAAAGCAACCACAGAGCCCTTTTCAAACGAGGGAGATGCACCCAGTATTTGGGTATAAAGCTCAGTGGCGATAACCTTGTACTGACCACCAATAGAGGCTGGAATACCAAAGTCAGTAAAGGCCAAAAAGAAGCATTGAATGATAGCGGCTGCAAAAGTACCAATTAAGGGACGAATGACCGTCATATCTATCTGGCGTAAGCGTGAATCGCCCATCAGTTCTGATACGATTACGAACTTCTTATCCAAATACTGAAAGGTATTGTTAAGCAGTAAAAAGGCTATTGGCAAGGTATAGATGGTGTAGCCAAGCCACATACCATAGAAACCATATATGTCTTCAAACAACTGAAATCCAATTATCTTAGTGAGTAGACCTTGCTTACCAAAGGTGTAAATAATGGCAAATCCATAAGTCACTGTTGGCAATAGCATAGGGAACAGTGATGCAAGCTTAATGGTTTGTTTAAAACCCTTTGGCAAGTTAGTCCAGTGCACCGTATAGGCAAGGATAAATGCCAAAAAGGTGGCACTCATCGCACTAACAATGGCGACAAAAAAACTATTTAACATCACTTGTCTGAAGTCATTACTGCTGATGATATCGACGTAATGGCTTAGACCTAATCCATCAGCCACATTAAATGACAGCACCAACATTTTACCCAAAGGCACAAACATAAAGACGAGAAATAGCACAACAATGAAAAGCCACGAAGCTTTCATTAGCGGTGAGTTATTAAGTTTCATAATGACCTACGCGCGAAATAAGTAAGTTTTGAGAGACCAGCGTTGGCCTAGTGCGATTAACCTTTGGAGGTGTCTTTAATTGATTTAGTAGCTGTGCGCTGGATTATGGAATTGATATCTTCAGTGACTGAGCTACTGTTTAGTGCAGGTCTCATTTGAGTGTATTTTTCTAATGGATCAGCTGGCGCATTGTCCGCTTCAAATAGGCTCAAGATATTACGGCGTTTGATATTTAGCTGATTTAAGATAAAGCTCTTAACAAAATCATTGGCAGGGTTTTTGATGATTTCTGATGGTTTAGCATATTGAGCTACTTTGCCGTCTGATAACAACAAAATGCGATCAGAGAGTGTCATTGCTTCTTCAGGATCATGTGTCACAATCAAAGTAGTTAACTCATAACGCTCTGCAATCTCGCGAATACGTGCCTTAATCGTCTCTTTAATAACTCCATCTAAAGCAGATAAAGGCTCATCTAATAATAAAATTTTAGGCTTCATCACTAAAGTACGTGCTAATGCAACACGCTGCTTCTGCCCACCAGAGAGCTGGCTGATTCGCTTGTTCAAATGCGGCTTAATCTCCAAAAGGTCAATTAGCTCATCAACCTCCGCTTGTGTGCTGACGTTAGGTCTGTTACGTAGCCCATATTCAATATTCTGCTTTACATTCAAGTTAGGAAACAACGCATAGTCTTGGAATACAATATTGAAACCTCTGTACTTCATAGGCACACGTGTGATGTCTTCCTTATCATAGGCAAGTCGACCAGAACTAATATCGGTTAGACCTAAAATAATATGTAGCAACGTGGTTTTCCCACAGCCAGATGGGCCCAATATTGAAACAATCTCACCCTTATTCACTTTTAGGGAGATATCCTCAAAAATAACTTTGCCATCATACTTCTTAGTCACATTTCTTAGTTCTAACATAATTCAAGCCCAAACTTATATTTTGGTATTAGCAGTGAGTGATAGCTCAAGCAAATACATTTAGGTAAATTGTTCAATGCTTTAATCGTTTACACGTAACTAATATAGAAGATGAATATGACAGTTTGGCGTCAAATATAAGGTTAGCTTATACATTTAATCATTCAGTCTTATTTATCGTGTATAACTTCTCGTACTTCCCGGAGATAAGCCTGACAATCTCTGCAACTGAAGCCTATATGAAAGACGGGGGTCATATGACGAAGAAACCTTACACCTATAATCAGCTAAACATCTTAAACTCTGTGCTTGAGGAAGGTAATTACACGCAGGCGGCTAAACGTTTGGGTGTGTCTCAATCTGCCATTAGCCAAGCATTATCTACGCTTGAAAACAATCTTGGGTTTAAGCTATTTATGCAGCGTGGCAGGCACTTTGTGCCAACAGATTACTGCTTAGAGCTTGGAACATTAGCGAGTAAAGTGCAAGCAGTTGAAGACGAACTAGATCAGCTGATTCAAAGAAGTAAAGTTTTTGAATCAGCTATATTGAAGGTAGGTCTATGCAGCCCGCTGCCGGGCACTGAAATTATTAAACAGTTTAGTAAGCGCTATCCCAAGCTACAGACTGAAATCTATTTTGGTAATTTCCATGAAACGTTTAGTAGAGTGGTTAACGGTCAGGTAGATGTTGGTATTCTTGCAAATGTTCCCAAAGGTGATAAGTTTCAATTTAAGAAATGTGCGACCCAAAGGCTTGTTGCTTTGTGCTCACCGAACCATCCTTTTGCATCAAGAGAATCTATAAGCTTAACTGAATTAGCGACCGAAACCATTATATTCCGCACGCACGGCTCCACCACTCAAAAACTTATAAATGAGGCACTAGCAAAAATTAATTTAGAGATAACCCCTACGTATATCGTAAACACCCAAGAAAGTGTTTACGATGCGGTTTACCAAAACTTAGGTGTGGGATTTGCATGGAGCGAAAGCGCGATCAGAAAAGGTGGTTTTGTGAAGGTACCCATTGCAGAGCTACCTTCAGACTATGATGAGGTGGTCTTTTCACTCAAAAATGTAAACAATTTAGTGGTGACTGCTTTGATGAACTCTTTAGATACCTCTGGTTAGACTGTGTCAAAAGAGTATTTTAGTGTTTTAATATACACGCATCTTGCGAATTAGGTTTTTTGCATCAAATACATTTATTATAATTGCTCTCTTGGGAACAGTGAATGTGGTTGTGGAGTAAGTGTTTATTTCATTTGAGTACCTATCACTCTTGTTTTTACCTGTATGATTAGTGATAAGCAATAAAGGATTATTGCTAAGGCTAAAAAAATAAAAGTCAGAGGTAAAAACAAGCTTTCTTGAAGCACGCCATCAGAACCAATGCCACCGTAAAACAAGCTTTCCATCAGTCCAGAAAGCGTAGCGAGGGCTAGCATAATTGAGCCACTAATAAATAATTTAGACGTCATAAAAGCTCCGTTAGATGAGAGTTAGCAATAATAATTTATTTTTATTCGAAAATTATTGCAGTATTATCGGTGGCGTATGGTCGCTATGAGATTGCTATTATATTATCAATAGTTGGTTTTTTAATCTTACAGTTCTCAAAACCTTTTAAACCAAAATCTTAATGATGCCACTCTTAGTCATTAGAATAGAGAATCAAACCGCCATTTTAACAAGAACTTCATACTTACTTTGCTTTGGACAAAGTTGTTAGTGGTTGAGCTCCTTTGAACCTTAGCAAGCGTAAAGCATTGAGAGTCACTAGTACCGTTGCACCAGTGTCCGCTATCACAGCAATCCATAGTCCGGTAATACCTAGTAAAGTAGTGATTAGAAACACAGCCTTTAGTCCTAGAGCAAAAATCACATTTTGATGAATGTTGGACATGGTTGCGCGCGATAAGGCAATGAGATGAGCGACGTCCGTGACGCGACTTTTTAATAACGCGATATCGGCTGTCTCGATGGCGACATCCGTACCGCCACCCATAGCAATACCTACGTCTGCTGTTGCTAATGCTGGCGCATCGTTAATACCATCACCAATCATCGCTATCTTGCTATTATCTTTCATCTCATTGAGCAAACGTAGTTTGTCTTCAGGTAAGAGTTCAGCTTCCCATTCTATCTCTAAATGACTAGCAAGTGCCTGAGCGGTCAGACGGTTGTCACCTGTAAGCATCACAGAGCGCACACCCATCGCTTTGAGCTGTGCCACTCCTGCCTGAGCATCCTCTCGCAATTCGTCTCGTAGCGCAACCAACCCAAGCACTTCGCAGCTCTGCTCATCGAACAAAACTGAGACCGTCTTACCCTCGTTTTGTAGTGCTTCAATGTCTGCCTTTTGGTCAATTGATAGCAAGCTTTTCTCAGTTGCATAGACTGGTGATCCAATGGCTAGAGGACGCCCAGTTACCGTTGCATGTACTGCTTTTCCCGCAGTAGCATAGGCATTTGAAGCTATCGGTATAGAGATATTAGCGGCTTTGGCATGATCAATGATCGCTTTTGCCAGTGGATGACTAGAAGCAGACTCGACACTGGCAAACAGCGCTAGTATTTCATTTTGACCTTCAGATTCTGGATACTCTTGTACTGATTGCTTCTGTGTAAAGGCTATCACATCGGTCACCTGTGGCTTACCTTCAGTCAACGTACCTGTCTTATCAAAAGCCACGACATTTACGTGACCCATGGTTTCTAAAGCGCTGCCCCCTTTGATAAGTAAGCCGTGGCGTGTACCGACAGCTAACCCTGACGCGATGGCAGCTGGAGTAGATAGTACAAGCGCGCAAGGACAGGCGATTAGCAATAGTGCAAAACCACGATATAGCCAAGTCGACCATTCACCTCCCATCGTTAGCGGTGGAACAATAATAACCAGTGCGGCAATCGCCATCACCGCTGGGGTATAATAACGACTGAATTTTTCAATAAAGCGGGCAGTAGGGGCTTTAGAGGCTTGCGCTTGCTCTACTAGAGTAATAATGCGCGCAATGGTGTTGTCGGCCGCGGTCTTTTGTACGCGGACTTGCAGCGCTCCTTCCATATTGATTGATCCTGCAAATACCGTATCACCTATCGCCTTGGCAACGGGAATTGATTCGCCAGTAACAGGTGAGTCATCAAGACTAGAGCTACCTTGAACAATGACACCATCAGCAGATACTTTATCGCCAGGACGTACCAATACCAGATCATCGACCTGCAACGAAGCTGCCGAAACGTCACATTGTCCGCCTTGTGCATCAAGTAAAATCGCAGTCTTTGGAACCAATGATGCCAATGCTCTGATGCCAGCACGGGCACGATCAGCCGCCACACCTTCTAACAATTCACCGACGGAGAACAAAAAGACAACCGCCGCTGCCTCTTCAGCTTCACCAATGATAAGAGCTCCAATTGCCGCGATAGACATCAACATTTCAATCGAAAACGGGGTGCCTGTCATTGCTAGGGACATAGACTTTCGGGCAAAGGGGAAAACACCCACAATGACGGCAATAGCAAATGCCCACATGCCATAATCAGGAAAAACTAGTGCCAACGCGTAGGCGACGCTCATCAAGACGCCGAGACCAACCACTTGCTTACCTTTTCTGGTTTGCCACCAACGCTGTTGCTGTGTATCTAATAGATTATCACTAATGCTGTCTGCTGCGATTGCTTGATCAGTAGTGGCAGATATACCAAAACCCAGACGCTTGATGGTCTTTTCAATATCGCTGCACTGAGTATCTGAATCAGGGGCAAGCGATAGCTCTAACTTTTCAGTCGCAAAATTAAGCTGTATGTCAGAAACACCGGGCATACGTGCTAATGCAGTTTCGATTTTTCTGACGCAACTGGCACAGTCCATACCTTCAATACGATATTGCATAATAAACTGCCTCATTATAAGAACTCATTTGATAACGCTATTGTGAACCCTCTAGTGGCTTCAGAGTCAAGGCCGTTTATATGCAATTGTATAAACTTGATTTCCTTAGGGTTAAACCTTATAGTTACTTTAATGTTTTCAATTTTGAAATGACTTTGAAATAACTTCAAGAGAACTGTGAGGTAACTATGCTAATAAAGATCGGAGAGCTTGCTAAGCGTACAGGCGCTACAGTAGAGACCATTCGCTATTATGAAAAAGAAAAGTTATTACCAGAGCCTGCGCGTAGTGAAGGGAATTATCGCTTATATCGCGAAAGTCATATCGAGCGTCTACAGTTCGTTCTGCACTGTCGTACACTCGATATGACATTGGATGAAGTACGGACTTTACTTAAGTACTGGGAAAAGCCTAGCAGAGATTGCGCTGATGTCGATACCTTATTGGATGAACATATCCGTGCTGTAGAAACACGTATAGAAGAGCTAAAGCAGTTAAAAAAACACTTAAGTGTTTTGCGGCAGAAATGCGTTGGTAGCGCACCAGCGAAGTCATGTGGCATATTAAATGCGCTTGCTGATCATTCTTGTCATGAAAATTCGCCATATGGCTCATAGTAAATATTATCTGAATAGGTGCAAATAATTAATGCTTGTTCATCGCTATAGATAGCGCCTCTGCTGTCTGATAATTACTATGCCACCATTTCACTTGATTCTCTTTAAGCATATTCTAATGACTTGGTTAAACGGATTCTAACGATTTAGCCTCTTCAAAAAATGCGAACCATAAACGCCTACCCTCATCATTAATATGCCGTACCGTCTCAAAATACTTTTGCCTTGCTTCCTCATCTACTAAGGGAGCAGGAAGCAGAGGGTCAAAAACAACACTGCGGATACCTGCATCTCCAAGCATGAATATTTCTCGCAGCGCCACATGGGACGGTAAGTCGTCCAAACCATGTAACCAGTCGGTGAGCTGCTGCGACTTCTCTTTGTAATGCTTTTCAAGATGCATGTCTGACCAAAGTGCTCGTGCTTTTTTCTGCCTAACCTCATCAAAATCATTGGCTTTAAAAACCGCGGCTTCCTCTTCTAATCCCAAGTCCAATAGACGCTGACGGACGACATCAATACCGCCTAATAAATTATTGGGACGCAGATAAAGCCCCTTATCAAGTTCACGAAACCCCAATAATGACAAAGCGCGATCACGAGCACGTAGCGCTTTACGATCACTGCGAGGTAATCCACCGGTCGCTACCGCTATCCATGAACCATCGGATTTTATCGTTCTTTTATCTGCTGTTTGCCATAAGGCCACATCGGCGCCCAATTTTTGAGCTTTCGGTCCGAGTTTGTAGGTGGCAGGACCAATCGACTCAGCAAGATCCGCTTGGATCAAACGAGCCAACGTCACACGTATACTATTTTCTGTCATACCAAAGATAGAGCCTGCCAGCACCGCTTCGGAAGCACTAAGGGTATTTGCCTCTGCCACCATAAGTAAGCGTAAAAGCAATAAACGAGGCGTTGGTTTGTTCATATTACACCTATTGACGAAATTATTTTTTATATGTAATACTGATCGTGTAAGTTACTGAACTACTGTAACTTAGTAAATGACATTCAAAATCAGGGAAGACAATCATCATGTCAATTGTAAATCAATTTAAGACCCATGAGGTGCAGAATCAACCTTTTGCCTTAGCCAATTATAATGCATGGGAAACAGATACAGCGCTCAAAGAAGCGGTCGCACGAGAGGGTGCTGCTTGGGCAGCAAGTCACTTAAAAGAGTTTGGCGCACTGACTGGTGGAGAGCTGATCAGCAGCGGATTCTTAGCTAATGAAAACAAGCCTAAATTGCGCAACTTTGATAGCTATGGTCGGCGTATAGATGAAGTAGAGTTTCATCCGGCTTACCATGATCTGATGCGTGCAGGAATGGAATACGGCATGAGCAATTTTGCTTGGCGCAATGAAGAGCGTGATAGTGCTCACGTGGCTCGGGCGGCAGTTATGTATCTGGGCTCACAGCCTGAGGCTGGCTTTGGTTGTCCCATGTCTATGAGCTATGCCGCTATCCTTGCCCTACGTCATTCGCCAGTGCTGGCTGAAAAATGGCTGCCCAAGCTATTATCTGAACACTATGATCCGCGCAGCTTGCCCATGGAAGAAAAGCTAGGCTGTACGATGGGCATGGGCATGACAGAAAAACAAGGTGGATCCGACTTACGTCGCAATACAACTAGGGCCATACGACAAGAAGATGGCTCTTATGAAATCATTGGGCATAAATGGTTTTTCTCAGCGCCAATGTGTGATGCTCATCTCGTCTTGGCCCAATCTGACAGTGGACCTAGTTGTTTTTTAGTACCACGCTTTCGGCCTGATGGGACACGCAATGCCGTACAAGTTCAACGCTTAAAAGACAAATTAGGAGATTGGGCAAACGCCTCCTCAGAGGTGGAGTTTCAAGGCGCATTCGGTGAGCTAGTAGGCACTGAAGGTCGCGGTATTCCTACCATTATTGAGATGGTCGCCCTAACCCGACTTGATTGTATGATTGGCTCCTCAGCTCAAATGCGTCAAGCGATCGTTCAAGCGATTCATCACACCAGTCAACGCGAAGCATTTGGTAAATTATTAGTCAACCAACCTATTATGCGTAATGTGCTGGCAGACTTAGCCTTAGAGTCAGAAGCGGCTTTGGCCCTAACAATGCGTATTGCACGCGCTGTTGATAGGATAAAAACAGACCCTCATGAAGCGGCTCTCGCTCGTATCGCGACAGCAATTGGGAAATACTGGATATGCAAACGCGCTCCCGTTCTTATCAATGAGGCACAAGAGTGTTTGGGCGGTAATGGCTATGTCGAAGAGACTATTATGCCGCGTCTGTACAGGCAAGCGCCGCTAAACTCAATCTGGGAAGGCAGTGGCAACGTGCAGTGTCTAGATGTGCTGCGTGCCTTAAAAAAAGAACCAGAAACTCAGCGAGCTTTATTTAAGGAACTGCAGCAGGCAGCAGGAAAAAATGCTGATTATGATGCAGAATTACACCTGCTGATAGAGCGATTTGAGGATACGCAAACCTTAGAGTTCCGTAGTCGCTATGTGATTGAGCGCCTAGCACTGATGCTACAGGCTTCGATACTACTACAGACTGAACATACGGAGATCGCTCAGGCGTTCTGTCGTTCTAGGATTGGGAATGAGCATGGGCTAGCCTTTGGTACACTAAGTCCTGATGCTCCCGTGGATTTATTAATTGAACGGGCGGCTGGCGCGACCAAAGCAGCTCTATAAGTATCTTTATATGTGTTAAATAGTCGCCTGCTACTGATTGGTGTCGTAGCAGAGGCTTTTGCATTTGATATCAGTCACTTTCTTCTCAGACATAACTGGCTAAATAACGGTCACATAAAATCCTAAAAAAAGGCGCTTCTGAATTATAGAAACGCCTTACCAAATAGCCGTTCAAATGTTAAATCGCTTAAAGTATTTCATCGTTTCGCAGAGTAAGAACTTCATAGCCGTCAGAAGTAACCGCAATTGTATGCTCCCATTGCGCAGATAGCTTTTTATCATTGGTGATTACGGTCCAGCCATCTTTTTTGACCTTAACTTTGGCTTTACCTTGATTGACCATCGGTTCAATGGTAAATGTCATACCTTCTTTTAGGACTAGACCTTTTCCTTGATGTCCGTAATGTAGCACTTGCGGTCCCTCATGCATTTCGCGTCCAATACCGTGGCCGCAATACTCTCGCACTACAGAATAGCCCTGCTGCTCAGCGTAACTTTGGATGGCATGACCAACATCACCTAGCGTTGCTCCAGGTTTCACCACTCGTATTCCTTCCCACATGGCTTCATAGGTCTGATCAACCAAGCGTTTTGCAAGTGGTGCCACCTCACCTATCAAATACATTTTGCTAGAATCAGCGATAAAACCACCTTGTTCTAGGGTAATATCCACATTCACAATATCACCTGATTTAAGTATTTGCTGATCTGAAGGAATGCCATGACAGACCACGTTATTCACTGAAGTGTTTAATGCATACTGATAACCATACTGACCTTTACTGGCTGGACGTGCACCTAACTGATTGACAATATAGTGCTCAGCAAGGTTATTGATGTCCATCGTAGAAGTACCGACTGTAATTTGCTCATCGAGATAATCAAAGACAGAGGCTAGAAGTCGCCCAGACTCGCGCATGATTTCCAATTCCGCTGCATTTTTAAGTATGACCTTATCCATCTATAAGGTTCCTTACATTGACATCAGCTTGTCTCATTTGCTCATTGATAATCTGGTTGTAAGACATATTTGGGTTGGCTTCAGCGAGCATGCCTATCTTCATCCAATATTCAGCTTGAGCGTTGATGGAGCGCACCATGACGGCACTTGCTTTACGAATATCTTCATGCAGTTCATCATCAATTTTCACAATTCCCATAAAAACACCTTAATATACGAAACGTATATGAATCGTATATCTATTTTTGTATGGTTGCAAGAAATAATATATCGCTTGAACTCGGTTTCCTTATATCGAAATTATGTGAATTCAACTATGCTTGATACTGATAGCAAAAAACCACCTATTAAGGTGGTTTTTTGCTGATTTTATTGTTCAGATGTGGTGTAGCCGACTTTTAGTGAGTTCTATTTAAAAAATCATATGAGCACATACCGCAATGATTGGTAATGAGATAATGGTTCTCAAGAGAAAAATGACTAATAATTGAAAAAAGCTTACTGGAATTTTTGTCCCTAAAATCAATCCGCCGACTTCTGACATATAGATCAATTGAGACACTGACAAGCAAGCGATGACAAATCGCGTTAACTCTGACTCTATTGAAGAACCGATAATAGCCGGCAAGAACATATCGGCAAAACCTACCATGATCGTTTTTGACATTTCTGCGGCAAAAGGTATGTTCAATAACTCTAAGAATGGAATAAAAGGCATACCTAAATAATCAAATATAGGTGTTTCTTCTGCAACGATTAAACCCATCGTGCCGATTGCCATAACGACAGGCAATATTCCAATCCACATATCCAAAATATTTTTTAGACCATCTTTTAAGAAAGTAAGAAAACTTGGACTCTTATCTGCTTTTTGAACGGCTTTATGTAGACTGTGGGTGAATAACGTTTTCCCTTCGGGAATGGTTTCATGATCTCTATCACTGTTTTCGATAGTATAAGTATCTTCAATTCTAGATAAAGGTAATAATCTTGGGACTATTAGCGCACAAACAATCCCGCATAAAGCAACGACCCCAATCATATTGATAAAGTAGCTCTCAAGCTTAACCTGAGAGATGACAACCAAACAGAATGTAATCGACACTGCTGAAAAGCTTGTAGCGATAATTGCCGCTTCTTTTTTGGTATAGAACCCACCTTCCAATTGTTTATCGGTTAATAACACACCGATAGTGCCATCGCCCAACCATGACGTTAAACAATCTACAGATGACCTACCTGGTAAGCCAAACAAAGGTCTCATCACTTTGCTTAGTAGAACCCCAAAAAATTCTAATAAGCCAAAATCAAGCAATAACGGTAGCAGCAATCCAGCCAAGAAAAAGACGATAAAAAGTATTGGCATTAACTCATATAATATTAAACCGCCAATATTGTCTGAATATATTGCCTCAAACCCAAATTTAAAATAGGTCACGACAACAAAGAACGCACCAAGCATCCTAATAATCAGCCAAGGCGTTGTAACGTTTAATAAATTATTTAGAAACGCATTCTTCAGAATAAATGCAGGTTTCATGATTTTAGTATATAAGGTGCAACACAAGGTAATCATGATTGAGGTGACAACCAATAACGGCAAAAGATCACCGATATAACCCTGTATATAATCCTTCAATACAGATATAGGAATGGTAAATCCTTCTGCATAGGTGACAAACTTACCGTCAACATAAGGAATTGGAAATACGAAAAGCATCAAACCTATGATAGATGGGATAAAGAACTTCAAAAATTGTCTGATATTGATACCGCTAACATCTCGACTTGCAGCGCTGGCTTTAATAATGTCCATATTATTTTTACTCGCAGTCCCTTTTTAACCAACCTAAAGAAGGTTTTAACAAACCCCTTTAGGTTAGATTCTGTTACTCATTTTGAATATTTAATCCTAGTAATTGCTCAAAAGTGTGTGGGTCACTTTTTCTAAGATCTTAAATATTCTGGTCGAGTCATCTTTTGAGTTGTTATACAAAGGATTTATCTCTGCCATTTCCCAGCAGCATACTTTCTTGTTCTTAATTAACTCTATGTTAAGTTGCATCGCTTGCTCGTATGACAGGCCATTCATTGCAGGTGTACCGGTGCCTGGCACATATAAAGGGTCGACACTATCAACATCAAACGAGACATAAATATGGTCGCAATATTCTAGTTTTTTGAAGATTTCCTCTACGGTAGAACTGATGCCTTTTTGGGTTATCTCAGCCACGCTGTATAAAGGGATTTTATGTCTTCTGATTAGATCCATCTCTTCTTCTTGATAATCTCTAACCGCACAAAACACCACATTTTCTGGCTTAATTGATGGCTCGTTCGATGCCATAAACTTCAACTTTTCCCAATACTCTTTTTCTTTTTCAGAAAGCTCGTTACGCTGACATTCCAAATTATCAATGGCACAAGCCATCGCCAAAGGCATGCCATGCATATTTCCTGATCCGCTAGTATATGGTGAGTGAAAATCGGCGTGTGCGTCTATATAAACCACGCCGATTTCAGCATCAGGATGTGCCATTTTTAGACCGTGCATGGTGCCTGCACAGCTAGAATGATCACCTGCAATAACAATCGGAAATTGATTCTCATTTCTTATATCTTTGATTTTATGAGCCAATTTAGAAATAACAGGTTCAATTACATCAGCGTATTTTGCATGCTTAAATGGCGACTCTTCTTCATGTATGTATTCATTTTTTATACTATCAAGTTGCAATTTTTCATAGTAGTCTGCATTCATCTCTTTTGATGACGCGCGCAATGCATCGATTCCTAGTGACGCGCCTTTTTTATGCCCTGCGACGTCTGAATAAACTTCTACTATTCGCACGTTTTTCATTAAATCATTCATTATTTTGTCTCTATTAAATAAAACAATTTTTTCATCATTTGAGTCCACATCTAGCATTGAACTCCTATTTTTCTATATTCAAATTACTTATGATGCGGCCATCGCTTCATCCGTCTCCAGGCTACGATCTTTGCTATGAGCTTTTACGACAGAATAGAGGTTTTTAGGGTCTTGTTGCTGAGGAATCAAGTCAAGCAGCTCATATGCATCCTGTTTTTTAATCAAATCACGCAAAAATACCAAAGCCGTAAAGTCTTCTGAGGCAAAACCAACACCATCAAATACAACCAAGTTATTTTCGTTGGTGCGTACTTCTTTTTCACCGTTGACGATGCGGTGAAACTCTGTCACAGGGAAATCTTGAGAGAGCTGTTGAATATCGCCTTCAATACGGGTTTGTGGTTCAAACTCTACAATGACATGATCGGCTCTTAACAAAATGTTGGCATCTAGCTCGGTTTTACCAGGACAGTCACCGCCAATGGCGTTGATATAAACGCCTTTTTTGACCATATCATCACGAAGAATGATGGCGTTTTTCTTATCTGCGGTACAGGTAGTGATGATATCTGCACCTTCAACCGCCTCTTCTACCGTTTTGCAAATAGTAATCTCTAGACCTGAATCGGCAAGGTTATGCGCTACTTTTTCAGATGCGGCTGGGTCGACATCATATAAACGCACTTTTGAGATACCTACGACTGCCTTCATACCCATTGCTTGGAACTCACCCTGAGCACCATTACCGATGAGCGCTAAAGTCTGGGCGTTTTTAGGCGCACAATGTTTGGCAACCAGTGCTGAAGTCGCTGCCGTGCGTAAGGCCGTTAAAATACACATTTCTGTTAATAAAATCGGATAGCCTGTATCGACATCAGACAATAAGCCAAAAGCGGCTACCGTCTGCAAATCGCGCTTGGTGTTGATCGGATGGCCATTGACATATTTGCACGCAAACATTTCACCATCGCTGACAGGCATCAACTCTATGACACCGTCTTTGGAATGAGAAGCAAAACGACTGGATTTTTCAAAACTATCCCAACGAGAAAAATCTTGTTCTAAAGCATCTACCAATTCTTTTATGGTCTGTTCTATACCATAATTACTAATGATTTCAGCCATCGCCTGTACGCTAACAAATGGCACACCCTGCTTCTGTGATACGATAAATTTAGACATTAGTTTTACTCCATTCCTTGAATATTATTTGTTTAACCGACAATTAATATGCTACCAATTATAATTGTCAGTTAAAATGTTAATAATTTACCAAATATGGACATTTTTTTGACACATTGTTAGGTGCTACTTAGCATAATGTCAAAATCTAATGAAGGAAGCATTTTTATGGCGTATTACACTTATGACTCTTTAGATAGCGAACTGATATCTGAACTTCGACAAGATGGTCGAGCAACCATCTCCAACCTTGCTAAAAAACTCAAAGTCTCTCGTGCCACTGTCCAAAACAGATTGGATAGACTGATTCACAACGGTGCTATTTTAGGATTTACGATTCGAGTGCATGAGGCACTAGATAAAGAAACAGTTAAAGCGATGATGATGATTGAAGTAACAGGAAAATCTACTTCACAAGTGATTAGGAAACTACGGGGTATCCCTCAATTGATTAAGCTACATACAACCAATGGTGCATGGGACTTGGTAGGAGAGATACATACCACAAGCTTGAGGGAATTTGATGAAGTGCTGCGTCAAGTCAGAGAAATTGATGGTATTTTGAATAGTGAAACAAGTGTTTTGCTTTCGAGTTTGTAGTGTGACCTTATCCAAAGAAATATGTTCAGTACAGTCTAAGAATGCAACGCCCTATTTGGACTGTGATCTAGTGATATCAATGTTGTTGATTCATTAAAATAGTCACATTTACCATCAGCACTGAGTCTGCTTATACTTCCCAAATGTAGAAAGCCCCAATCTCAAGGTTGGGGCTGTTTTTATGCCTGCAATAAAAGAGCTGTAGTGGAAGACCCTAAGTTTCAGAGCGCTGTAATCAAAAATAGTTATTAGGCATCATTATGGTTCACTTAATAACCCAGTCGAAAGCAGCTACCCTTTCACATGGATGAATCGCTTGTTTTTATAAAATCTGACAAGCCTCATCAAAATCTAATCTTGGCAGACGGCTGTACAATTGATCTTCTTGACCATAACCTATATTAATCAGTAGATTTGAAGTCCATTTGCTATCTTTAAGAAAGGTTTTATCTACCAGTTCATTATTGAATCCAGACATTGGGCCCGTGTCTAAACCCAAGGCTCTACAAGCCAAAATCAGATAAGCTGCTTGCATAGAACTGTTTCTAAACGCCGTTTCTGTTATGAGTTCAGGGCTAGAGTTAAACCATGATCGGGCATCCGTATGTGGGAATAATTTGGGAAGTTGCTCATAAAACTCTTCATCATAAGCAACAATCACTGTGACAGGTGCTGTCATTGTTTTTTCGATATTACCTGATGACAATGCTGGCTCTAATTCCGCTTTAGCGTCATCAGATTTGAGAAATACAAACCGCGCCGGTGAACAATTGGCCGAGGTAGGCGCCATTTTAACTAAGTGATAGATCTCTTCAAGTAGTGCATCTGGCACGTCTTTTTTTTGCCAAGCGTTAAAGGATCTGGCCTTGCCAAACAGCTGATCTAGACCTTCTGAGGATAACGATAGGGAATCAGTCATAGTACGTCCTAATTTATATTAATTTTTGGATAAGAATTGAAGGATTTTGCTATTGGTTGAGCAGGTCTCTGTGATTGTACTGCCATGTCCACCCGTCAGCATTAACTCAAATTGAGCATTTTGCATATTATCGGCTAAAGCCAGACCACGTTGCCATGGCACCAACACATCATCAAGATTGCTTAAAACCAACGTTTTGTTTTTGATATGCTTAGCATTTATTAAGGGTTGATAAGCCTGCAAGGCTTTTAGTCTCGTTAAGACGTTTTTAACGGGAGCAAAGTTAGCAATTGCTTTATCTTCTTTTTGTGTGAGTATATCTATGTTGTCTGAGATCCATATCGGAGGGTATAAAAATATCGCTTGCGCACGTACAAATGCCTCTACCCCTGTATCTTGTAGCAAACTGGTTCGCATACGAAAACATTTAATAGTGTGAGGATCGAGGCTTTCCCAACCATTTAAGATGACCAATTTATCTAACAATTCTGGCGCTTTATAAGCGACTTCCATACCGATAAATCCGCCAAGTGCGTGACCGACAAAATGACAATTAGACAGCCCTTCTTGTTTTAAAATTTCGATTAATTGATCCGCTAAATCTTGCATGGAATAGTTATCAGGTAAGAAGTCACTATCAGGTGATACCCCCTCTTGTTCATAGCAAATCACATTGTAATGCTCGGTAAAACACTCAATTTGAGGTAACCAAAAATCAGCATGCCCGCCTAAACCTGAACTAAATACGACCGTTTCTGACGTGTCGTTCTTACAAGGATATTTTTTAACTAACATAGGGTTTCATCCAATTTCAGTAAAATTCAAATTGCGGTAAAAGTATCTAATAGCTTATAAAATCAAGTTAAGTTAAATTGAATTTACTAAATCAATTCAACGGTACGCTCATCGCTTTCATCATATTCATACGCTACGGTTTCTTCGAAATTTTCGACTTCTCTTTCACCCTTACTTTCAACAGCCTCTTGAGATTCAATATATTTAATTAACGCGTCTATGGTGCCGACCTTTAGGTTATGAGTATCAGCAAATTTCATCAGATCATTTCTACGAGCCATTTCACCATCTTGATTGATAATCTCTACAATAACTGCAGCAGGCTCCAAGCCAGCCAGCTTCGTTAAATCGCAACCTGCTTCGGTATGCCCAGCCCGCTCTAAAACACCGCCTTCTTTAGCCACTAATGGAAAAATATGACCTGGGGTTACGACGTCATCAAAGGTGACGTCTTGAGACACGGCAGTTCTGATAGTCTGAGCTCTGTCTGCCGTTGATATTCCGGTACTTACGCCTTTTGCTGCATCAATGGAAACGGTGAAATTAGTACTGTAAGGTGCTTGGTTGTCTTTGCACATGAGAGGTAGTTTTAATTTTTTGCAACGCTCGGAGGTCAAGGTCAAACAAACTAAACCTCTGGCATGGGTAATCATAAAATTGATATCATCAGGTTTGGCTGAAGTGGCTGCCATAATGAGGTCACCTTCGTTTTCTCTATCCTCATCATCCATGATTATGACCATCTTGCCTGCTTTAATATCTTCAATGATTTCTGGTATTGTATTGATATTCATAAAATCCACCATTTGCATTTATATTTGCTTTTGTATGTTGTTATGTAGAGCCTGTTGTCAATTAATCACGCGCTCTACATAACGTCCTACGTTTGATATGGCCGTGCAGCTACTTCATAGAGATAGTGGTATTTACGCCTTCACTAGCATCTTCATCAAACCAGCGTGATATCACGGTTTTGGTCTGCGTATAAAACTGCACCGCTTGCTTACCATAAGGACCCAAATCACCGAGCTTACTGGCTCTAGACCCTGTAAACGAAAACATCGGTAGCGGTACTGGAATTGGTAAATTGATACCGACTTGTCCAACATCGATATCTTGTTGGAACTTGTGTGCATGGGCGCCAGACTGGGTGAAAATTGCAGTGCCATTACCATTTGGATTGGTATTGATAATCTTAATGGCTTCCTCAAGCGTGTCGGCATACATAATGCATAGGACAGGGCCAAAAATTTCTTCGGTATAGCAGCTCATATCAGTGGTTACATTGTCTAAAATGGTCGGACCAACAAAGTTACCCTCTTCATAACCTGCTACCTGACAACCACGACCATCTAGTCTTAGATGCGCCCCTTCATCAATTCCCGCTTGGATTAAGCGCTCGACACGGGCTTTGGCTTGCTTAGATATTAGCGGACCTAAGTCTTTGTCATCCTTGCCAGCAGACACTACTAGCTGTGCTGATTTTTCTACAATTTCATCAACCCACTGTTTAGACTCTCCAACCAATACCACGACAGACAGTGCCATGCATCGCTGACCTGCTGCACCAAATGCTGCGCCTGCTAACTGATTCAGACTTTGTTCTTTATTGGCATCAGGCATGATAACGGCATGGTTTTTCGCACCCATCATACATTGCACACGTTTTCCAGCCTGACCTGCACGGTCATACACATGCTTGCCCACTGCTGTTGAACCTACAAAAGATATCGCTTTTATGTCAGGGTGATCGCACAGTGCATCCACCGTGTCTTTACCACCATGAACCACATTCAATACCCCTTTTGGTATACCTGCTTCAAGCGCCAACTCGACCAATCTCATGGTAACGATTGGGTTTTGCTCAGAAGGTTTTAGGATGAATGTGTTGCCTGTAGCGATGGCCATTGGAAACATCCATAGAGGAATCATGGCAGGGAAATTAAAGGGGGTGATACCTGCACAGACACCTATTGGCTGCTGAACGGTATACATATCAACACTACTGGCGACATTTTCAATGTAGCCCCCTTGTTGCAAGTTGCCGATACCTGATGCGTGTTCTACGACCTCAAGACCTCTAAATACATCACCTCTAGCATCTGCCAGTGTCTTACCTTGTTCTTCAGTCAGTAGCGCTGCCAGCTCATCCATATTTTCACGTATCAATTGTTGATACTTTAGAAACACACGCGCTCTTTTGCTGATTGGTGTGATACGCCAACTCTGAAAGGCCTCAGATGCCGTTTTTATGGCTTGTTCGATTTCCGCAGGTGTTGACTGTGGTACCTTAGCGATAACTTCTTGCGTGGCTGGATTGGTGATATCAATCCATTCTGTGGTAGTTGACTCGGTAAATTCGCCATTGATCAATTGTTGTACGCTGCGTGGTTCTGTATTCATGACACGATTCCTTAAGGTAATATCAAGTAGGGATTTAAATTTATGGATTGAGTTTTAAGAGCGGCTCTGATGTAGCGATTTCTCTCTCAGTGGTCACGCTCACCTCTTTTTGTTTGTTTTTAAAATTGAAAACGAGGTTCATAAGAATGGCTAAAAAAGTAGCAGTACCGATACCGCCTAAATCAAAGCCTGCAATGTTTAGTGAATAGTTGCCAGTACCTAAGATTACTGGGACGGCGGCTACCAACATATTGCCATTCTTACTGAAATCAATTTTTGCATTCATCCAAATGCGTGCACCAGCGATGGTAATTAAACCGAAGACAACGATTGAGGCACCAGTCAAAATAGGTACAGGAATAGTACTGACCAACGTGCCAAACTTAGGGGATAAACCCAATAAGATTGCAAAGACACCTGCTATGACAAAAACGACGGTAGAGTAAATTTTGGTCGCGGCCATCACGCCGATGTTTTCTGCATAAGTCGTCATACCAGTACCGCCTACCGAGGCTGAAAGCGTGGTACAAAGGCCGTCAGCGAAGAATGCTCTACCCATATAAGGTGAGATACTTTTGCCAGTCATGGCTTCTACTGCTTTGAAATGCCCAAGGTTTTCAGCGATCAAGATGATAAAGACGGGTGCAATGACTAATATGGCACTGGTCTCAAAGACAGGAGAATAAAGGGTTGGAATACCGAACCAAGCAGCATTTGCAATTGGACTAAAATCAATAGGCGTGCCCATGCCCAAGACATTCGTTAATAGGAAATAAATAAAATATGCGGCGACTAGCCCGATTAACAGTAACAGGCGTCTGACCATGCCTTTGGTAAATACGGCGACTGAACAAATACATAATACGGTGACCAATGCCATCCAAGAGTCAAAGCTACTGCCGATGACGCTTTGTATGGTGACAGGCGCTAAGTTCAACCCAATAATCATGACAATGGACCCAGTGACCACAGGTGGCATCAAGTTCTCAATCCACTCTGTCCCTGTTTTCATCACCAGCAGACCCATCAATGCGTATAAAACCCCGCAGACAACGGTACCTCCCAGCGCAATACCAATATTTGGATTGATACCAGTGCCGCTATACCCTGTTACTGCTGCGACCGCACCGATAAATGCGAAGCTAGAACCCAAATAACTTGGTACGTGACCACCAGTAATCAGAAAGAAAAGTATCGTACCTATACCAGTAATCAGCATGGTTAAGCTAGGATCAAAGCCCATCAGTAAGGGAGCTAAGATTGTCGCACCGAACATTGCAAATGAGTGCTGTGCGCCTAATACCACACTTTTACCCATTGGTAAGTATTCATTGATACCTACCGGTGTCGTTTCTAGGTTCCCGGTGTAGGGACGCCATTTCACAAACCATTTATCCATTTTGAATATCCTTAAAAAAAGTAGAGGTGTGATACTTAGTTTTTGCACTTACTCAATTGATGGTAGTCTCGATTGAAATAGATGAGACTTTCACAATCAGGCTTGTGTTTGATATCCAATACTTCACAAATAAGAATATCGTGGGTCCCCACCGAGCTGATGAGTTTGATTTTGCAATCAAAAGAGATGCTGGCGTCCTCTAATACAGGCGATCCGGTTGACAGCGTGGACCAGTTGCCTTGCTCAAATCTTTCTTCCAGCGCCTTTTTACCACCGAACACACCGCTTAAATCTTTATGTTCAAGACCAAGTGTGTTGACGCATAGCACCATATTTTCTTTAAAAAACTTGTACACAGAAGCGCTTCGGTTTAGACACACTAATAGGGTTGGCGGTTCGTCAGTGACACTGCACACCGCTGAGGCTGTAAATCCTGCTCGCCCTGCTGGACCCTCAGTGGTAATAATGTTCACGGCAGCAGCCAACTTGCTCATCGCATCTCTAAAAGACTGCTGCATGTCGGTTAAGTTTCCTGCCGTAGAGGTGAATGATTCTTTAGACTTATGTTTCATTAATGAGGATTGCGTTACTTGGCTTTCTTTAATTACTGTATTCATCTGTCATTTCCTTTTAAACAATATTCCGCCACATGTGTAGTCAACTAAAGCGCCCTACTACAGTCCAATGCTAGGGGGTTCGATGTCAGGTAACTTTAAATTCACTAACTGCAGTTATTTTTAAACAGGTTTTTATCCAATGTGCGCTATGGACGCGATTTCGACCAAAGCATCTGGTTTAACCAATCCGCATTGGATACAAAATCTTGCTGGCTTTTCATTGGGAAAAAATTCTGCATAGACTTGATTGACCGTGTCATAATCTGCCCAATCTTTTACAAAGATTGAATTAAAGGTCACATCATCCATATCGCCACCAGCAGTTTGAATAACGTTTTGAATCGTTGTTAACACATGGCGAGTTTGAGCAGCGGCATCACCCACATGTACGACATCGTTGTTTTCATCAAAGGGCAAGGTGCCCGAGACATAAACGATGTTGTCGGCCTTGGTAGCGGGTACATAAGGGGCTAACGGTTTGCTGGTACCTTCAGGGATAATCACTTGTTTAGACATATCTACATTCCTATTGCGGTTGGATTAAGTATGAAAATCGTGGTTTAGGTTGCTAAAAACTGGCTAAGTAAAACGTTAGCTATCTGAAAAACACTGCTGCATGCTGGCAACATCAGATACCCAACCAAAAAAGGTTTTTACGTTATAAAGTGTGGCCTCATGAGCCTCTACTGGTCCTGCCTGATAACAAGCGTCATCTAATAACACGCCAAAATACTCAAGGAAGAACCCATCTCGAAGCGTAGATTCAACACAGACGTTGGTCGCGATACCTGTGAGCAATAGATTACGTATGCCCCGTGATCGCAATACACTATCGAAGTTAGTGTTAGCAAAGCCGCTATATCGAGGTTTATCTATAACGATGTCTTGAGGCGCAGGGCTAAGCTCGTCGACCAACTCGTAATCCCAGCCGCCTTTTGCTAATAGCGTTCCCTCAATTTCAGGATTCTTACGCATGGTTTTTAGGGCATTTGATTTGTGATAATTAGGCGATCCACTACCACCAGCCTCCACATATTTGTTGTCCCAGCCATTTCTAAAGTAGATGACTTGTATGCCAGATTGATGGGCAATAGCCACGGCTTGCTTGATTTTATCGATGACAGGTTTGGTCGCTGTGACATCAAACCCAGCCAAATCTAGATAACCACCTTGGCTGGCATACGCGTTTTGCATGTCCACGACGATCAATGCCGTCTGGGATGGATCTAACTTGATAGGTTCAGGCAACGACTCTAAAACAGGAGAGGATTCCTTGGTAAAGTCTGCACAAATTGTATTAACCGAATTCATATTTGCTCCTTTTATTAGGCTTCGCTGACAGCTTGGCTGGCAACTGGTGTATCAACATTGATGCGGCTCTGCATCAGCGGTTGAATTCTGCTACCAAAATCTTCCACGCCTTGCACGAAATCATCAAAGGTCAGTAGAACGCCATCCGTACCTTGTACTTCAGCGACTTCGTCTAACATACTGGCGACATTTTCAAAAGAGCCGACAAGCGTACCCATATTGATATTGACTGGTGAAACGCTTGAGGCCATATGGCGAACGTTGGTATCTTTGCCTGATGTTTTGTCCTTACCGCCTTGCGACTGCAACCAATCAATGGCTTCGAAATCCGCACCATCATTGTATGATTGCCACTTTGCTTGGGCTTTTTCATCGGTCTCATCTGCAATGACCATAAAGAGGACATAGGTCGGAACGTTACGACCCGTCTTATCCGTGTGTACCTTTAAGCGATCATTGATACCGGCATAGGCAGTTGGCGTGTTCAGACCTTTACCGAAGACAAAGTTGTAATCAGCGTATTTTGCAGAGAACGCCAAGCCTGTATCTGATTGGCCCGCACAGATAATCTTCATATCCGCTTTTGGAATAGGCTTCACCTGACAATCATTCATCTGAAAGAACTCACCCTTCAAATCAGATTGGCCTGTTGCCCAAAGATCTCTTAAAATTTGTACATATTCAGATAGGTAGTCATAGCGCTTGCCAAAATAATCATCGCCTGGCCACATTCCCATCTGTCCATATTCTGCTTCTTGCCAGCCAGTCACGACATTCAATCCAAAACGCCCGTTTGAGATGCTATCAAGCGTTGATGCCATTCTCGCTACGATCGCAGGTGGCATGACCAACGTTGCCGATGTGGCATAGATTTTTATCTTGGACGTGACTGCGGCCAATCCCGCCATCAAGGTAAAGCTCTCGAGGTTGTAATCCCAAAACTCCGTCTCCCCGCCAAAGCCGCGCAGCTTGATCATCGAGAGCGCAAAATCAAAACCATAGTGCTCAGCACGTTGCACAATCTGTTTATTTAGCTCAAATGTTGGCTTGTATTGCGGCGCGTTTTTTGAAATTAACCAGCCGTTATTACCAATCGGACAAAAAATACCTATTTCCATGATTTCACCTATACGTTTGAGGAAGAAAAGAGCGATAAAAGAAATAAAGATTATTTCATGTTTTTTATGTAGCATAATTTATGCCAAATTAATTAATATTTATTTATCAATGACTTATATGTTTTTCATACAAAAATTATTGAACCATATGGTCTAAAAAAATGCAGAGAAATAGTGCGGGCTGTTATAAATTGGTGCAAAGTGTTATAAAATAGTGCACAAATGTATAAATTGTTTATAAGTACATTTTGATAGTGGTTTGGATGAAGATAAGGTGGAATAAGCAGCAGAAAAGACTGGTCAACAGCAGGTTGCTTTAGTCGGTAAACCTGTAAACCGTTATGGTATTGCTCGCTGTTGGAGTAGTTGGCATACCCGTTTTGATCAACCAGTATCATCTGCCTTTGGTTACTTCGACCCTTTTTTAAATTGAATCAACTATCATTTAAAATTAGGTTCATATGGCTTTACGATGAGGGAAAATATAGTGAAAGAATACGCACTAAAAGAAGAGACAGAGACGAGTGCAAAGATATTAAAAAAGAAAGAACATATCATCAATGCTGCATTGATCGTATTTTCCCAAGAGGGATTGAATGGCGCGCGCATGGAGCAAATTGCCGAAGAAGCTGACATATCTAAATCGAATATATTTTATTACTTTCAAAGTAAAGAAGTTCTGTATGTTGCTGTTTTAGAAAAGGTGCTGAGTAAGTGGCTATCGCCTTTGAGTGAGATTAACGCCAACCAAGATCCAAGGGTTGCCCTTAAGACCTATATTGAAGAAAAATATAAAATCTCAAAAAAATCGCCTGCAGCATCGAGACTATATGCGTTAGAGATTATACAAGGGGCACCTCATTTGATGGCCGTATTAAAAGGCCCTTTGAAATCTTTGGTTCGTGAAAAGGTGGCAGTGATTGATGGCTGGATTGCAGATAACAAAATTAAGTCCGTGTCTGCTATCCATTTGATTTTTCATATTTGGGCGGTGACTCAGCACTATTCTGACTTTTCTATTCAAACTGAAGCGGTGTGTAACCATAGCTTGAGAAATAAAAAGTTCGCTAATGAGGCATTAAACACTAGCATTCAACTTCTGGTAGATAGTTTGATTCCGTGATTTGATATGAGTAAAGTAAGTTCCCCAATTCGAAAAGCCCCAATCTAAAGATTGAGGCTTTTTTTATGTCCGTCATTTAAGGGCTGTAGTTTAAATAAAGACTGTAGTTTAAATAAAACACTGCATGGCTAAAACTTCTTTTCTCCAACCCCTATAGTCACGATTGTATAAGGATGACTTGGGAGAACTCAGCACCTACAAGTGAGGTTAGCAACTAAGGTAAGTAGTGATATAATGTCCCGATAATTGATATTTTATGAAAGGGTTACATTATGGCTCGTACCGCTAGCGCATTGCACATTTTAGTAAAACATAAAGAACAAGCTGAGGACATTATTGCCAAGCTTAAAAAAGGTGCTAAGTTTGATGTACTGGCCAAGCGATACTCAACCTGCCCATCAGGTAAAAAAGGTGGCAGCTTAGGTGAGTTTGGCAAAGGTGATATGGTAGGGCCATTCGATAAGGTTTGCTTTACCGGCGAACTATTTACCCCGCATTTAGTAAAGACCAAATTTGGCTGGCATGTCGTAAAAGTCCTTTATAGAACTTAAGCATTGGCGCTTTGATTGTAAGCCAACTGAGCTATATCTCAAATATTGTCCTGATTCATATATGATTTATCATCGTGATAATTATGTGTGAATCAGAATTTGATTTTTGGTCGACCTATCCCTTTCTAATCCTTACGTCAAACTACCCTTATTTTATTTAAGCAGTATTTTACCTAAGCAGCTTTCTACGAGTTAAGGTTAAATAGTGAGGTGGCGAGACAAATTGTAATCAGCCTTTAAAACCTTTCGGTAGTTCAGGTGCAGGCAAGCGCTTCATATCAGAGTCAACATTACCGAAACGCTCATGACCATTATTCCAATCAATAATAGATTGCTCAATCTCAGCTTTGTTATCAGCAACGAAGTTCCACCACATTAGTACTTGGTTATTCAGCGGTTCGCCACCGATAAACATGATACGTGTGCCTTTTTTGGCAGCCAGTTTGATACTTTTGTTATTAGCAACATCGCTATCATGAAAACGGAATAACTGATCTTGCCGACAAACCTTGCCTTCGGACTCTACCTCTCCTTCTGAAACCAAGATACCGTACTCAAAGCTTGGCTCTAAATTCAATGTCGCTTCGCCATCTTGCTTGAAATACACATCTATACCAACCAGTTTTGAATACTGAATGGTAGGTGCTTCAAAGGTCTTACCTGATGTATTGGTATAACTACCTGTCGTCAGTATCATCTGTACGTTGCCCTCGCTCCATGTCGGTAGCTCAGGATAATGATGAAAACTGCGTTCGATTTTCTGATCGGTGGGAAGCGCAATCCATAGCTGCACCATACTGATACCACGGGCAGCATTTTCTGAACCGCCCGTATCTGGAAAGACACTTTGCTCTGTATGACTGATACCTTGGTGCAGACCTGTACCTGCGGTCATGACATTGACTTGGTTTTTGGTAATAACCTGTTCATTACCTAAACTGTCTTTATGCAGCACTTCACCATTTAGCATCCAGCTGAAAGTCTGCAAATTAGTATGCGGATGGCGACCCACTTGCATCCCTGCATCATCTTCACCAAAATCAGCAGGACCTGCATGATCTAAAAAGCACCACGCACCGATCGGTTTTTTGCCTTTATTGGGTAATAAACGTGCGATTGGAATACCGCCGACATCAGCCAGCTTTGGCTCAAACGTTTGAATACTCATAAACCTACTCCTTTCTTGATACTCCATATATTACAAATAATGAGCGTAGAAAAGTATTAAATGGTTGTTGGTACTTCCATGCTCAATACATCGGCAGCTGACGTCTTATCATTTAGCGTTTTACTATTTATATTAACGCTTCTGCTAACGGTAAAGATATAAACGCCGTTGCGGGTATTTTTTAGCCGATATGGTTAATTTTTATCATCGTTCCTTTGTATACCGCGTATTTTCTCTGCATCACTATCTAAATTTATTATGCCACTACAGGTACAATAAAAAGAATATATAATTGACGCATCTAAAATATGAGCAATGAAAACATGGATATCGAAGGCAATACTGCTGATCAAATAGAAATTATCTATGAAGATGAGTATATAGTAGCGATTAATAAAGAAGCTGGTCTGTTGGTGCATCGCAGTTGGCTGGACAAAGGTGAGACACGCTTTGCCATGCAGCTTACTCGTGATGCGGTAGGCTGCCATGTGTTTCCAGTACATAGGTTAGACAAACCTACATCAGGTGTGTTGTTATTTGCCAAGAGCTCAGCCGTGGCACGCAGCCTTACCGAAGCGTTTACTGAACGCAAAGTGACCAAGCAATATTTGGCAGTGGTGCGCGGCTTTATGTCTGAGCAAGGTACTGTTGATTATGCGTTAAGCTTTAAACCTGATGCCATTGCCGATAAATTTGCCAACTTAGATAAACCTGCTCAAGAAGCGGTCACCCACTGGCAAAGTTTGGCACAAATTGAGCTGCCATTTGCAGTATCAAAAAAGCATGCCACTAGCCGCTATAGTCTGGTTCGCTTAACGCCTGAAACTGGACGCAAACATCAGCTGCGTCGGCATATGAGACATGTATTCCATCATATCGTGGGTGATACCAGTCACGGCGATATACGTCATACACGGTTTTTTCGTACTCACTATGATTGCACGCGTATGTTGCTACATGCACAGACTTTGGCGCTCAGCCACCCCGTCACTGGTGAGCCACTAGTACTAACAGCAGGATTAGACGATCAATGGATGAGTATCTTAGAAGAGTTCTCTTGGGTAGACAGCGCTAAAGCCTAAACTTATCTAAAATAGTCAGTGAAAAAAGCCAAAATACGGCTGCTAAAGGTTCGGTTCCCTAGTGAGGGCTTGAATCTTTGACTGTAGGCTAATGATATCGAGGTTTTGAATTACTGAGATAGCCACAGTGTACTTTATGGTGTACTTACCATACATACTCTATCTATGATCGGTGCGCTATACAGGCATCGAGCTGCTAGTATTCGAGAATACTTTAATCACTATAAAATTAAAGGAACTATCACACCATGATCGTTAAATACACAAAGTTGGATGATAATAATAGCTCTTTAACGCTGGGAAAGAACTATATCGTTATTTCTATTAGTATAAGACCAGATGAAAAACAACCTTTAATTACTATCCGAAGAAATGATGATGGAACACCTTGTGTTTTCAGCTTAGCGCTCTTTGATGTGATTGACTCTCAAATACCTCAAAACTGGGAGTGGTATGAATTGAATAGTGGTTTTAAGGGCTATTATCGATTACAACCAATCGAGTTCCATGGAAATTTTTGGCATGACTATCATGATGGTCATGAGAAAGCTGATGAGCTATTTGAAAAAGTCTATAGCCTATTAAATGATCGAGCTATAATAAATGGGTATCAAGTATAAATTTTTACAAATAAATTATTTTCTCTCAAAAGGTATACCCCAACGAAACCAGTTATTTCACTCTTAAAGCCTATTAACAGACCATCTAAAACAGACCATCTAAAACAGACCGCTATAATGGAACCACTTATAACAGCTTTTAAGAATAGTTATATCTGTTAGACTTTACTCGATTACTTTATATTCTCATAATAAACTTAAAAGATAGTCTCTTAGACTACGCTCCAAAACCTCAAACTTTTCAAAATACCTTTTTATCAAGTCATCAGTATCTTGTAGCACCATGTATATAGGCCATTTAATGATAATTAGCCATTTGTTAGTGATCATTTTATCAAAAACCTTTTGCACAGCTTTGTGACTACGCTTACGGATATTAGTCTCATTTAGAATGATGCATTTTTTGAGAGTTAAAGGATGATAAGAGAATAACAAACGCAGAGCACCATGTGATGCTCTGCGTTTGTTGGATTGAACTATATTTATAGAATACTGCGTCTAAATTGTAAATAGGCCGCTGTAATTGCCGCGGCATCTTCTACTTGCGGATAATGACCTAACATAGGCATATTGGTTATATCAGCATTGGGTATCAGCTGACGATAACGATCAATCATATGCTGACCTGAGATAGGATCTTTAGCACCTGCGATCAATTTAACCGGTACAGTACTGTCGATAATCGCACCTACCCATCGCTCGCGGTACTGCTGACGTTGGGGCATATAGTTAATCAGCTTATGCATCACACCCAACCCATCATTATGATTTAACAGCTGCCATAGCGTATCTATCACCTCTACTGTGGGCCGCGTGTCGGGGCCAAATATCCGCTGTAGACTGCCCGCAAATTTCTGCTTATTAATCAGCTTCGATACCAAAGGGCCCAATGGCGATAGCAGTAGTTTCTGTACCAATATAGGTTTGTGCGTCTCAGGGAACAGACCACCGTTTAAAAAGCATACGCTAGCAATGTGTCGCTCAGCACTCCCTTCGACTTGTCTGGCTAGCAACTCCTGAGCCACTGTATCACCATAGTCATGCGCTAATATATGATAATCACTGACGCCCAGTTTTTGCAAAACCGCTTGATAAATACCCGCCTGCTCACTGATTAGATAGCGCGCGTTTTTGGGTTTATCTGATAACCCAAACCCCAGCATATCGAGGGTGATGACATAATAATGCTCGGTTAGCGCATCCCACATGCCCTCCCAGTCCCAACTGGCACTAGGATAACCATGAATCAATAGCAATACAGGTGCACTTTTATCCCCTGCATATCGAGTAAAGATTTGATGCCCCTGAATGGATTCATACTGCCCCTGCCGTTGCCACTCATCAAGAGTTATCATTAGCGACTTACTCCTCAAATGATGGGTCAGTGCGGCGCAATTTCCTCAACAATGCAGGCCATGCGATATCGCCATTCGAGCCCCGAGTCACTTGCTCTGACGCAGCTTGGATACCTGCCAAGATTTGTGCTGGTATCGGCGTCAATGCACCGCCCCCACTCTGCGCTTTTATCTGAATCTCACAAGCTCTTTGCATGATATACATGTACAAAAACGCGTTGGCAACCGTATCGGCACAAGTGAGCAGACCATGGTTACGCAAAATCATGAAGTGAGCATCGCCTAAATCAGCAACCAAACGAACCTTTTCTTCAGGGTTTAATGCGACACCTTCGTAGTCGTGGTATGCCAAGTTAGAGAGTGGAAATAATGATTGTTGCGAGATAGGCAGTAAGCCTTTTTCTTGCGCTGAGACAGCAACGCCATCATTTGTGTGCAGATGAATGACGCAGTGCGCATCATCACGAGCTTCATGCACAGCACTGTGAATGATAAATCCAGCTGGATTCACGTCGAACTCTGATGGTGCTACTTTCTCGCCTGATTTGTTGACCTTAACCAGACTAGAAGCGGTAATCTCTTCAAATAACATGCCATACGGATTGATTAAAAACTCATCCTCAGTACCTGGTACGCGCGCAGAGATATGAGTGAATACCAAATCGTCCCAGCCATAAGAAGCAATCATTCGATAACAGGCGGCAAGATTTACGCGCATCTGCCACTCTTGTTCGCTCATATTATGGTGTACACTCGAGATTGAATCGGTTGATGTCGCAGTTTGCATAGTTGTTTGCATGGTGTATTCCTTTACTGTGTTAGATATCCTGAATGATTACTTTACACCATTTCATAAAACCAAATCTGTCAAAAACATTACACTTATGAATATCAATGATTATTTAAATAACGACCCATGGTTTAGTCAATTGCCAGCCATTGTGCAGCCGCTATTGGCAGGCGATGCGGTGTTAAAGGTATACCAAAAAGGTCAAATGATTCATGCCATCGGTGACAACGATGATGCGGCGCTACACTTTGTCGTGTCGGGTACTATTAGAGTCTGTAATGTGAGCGCTAGTGGCCATGCTATGACTCTGGCACATCTATCTAGTGGTGAGTGGTTTGGTGAGATATCTATCATAGATGACAATCCTCGCACCCATGATGCGTGGACGATTAATAAAGTAACGCTCATCTCAATCCCAAGAAATCTAGTCATTCAGACAGCGCAGTTGCATCCGATTTTATACAAGCACCTCGCGCTTATAACCTGCGAGCGAATCCGCCGAGCATTTGACTGGATTGATGATGCTACCTCACTTAATACCTCGGCGCGACTGGCTAGCATGCTGATTGGACTGATCGACACTTATGGTAAGCAAATAGGAGACGACATCAAAATAGAGCTACGCTTATCGCAAGAAGAGCTGGGCTTTATGCTTGGCACTACCAGACAAACCATCAATAAAATCATTCAATCATGGCAAAAGCAGTACCTTATCGATATGCACTATGGTTTTATCACTATAAAGGACAAGCCCCAGTTAATGGCCATGATGAACTCTTCCTAATTTGAATGTATAAAATTATCTCAGAAAACACCTCATCATCTAACTTATTAGAGTTAGCATCAACCGCCTTAACATCTTCTTAACAGACCACTTGCTATGGTAAGGAATGACGTTTCCTCCCATCTGTTGAGAAGTATCTGTATGTCCATACCTCAAGTCATCAAGACCAATGTGCTAAAAATCAACGCGTCCAATGCCAACGCAAAAACCAGCTACCTTAGTACGCTCTATGATCGTGAGATAAGTCTCAGTTATCTTATTATTATCGTGGCTTTATATTTGGTAGCGACTGCAAATATTGGGTTCTTTGAGCAGGTGCTGGCTGTCTATCCATTTAGCACAAATATGGGCTTTATACTCTCCATCACAGGTTTGTTATTTGGACTGATGTGGCTAGTATTACAGCTGCTGTGCTATCGCCCCATTGCCAAACCCGTACTAGCTACGTTACTGATTATCGCTGCCATCTGTGGGTATTTTACCGATGCTTATGGGACAATATTTGATACCAACATGTTGATTAACAGTCTGGAGACCGATCAAGCAGAGGCGATGGGATTGTTTGCCCCCAGCATGGTCATTCGTGTGCTGCTACTGGGCGTGTTGCCAGCATTTATCATTAGCAAAATTCGTTTAAAACGCTTTACTTGGCAACGCAGTATTCTACAAAAAACAGTCACCTTGATACTGTCGATAGCGCTAATCGTCGTTTGTATTTTGCCATTTGGTGATCAATACGCCAGTTTCTTCCGTCAGCATAAACAAGTCCGTTCTTATGCCAACCCAATCACGCCTATTTACTCTACGATCAAACTTGGTGAAAACTATGTCGATGAGCTACGCCGTCCTGATACTTTGACGCTGCATGCGACAGATGCGAAACGCGTGGCACCTGCTAATAGTGTGAGTGGCAGCGGCAAACCAAAACTAATGGTGTTTGTTGTTGGGGAAACGGCTCGCGCAGATCACTTCGGCTTGAACGGTTATACACGCAACACCACACCGCTGCTCTCAAAGCAGTCAGACCTTTATAGCTTTAAAGATGCCGTCTCCTGCGGAACCTCTACGGCCTACTCCGTACCTTGCATGTTCAGCTATGCAAATCGAACAGACTACGATATCGATACCGCTAAGTATAATGAAAACGTACTAGATACGCTCAGCAAGCAAGGGGTCAATGTCATTTGGCGCGACAATAACTCTAGCTCAAAAGGCGTGGCTGATCGCGTTACTTTTGAAGACTACAAAATAGCTGACACAAACCCCAACTGTGATGTCGAATGCCGAGATATCGGTATGCTTGATGGGTTTGATGCACTTGTAAAGTCAGGCAGCTCACAGAAAGAGATGCCGAAAGACACGCTTATTCTGCTGCATCAAATGGGCAATCATGGCCCCGCCTATTATCAGCGCTATCCCAAAGCATTTGAAACTTATAACCCTGTCTGTATGACCAATGAGCTGTCTAAATGTGATGCTCAGTCTGTGATAAATGGCTATGATAATGCGATTCGCTATACCGATTACTTTTTGAACAATGTGATTGATAAGCTAAAGCCTTATGAGCAAGATTATGATGTGGTAATGGTATATATTAGTGATCATGGGGAGAGTTTGGGTGAAAATAATATCTATCTTCACGGCTTGCCCTATAAGTTCGCACCAGATACCCAAAAACACGTGCCTACGATAGTTTGGTCGCCCAATAGCAATAGTATCGATACTGAGAGTCTTTCTAGTATGATCAATCAGCCAGTGTCGCATGATTTTATTACCCCGACGTTGCTTAACTTTTTTGGTATTACGACCGATGAAGTTAAAGGTGCGCCAACCTTTTTTAAAGTAAATAACTAAATCCGTTTCTATATTGTTTTAGGTCACCACTATTCTCTAGGTTAACACCATGTACAAGATACTCGTTATTGAAGACAACCCCGATATCGTGGCCAATATTTATGCTTTCTTTGAGCCAAAAGGGTTTGAATTGGACAACGCGCATAACGGCTATAGCGGGCTAACACTTGCCTCAAACAATCGCTATGATGTAATCCTGCTAGATGTAATGCTACCAGGTATGGATGGCACGCAGCTGTGCAAAAAGCTCAGAGAAGAGTTGCATGATAAAACGCCCGTGCTAATGCTCACGGCTCGCGATACAATCTTGGATAAAGTCGCTGGTTTTGATAGCGGCGCTGATGATTATTTGGTCAAGCCGTTTTCGTTGGTTGAGTTGGAATGTCGTATCAAAGCGCTCATACGTCGCCATGAAGACGATCATTTTGCCCACAGTATTGCCGTCGGAGCGTTGTCCTTAAACAATAGTGAGCATACTATTATGCGTGAGGGACAATCACTGAAGCTTACTCCCACTGGCTTTAAAATATTGCACATCCTAATGAGTGCAGCGCCTAGAGTCGTCAGTAAAACTGAGATTGAAGAAAAAGTGTGGGGGCTAGACATACCCAGTAGTGATGCACTGCGCACCCATATGCATAGCGTGCGCGCACAGGTTGATAAGCCATTTGACACATCCATGATAGTCACAGTACCTGGCGTGGGCTACCAAATTGTTGACCCTAATAAATCAGCGAGCGCGTAGTTATCATTACAGTATGGATTGAATAAAAATTATCCAATTTACTAATCGACTGACCGTACCGTATTTCTCGCTCTATTATATATAGCCCTGTTATATATCGCCTTCTTCTATTAGGTTGTCCCATACCATGCTCAATATAGACTCAATAGCCAATAAGTTCAGACTGTCTTACTTCATATTCGCGTTATTACTGTGCGCGGCTTTTGTCAGTATTTTCTTATACGCAGAGAGCCGAATAGAGCAAGATTTGGTCAAGGCTCGCCTATTGCAGCAGCTAGAGCTTAGCCAAGAAAAGCATGGTGAGCAGCCTATTTATGTCGCTGACCCAGGTATCAAGATTTATCGCTATGACAAAGCACCTGCTAGTTTACAAGCGATAGCCAATAACACGGTGCAAGAGACCTCTGTCACTGTTAATAAAGCCTCTGGAGCAGGTCATGCCAACCTACATCTTTTCGCCTACACCCAAGACGGTCAAGCTTATATTTTGACTTACCTAGAAAACACCGAAATGGTGATGGGAAATTATCCAGTCTTGGCGATATTTGAGCACCTAGAAGACATATTTGCAGATACGCTAAAAGTAGCCGTGATTTTAAGCTTACTTATCGCCGCTATCTTCTCTCAGTTGTCTTCCAAACAAATCATCAAGCCTTTATTAGATTTGAAACGAGCCGTCGAGACTGACCATCACAACTTAAGCGATTTGACACACTTGCCATCTGAGGTTGGTGTCTTGGCACGGGCCATCGATGAGAAAAACCACAAGTTAGAGCAATACCTCAAGCGCGAGCAACTGTTTACTGGTGATGTCAGCCACGAGTTACGCACGCCACTGACTATTATCATGGGGGCTTCTGAAGTATTGGCCTCGCAACTAGACCCTGACAGCCACTTAAATGAGTTTACCAATCGCATTAGCACTACTGCCAAGGAAACTTCTGAGATTATCACTGCCCTGCTTCTACTATCGCGCGCGCCTGAAAAGTTAGACGCACCGCAAACCTCTATCAACAATATCGCTTTAGCAGAAATGCAGCGCCTAAAATACTTACTGCGGTATAAATCTGTTACTTGTCAGATAATTGCCGAGCAGGAATACAGCGCTTACGTACGCCCCGAACTCCTAAAAATGGCACTAGGCAATCTCATAAAAAATGCGTTTCAATATACCGATGATGGCGAAGTAGCCATTACTATCGATGACGAAAAAATTACGGTGACTGATACTGGCTTAGGTATTCCTGAGGCGATGATGCCTCTACTCTATGAACGGTTTGAGCGATTAGAGTCTCAGTATAAAGACGAGCAAACAATTCTGTTGTCAGAGCATGATACAAAACATAAGGTTGAAGGCTCAGGTCTAGGACTCAGTATCGTCCAGCGTATCATGTCGCATATGGGCTGGCAGCTCACTCATCAAGCCAATCGCTCAGGTGGTAGCACCTTTAGTATTTATTATAAATAACCCTTTATTATAAATAACCACCACGTTTCTTTATATGTGGCGATTATCGTCATTTATCTCACTTGTTTTTGATCTCTTAACGCTTTCTTAATCTCTGTCCTCTTATACTCAGGCTATCTTAATTTTAATAGACCATTAAGAGTGCCCTATGAAGCAAATTACTCATACCAACCTTTTAGACCCATCAGCCGAGCATATTTCTATCAATCAGACGACGCATGATAATGCACTCGCAGCTGATAGCTTTGCAGGTCATGCCAAAGGTAAAACGGGAATCCTTCGCATTATAAAAGCCACTAGTTACTCTATAGATGGCTTTAAAGCCGCATATAAATTGGAAGCGGCTTTTAGACAAGTTTTGTGGCTCAATCTTATACTGCTAGCTGCTGTCATCGTTATGCCTTTTGCGCTTGGTATAAAAATGATGCTGGTCGTCGCTTCTTTTTTATCTTTGATTGTTGAGCTAATCAACACAGGTATCGAAGCCTGCGTTGACCATACTTCAACCGCCAAACACCCGCTCGCAAAAATCGCAAAAGATGTCGGCTCTGCAGCACAGTTTTTGTCTTTATGTTTGTTAATGGTTTTATGGGTAATGGCATTGTCTGCTCTACTTTATTAAAGCATGGCGAGCACCAACTCATACTTGAGTACTACGAATGGCTAGATCAATTTCAGATAAGACATCAAGGTTCACGCTGAAATCTATCAACATCTCATATACGTTATCAGGTGTATTTATGACTTTAGAAAACAACGCAATGACTTGGGACTGGCTAAAATTACTATGCGTGACCATCATTGCTACATTGGTTTTTGAGCATAGCCAATTAGATGTACGCATCAGTGAGCTTTTTTATAACAATGGTCACTGGCTACTTGAAAAAGGCGCGCAGCCTTATGCATTTATCTTTTACGATTTACCCAAAGTATTATTGATTCTATTGGCTGTCTACCTCATAGCGGTTTTAATCATCAAATATAGACAATCAAGGCTTAATGCTACTACCTTAAACCGTAATAAGCTAAATCTCAGTAAGCCCAGTCATAATAAGCTTGATAAATTTATGCTTCCTTTACCTATGCGTGAGATTGGCTACCTACTGATTATATTGGCGATTGTACCTGCTACTATTGCCACGCTCAAAGGCGTCACCCATGTTAGTTGCCCAAATGACTTGGTTATTTTTAATGGGGATTTGCCCTACCTCAATCTTTGGCAAAACATCGTAGCAGCAACGCCTGCCAGATGCTTTCCAGCAGCTCATGCCAGCGCAGGATTTTCTTTATATGGACTGGCTTTTTTACCGACACTAAGAAAATACCGCTATCAGATAGTCATATCAGTAACCGTTTTGGGCTGGACAATGGGACTGTATAAAATGCTGTTTGGCGATCACTTCTTTAGTCATACATTGGTCTCAATGCTGCTGTCATTAACCATAGCCTGTGCGCTCGCAGCTTTATTTTTTAAACAATCGATTAAAAATAAAGCATACAGCACCAACGATGATAAAGGACATACTGGTCTGAGCTTGTCTAACATTGAGCACTCTAACACTTAAAGTTAGCATCTAAGTACTTGGGATTAACGTTCGGGCATGACAGAGTCGTTCGTTAACTCTTTACTAAAATAGCACTACTAAGTATTTAAAAAACCCTGTATAAACAATAAACAATAAACAATAAACAGTCACTGGCTTATTGTTAAGCAAACGCACGGATAGCGCTTGTGAATAAGCTCCTCTATATCAATAGTCGGTAAAGGAATGTAGCTATGCGCTTGTTGTTTACTAGGCCAAAATCATCGCATATCTATTCTTTTCTGACCATTCCATTATTATTCGTAGGCGCTGCAAATAGCAGTCAAGCCGCCAGTTACGCTATTAATCCTGCCAGCACTCATATTCGATTTGCTATCGAACGCTTTAAAAGTTCATCCACGACTGGTGGCTTTTATAATATCAAAGGTCAATTGCAATACGATCCAAACCGAAGATCAGGCGACATCTCATTGATCATACCGATAAACTCCTTAAATACGGGCAACCCTTCTTTTAATAATAGTCTAACGGGGCCTGAATTTTTTGATGTGCAGAGATTTCCTTCAGCATATTTTGAATCGACAAAATGGCATTTTAATCAAGATAAAAAAAGCCCGCAGGTTACTCGGGTAGATGGACAACTGACCCTGCATGGCGAGACACACCCAATTAGCCTAACCGCGACTAAGTTTGATTGTTATCTAAACACGAGCATCAGAAAGGATGTTTGCGGAGGTGAGTTCACTGCTACGATTAATCGTACAAAATGGAATATCAATAAATTCGCTTGGTTTGGACTGACCAAAAACCTTGACTTAAGTATCAAGGTCGAAGCCGCCAGACTATAGTGTTTTTAATGTTTCACCACTGTCTTAATAGATACGGGTAGTGATTTGCAGAAAGCTTAAAAAGGAATTAGACATGATTCATCGGTATTATAAGGACATTGTGAAGCCACTTTCTGCCGTCGTGCCAGCATTGTCATTTTCTTCGATAATAACACTGACATTGGGATTCAGCTTAGTGTCTACCGTCGTGATAGCAGGCACGGTCAGCCTGCCAATAGACACTTTGCCCAGTAGAATAACCCTACCAAATGTCAGCCCTGCTAATAGTGCACTTGCCAATCGCGGCGCTTACGTGGCGCGTACCTCTGACTGTATGGCTTGCCATCGTGAGGACTATAGTGGCGGTATACCGATTGAGACGCCCATTGGCAATATTTACTCGACCAATATTACACCATCAACACGCTATGGCATCGGCAACTATACCGAAGCGGATTTTAAAAAGGCTTTGCGAAAAGGTCGTGCACCCAATCATCAGCTTTATCCTGCGATGCCTTACCCGTCTTATCATGGCATGACAGATGAGGATATCAGCGCCTTGTTCGCGTACTTTCAGACCGTTCCTATCGTAGACAAACCACCTGAAAAAACCACTCATTTGCCTTTCCCGTTAAATATTCGTAGCTTGATGCTGGCATGGAATGTCATCAATGTGCCCTCTACCGAAAACCGCTCAGGGCTGACGAAAACTCAGCAGCGCGGTGAATATTTGGTCAATAACTTAGAGCACTGCGGTACCTGTCACACCCCGCGCAACTTAACCCAAGGCCTTGATAAAGACCGCTACTTATCCGGTGCACCGCTCGGCAAATGGTTTGCACCAAATATCACCCCTGACAACGACACAGGGATTGGCCGTTGGAGCGAAATGGACATCGTGACTTATCTGCGTACAGGAACGCTTGATAAGCGCGCTTATGCGGGCGGCCCGATGGCAGAAGCCGTGGCGCATAGTACGCGTTATCTAACCGACGAAGACCTGATAGCGATGGCTGACTATTTAAAAGTCGTTCCAGCCATTAAGACCGATGACTACTTGATACCTGTCAATGTGTCTCGCCTGCCGCAGCCAGTCAGCAACTCCATTACTTATAACTTACTTGAGCAAAAAGACTATCTGGCGCAGGCTAAAATGAATACTGTCAGCAGTGCCAACAATAGCGGCAGCAATAATAACTTGGACAGCCATTCGCCAAAAGACTTATATCTGACACATTGCGCCAGTTGTCATGGGGTCGATGGTTACGCACAGCCCGATGCCCGCTATGCCTCCATCGTTGGCCTCAGTAGCATTCGCCGCGTAGAACCTGATGCACTCATTGGCGTCATTGCATTTGGCGCAAAAGGTGCCTTTAACACAGCGCCCAAAATGCCCAGTTTTTCAGAAGATTTAAGTCCTGCGCAGATTGCTAATATTACTAACTACGTACGAGTTAAATTTGGTGGTTTACCAAACAGCGATGTCAGCGCAGCGGATGTCACGCGTGTTATAAAAGAGAAAAACTAGCCCTAAGAATTGGCATTAAAACCAACTATAAGAAATGTGCCCTAATCTTCGCCTTTTATCATATGGCAAAGACCAGCACGGTAAGGATAATCCTATGAATGATCTGCTCCAATCCCCTACGCGTCGGCAACTGCTCTCCATGATAGGCAAGACTGCAGGCGCGACTGCAATGTATCAAGCGATGACCACGTTGGGGTTTGCATCTGAGTCGAGCTTTAAAGAAGAAATGAATCTTAAGGGCGCACCAGCTGGCGCAAGTATCGTGGTTTTGGGCGCAGGATTGGGTGGCCTGACTGCCGCCTATGAGCTACGTAAAGCGGGTTATAAAGTCACCGTGCTAGAGTACCAAAATCGTGGCGGCGGCCGTAGTTGGACACTTAATAGTGGTGACAAATATACTGAGCTTGGCGGTGCTGAGGTCACTTGCGACTTCGAAAAAGGCAATTACTTCAATGGTGGGCCATGGCGATTGCCAATACATCATTACGCGGTCTTTCATTATTGCAAAAAATTTGGCGTGGCATTGCAGCCCTTTATACAGACCAATGATCGCGCTTATCTGCATCGTACCAATCACTTCGATGGTGCGCCGCAGCGCTTGGGCGAAGTACAAAGCGATATTCGCGGTTATGTGTCAGAGTTATTGTCCAAAGCCGTCAATAAAGGCAGTCTCGATAGCACGGTGAATAAAGAGGACAAAGAAAAATTACTCGAAGGCTTAAAAGGCTGGGGCGTCCTTGATACTAACTATCGCTATGTCAAAAGCCATGAGACTGGTAAGCATCGTGGCTATAGCGTATACCCCGGTGGTGGTCTGATGCCAGATGCCAAGCCATCAACCCCCATACCGATGGACAAATTATTAGACTCAGGCATGTGGTCAGATATTTATACCAACTATACCGTTCATGTCCATCAACCAGCGATGTTTCAACCCGTCGGCGGCATGGGAAAAATCGGTGATGCTTTCACGCGCGAGTGTCGCGAGATGATTACCTTCAACGCCAAAGTCACTAAAATCAATCAAGACGAAACTGGTGTCACCGTTGACTATGTCGATAGCAATAGCCCTGACGGTGCTACCAAGACAGTGCGCGCAGATTGGTGTATTTGCACCATCCCCTTATCCATCTTGACGCAGATTGATATCAATGTCTCCGCACCAATGAAACAAGCGATGGCAGCCGTTCCTTATGATAGCTCTTACAAAGTGGGCTTGGAGTTCAAACGACGGTTTTGGGAAGAAGATGAATGGATATATGGCGGCATCACTTATACCGATATGCCCATCTCGCAAATCTCTTACCCGTCACAAGACCTGTTTACCACAGGCGCAGGCGTACTGCTTGGCGCATATGGATTTGGGGAAGCCTCGTACAAATTTAACTCGTTGACACCCAAAGAACGTATCAATGCCGCGCTCGCCTATGGCAAACGGATTCATCCGCAATATACTAAGGAATTTCGCGCTGGCACGTCCGTCGCATGGCATCGTATCCCTTGGTCGCTTGGCTGCTACGGTATCTGGAGTGAATCTAGTCGTGAGCAGTACTACGATACGCTTTGCGAGATTGATCACCGTATCGTACTGGCAGGTGAGCACTGCTCACATATTCCTGCTTGGCAAGAAGGCGCGATACTATCTGGTATGGATGCCGCCAAACGCTTACATCAAAAGGCCAAAAAGCTTGGGTAGCACGTATTTAAATAACGAAATTTTAGATGATAAGCTGTTGGATAATCAGTCTGGCGTTGAAGCAAGGAGGATAACAATGAGACTAAGCACATTAGGAACAATTATGAACGTAGTGACAGCAAACCCAATGAAATCATCTAGCTCGCTCAGATCGAGCAAAGCAATAATGACGCTCATGGTTGGTGGGTCGATAGCGTTAATAACGTTGTCAGGCTGTAGTCAGAATAGAACCAAAAACGCAGCTACTATTGCTAGCCAGCAAACAGCTCCCATGGTGTTTGACAACAATTTCGACCATCAGGCCAGTCGCAATCAGGGCGCATGGGGCGGCGTATATATGTCCAAAGCAGAATTGGCTGAACCTACTACCAATATAGTCGATATACGCTCAATACCAAAGATGAGTGAAGATGCCAGCATGCAGCAGTGGCTCACTAAATTTGAAGGCAGCACACAAGGCAAGACGGGGTTCTTTACCACCAATGGCAAAAAGCTCTACGATGACTCTTGTGCAGGTTGTCATATGCAAAAAGGTGAGGGTGCATACGGCGCAGGCTATTATCCGCCACTAGCTGACAACAGCAAGATGCAATCGAAATACTATATTATTAGTGTCGTTATTAATGGTCTACGCGGCATGCCATCATTCCACCGCATGATGAGCGATGAGCAAATAGCAGCCGTCACACAATACGTGCATAGCGATCTAAATAGCTTCACAGATATAGTGACTCCTGCCAATGTCGCACAGCTACGCCATGATTTTCCACCAGGGTCAGATCCTAGTGAGTGAGTTTACAAGAATCGCTATTAATAGAGTCAATATAACTTTACATACCAAAATACATCTAGAAAAAGCCATAATGTGAATGCAAAAAAACGCCACTGGATTGAATCCAGTGGCGTTTTATGAAAAATCAAAATCTGTACTAGGTGAATAAACCTATAGGATAGTAGTATTCACATCAGTCTGAATCAACAGATCATGGTTACCATTGGTATCAGAGAAGCTATACACATTATAGTTGATACCGTCTTGAGTGGTAGTACCGCTATTTGCCCAACCTGTCGCAGTAAGACTCACGCTATCATCACTGTCACCATTGATAATTAGGTCCTTATCGGTCATGACCGTATCATTGATGATATCAAGCACATTACTGGTCGACAGATTGGTAAGTGACTGAGCACCATTACCCGTCATATCGATAACCTCAATACTTTCAAACTTAGATGAATCGAAAGTGCCAAAGTTAATTGTGGTATTTTCTTCATTAATGAGTAACGTATCAATACCGTCACCACCATTGATAACTAAGTCAGCAGCATCAAATATTATCGTGTCATTACCCGTTCCACCATTTAACGTATCGGCACCAGCACCACCATCTATCGTGTCGTCATCGGCTCCACCACTAAGTATATCATTGCCTGATCCACCGCTAAGTATGTCATCGCCCGTACCACCGTTAATGGTATCGTTACTGGCATTGCCAGTTAAAACATCATCTCCCGCATCGCCATTGAGGGTATCTTTGCCGCTGCCACCGATAAAGGTATCATTCCCATCACCACCAGAGTATTTAACAGCGGCTGTTTGATTGACTGAAATTAAAACATCATCTTCAGTCGTGCCGTTGAAAATCAACGTTGGGGCAATATTAACAGGAAGGTCTTTTGCAGCTATGGTCAGATTATTACCGTTTGCCGATTCAACCGTTTGCAAGCTAATCTGTAACGTACCCGTATACGGTGCGGCTGATTTGACAAGCAAATCGTTCAGTTGCGATGGTGTGACGCCTATAATGGTATAAGTGCTAGTAGCCGCATCAAACGTAACATTGTTTATAGCAGTGCCACTTTTAGTTTTTACATCGAGCACATCACCATATAGGTTGGTGCCCGTCAGTATCACATTGACCGTTTCACTACCATCAATATCGACCATAGCCGCGTTTAAGTTAAGTGATGTCCACTTGCCTTGAGAGCCAATCACAGAGCTAGGACTGAACTCGATAGCATCAGCAACTGGCGTCACATCAAGCGTAACGCTAAGCGGAGTACTCACTAGGCCACTATCACTAATCACACTCATTTCAATACCCGTAACGACACCGCTTTCATTTTCTGGCGCCGAAATAAAGATATTATCCGTGCCAGCTTGCAGTTTACTCGCATCGATTGACCATGAATTATTATCAGCGTTAGTTGGTGACACACCATTATTACTGGCTAAAACTAGATTTCCTGACGCATTGGCATAATACACCAAGTAACCATTAGGTACGTTATCTAGGCTGATAGCAGCGGCGCTATCCTCCACAACACCTCCACTGCCATCGCTGTCACCTTGAATATCACTTAAACTAATCTCATAAGGTATGGCTATTAGGGTATCTTCATTACCTGTAGCAGTCACTGTTAAAGGGTCATTATCTCCATCATTATTACCGACCCCAGCGATACTAAGCGCATCTGGCTGCGCAGCAACGCTAACATCATAGCTGTGCTGATACGTGATGATATTACCATCATCCGTTCCGGAAACATTGGTCACTTCTTTGTGATCAGCATTTACAGTAATGGTAGCACTACCATCAGCATTCTCAGCAGGGGTATATTGAACGATAACGCTATCAGGAGGATTAACTAAGTCTCCTGCACCATTGTTTAGATCAACTATATACTCACCGTTATTATCTGGTGTCAACGTTATACCGTTATATGTTAATACGCCAGCAGTGCCTAATCCTGTCGTTAATCCTGTTTCATCGATCTTAATATACAACTTACCATCAACTAGCGACACATAATCGCCATCCGCAGTATTGGTTAAATTGATATTAATCGCGATCGGCGCGTCTTCATCGGTTGACACGATTGAAGTCTGACCATCGTTATCAAAAGCATCGGTGACAGGTTTGATTTCAACTTTAACATCATCAATTTTGAGATTATCGTCTAAGCCTTCATCATTCAAGGCTGTAAACCCAACATCGAAGACAAGCTCTTGACCGACTTCATTGGTGCTAAAATCAGTAGGCGGCGTCAGTGTTATTGCTGCTAGTGCTTCATTAGGCGTTAAGTTAGCGCTCGCCTCTACACTGATAATCCATTGGCCTGCAATCTTCTGCACCTGCACGTCTGGATTGCTACTGGTCAATACCGTGTCGTCTGGTAAGTCGGTCAATGTGAAACTATAAGCACTCACTGTACTTTCAGCTTCAGAGTTTAGCGTCGCATTGATTAAAGTAGACAATACAATAGCGGCATCTTCTGGCTGAGGTACCGAGGTGACTGTCAGCGTATTGATCAAGTCTGGATCTACAGGGTCTATACCACCAGTACCGTTTCTTGCTAGCGTAAGTTTAAAGATTTGGCTATCACGTGCTTCATTACCGTCAATACCCTGCCCGTTAATATCTTGGTTAAAACCAACCACCGTAATGTCATAGATATCTGGACGTATGTTGACTATGTTGGTATCTCTGATGAATACCAACTCATACTCTGGTGCTGGTGCCGCACCTGTTATCGCCGTATCTGGTACATCGACATACCAAGTATTACCAGCCAATATACCGCCTTCTACTCGAATACCGGCCGGCACGTTGCTGATTTCTAGACGGGTAAAGCTTTCTGAGCCATCTTGATCGGGTGAGGTTAATGAAACTGTGACCGAGGCTGTATCATTTGAGCCACTATTGTCGATAGTGCTATTAGGAGCCGTGTCCCCTGGCAATGTTATAGCCGTCAATGTTAGAGTCGGTTGGTCAGTGACAGCTTGGAAAGTAACATCTACTGATTTGCCAGTAATGACTGGTGATGTTGTGGTGATGGTTGAACCATCTGTTAATGTAGCCGTGTCGGTATACGTGTAATCAAAGGGTATGCTGACATCATCATCACTATGACGCTTGTCATCATCGTACATAATCTCAATGCGCTGATCTGGTGTATAGATATATGTCTCACCTGCCACTAGCGTAACTTCAATATTATCAACACGCAATGCGACTTCCCTGCTGATTAAGTCATCAGCTTTTAGAATTATGGTTTCTAATGCCTCATAACCAGTCGCAATATTTACCAGTGCTGTCGTGTCTGTACTAGTGTAAACAGAAAGGAAATTGACAGTCGTCCAAACATCCTCTGTCGCTAGCACTTGTGGGTTAGCCACTACACTGTCAGTCGCATCTGGTGTTATTAGCACCGACACATTTTGAGTATTATGCGTGGCACTATTACCAGAGACGGTTTCAGTGGTTGTACCAGTGATAGTAAAATCGACTTCACCAGCGAAGTTGCTAGGCGTTACCAGTTCCGCTGTACCATTTTTTAGTGCATCTAAAGATACAGACCAACTGCGTGTGAGGCCGCTACCACCTAAAAATACGGCACCTGTAATATCAAACCCTGTTGGCAAACCGGTCACTTTATAAGTGACTTGTTCGGCAGTGGGTACATTGCTGTCGTAAGCAGCAATATTGGCCGAATCAGAGAAGAACTCTGATAACGCAATATTACCAGCATCTTCAGCACCTACGTAGGTGTAATCCTTAGTGGTTTCTTGACCATCAGTAGCTGTTACTGTAGCGGTTTCAGTGGCTAGCGTATCATTCAATATAAGATCTGCCTTGCCAATAACGGCAACAGGTAAATTGAGTATGGCGCTAGATGCACTGATATCACCATCACTTTCTTCACTCACTGCAGACACTTTCAGATTGACTGTACCACTGTAGTTTTCAGCAGGAACAAAATAAAGGCTAGTCACGTCATTGGTATAGTTATTAATAATGGCTGTCTCGGTGACTTTACCAGTAGCGGTGTCAGTAACTGTGTTAGTAGGTACCAACGTTGAAACACCTGATGCATTAACAACATATAGCTGCGCGCCTACTGGAATATCTGTGATGGTTACGTTATAAATCTCAGAGCCATCATCATCACGCGAGCTTGGGCGAATTTGCAGCGCAATACCATTCGTCGGATTAACTACAGCAGTCGATGACCCGTCACGCATATTGCCACCCGCGAGTGCTTGATCTTCATTACCGTAAGATGGGTCAACGCCTAGTGAGACATTATCAGCCACACCTGCTACTTTAAATGTCAAATAGCTTTCACCACTGATGGCCTCGACATCCATGCCTGTATCTTCATCATAATCTATAGTTTTGGCTTCTACTTTGACCGCGGTCTCGGTACCACTAGCAAGGTTGAAGTCACTATAATCTTCTGGCGAGATAACAGTCACACTATTAAGATAGGCAGCTGGAATATCAACACCAGTACCACTATCAGTTAAAGTAATAGTGCTAGTACCGTCACTATAAGTGAAGACCGCGCCTTCAACTGCCTCAAAGCCGCTAGCATTTTTATAACCAAACGTTAGGTGAGCATAAGTCTGCTCAGAATCCTGAGGATTATTCGTATGGCTTTCTTGTCCAAAGTCGACCGTATCATCTTGGTTGGCCCAACCAGTGAGTAATCTAAATGCACCATCAACACCAAGGCTAAAGGCAATTTCTTCTTGTGCAGCATTCGTGTATGCATGGTCTGGATTGATGGTTAAATCAAGAGTGCCATCGCCATCAGTATCTGAAATAACACCGTCACCAACCTTTTCAGCGACTGGTGTAATCGTGACCGTCTGGGTCAATTCTGTTGTTGTACTAATCGAAACAGCACCTAAACCTCCGTCATCATCCAAATCTACACTAGTTACTTCAAAAACAATGTCAGTATCTGTTGAAGATTGCGCAAGTGGCGTGAGCGATAAACCACTTAAGTTGGAAGTGTCTGTAATAGTAATAATAGACGTAGGAGTGCCATCACCTACTTTCGTAGTGGTACCGTCGCTATAAGTCCAACCTACTGGCAAGGCAAACCGAATCGCAGTGATGACTTCTTGAGTAAGGCTACCACTCGACTGATTATCTAGCACTTGGAAGTTGAATTCATCTAGCGTGATAGCCGTGTCTTCAATAGTTGCAACATCGTTCGCAGTCACTTGTCCCGCGACAGGCGTCACAGTCATATCTACTGTCACCGTACTGATCAGTTCAACCGTTTTGTTTCTTGGGGTCGAGTCAGTATCATGGTCTTGGGTGTATAGAGATACCTCGATATTCTTCATATCGAGTGAATTATATATGGCTGATTTAATACTGATCTTAGGTTCTGAGCCGCTACTCACAGCCAGTGTAGTCGATGTAGGTGAAATGGCATTTACACCGATCAATACTTCACCGCTACTGTTAGCAGTGTACTCAGTGACGGTGTTACTGCCCGCAGGAGTAAATGATATGACCGCATCTGGCTGTAAGCCACTAATAACAAACCCGTAAGTCTCACGATTATTGCCACTACCTACCAAATCACCAAATGCAGTGGTAATTGGCAAGACAATAGAGTCGCCTTCTTGGGCACTCACGGTATAAGTACTACCAGACACAACTCCTGTATCACCTGCCACTGTAGTATAGCCAAAGGTACTGACATCATCGCCAGCAGCATTATTGCTACTGCTGTCGGTCACTGCTTGCACGTCAACCTTTATCGTTGTGCTACCCGCAGCGCCTGCCACCCCTGAAACGATAGCACCTGTGCTATCGACCTCATACTCTGTCACTGCCATGCCAATAGTGATATTGGTGGCACTATCTTCAGGTGGTGTTAGTTCGATCGCTTCAAATTCAGCCCTTGTCATAGTGATAGTCGACGCATCTTGCCCTAGTGGATTAACAACAGTAGGGCCATCACTCAATAAAATCGTAATCGTCTGATTGGCAGTGGTTGTCGTAATACTGCTACCACCATAATCTAACGTCACACCTCTAGGTATGCTAGTTAGGGTAATCAAGCCAATACGCTCAGGGCTGTCATCTGTATTTGCCGTGAGATCATTGGCATCGTTAATGATAGGTGCTTTTAGCCCTAATAACACAGCGGTATCTTCGTTCGTTGTCACTGATACGGCTGATAAAGTAGGCGCATCTGAGACTGGCGTCACAGTAATATCAAGCGTCTCAGAAGCCGATGATCGGTTAGGATTACCGACTGGCAAGCCGTTTGACACATTAGCCGTAATGGTAGGGACAGTGCCACTATAATTGGCAGTTGGCGTAAAGACGTAGCTGCCGTCACTATTCATAGTTATCTGCCCCACTATATTTCCATCTATAGTCACAGGCATTGCGGTATTTGTACCTGCCGTTACAGGTACTACCGTGCCATTAACCTCATAACTCTCTATCGTCAGCATCTCTCCAATATCAGGATCATCATTATCATTGGTAAAGATATTGCCAGTTAGGGTGCCGTCTTCGAGCATTGTCTCACTATCATTAACTAGAGCAATGCCGTCGTTTGTACCTGTGATCGTAACTTGGATATAACGAATTGCACTGGCACTGAGTTGATTGCCATTAGCGGCAGTCGTGATCCCTTCATTATCATTGACCTGTACAGCATAGCGAATCGTTACCGTCTCGCCAGGCGGGATAAAGTCAAGCGCAGTAGAGGAAGCATTAATATTCCAACTCGCCTCATTAGTAGACGTTGATGGTTGATTTACGCTAAATATATTTTCTAGTGCCGCTTGTTGGTCTGTTGTTAATGACGTCAATGCAGTATTCGAACCAAAGGTAAAGATGTTTTGATTTGTTAGATAAATGAGTGTTAACTCATTGCTCGTATCAACGTCAGTAAAGTTGATGGTACCTGTTTGCGTAATAACAGAGGTATCTGTTTGCTCTGTTATTTGTCTACTGTCTATGACACCGTTTGTACTGGCACCATTGGTGATTTTTGGTTGGTCATTGGTACCGGTAATGGTGATAGTCAGCGTTGAGTTTGCTAACTCACCATCTTGGTCTCTAAAGCTATAGGTAAACGTCTCCGTCAACGTCTCACCTATTGCCAGTGCTTGTACGTCCGTATTGCCGTTGCTGAGCGCGTAGTTGTAAGTACCGTCTGGGTTTTTAGTGATACTACCGTAGCTTGCAAACTCTGTACCCCAAGTGAAGCTTTGAGTCGGTGTGTTGCCCAAATTATCATTGGTTAATACGTTACCAGAATTTGAACCAACGCTCACATTTTCGATTAAGCTTAATGTGTCTGCTACTGCTACTGGCACGATGTTGTCGTTCACCCCGCCTGGAGTCGTACCATCAGTCGTACCATCATCATAGATCGTAGTGTTTACAGTATTGTTTACAGGATCAATAGTTACGTTACCTGTCGATACTGGTGCAATACTCGAAATGCTGACAGTAAAGTTCTCAGGGCCTTCAAAATTTGTGTCATCAATTAATGGCACTGTAATGTTGACTGATGTTTGGCCAGCTGGAATAGTGACCTCTTGGGTAACAGGAGCGATGTAATCTGTGCCATTACCAGTTGCAGAGCCTGCAGCAATACTGACGACCACACTAGTATCAAGGGCGCTTGGATTACTTAAACTGACCGTATAAGTAGCCGTATTTGCCGACCCATTGGCGGCTGTTTCACTTAGGTTTTCTGTACCTGTGATGCTGACCACTGGCTTATCACCATCAGTGGTGCTGCCGTCATTGGGGTTCCCGTTATCTTCATCAAACACGGTGCCTGTGGCACTGGCATTACTGCCAAAAGTGGCATTGGACGCATTGCTGATCGTAAGTACGATGTTTTCTGATTGCTCATAAATATTGTCATTAATCACAGTGACTGTAATAGCAGGGGCGCTCGTGCTACCTGCTGGTATCTTGACACTATCGCCATTCGTGAGAAAGTTTTGAATATCGGCAGTATTGTTCAGCGTGATCACTGCACCAGTGGCATCGGTATAGCTGATGCTGGCAATGTCAGCAGCGACTAGTGTACTACTGCCTAAACTAACCTTGACGGTGGTATCAAAATTACTGAGGTTATTCTGAGCCACAGTAAAGACTAAGGTATTGTCTACCCCCTCAACCGCTTGAGCATCAGTGGCAGTAATACCAACCACGGGTTTGTCACCATCGACTTCATCAGTAACATCATCTGGGTTATTCGGGTTGTTGGTGTTGACGCGTTGGTCTTCATCTAGGATGACGCCGGTGGTACTGCCTGTGCCAACCGTGGCGGCCGTTGGGCTGCTTGTCGGTATGCCAATCTCAAGCACAAGATCTTCTGATTGCTCATACACCACATCGTCGGCGATGGTCACAGTAATCACTGGCGCAGCCGTTTCTCCAGCTGGGATGGTGACGCTCGCGCCGTTGGCTAAGAAGTCTTGAATCTGAGTGGCGGTGGTTAAGCTGACCACCACCCCTGTGGCATTGGTATAGCTGATGCTAGCAATGTCAGCAGCTTCGACGGTGTTGGCCGCCCCTAAGGTGACGTTAACAGTAGTATCAAGGTTGCTAAGGTTGGTCTGAGTCACGCTAAAGATGAGGGTGTTGTCTACCCCTTCAATCGCTTGCGCGTCGGTTGCCGCAATGCTGACCACGGGGGCGTCAATGGCGCCACCGTCTTCATCTAAGATCTCAGCGCTCGCCGTGGCGGTGCCAAGAGCGGCATTGACTGGGCTCGATAGGCTCATGCCAATGGTTTCTGATATCTCGTATATCGCATCTTGCGTTGGGGTGATGCTAAAGCTTGGCATGTCAGCAAGCAAGGTGCCTGCTGGAATGGACACGGTGACCCCTGCAATCGCATCCGCCACACTAATGGTTTGGGTGCTGCCATCAGCATTGGTCAGCAAGATGCTGTCAATGTCCGCCGCTTC
>NZ_JBITUW010000004.1:0-212498 GCF_044542635.1 Psychrobacter sp. NPDC077938
GGCGAAGGCACATGGGTTGTTGACCCTGTAACAGGGGCCATCACCTTTACCCCAGTCGCAGGCTTCACCGCGGACCCAACGCCAATCAGCTACACGGTTAGCGATAGCACGGGCCTGATCTCTAATGAGGCAACCGTTATTGTGGACTATCCACCAACAGCACCAGTCACTATCGATGACAGCGAAATCGGTGTTTCTGGTCAATTGGTTAACATTGAGGTATTGAGTAATGATTTTGATTTTGATGGAGATATTCTTCCATCGACTGTCATCATCACCCAATCACCAGCGGGTGGTACTATTGCCGCTGACGGTAAATCGGTTGGCGTACCAGGTGAAGGATCTTGGAGTGTTGACTTAGTAACAGGTGATATCACCTTTACCCCAGAAGCAGGTTTTACTGGTGACCCAACGCCAATCAGCTATACGGTTAGCGATAGTACTGGTTTAACTTCTAATGAATCTACTATTACCATTGACTATCCACAAACAGCGCCAGTAGCAGTGGATGATGAAAAGTTAGACCAAGTGCTTGGCGATGCTATTACTGTTGCTGTGGTCGGTAACGATACAGATGTAGAAGGCGATCTAGACCCAACGATGGTCATCATCACCGCCTCACCAGCAGGTGGCACCATCGCCGCTGACGGCAAATCGGTTGTTGTGGCAGGCGAAGGCGAATGGAGTGTTGATGCTGCCACAGGCGACATCACCTTCACACCAGAAGCCGGCTTTACCGATAACCCAACGCCAATCAGTTACACAGTTGAAGATACAACTGGTCTATTGTCTAACGAAGCAACTGTTACTATTGACTACGACCAGTTAACTAGAATTGAAGTTGAGCCGCCAGGGCGTGTTTCTGAAGAAGGGTTAGAAGGAGGAAATCCAGATAGCAATCCAGACTCAACGCTTGATACCACTGATTCAGTAACTGATACAGATGGTAACTGGATTCGAGTAACTGATACAGACACTGACCTTTCAAATGCGGTTGTGAAATTTGTATTACCAACTGTTGATAATGGTATTACTAGTCAAGGCAATCCTGTTGTTTTCAGAATTGATTCAAGTACAGGTGATATTGTTGGTGAGTATGAATATATTGATAGCTTGGGTGCCTCTCAAACTCAGAATGTACTAACCATAAGTCTAAACGGTAATAAAGAAGCAATTACTGATGGCTATCAATTTGGATACAATGTCACGTTGGGCGCACCTGTAGATCATACTCAAGGTGATGATATTGAAGGTATTCTGTCGGTTGATTTTGGTATTGAAGTATACGAAGATTCTTCTGCTACAAATCCATTAGCCACATCTGACGAGTTGTTGGCCATCATCGAAGATGATTCTCCTGCGCCTCAGCCAGTGGTTTGGAACATTGATGTACAGCAAGAGACTATTACTATTAGTGGCTTACAAACGGGTTTTACTGAGACATTATTTACCCAACCGACCAATACAGATGGTCAAAACTATCTGGTAGCAAACAATCCTGCAGCTAGTAACCCTGGCACTACGGTACCTAGTCGTGATTATGGGGCTACAGGTACGCTGTCTGCGGAACAAGATGCGACTTATACAGCACCAGATGGAAACACTTATATAGACGCCCTGGATGAAGGTATTTATTGGGGTAGACCAGGAGATGCTGATAGCTCTCCTGCAGGATACACGACTTATGAAAATACTGCTTATCAAGGTAATGGTGAAGAGATTGAGTTTGAGACTAACCTTGATTTAGGTGATTTTTCACATATTAACTTTGGCATCTTCGGAGACGGTGGTACGTTACTTGAGACAAACTTAAACATCGACTTCATAGTTGATGTTAATGGCAACTCTGAATCAGTCAATGTGGATTATTTGTTACAGCATAATGAAACTCCTAATAATTTTACGAGTGCTACTTATGGTATAGATTCTGCTACTTACTCGGATACTTTTGTTCAAAGTGACTTTATTGTGATACCGAATGCCTCTCAAATTGTAGATATTGCTGGTCAGCAGTACATGCTTGATGTGACACTCGTCAATCAGGATGCGAGCTCTACCATTGACTCGGACAAAAACAAAGACTTCTTGAAGGTATATCAAGGCTATGATGGTATTGATAACGATGGTGATGGAAAAATTGATGAGTCTCTATATTCTGCTGTAGGAAAATTATTTTCAACTAATGCGTTTACTAATCAAACTGGGAATATTTATGATTTAAATGGTAACGGTATCTTAGGAGATAAAGGAGATGCACAGTTTGTAGCTAATCTAACAACAGGCTTCAGATACACTATTCTTGGAAACGGTGATATTGCTTATATTGACTCTAATAAGAATGGTGGATCTGACGGTATTGATTTCGATGGTGATAACATCAACGATGCTATTGATAGTAATGGTGACGGTAGGCTTGACTATATTGTCTATAGTACAACTGGTCAGCGAGCTGAAGATACTGATGGTGATGGGGTTATAGATAGAGTCGATACTAATGGCGATGGGATAGTGGATACCGATCTTGTTTTAGATGGTTCTGATTATGATCCTGCTTTAGATGATGAAAGTACCTTTGTCGTTAATAGTGAAGAAGGTCAAGAAAACATTTATGATGTCATTGGTAAGTTAACACCTTTAAACCCATTACCTGAATTGGATAATAATATCGTTGTTGAAGGTAAAGTAGCTGTTGGTGGCGATGCTGTTGATTATCTCAATTCGACTGGTACTGGTATTATTTGGTCAGGCGTATCAACCACTGATAGTGACACAACAATTGAAATTATTGATACAGATGGCGACGCGACTAACTATGAATTCCAAACTGACTATGGTGTGTTCGTTGGTTATGCTGATGGTAGTTATAAATTCAATCCAGTTAAAAATATAGCAGATATTGTTATAGCTGGTGTAGATGATATTGATGTCTTTAAATTTGAATATACAGATTCAGATGGTGATACAGCCAGCTCAACGGTTACGTTGAACTACAATGAGTATGCGACACCGCAAAGCCCCGACTCAATGGATGACATTGCCCCGCGTGGTACGGCAGATAATGACTACTTAGTAGGGACTAATCAAGCCGAAACCCTAAGTGGTGGCGCAGGAGATGATACTTTAGTTGGCCTGAGCGGCGCGGATATCTTATCAGGCAGTGATGGCAATGATATTTTGATATTTGATAGAAATGATGTCTCAATCGATGGTGGTGAAAACTCGGATGGCAGTTTAGACAATGATACATTAGTAATTAACGACATAAATGTTGTTGCTAATACTGACATGAGTGAAGTTGTTAATTTTGAAACTATTGATTTGACTAACGACACTGCTCAAACGCTCAGTATAAGTCTCAGTGATGTTGTTGACATAACTGATGGCAATAATCAGCTGTTCATCAAGGGCGATAGCGTTGATACTGTTAATGTATCTGATATGACTAAGGCAGCTACTTCTGATCAGGCAGGTTATGATTTGTACCAAGATAGTGGTAATACGGCGAGCCTATACATTCAAACCGCTATAGATGACAATATTATCTAAAAGTAATAGTTGAATCGTAAAAAAACGCTCCCAAAAGGGAGCGTTTTTTGTGCAAACTAATCGTGACGCCAGTAGACTTTTACCACAACATCAATACGACTTAGCCCAAGTCGATCTTTCAGCAATGGACGCAATGCTTTGGCAGTATTCGCTTCTAGCGCTCCCCAGACTTTATCAATCTGTAGAGGATTGTCAGTCAAATAATCGCCTAATTTACTGTCAATTAGCGTGGCTAACTCTGCTCCCGAGTTTGGTTGATTGGTTACTATAGGCAGTACGGTAAAGTGGTTATCCTCGCGGCTTTCAGTATCGCAATCAAGGCCACTGCGCATTTTTACATTATCAAAATAACTTTGATCGCCTGCATCTTGCGTCACACAAACGACTAATGGTGGTGTAGGGTTATTCCATAGCTCTAGCAGTCGTGCTGCCGTTGGCATTGATGTCTCATCGACAATCAGTACCGCTTGACCGTCTCGTAAGTGCTCTACCTTTTCTGGAAACTCTCGTTTTGTGACAACGGTCTCGCCTGCTTGTAGTGCTGTTGCCCAGTTGCCGCCCGGTGTATCCCCATGCAAAAAAACATCGACCCATGCTCGTATCTCATCATCAGCTTGCCATGCTTTTCTTAAAGTGTAATAGCAGTGAGGACGAGCAGGGCGTACGTTTTGCTTCTCGCTATCATTAGTTTTATAGTCACCAGCTTTATTGCCATCAGTGCTGTCAGTAATCAATGCGTTGGTCATTGCATTGTGTTCTAAATCAAACAAGTACGCGTAACCCGCTTCGTTGGTAGGTACTGACGTCGAGCTTTTTGCGCCTTCAACATCGCTTAATGAAGGCATGCTCAATTCAAGGCGCAGCATATTTTTGCTGATTCTATAGCTATTTTGTACCTCAAATACTTGCTTGGTCAGTTTGATTGTTTTTTTGCCTAGCTTTTTATCTGCTCTTTGTTTTAGCAAGATATATTGGGCTTGCAAGTCATCAAGCTGGGAGATAGGTGCAGCAAAAGCAATAAAGAAAGTCTGGTTATAGAGTGAACTATTTTGAGCGGCAGTTGATTGATTCTCTACGCCTTTTGGACAAGTCTGTATAGCAATACCTTCAGCATAAATATCAGTTATTTGGGCATCGACCAGATCCAATTCGGCGGTAGATAATGAAGTAAACACACTCAAAAATCCAAGCAGTTCGTCGAGGTGCTCCTCATTAATATGAGCGACCACACCTGCTATTTCAGGGTCGTTTAGGGGAGTGTATTGGCTGTTTTGGTTATCGGTGTTTTCTGTAGTAGCTAAAAGAAGATTAGTCATATAAATACTCGCAATCAACAGAGCGTTGAAATTAAAGTGAATGAGTTTATAGTTAATGATAATTGTTTTTGTTATCATTTACGAGTAAAATCAATTTTTATTGTGGTTTGATCGTCAAAAATTGGTCTATAGCTGATGACCGATGAACCATCATTTTTATGACATATTATTTTTATCAACAATGAGTGCTTATATGCTACGTGCAAACCAGCTGACTATCAGCCGTCAAGGAAATACTCTATTAGACAACGTGACTTGTGAAATTGATACCAATCAACTGGTGGCTTTGGTTGGGCATAATGGGTCTGGCAAGTCGACCTTGATCAAAGCGCTAGCGGGTGAGATGGCAAGTAGTAGCGGCAATGTCACATTAGATGAGCACAGTATCAATGACTACGGCAGTAAGGAGTTAGCGCGGCAAATGGCATATCTGCCGCAGCAATTGCCAGAAGCTGCTGGATTCACGGTGCGTGAGCTGGTCATGCTAGGGCGCTATCCTCATCAAAAATGGCTGCAAAAGCCAACTCAAATAGATAAAGACAAAGTCGCGCAAGCATTAAAAGTGACTAAAACCGAAGCGTTTGCTGATCGAATTACTGCCACGCTATCTGGTGGTGAGCGCGCTCGTGCGTGGCTCGCGATGTGTTTGGCACAGGATACCCGTTACTTATTACTCGATGAACCACTTGCTGCGCTTGATATGCATTATCAAATCGAGGTCATTCAGCTCATTCGTCGTTTGGTGGATGAGCAAGGCTTAAGCGTGGTAATTATTATCCATGATATTAATTTGGCAGCGCAATATGCCGATCGAGTCATCGCACTGAAAAATGGCCAAATATGTCACAACGGCGATATCGCCAGTACCATGCAACCTACCGTGCTACACGATATCTTTAATGTCGATATGCAGCTGCTCAGTCATCCTATTACTGGACAGCCTGTCGCAGTCGCTTAACGTCTGGTTTCTGCTCCTTCTTTCTAATTTGCCTACAAAGATACGCTTTTATGCCTCCCGTTTTTTATACAGATAAATTATCGAAATATCTACTAGTTACGCCAGTATCAGTAATGACAACATTGAAATGGTTCGCCCTCGCATTGTGTTTGGTATTGACCGCTTGTAATAGTCGGACAACCGCTACCTCAGAAGCAGAAAACAGTCATAGCGATAGGATGAATATCGTGTCTCCTGACTGGGGTAATGCAGCGACTTTGACAGCGATGGGGCATGCACCAATTGCGACAGGTGATGTCAGGGTTTGGGACAGATGGGTGGGAAGCCCCAAACTACCAACATCGATAACAGACTTGGGCATACGCTATCAGCCCAACGCTGAGCTAATCGCCCAACTGCCTGTCGATATGGTCATAGATAATTATTTCTATGAGCATGCACGCAATTTATACGGCGATGTCCCTGCAGAATCTGTGATGTCTGCGGCAAAAGGAGAGACGGCAACCTGGGCTGACTATACGGAACCGACGCGGGAGCTTGGCATGCTGATCGATAACCCGAAGATGGCTGAAGACTATATTGTACAAAGTCAGAAAGACATACAGCTGGCCAGTCAGCAATTCCAACAGCGTTATCCAAAAGCCAAGAAATTTGCAGTGGTACAGTTTACGGATGCTAATAACATGCGTATGTATGTGGCAAATAGCTTATTTCAGCCTGCGTTAGAGCAGATGAATAGAGAGCTTGTGGTATTGGGCAAGGGCAATCAGTGGGGGTTTGTGCCGATACGAATGGGAGATTTGGCGCAATTAGATGATGAGACTTGTTTATTAATTATCGACCCGCTGAGCCCAATTACTCGAGCTGAAATTGATGACAGCTTGATTTGGCAGCGTCTAGGTTATGGCAATACCCGCTGTGTGGGCGAGCTACCACCAGTATGGATTTATGGTGGGATGTCATCATTGGTTAGCCTAGCAAACAACTTGTCAGAAGTTTCATTAAAAGGCGGGGAAGTACTATGAGCGCCAATGCAGATACTAACAACAACCCTATCAATAACCACACCGACAGTTCTCATAACGACAGTGCTCATACGATGACATTAGCTTCTCAAGCAGCAACAGTTCCAAAACCCTCATCAACGTTATCATCGTCGCAATCATTGAAACAGTCATCACCACTGAATCAGCCACCGAACCAACACAAACCACAGACTTCTTTATTTGCCAATTTGTCTTGGCGACTATGGACCATGATCATCGGATTAGCGGCATTGTCGTTATGGAGTAGTTGGGCTCTGTTAGATCAACAGTGGACGCGCCCAGTCAGTGACTTGCTTATACCAAGCTCGCAATTAGATATTGCCAGTATGGCGATACAGCTGCATCTAGTGGCGACCAGCGTGGTGGCGTTGTTGGCTGGCGGGCTATTAGGCGTGGTCAGTATTTTATTACAGCAATTGGTAAAAAACCCATTAGCATCAGATACGACGCTAGGGGTGGGCGTGGGTGCACAGTTGGCCATGCTCATCGTCACGTTATTTTTGCCAAGCTTAGCTATTTATGGCGGAATTTACGTGGCCTTTGTAGGGGCTATCATTAGTATGGGTCTAGTTTTTGCCTTATCAGCACCCAGTCGATTTAATCCATTGATTTTGATATTGGCCGGTTTGGTTGTCAATATTTTGCTGGCCGCAGTAGCCAATGTACTAGTGCTATTTTTTGCTGAGCGTAGTAATGGAATGCTGTCGTGGGCGGCTGGGTTTTTGGCACAAAACAGCTGGCATACCAGTATAGCGCTAGTCATCACTGCTATTTTGATGGCGGTCGTATGTCTGCCATTATTGAAACCATTAACGCTTATGAGTCTAGATGACACCCAAGCAAAACGTCTGGGTGTGCCTATTAATGGGATTCGTGCACTTGTTGTATTGGTGGTAGCCGTTGTGACCGCTTTAGTGATTAGTGAAGTTGGTTTAATTGGTTTTATTGGTCTTGGTGCGGCAAGTTTGGTCAATGCGCTAGGTATTTCTGCTATTGGTAAGCGTTTGGCCATTGCCTTTGGGTTGGGGGCGCTGCTGTTGTTGTTGACCAGTAATGTCGCGTTACTGCTTGAGCCAATACTCGATATGCAAATTCCAGCTGGTGCCATGACAGGTATCTTGGGTGCGCCGCTGATTATTTGGCTGATTTTGCGTCAGCGCCGCGCGCGGATAGAGACAGTGACACCGATGCTTGCGGGTAAGCATACATCCATTGCCTTTTGGCGATGGGGCGTTGGTGTGCTCGCTATCATCATGCTGGCTTGTCTTTTTGTACAAGACATCAATGGGTGGGGGCTCAGTACGGACTGGGCGCTCACTCAGCAGTACCGCTTACCTCGCAGTTTGAGTGCTGCAGCGACAGGCTTGATGTTGGCAGTGGCCGGTGTGCTACTGCAAACCTTAACGCGTAACCCCATGGCCAGTCCTGAGGTGTTAGGTGTCAGTTCAGGCGCCGCACTTGGGGTTATTTTGGGGTTTTTATTACTGCCAAGTTTAGGGCTATCTGCGGGAGCAGGGACGTTGCTGGTTTCAGGACTGTCAGGGGCGATGGCCGTGTTGCTATTGATTATTTGGCTGGCACGCAGGGTCAGCTCAGGTTATTTACTGTTAGTGGGCATAGGTATTGCCGCCATGATGGATGGGGTGATGCATATGGTCAAGCTCTCAGGAGATCCGCGTCTGGAGGCGATGCTCAGCTGGCTGTCAGGGACAACTTATAGCGCCCAGCCTAGTACGGTATGGTATCTCATTGGTATTGCCGCTATCTTATTTGTACTCAGTCTACTGCTGATAAAACCCTTGCGTGTCCTTGGCTTAGGCACAGGTGTGGCGCGTAATCTAGGTGTGGCAGTTACGCCAGTGACTTTGTCGTTGTTGGTATTGGTGGCAGCGCTTAGTACGGCCAGTACGCTTGCCGTTGGACCATTGAGCTTTATTGGTTTAATGGTGCCTCACTTAGCTACCTCGCTGGGAGCTGTGAAGCTTGAACGGCAATTGCCACTAGCTGCACTTTTAGGGGCAGGGGTGATGGTGATAGCGGATTGGATTGGCCGTTATGTTATTTTCCCTTATGAACTGCCTGCTGGTACGATTGCGGCGATTATCGGTGGTGGCTACTTCTTATGGCTCATTCGTAAGGTGCCAGCCTCGGCAAGTAGGTAGTTGCTGTCTTTAGATAGCTATTAATCAACGATATAAGTGAACATAGATAGTCCAGAACTATCTGTGTTAGGTAGCTGTGTGTCATTAATTAGTCGACAGTTTGTAGTAGCCTGCATTGTTCCTAATTAATAGCTCTTGATTTGTCGTTCTTGGATTCACGCTAGCTGCTATCTTTGTTATTTTTATCAACAGAAAATTTGCAAACTGGGTTGACAGTCAGTTGTTGGTAGTAGATACTACGCCTAATTAATAATGATTATCATTTACATTATCATTCAATATAAATGAGCAATCTTTTAAGAAGTAAGCGTCACAACTTAATTTTGAATATTTATCCAAAACTACTGACAATAACAAGGCTGAAGCTATGGACACGATCTTATTAGACGAATCACGTGATAACGAATGCTACTTAAATCGTCAAGAAAAATTTGAATCGAAGGTTCGTAGTTATCCACGTAAGCTGCCCTTTGCGATTCAATCAGCCAAAGGGGCGTGGATTACCGATGTGGAAGGTAATGAGTATATCGATTGCCTATCAGGTGCTGGCACGCTGGCACTTGGGCACAATCATCCCGTAGTCATAGAAAGCATCAAAGCGCTATTAGACAGCAATCTACCGATGCATACATTGGATATCACCACACCGTTAAAAGATAAATTCAGCGAGTTCATGTATAAACTGCTTGCAACCAATAGCGATGAGTATTGCTTGCAGTTTTGTGGCCCGACGGGTGCTGATGCGGTAGAAGCCGCTATCAAACTGGCCAAACAAGTCACTGGTCGTTCAGGTGTGGTTAGCTTTAGCGGTGGCTATCATGGCATGACGCATGGCGCGCTGGCGGTGACAGGAAACTTGGCACCTAAACAAGGCATCGAAGGTCTGATGAGCTCGGTACAGTTCTTGCCTTATCCCAATATGTATCGCTGCGCGTTTGGCTTGCCTTTTGAGCAAAGCATCCACGCCCATATGCGCTATTTTGAAAACTTCCTAAAAGATGTAGAGAGTGGCGTGGTGAAACCAGCCGCGGTCATTTTGGAAGTCATACAAGGGGAAGGCGGTGTCAATCCTGCGCCAATAGAGTGGCTGAAGCATGTGCGCCGAGTGACAAAAGAGCTAGGCATCATGCTGATTATCGATGAAGTGCAAACAGGGTTTTGCCGCACAGGACGTTGGTTCGCCTATCAATATGCGGATATTGATCCCGACATGATTGTGATGTCAAAAGCAATCGGTGGTGGTCTGCCACTCGCGGTATTAGGTATCAAAAAACAATACGATGTATGGCAATCGGGCAATCATTCTGGCACGTTTAGAGGCAATCAATTGGCCATGGCGACTGGCCTTGCCACCCTCAATTACTTAAAAGACAATAACGTTGCTGATTATGTTTTAGAAATAGGTGCATGGTTCATGTCGCAGCTAAAAATACGCCAACAGCGCTATCCACAAATTGGCCAAGTCAGAGGGCGTGGTCTTATGATTGGTATAGAAATCGTCAATCCCAGCCTACCTAAGCAAAATGACGGTAGCTATCCAGCAGATAGTGATATGGCTGCCAAAATCCAACAAGCGTGTTTTAAACATGGTTTGGTGATTGAAAAGGGCGGGCGCGGTGGCACAGTACTACGATTATTGCCGCCCCTCAATATAACCAAAGATGAGCTGCAGCAAGTCTTGCAAAGGCTTGATATGGCGCTAGAAGACAATCAATAGTATTGCCAGCGCCTTAGCATGATTCACACATTTATAAAAAAACTCTGATAACGACTCTAATAACGACTCTAATAATAAGTCACTTATTTTCGATTTATACAATCGTGGAATAGGACGGGTGAGGACATTTTGCATTTATTAAACCAGCAAACCAGTGAACAATATGTCACGCATATGCAAAAAACCAGCGCTGTCATCAAACAGTGGCTAGACGACAATAACGTGTATTTGGGCGGCACGCTGCAACAAGTGCAAGCGACTAATACCTTTAGCATCCGTGAGCAAGGCCGAGACATCGACACGATACTCGCTGATATGCAAAACAAGTTTTTACCCAGTTGTGTGTCGACGGCCAATGCGAATTGCTTAGCGCACTTGCATCCACCCACACTGGTTATTGGTCAGATTGCTGAGATGATTATCGCGGCTACTAACCAAAGTATGGACTCATGGAACCAAAGCCCAGCCGCGACCTATATCGAAAAAAATCTCATTCATTGGTTATGTGAACGTTGTGGGTTCGATGACATCTCTGGTGCTCTCTTTGATGAACAGACAGGCCATAACGCTGGTGGCGTCTTTACCAGTGGTGGTACGCAAAGTAATCTGATGGGTCTACTGCTGGCACGCAATCAATTCTATAAGGCTAAGGGCGTTGATGTGCAAAAGGACGGCCTGGTGGGTCAGTCTAGCGGCAGTATTCTATGCTCAGACCAAGCGCACTTTTCTATTGAAAAAAATGCGGCGCTACTAGGTCTAGGTCAAAAATCTGTCATTAAAGTAGCGACTGATACATCAGGTGCCATGCTGATGTCTGACTTACAACATCAGATAGATAAGCTGGGTGCTGACAATGTGATGGCCATCATCGCAACTGCTGGCACCACCGACTTGGGTGCTATTGATCCTCTAATGTCTATCGGAAAAATTTGCCGTGATGCACAGATATGGCTACATGTCGATGCAGCATGGGGCGGGGCATTGCTATTGTCAAAGCGCTACCGACACTTGATTGAGGGGCTGAATCAGGCTGACTCTATCACCTTGGACTTTCACAAACATTTCTTCTTGCCGATTAGCTGTGGTGCTTTTCTCTTACGAGACAATCGAAATTTCGAGAGCATTCGCCATCATAGTGAGTATTTAAACTCGGCTGATGACGAACAGGAAAACATTCCAAACTTGGTGACCTATTCTTTACAGACCACACGCCGATTCGATGCATTAAAACTGTGGATGGCGCTGGACTTGCTAGGGACGGATGATTATGCAACCTTGATTGATAACTGTCTGGATACTGCCAAGCAGGCGGCACAGCTGATTGATGCAAATGAAAATTTTGTACTGGTACATGAGCCTATTATTAGCAGTGTTTTGTTTTACTTTACACCCAAAGATACCACGCTATCTGATGAGCAACTCGCACAGCTCAATCGCCACATTGCACAAGCATTATTGGTCAACAATATCGCCAATGTGGCTACCACCCAGTTTGAGCAGCGCCTTTGCCTTAAATTCACCATTCTAAATCCCAGTACCCAAATCAATGATATTGCAGACATCATTGAGCAGATGGCTATTGCTGGTTTTAACCAACTTAATTCTGACAACCTGAACGTTGATGGGAAGAAATAACATGATGCAGCATAAAACGCTTGATCGTCTCACACTACAAAATCTAATCAATGCTTACTGTTTTGAAACTGGGCGCGGCGATATTATTGCCGTAGAGCAGCAAGATGATATACAGAAGCAGGCCTCACAAAATAAGCCTTTATTAGTGCTAATGCTATTGCCTTCGAACACGGTAATGGTCGTACCTGTCGATAGAGTGAGCCAATTGGGTCAGCACCGTTTGGCAGGCACGCCGCTTATATTGAATAAGCAGGTCAGCATACGATCAGACTCAACATTAGACACGCAACTGGACGACCCTTTGCAAAACAGCCGATGGATAAAATCCTCTGCTATGAGCCTAGCGTCTTTGATTATTGAAGACATCGTGCATCGTTATAAAGACAAAGCGACGCTAGATGCCAATGGTGTGTTAAAGCGCTGGATTGAGAGTTATGAGGGGCTGCAGATTATTTTAGAGCATCGCAATGATGAGATTGATGACATCGTTGACTATCAGCAAGACTTTATTCAGACCGAACAAAACCTTATTTACGGTCATGCCATGCACCCTACACCCAAAGGCCGTGCTGGTTTTTATGGTGCCGAATGGGCGAAGTATGCGCCCGAGACCAGTAGCAAAACCCAGCTGCATTATTGGCTAGTGCATCCCAGCTGCATTACAGAAGAATTCGTAGATGGCGAGAGTATTACCACAGCGCTCAAATCAAAGCTACAAGCTGATATGAGTGGCTATCAGCAGCAACTTGTCGATGAGCATCCAGACTATAAGCTGTTGCCATTGCACCCTTGGCAAGCAAGGTTTTTGCAGCAGCAGCCATGGTATCAAAAGCTGCTAGAACAAGGCCAATTGTTTGACTTGGGTGAGCTCGGTTGGTATCTACATCCAACGACATCAGTACGCACACTGGCTGCCTTTGATGCGCCTTGGATGTTTAAACTGTCGTTGTCTGTGGCGATTACCAATTCGGTGCGGATTAACCTGCCCAAAGAATGCAAACGTGGTATGCATGCCTGCCGAATCTGGCGTAGCGACTATGGTACTCAGCTCAAAACCGAGTACCCTACGATTGCGGTATTGAATGATCCTGCTTGGATTGCCTTACGTGTCGACGGCAAAATCATTGATGAGACTATTTGCATCTTACGTGACAACCCTTTTACAGAGGATACGCAAGTCACCAATCTTGCCAGCTTAAGCCAAGACCATCCAACTCGTCTCACTAACCGTTTAGAGACACTGTTTAAGTCTATCCATAAACAGACAGATGAACCTTTAGAACAGGTGGCTATCCAGTGGTTTGACACTTATTTGCAAGTTGGTTTTATACCGCTTATTCATATGTACTATCAGCATGGTATTGGGTTTGAGGTACATCAGCAAAACAGTCTGATTGAGCTAACAGACGGCTATCCTACTAAATTTTGGGCCAGAGACAATCAAGGGTTTGGCTATATTGCAGAGTACGCCACGCCGCTCATTGATGCTTATCCCGAGCTTATTAGCGAAGGAGAGTGTGTCATTCCAGAAGACTTTGCCGACTCACGCTTTGCCTATTATTTAGTTGGCAACAGTATATTTGGTCTTATTACTGCTATTGCTCGTACTCAGCTTGTGAGTGAGGAAGCATTAATCATGACGTTTAAAGAATGCTTAATAGCATTAGAGCAGCAATACCCGCATCGTTCGTTATTTGACTTGTTGTTGCGTAGTCCTACATTGCCGTTCAAGGGCAATCTACTCACCAGACTCTATGCGCTCGATGAGCTAACCGCACCTGTCGAAACCCAGTCTATTTATGTCGATATCCCAAACCCTATGATGACGTAGCACGTCATATTGAGACAGCGAAGATAAGCACACGATAAAAGTTAGGATTCAACAAGAATTAGCAGCAGAATTAACGTGACTATCAAATCACTACTACCAAATCACTAAGGGGCGACCGTGTTAGATATTATTGGTATTGGCGTAGGGCCGTTTAATTTAAGTTTGGCGGCATTACTGACAAAGACCGACGTAACCGCCAAATTTTTTGAGCAAAAGGCTGAGTTTAATTGGCATAAAGGCATGATATTGCCAAACACCACACTGCAAGTGCCTTTTATGGCAGACTTGGTGACATTGATAGACCCAACCAGTCCGTATTCTTTTTTGAATTATTTGCATACTCAGCACCGATTGCTCAAGTTTTACTTTTTAGAAGAATTTAAAATTTATCGTAAAGAGTACAACCACTATTGCCAATGGGTAGCAGAGCAGCTAGATAGTCTGAATTTTGATGCGCCAGTGATAGACGTAACGTTTGACGACAGTAATGATGGATTTGTAGTGACAGTCTGTGAGCAAGGCACACAAAACACCTATCATGCTAAAAATTTAGTCATAGGAACGGGCACACAGGCCACGCTACCACCATCGTTGCAAAATGTTGCCAAACAAGCGCCTAACCGCTGTATGCACACCGCCCATTTTGCAGACAATTTTGATTTGGATAGCCTCAATAATGCTAGTAGCCTTGATCTGAATAGCACCAAGACAGACAACAAGCTGACCAAAATATTGGTATTGGGATCTGGGCAGTCCTCAGCAGAGGTATATCGAACGCTGTTTGATCAGCAGTTTGATGGCGATGATAGTGCTAATGACGACCCTAAGTTTCAGCTAGATTGGATGACTCGCTCGGCAGGGTTTTTCCCCATGGAGTATTCCCCATTAGGCTTAGAGCATTTTAGCCCGGCTTATACAGATTACTTTTATGATTTAGACTCAGCAACCAAGCCACAAGTCACTGCCAAGCAAGACCTGCTCTATAAAGGCATGGGCTTTGAGACCATACGCGATATTTACCACCGTCTTTATGAACGCAGTATTACCAATCAAGATCTGCATTCGACGTTGCTGTCTAACTGTGAAGTGGTTGAGGCAACGCTGACAACAATGCTAGAAATGCCAGATCCGACAGACACCATAAAACTGGTAGGTAGACAGCGTGAACAGAATCAAGATTTTACTGCTGAGTATGATTGTGTGATTGCTGGTACAGGCTATCGTTACGGTCTACCTGAGTGTTTAAACACGATACTGCCTAGCATCGCACATGATGAGTTTGAGCAGCCAATCATTGATCGAGACTATGCATTGAAGTATGTGCTAACGGATCAAAAAGATAATGCGACTGATGGCAAGATTTTTGTACAAAACCAAGAGGTGCATACCCATGGCGTTGGCGCACCAGACTTGGGGCTGGGTGCTTATCGTGCAGGGTGTATCGTCAATCAGTTAACAGGTGAGCAGACTTACGACACTGACGCCTTGAAAGTTTTTCAAAATTTTGGCGCGTAGTGCTTTATAAGACTCATATTTAATAGAAACGATATTAGAGAATATTAATCATCTAACAAAATAATAACTAGGAGCAAGTCATGCCGACTATCACCCAAAACCTACCCGATACCTTTAGCATTGAAGCTTATCAAAAGACGTTTGCGTTGAGACCTGTCAGCTACCCAGATGATATGCCATTGCTGTATAAATGGATGCATGCTGAGCATGTGGTCGATCAGTGGCAGCTACATCTCCCGATGCCGCAGCTAAAAACCCATTTTGAAAAAATGCTGGCCGATGACCATCAGCGTCTCTACCTTATAATTTGTGATGATAAGCCGATTGGTTATACAGAGATTTATGAGACGGCTCGTGACCGGTTATCTCATTATTACAAAGCCAAAGAGACGGACATGGGCTGGCATATTTTGCTTGGTGATCCAGCGGTGGTTGGCAAAGGCTATCTAAAGCCAACAGGTATGATGATCAGCAAGTTTATATTTGAGCATACTGAGGCCAAAAAAATCGTGGTCGAGCCGGATAGTAAGGTTGAGGTGTATCAATGGATTGCTGATAGCTTCGCTTATAGAGTACAACGTCTGATTGAGATGCCAGAAAAAACCGCCTCATTATATTTTTGCAATCGCGATGAGTTTCTAGAATCTAGAGGTTATCTCAATTTCTATGGTGCCACTGCTTAATGAGCAACGCCCCTATAAATAAAGCCCCTATAAATAAGGCATCTACAAATGAGTCTCCTATAAACGAAGCCTCGAATAGTAGTAGTAATAGCTTGACCGATAAGCAAGTACAGCAGGTATTACTGACACTATTACTCGGCGGTACAGTGGTCAGCTTTAGTAATAGTGCACTTAATCCAGCGATTCCTGTCTTTATGTCGGTGTTTGATGTCGATATCGTGATGGGCGGCTGGGTGCTAAATGCTTATGTATTGGCCATGAGTGTGGGGTTGATGCTAAGCGGCTACTTAAACAAAAAGTTTCCGTTTAAGCATGTTTATTTGGCGGCAATTTTTGGATTTATGCTGGGCTCAGTCATTGGCATGCTGGCGTCTAGCATGAGCTTTGTCATCTTTGCCAGAGCCATACAAGGACTGAGTGGCGGTCTGATTATCCCGCTGTCTATTGGTATGCTATATCAGATTTATCCGCAGCAGCAGCACGGTAGAGTAATGGCACTATGGGGCATTGTTATTATGATGTCGTTGGCGTTTGGCCCTTTGGTCGGTGCTTACTTGGTTGAGCAGTTTGCGTGGTGGACACTGTTTGCCATTACCTTGCCACTCAGTGCAGCGGTCATGGCGTTGGTGTGGCGATTGATACCTGACATACGCTCACATGATAAAAAAAGCCCTTTCGATACCATCGGGTTTGTCAGTTTGCTTATTTGGCTGCTTGCGATGATGGTTTGGCTGAGCACGCTGAAGATAGACTTCACTGGCCGGCTACTAAGCAGTGATGGCTTATTAAAGATAGCCACTTTAGGTTTATTGTCTGTCGGATTTTTACTGTCCGCGATGGCTTGGTGGGCATATGAGCGGCGGCAGAAATATCCATTATTAAACGTGCGCTTATTTAACAATAAAACCTATTTGCACAGTAATATCATTAGCATTACTCAAACAGTCGGTTTGATGCTGTGTCTCTTACTATTACCCGTGTTGATCCAAGATGTGATGGGCGAGAGTGCTTTATGGACAGGCATTGTCCTGATGGTCGCGACGCTTGTAGCCAGTGTCACCACCCATTACGCTGGCAAGATGGTAGATAAGCAAGGTGCCAGAGGTATTGGCATCGTAGGAATTGCGATTAGTGCACTGTCTACCTTGATGCTGGCATGGTGCTTGTATCAGCCTACGCTTTGGCTATTAATGCTAATTATGAGTGTACGAGGTATTGGGGTAGGTTTGGCGTATCTGCCAACCACAACAGTAGGATTTAGCAGCTTACCCAAAGACGCGGTCACTGAGGGAGCCGCCCTTAATAATATCAGTCGCCGCATCATCTCTACTATATTTATCACGCTGTCTACCCTTTATATAGGCAGTCGAAGTGCGCAGTTATTGGCAGCAGGTAGTAGTGACGGCATGGCAAGCGCGATCCAAGAAATACTGGTGGTCATCGCGGTGATTTTATTATTCACAATCCCTTCAGCGTGCAAATTACCACGATCCTCATAAAAAATACCCCGTATCGGGGTTTACTTTAACTTGCTAACGTAAATAATTATCATTCGCTTTAAATGTATCTAAATTCATAATTTTATTTGATTCAATTTTCAGACAGGAAGCTTATATCTATGCCCAATCATCTAGTAAACCCTACCAAAAACAGTAATGGCAATCATAGTACTGACGTCACTTATGCGACCAAACCGTGGCAAGCACCTATTGATTCTAAAATCATGGCACGCGCTGAGCAACGGGTGATCAAGCAATTGCTACAAGCATTACTATATGAAAATATTATTGATTTTGAATCTGAAAGTGCGAACACCGCTAATAGTGCTGATAGTGAGACTCTGCTGAATTTTGTCATACAAGCAAGTGATGATGTTAGTTATACCGCGCAAGGCTATATTCATTACAGTTTTGACATCATTCGTTTGAATGAGCTGAATGTACAGCGAGTGGTTAACGGTGTTGCCCAAGATGCCATTCTTGAGCATGTAATCAGTGATATCTTGCTTAATATTGAGGGTGCGGAGCTAAAAGACAGCTTTATCAAAGAGCTGCGTCACACCTTAGTGAACGAAACACAATCTCAGATACTGGCTTCTAATATACCTATGCCTATTGATATGCTCACTTATGAGCAACTCGAAGGCTATTTGACGGCAGGTCATCCTTATCATCCGTGTTTTAAGTCTCGTATTGGTTTTGATTTGCAAGATAACTATGACTATGGCCCAGAGTTTGATCAAAACATCGGTGTGGTGTGGTTAGCGGTCAAAAAACAGCTACTAGTGAGCAATACCACTACTGACATCGATATCAATGAATGGGTGAAAGATTATGTAGGTGCGGATGAGTTTTCTGCACTCAATGCCAAACTCACAGAAGTACTTACAATCACAAATAAGCAAGACGAAGGTACAGCTAGTCATGAAGTAGACGAGACGGCTAATAATTATTGCCTTATACCTGCGCATCCTTGGCAATGGCAAAACACCTTGATTCAAGCGTTACAGCCATTGCTTGCCACGCAAGAAGTTATCTACTTAGGTAGTGCAGGTCATCAGTACCGCGCTCAGCAGTCTATTCGCTCATTGACGATGCTTGGTAATAGCGATGACAATGGTAACAATGACACTATTAATGATAAAGCCTACTTAAAGCTGAGTATGCATTTGATTAATACCTCAAGCACGCGAATACTAGCAAAGCATACTGTGATGAATGCGGCAGTTGTCACCACTTGGTTGAATCAACTGATTGCAGACGACAAGACGGCCCAAGCATTACCCATTGCATTTTTAGGTGAGACCGTTGGCGTTAGTTTAGACCATGAGGCGTTACGCACACGTGGCTATCAGCATCCAAATATGTATGGCGGGCTGGCTGCGATTTGGCGAGAAAACGTCAGTCAGCATCTATCAAAAGGGCAAACAGCATTCCCGCTCAATGGTGTCAGTTATATCAATGCTGATGGCTCGCATCTGATAACACCTTGGCTTGATAAATATGGCGTAGAGACATGGATTGCGCAGTTGATTAAGGTTACTGTCACCCCTTTACTACATATCTTATTTGGTTATGGTGTGGCACTAGAGTGCCATGCGCAAAACATCGTCTTGGTACATGAAGATGGCTATCCCATCAAGATATTATTAAAAGACTTGCATGACGGGGTTCGTTATTCACCCGCGCATTTGACTCAACAACACTTACGTCCAGACTTTTATAGCTTGCCGCCTGCTCATGCTGCCTTAAATAGAGGCTCATTCATCGAGACCGAAGATACCGATGGCATTCGGGACATGACGGTTGCTTGCTTATTCTTTGTGGCGTTGTCAGATATTGCGATTTTTATGCAGACGCATTATCACTATTCTGAAATGGCGTTTTGGCAACAGGTTGCTGACTGCGTGACCGACTATCAAACCTCTCATCCAGAGCATCAAGTACGGTTCGACTTGTTTGATGTATTCGCTGAACAAACTCGCATTGAGTCACTGGCTAAGCGCCGATTATTCGGAGATAAAGCATTCCCGATTAAATACATCAATAACCCACTGTTTAAAAGTCAGGGGTAAGACGATGCATACCTTATTTCCTGTGCAAATTTATGTACCAAAAAACCACCTTGATGCAAACCCTGAGCCAGATGTCGAGGCTATTCAATGGTCGCTGATTAGTCATTTAGTAGAGTGTTTCTTATTAGAGCAGTGGGTGGATGAGCACCTTATTCAAGTGACAACCATCGCTGAGTATTTAGAAAACTATCAGACGACTCAAGCTCAAGACGCGCATCAGTTTTTAGAATCACTACTTTTAGAGTCACTGCCACAGCAGTATCAAGATTTTTTTGACCAAGACAACACGTTAATGGTGATGCAGGTTGACCAAGAGAGGCAGTTATTACTATTGGTAGAGCCTGCTTATGCGTCACCGTGGCGATTGTCTAAATCCTGTCTGCCTGTCATACATAACCTTAATAGCAAGCGTCATGTAGATAACGTTTTGCTAGAGCCAGTAAGCTCAGCACAGCAATTGTTAGACATCTTTTTATCAATGATGGATGGTGCCAGCTTATCTGATATCGGTGTCTTAAAGCTAAAAGAGAGCTTAGAGGCTTCTTTTATAGCTCAGCAACAGTCATCGCTGGCAAACATCACAACGGCAGTTTGTCAGTATGCGCATTGGCATCAAACCTTGATTGCGGCGGAGCAGTGGGCATCACTCATGGATCGTCCGTTTCATCCACTGGCAAAAGGTAAGTTAGGATTTACGGAAATAGAATACAAACGTTATATGGCAGAGTTTAATCAGCCTATCAAGCTGGTATGGGTCGCCATTGCCAATAGCCATATCATGGTGGCAGAGCATGTTAAAAACACAGCAACGCAAAATCCAGCGACTTATCTTTTGGACACTACGCAGCAGCAGAGTTTGATGCGAGAGCTAGACGATAAAGGTATTGCAGATACCCATATTGCGATGCCCGTACATCCTTGGCAAATGATTCATGTAGTTGATGACATATATGCCGACGATCTTGCCAGTGGCACAGTTATCGCCCTCAAATTTGATGCGCTTATCACTTATGCCAGCTCATCCATGCGCAGTATGTTGATTGATACGGATACGCCCAATAGCATTAAGCTGCCTATAGGTGTATACGCATTGAACTCAAAGCGCTACTTACCAGCTCTCAAGTTGATCAATGGTGAAAAAAACCAAGCCATATTGATGCAGGCAAGAACGTTAGACCCGGTACTATTAGCACAGCTACGGTTGTGGGATGAGCGCCTATGGTGGGGTTATATGTCTCCGTCTCATTTGCATGATAAAAGCGCTATTAACCCTTATTTCTATCAAGAAAAACCCACGCATCTAGGCGCGATGCTACGCCAACTACCAGCAGATCTGTGTGACGATACGATTCGACTATTACCGATGGCAAGCTTGGGTATGTTGGTCTACAAACAAGGTGTTAGCCATCACATTTTTGACGGGATTGTTCAGAATAGCACACAGCATAGTAGCCAAAACAGTGCTCAAGACAGCTTTCAAGAAGGCTCGCCACAGAATAAAAAACCCGCTGTCATAGCGTGTTTTAAAAATCTTTGTGATGTGTTTTTGGGTACGATGCTGCGATGCTTACGCCTAGGGTTTGCGCCTGAGATGCACGGGCAAAATATTGTTATCGTATTAAAAGACAATCATTTTACCAGTCTGTTATTACGTGACCATGATTCCGTACGTATTTATCTACCATGGCTGGCACGTCATCACATATTAGATCCTGAATATCTGAGCCCGCCAGATTTTAAAAACCGTCTATATCGAGAGGCGCCGCAAGCGCTGATATTTTATCTACAGTCGCTAGGGTTACTGGTTAATCTTCGAGCGATTATCGAGTCATTGGTTGAGCACTATCATATTAATGAAGATACGCTGTGGCACAAGGCAATGATAAGTATCGAGGAATCCTTAGTAACTATCAATTTTGATGATGATCAACGTCAGGTACTTCGTGATGAGCTATTGAACACTTCACATTATCCGCATAAAACATTGCTATTGCCGGTGATTGCCCGTGGTTCTGACCCTCATGGCAGTATGCCCGCTGGAGAAAGTAAAACGATCAATCCGTTCAAGCGTGTCAAGAACAGTGGTTAAAATTATGAAATACCATAATGAGAACATAATGAATGACATCGATATTCACGACCTTATAGACAGTTATAAAGAGATAGGTACCTCAACCATAGGTCATCTGACGGAAGAGGGGTATTTACCAGATATCAAAGCACTGAATCCATGCCCGGCTACTATAGTCGGCCGAGTGTTGACGGTGCAACTAACCTCTGACAACACGGATGTGATCAACCAAGCATTGATTCAAGCAGCGCCCAATGATGTGTTATGTATTGATGCTCAGGTATTGGGTGTCAAAGCATGTTGGGGATCACTGCGAACTTGCGCGGCTATTTATGAAAAGCTGTCCGCGGTCATTGTCATTGGGCAGGCGACTGATTCGTTCCAAATTCAGCAGCTGGGCTTTCCTGTATTTTCACAAGGCATCAGTGCTGTGACTACGTCCAAAAGCAAACAGGCACAAGGAAGGTTAGCATCCGATATTGTCTATCGCTTTGGTAAACAGACTACGACGATTCGTTCAGGCGATATCGCTATTATGGATAATGACGGCGTATTTATATTGTCTGTTGATATAGCACAGCAGCTATTATCAGATTGCCAAAAAAAGCATAAAGAGGATGAGGTAAAGTTTCAGATGTTTTTTGAGGCTTATCGTAACAACGAGCTAAATAAACTATTCAGTGATTAATGAAATTATCAGAGTTCAAATAGTCAACCATATCTGAAAACAGTACAAATAAACGCTTACTACCAAAGTATAAATACATATAGAAATAAAAACGATTATCATTTACAATACAATTCACAAAGTTAGTACACACTGTATTATTAGCTAAATATTACTCATATCACTGTTTATTTATCCAACTAAGTGAAATAACCTAAGTGAAATCATTATGAAAAGCCATCATCAAGTTGCTCTATCTGTTCTTACCCTTTGTATTAGTCAGCAATTATATGCACAAAACAATGTCAATGAAGCGGATGCCGTATTAGATGCACAGACCTCAGCGGAACTGGCTTCAAGTACTGTGTCTGATGAGACTCCCAATGTGACTTTAGACACTATCAATGTCACTGCTAAAGCCAGAACGGGCACGGCGCTGGCACAGAAAATTAGCGAGATGCCAGCAGTCACCCAAGTAATTACTGAAAACGAGATTCAGATGCAGGCAACGGGTGACCGTACCACTGGTGATATCTTGGCACAATTGATACCGAGTCTGGGTGCCAGCAGCGGCTCAACCAGTAACTACGGTACGACCATGCACGGACGCCCTGTACAGTTCTTGTTGAATGGTGTGCCTTTAAGCAGTTCACGTAGTCTTTCACGCGAGCTCAATAGTATCGATCCTGCGCAGCTTGAGCGGGTAGAGGTGCTCTCAGGTGCCACCAGTATCTACGGTGCTGGTGCAGCAGGTGGCCTGATTAACCTTGTGACCAAATCTTTGGTAGGGTATGGACCTATCAGACAGACTAGAGTTGGTGTCAGTAGCAGTCGTAATTTTGAGTCAGACTCATTGGGTTATCACGTAGGGCAAACCTTAGGATATGGCGGCGAGCGAGTGTATGGTCGCCTAGATGTTGATTATGATAATAAAGGCGGCAAGTTTGATAGCAAAGGCAATCGAATCAGCCCAGATGTCAACCAAACGGACCAACAAGATACCGAATCGCTAAGTGTGAATGGTAGCTTGGGTGTAGAGCTCACTGACAGCCAACGTCTTGATCTTGCAGTGACTTACTACAAAGATGAACAAGACACCGACTACGGCCCAGATTATGGTGATGGTTTGGCAGTGTTATTTGGCGCAAAACCTTCCTTAAAAGCTATCGATGGTGCCAACGTAGAAAATGAGCCATATACCGAAAAAAGCTCAGTAAATTTGAGCTATAGCGACGATGATTTTGTAGGCTCAGGGTCTAGCTTAAGCTTGACGGGTTACTACCGAGATGAGAAAGGCCGTTTTTACCCTTCTGGTAAAACTGCAGGAGACCAAGCGACTGAAGTATGGCAAGACAATGGTCTAACTGATACAGCCACACTGAAGAAACTGGCAAGTGCTGCAACATTTGTCACTCAATCAGAAGCTGATATCGAAGTAATGGGCTTACGTGCCGCCATGCAAACCGAGACGGAAGTCGCAGGCAAAAAGACTCTACTTAGCTACGGTGCTGATTTCGAACGCGAAAACAGTGAGCAAACTTACTACGGTCAAGACCTAAATACGTTTCTTGCTAGTAATGGCTTAAGCGCCCAAACCAATGGACTTACCTATAATGGTGGACCAGATACCACCATCGATAAATGGGGCGCTTTTGTCAATGCAGATGTAGATATAACTGACAAGTGGCATACCAGTGCTGGTGTGCGTTATCAAAATCTAAAGTCAGAGACTGATACCTTTACGCCCATCTATGAGCAACTGCTTGAAGAGTATTTTAATAGTTCTGCTATCAGTGGAACAAGTGCAGCTTATGGCATTGACTATCAAGCAGGCGACGTAGAAAAAGGCAGCACAGATCACGACAAAACCTTGTTCAATCTCGGTACTAGCTATCAATTAACCCCAAATGATCAAATATTTGCTAATTTTTCACAAGGGTTTACCACAGCGGATATCCAGCGTGCGCTGCGTGATGTGCGTGCAGGGTTTGTGGTCAACTCAGACAACGTACAACCGATCGCGATCAATAACTACGAGTTTGGCTGGCAAGGCAAACATGGCGATACAGCAGCACGCTTGAGTGGTTTTTATAACGAATCAGATAAAGTTGTGCGCTTTACTGACAGCTATACCGTAGAAGTTGTCGATACCGATGAGCGTGTATATGGGGTAGAAGGGTCGCTTAGTCATGATATCAGTGATAAATGGCAAGTAGGCGGTAGTGTGGCGTACACTCGTGGTCAGTATGACAAAGATGGCGATTGGCTAGAGCTCGATGCAGTACGTCTAACACCGCTAAAAGGTACGGCATTTGCTCAGTATAACTTCGATGAAGGCAGCAATATTCGCCTGCAAGCATTGGCAATCGGCGGTGATGATAAAGCCTTTAAAGACCAACAACAAGACCCTGACTCTAGTGCCTTACCTGTCACTGGTTATATGACCCTTGATGTATTAGGGCAAGTAAATATGCCAGTCGGCCGAGTAGATTATGGCGTTTATAACTTGCTTAATAAAGACTATCTAACGGTCTATCATCAAACCACATTTGGTGATTTAAACCGCTTACCTGCATCAGGAACGACTTATGGCTTAAGCTATACCGTTGATTACTAAAAAGCGCCACACATAAAAAAACCCTTCAGGCTATGTAAATTTAGCGTGAAGGGTTTTTTTTATGTCTATATTTTAGATAATTGCTTTTGGCTAAATACCAATTATTATTCGCTGCACTGTTCATAATATTTCTAAAATTGCATAAAAAAAGGCTTGCCGCATCGCTGCGAACAAGCCTGATTTAATATATGGTGGGCCCAGTAGGACTTGAACCTACGACCAAAGGATTATGAGTCCTCTGCTCTAACCAACTGAGCTATGGGCCCTAACGTTAGACGCACAATGATACCTGATTTTTTTAATTTTTCAAGTAAAAGATAGGCAGTAATCAAGATATTTTTTATTGAGCCATATTTCCGTATTACAGGTGACCACCAGCTATGGTTAGACTACGACCTCCATCCACGGTGATGATCTCTCCTGTGACATAATTTGCCTGCACAAGATACAGTACGCTATGAGCAATCTCATCAGGTTGGCCTATACGCCGCATAGGAATAGCATCGATGATACTTCGTTGTTGCTCGTTATTAATAGCTTGGTCGCTAGTAGGGTCAGGTAAAATGTTGACTCCAGGAGCAACCCCGTTGACCCTTACTTGAGGTGCCATTTCTAGCGCTAGCGACTGTACCATCATTCGATGCGCAGCCTTTGCCATATTGTAGACGGTATAGTTGTTAAACGGTCTATCATGCGCGTGTATGTCCAACAAACTGATAATACAGCCTTGTTGCTGCTTTAGATAAGGTAGTAGGGCTTGGCTTAGTAATAAAGGGGCCTTGGCATTGGTCAAAAGCAACTCATCCCACTGTGCATGATTAATACTACCGAGTGGACTAGGATAAAACCGCGACGCATTATGCACCAGTACATCAAGCTGGCCAAACGCCTCTACGATATTTTTAACAAAGCTGTCTAAAGCCGCCCCATCGTTGACTATCGTTAAATCAGCAACGATAACTTTTGCACTATTAGCACGGACGTCGTTCAGATGGTCAGCTAAGTTATTAGCGTCTTGTACACTACGATGACAATGAATAATGACGCGGTAACCTTGCCTATGAGCCGCTTTAACAATAGCCGCCCCAATACGCCTAGCACTACCTGTCACAAGCATCACTGGCGCTTGGTTATTCATATTTTCTGTTTGGCAGGCATTAAGTTCTTGGTTCATAGCAATACTACTTTTTTCTCTAGTGTGCTTGTCTATATCACTCTTGCGCTTGCAAGTGTTCAATCCTGCTCTGGCGTAAGGCTGCACCAATAGCGGGGCCTTTCAGGTCTGGCGCAATGTCAGTCATGCCGACAGCGTGAAAGCTATCTAGTGCTAGCATCATTTGGCGATGCTGTGTTGCTAGCTGTAACACATGACTGCACACGAGCAATTGAGAGAGCTTATCAGGCTCCTTATGCGCACCGCAGGCTTGGATTAGATCGATTTTTTCAGCCGCATTTAGACTGTTTATTGTGCTTAGTTTTTCAGCTTGCTGAGCGAATAAAGTTGCGAACTGAGTATGTGTTTTTGGGACTTTAGCTTTATTACCGATAGCGTTAATATTTTTTATAGCGGTTGATACGTTAAACGTAGACTCAGAGTTTTCGCTATTAAATAATGATGAAGACAGGCTAGTCATTAGTAGCGCCCAACGCTGTGACAAGTTTAGACGCATTTGGCCTGCAAAATATAATGCTGTCTGCGCTGTTTCTCTTATTTGGATATTGTCCCAAGCATGATGCAATGGCGCGAAATACTCTATGAGCGCACCAATTTCAAACAGTTTTTGCCAATAGACTTGCGGTGATAGTTGCATAGTCGCACGGCTCGATTCCTGCCAAATACGTTCGGCGCTTAAATGAGCCAGCTCTCCTATATCGACCAATTGACGCATCAGCGTTAAAGTGTCATCCGCGATGGTAAACCCTAAATCGTAGTAACGACTATAGAAACGCACTGTTCGAAGTACACGTAATGGGTCTTCATTAAAAGCATTAGACACATGACGTAATGTCTTGCTTTCTAAGTCTTGTAGTCCGCCATAGTAGTCGATGACCTGTCCGTCAATAGGGGTGTCGTCAGTTAAGCTGGTAACCTCAATTGCCATCGCGTTGATGGTTAAATCACGACGGCGCAAATCATCTTCTAGACTAACATCAGGGCTGGTATGTACGCTAAAACCTTTGTAGCCTGAGCCTTGCTTGCGCTCTGTGCGTGCCAATGCATATTCTTCATGACTGGTCGGATGCAAAAACACAGGAAAGTCAGCGCCCACTTGTTGAAACCCTGCATCAATCATCTCTTCAACAGTAGCGCCAACGACGACAAAGTCCTTGTCCTTGATAGGACGCTTAAGCAGTCGATCGCGTACAGCGCCGCCCACAAGGTAAATTTGCATAGAAGCCTCTTATTATTATTGAGTTTTATATCGCTAGCTCAATTTTTATAAATCAAAAAAACAGCCAATGCTTTATAAGTTGCATTGACTGGTTTTAGTATAGCAGAAGGGCTCTGTCAATGGATGACAGAGCCCTTTTGAACCACATATTCATACAGTGTATGACGTGCGATTACTTCTCGTTTTCTAGATCTTGCGCTTCAGTAACGGTCAATGCAGTCATGTTGACGATACCACGTGCTGTCGCTGATGGCGTCAAAATGTGGACTGGCTTATTGGTACCCAATAAGATAGGGCCAATAGAAGCACTGCCAGTCGCTGTTTTAAGCAGGTTGAAAGCGATGTTTGATGCATCAAGGGTTGGCAAGATAAGTAAGTTCGCTGCACCTTTTAACGGGCTTGATGGCATATCGTTTAGACGAATATTTTCGTTAAGCGCGGCATCACCTTGCATTTCGCCTTCAAATTCAAAGTCGACGTTCATATTGGTCAATAGCTCATGAACCTTACGCATTTTGACAGCGCTGGCACGATCTGAAGCACCAAAGTTAGAATGAGACACTAGCGCGACGCGTGGCGTGATACCAAAGCGACGTAATTGATCTGTTGCCAAGACAGTCATTTCAGCCAATTGCTCAGCTGTTGGGTCTTCATGGACATAAGTATCAGCGATAAAGATATTACGATCTTGCATGAGTACCGCATTCATCGCATAGAAATCATTCATACCTTGCTTTTTGCCAATGACACTTTCAACGTATTTTAGATGCAATTGGTAATGGCCAAATGTACCACATACCATGCCATCTGCTGCACCGTTTTCGACCAGCAAAGAACCAATCAAAGTCGTCTTACGGCGAACATCACGACGAGCAAGCTCAATGCTTACACCGCGGCGTTTGTTCTTCTCGTAGTAGCCCTGCCAGTAGTCTTTGTAGCGAGGATCGTCATCAACGTTGACGATGGTAATGTTCTCGCCAGCTTTTAGACGTAGGCCTAGCTTTTTGATATTGGCTTCGATAACTGAAGGACGACCAACCAAGATAGGTTGTGCTAGCTTCTCATCAACGACGACTTGCACAGCAAGCAAGATGTTGTTGTCTTCACCTTCACAGTACACAATACGTTTTGGATCGGCTTTAGCACGAGCAAAGATTGGCTTCATCACAAACGCAGAGTTATAAACAAACTCAGACAGACGCTGACGATAGGCTTGCATGTCATCGATCGGTAGCGTGGCAACGCCTGAATCCATCGCTGCTTTGGCCACAGCTGATGCGATTTCAATGATTAGATTTGGCTCTAGAGGGCCTGGAATTAAGTAGTCACGACCAAAGCTCTGCATCTTTTCGATGTTTCTAGCGCTAGTAGTTGGAGTAGCTTCAACGTGTGCCATCGCAGCGATTGCTTTTACGCAGGCAACTTTCATCTCTTCGTTAACAGTGGTTGCACCAACATCCAATGCACCGCGGAAGATATACGGGAAGCATAGCGCGTTGTTTACTTGGTTTGGATAGTCTGAACGACCCGTTGCCATGATGACGTCTGGACGTACCGCATGGGCCAATTCTGGCATGATTTCAGGTGTTGGGTTGGCAAGTGCAAAGACGATAGGGTCTTTTGCCATACGGCGAACCATATCTTCTGATAGTGTACCGGGCATTGATAGGCCTAGGAACATATCGACATCGTCCATGACTTCTTCGATAGAAGTAGCCGTGATATCACGAGCATAGCGCTGTTTGGTTTCATCAAGGTTTTCACGGCTAGTACTGATGATACCGCGTGAGTCTGAAACAATAATATTGTTCTTATTAACGCCAAGTGCGCAAATGATATCTAGGCAAGAAATAGCTGCTGCGCCTGCGCCTGAACAAACAATTTTAATCTCTTCGATTTTTTTGCCAGTAATCAACAAAGCATTTAGCATGGCTGCAGCAACGATGATTGACGTACCATGTTGATCATCATGGAACACAGGAATGTTCATGCGCTCACGTAGTACGCGCTCGATTTTGAAACATTCTGGGGCTTTGATGTCTTCTAAGTTGATACCACCAAAGGTAGGCTCAAGCGAGGCAACCGCTTCGATGAACTTATCTGGATCATTTTGAGCAATTTCAATATCAAAAACGTCGATACCTGCGAACTTCTTAAATAGAACGCCTTTACCTTCCATGACTGGCTTCGATGCCAATGGACCGATATTACCCAGACCCAATACAGCAGTACCGTTAGTGATAACACCAACTAGGTTGTTACGTGCCGTGTATTTGGACGCAAGTTTTGGATCTCTTTGGATCTCAAGACAAGGTACAGCAACGCCTGGAGAGTAGGCGAGTGCTAAATCACGTTGGTTGGCTAGCTGCTTAGTAGGGGTTACCGAAATTTTACCTGGGCGTGGAAACTCATGGTAATGTAAGGCAGCTTGTTCAAACTGCTCTTTTTCTGTACTGAGGTTATCCGTATTCGAAGTGGTATCGTCATTCATAATAATTGCCATGGTTGGAATAAATTGGAATAAATTAAATGGTGATAAAAAACAACGTCTGACCCTCCAAAAATCATTGAATGATAATAATTGGAAGGTATAAAAACGTTAAACGACTCACGACCATCAGAATCATGGTCGACGATCAAAGATCAGGTCAAAAAAGCAAACTAGCTGAAATATTCATTCTAGCATTATTGCCAATTCACTGCCTAGTCAACAACGGTGAATTGTGCGAATAATATAATAAAATGATATTCGTTATTTATCTCGTTGATAATGCCAAAAAATGCAGCTAGATATCAACCTTAATTTCATAATGTTTCAAAATATTACAGAATTGAAAGGTGCTAAGACGAGCCACTACTAAGATGAGCAGCTACTAAGACGAGCAACTAATAGGCATCTGCGGTGTATCAGGCGCAGGCGCACTGCTATCTAAATCATTAGCGATATCTTGCACGCTATAAGGATTGGCTAATAATCGAAACACGCGATCAACTTCTTCAAACTGACCTTGCTCTGCGGCAGTAATCGCACGCTGCGCCATGCTATTACGAAGGACATAAACAGGATTGTTGGTCTGCATGTCATCAACTGCCTGCTCAAGTGGCAGCTGCTCGATGCTTGCAAGATAACGTGTTGACCAGTCTTGCCATACTTGCTGTGCATTACTGCTTAATTCAGTGGTCATAGTAGCCAGTAGTTTTTGTTCATAAGGATGATCTGCTGGTGCGACCAAACCGAGTAGGGCGCGGAAGCTATTGGTATAGTCGAGCAAGTTGTCTTCTAATAGCGTCAACCATTCAAAAGCCAAGCTGAGACTTTCTCTTTGATGCGGTAAGCCAAGCTTACGGCACAGACCTTGCTGATAGTGCTGCATAAAGGTTGCTTCGTAAGGCGCTAAGCAATCAGAAAGGGTCTCACGAGTGACGCCTTCTAGGCGCATAAAGTGTGGCAGCCAAACGTTTAGGTTCCAATGCCCGATAGCAGGCTGATTCTGATAAGCGTAGCGACCCGTATGGTCTGAGTGATTATTAATCCATGCAGGATTGAAGCGCTCCATAAAGCCAAACGGCCCGAAGTCCAAAGTACTGCCTGTGATAGATAAGTTATCTGTGTTCATGACACCGTGAGCGAAGCCAATCAATTGCCAATCAGCAATCATACGCGCCGTACGCTCAACCACTGCGGTCAAGAAAGCTAAGACAGGTGTTTCGCTATCGCGGCACTCTGGATAATAAGTGTCAATCATATGGTCAGTGAACTCACCCAGTACATCAGGGGCAAAGCTGGCAATCCATTCGACATGACCTAAACGAATATGACTGTCAGCCACACGCATCAACGCTGCACCTGCTTCAATACGCTCACGGCGCACTCTCGTATCCGATACCACAAACCCCAAAGCGTTAGATGAGGGGATGCCAAGCTTCGTCAATGCATGACCGCACAGGTATTCGCGAATAGTACTACGTAAGACTGCTCGTCCATCACCCATGCGTGAATAGGGCGTCAAGCCAGCACCTTTAAGATGCAAGTCTTGTGGCTGTCCATCAATATCGAGTACCTGCGCCATCAATAAACCGCGTCCGTCGCCCAATTGCCCAGCCCATTGTCCAAACTGGTGACCAGCGTAGGCCATCGATAGTGGTTTAAATTCAGCTGGTACGTATTGACCACCTAATATCTCAACCCAATTAGTCATCAGGTCCTCGTCGTTTGTCCAGCCTAACTGCTGAGCAACTTGAGTGTTGAAGTGACCGACACGAGGATTGTCTAGTGGCGTCGGTGGCTGCTCATGATAAAGGCGCGTGTCTAGGTTGACGTAAGTGTTTTGATAACGCATACAGGCCGTTTCCATTAAAATATAAAAGTGAGAATGTCACTATAGCATAGCTCTCATATGGCATCGTTGCACTCTGTCCATCTCTTGTAATATCTGACCAAAAAATAAAATTATCTGTCTTTAAGTAATTGAATGTGATGAACGAGATTGTTATTGCTTGTAGGTTGAATCTGGCAATGGCTCAGTCAATGTATTTGACCATTTATTATGATAATAAGGTCGTTAGAAGTAGCTGTAGTGACATAAGCGATAAATTATAAGCAAAAAAATCCCCCTATCTAGGACGGATAGGGGGATGGAGAAGCTTCAAAATTATAAAACTAATCAGAGATTAATTAAGCAGCTTTTTCGTTCGCGCCGATAGAGCGGAAAGCGGTTTTTAGATTGCTGTTATGCTCAAGGATTTTTTGTTCAATTTTGGCATAATCGTGCTTTAACTTATCATCAACTTCATGCAAACGATCAGCAAACTCTGTTTTCTTAAGCTCGATAGTTTTTGCTTTTAGCGCTTGCCATTCTTCAACAGTCTGCGTAAAGGCATCATATTCAAACTTAATACGGTCTTGGAAGCTCTTCATCGCATGAGGAAGATCAATGCCGCTTACTGCTGCTGTATCGATTTGCTGCTGAGCCTTCTTAAACTGCATTTGTACTTCTGCATGTTTGATAGTCGTATCATCAACAGTACGCAGCTCAGAAGTCAAACCAAGTTTTGATAAACCAGCAATTAACCATTTGGTTGGGTCATATTGCCACCATTTCACGCCATTACGATAGTCGTATTGGAAGAAGTGATGGTAGTTATGATAACCCTCACCCCACGTAAAGATAGCCAAGAAGAAGTTATCACGAGCACTATTGGTATCCGTATAAGGACGTGTACCAAACATGTGGCAGAACGAGTTGATAAAGAACGTAAAGTGATGCGTCAATACCAAACGTAGTAGGCCTGCGATAACCAACGTACCCCAAACATCACCAAGCAACCAACCGATAGCGGCAACCATACCAACGTTCATGGCAACTACCCATAGACCGTAGTATTTATGCTGAATCTGTAAGACTCTATCTTTAGTCAAATCAGGAATGTTTTTGTAGTCGAACTTGCCGCTAGGGTAGTTACGTAGCATCCAGCCAATATGACTGAACCAGAATCCACGCTGTGCTGAATACGGATCATCCAAACGATCATCTACATGACGATGATGAGTACGGTGACCAGAAACCCAATCAAACGCAGAACCCTGTACCGCTAGGGTAGAACCAAGCAATAAAAAGTTTCTGACAATTGGATGCGCTTTGTAAGCACGATGCGCCATTAGACGATGGTAACCTGCCGTAATGCTGATACCAGTCCATACCATAAAGGCACCAAATACACCCCAAACAGGTGCGCTCACTTCATGAGTGAACAAGTACCATGGCGTAATGATAGCAGCAGCAATCGGCGTCGCTACCAAAATAGTCGCCGGAATCCAGTTGATCGGTGCTTTGGTAAATTCAAACTCGCGCATATCAATGCTTTGCTCTTGCGCAGAAAGATCCGCTTGCTCAGAAGCTTTAGCATAATTGCGTTTTGCAACAGGCTGCTCATCAAGCGCCATTTGCGCTTTTTTCTCATCAAAACGAGTCTTAAAACGCGTTACTTGAGTGCTGGCGGTCTTTACAAGCGTGTCACCAGATTTGATAGCGAAACGTAAGCCTTTAAGCGGTAAGCCAAGTGCTTTTTTTGCAATCATATAATATCCCTAACGGTATTAATTTAAGCCACCATAGTACCTTAAAAAGCGTGTAAAGTGAACACTTATACACTATAAAAATATTGCTAAATAACAATAACTTGTATGGATTATAGAATGTATTGGTCAAAAATACGAGTGACTTATCAGACATGAAGGAGAAGTGTAACAAGGAGGGTAGATATGTAGGAAAGAATGCGTTTATCGAAAAAATGATTAAATATCAAAAAAGTACGGATAACTTGGTTAAGGTAACAGCAAATGACTTGGAAAATCCGTAATGATGACATCGGTCTGCCATTTGATGAGCTGCTCAATGGTGGGAATATCATTAACCGTCCAAGCACTTACTGGTAATCCATAACGGTGGCTATGCTTGATGACAGCTTGGGTCAAAAGCGGATAATGAATGCCCAGTTGAATACAGCCGAGTTGCAATGCGGTATTGGTCGCGCTTGCCAACGCTTCTGGCGTACGAATAAGCAAGCCGCGAGGCATATGAGATAATAGTCTGTGACGTTGCAAACGGTTGTGTAACTCGACATCGAAGCTCGTCAATACAACTGGTAAGTTGGCAAGGGATGTATTAATAAATGCCTGCCGAAGCGCTGCAATCAATACTGTATAGTTGGTACGGCTATGCGTCTTAATCTCAAGTTCAATAACGTTAAACCCACTGAGCGCAGGCGCTATGCTTGCCAATGTCATAATAGGTTGGCCAAACTGCAACTGGCATTGGATTTCTGTCAGTTTCAACTGATCAATGCGTGATTGTCGCCCGCACATACGCTCTAGATCGTCATCATGGAATACGATTAAGTGACCGTCAGCGTTTAGTTGTATATCAAACTCTACGCCTGCTAAGCCTCTTGACTTGAGGTTTTGAGAGTATTGAAAGCCTGAAAAGGTATTTTCTAACGCCTCACCGCGTGCGCCTCGATGACCTAGTAATAACGTATCTCTAAAATTTATCATATGCACCAATCATCGATGATTTTTATGCCCAATCATATAGCGTCATATCAACGGCGTCTAACGAAAACTGCGATGCAATCCGTACTTTTTTAAATATGACTTCTTAGAGTCCAAATCTGCCAATGTTTGTTATGTTTTTGCAACCAAACGCAGGTTTTTTTCACAATGAGGGGCACTATTTGTATATCCATGGGCTACACTAATGACCATTTGATTTAAACACCGTATAATGATGTGGTTTTCATATCTGTAGCAGCTAGCGTTGCATTTGAATGTTGAACACTGTCAGTCAGTGGCGGTACGAACCTGTAAATTGGGAGTAGAGTTAGTATGAGCGTAGCAAATATAAGTTTGAGCAAGTGGCATAAAGTTGCTGGGATTGGATTGGTATGTGGTTTAGCGCTTGCAGGCTGTGATCGCTCAGATAAAGAAGACACTACTGAGCAGGCAGAGCTAACAGAACAAGAGACTGTCGATGCTGAAAATAGCGTTGCACCTGCGATCAGCTGTGATGATCCTATGGTGCAAGATCGCCTTAAGTCAGCTCTAAAAAATACGCTCAATCAACAAGCACAGTCATTGGCTGCCAACTATGCAAATGATGCTGAAATCAGTTTAGCCAATGGTGTGGTTAGCGAAAAAACCAATGGCGTTGTCATTGATGTCCAAAACGCTGCTATCTTGCAACAAGCCAATGAGAACGGCATGACCACTTGTCAAGCAAGTGTCAGCATGACGCTACCAAGTGAAGACTTGTATCAAGCCAGTCAGGTACAAGCAGCCAATAATCAGCCAAGTCTACAATCGCGTTTAGCGCAAGACAATATCCGTATCAATAACAATATGCTCGTTGACGACGCGTTCACTTACATCGTCGGTACTCAAGGCGGTCAAGTGCGTACGCGTATTGCAGGTCAGCCTGCTTTGATTACTGTTGTTGCAGATGTGATGGCAGGTTCTGTCTTTAAAACTGCAATGGATGAGCAACGCGCCCAACGTGCTGCTGAGCGCCGTGCAACGCAGAACAACGATACGGCTCAAACAGCGCCAATCCGTCAGCCAAGAACCGTAACGCCAGTTGAGCCAATTCGTCCAACTGAACCTACGCCGCCGCCAACCATTAATAAACCTGCTGAAAGTCAGAGCAGTTCGACTGCAAACACCCAAGCAGCTGCTGTCGAGCCTAGCAAGCCAGCCACACCAAAAGCCGTACCTAAAGATGAAACCATCGATATGGTCATCATTGAAGATAACAGCGCGACTTATTAATTTACCATTGTAATAAGAGATAGCGATATCCAGTAGAGCGAATTGCTATCGCTGAATAATAAAAACCCCGCAACAATCGTGTCGCGGGGTTTTTTGTGTTTAAGTATTTATTGTCAAATACTTAGTTTGTATTATTGACTGTCAGTGAACGTTTTCAATGCTTGACTGTCCCACAACACCTCAGAGACTTTTTCTGGGTCTGTACAGAAGCGTGCAGCGACAAACAACCAATCAGATAAGCGGTTTATAAAGCTGACGGCAGTACGACGAATCGCTTGTGGACGCTGCTGTTGCAATATCACAGCTTGACGTTCAGCGCGGCGACATACACTACGCGCCACGTGTAACTGACTGACCAATATAGAACCTGTCGGCAGAATAAAATCTTTTAACGGTGGCAATGTGGCATTCATCATATCTATTTGCTGCTCTAACCATTCAATATGAGTGGCATTAACTCCTTCATACTCTGGCATAGCAAGCTCGCCGCCTATATTGAATAACAGGTGCTGAATGATGACCAAGGCTTCAGAGAACTCTTTCTCTATAGATTGCCCTTTATTGTGCTTTAGTTGCGCACGTACCAAGCCAATATGCGAGTTGAGCTCGTCGATGTCACCCATGACGCTAAATAGATCGTCCGCTTTGCTAAGGCGGCTGCCATCAGCCATACCAGTGCTGCCGTCATCTCCAGTACGTGTGTATATTTTGCTTAAGCGATTGCCCATCTTTACATCCTTAACGGTTTTTATGATTGAATAGCGTTAGTTGCACGCTCATTGTAGTATTTTACGCCTGTTTTCGCTAAGATAATGGGTTACGTTTTATATCACGACATTTTTGGTCTGAATTTTTTATTTTCTTGATTTATAGTTACAGTCGTTGGTATGGCTTATTCATACACGGCGGCTGAGATTTTCCATTTCTCTATTTTATTTACGTTACAAGGCTTTTTTACTATGACCACACCACTTGCAGATGCGATTTCCCAACTTGCCATTTACGATTCATTGACTGGCAGCAAGCGTCAGTTTGTACCACTCAAAGCAGGGCAGGTTGGTATGTATGTGTGCGGCATGACCGTTTATGACTATTGTCATATTGGTCATGCGCGAGTGATGGTCGGTTTTGATATGGCCGTTCGTTGGTTGGCACGTTTGGGTTATGACGTGAACTATGTACGTAATATCACTGATATCGATGATAAAATCATTGCTCGTGCCGCTGAAAACGGTGAAGAGATTGGTACATTGACGCAGCGTTTCATTGAGGCAATGCATGAAGACGCGACTGCCCTTGGTTGTGAGATGCCAAATGCTGAGCCACGTGCGACTGATCATATCGATGACATGCAGGATATGATTGAGACGCTAGTCACTGGCAACTATGCGTATGCAGGCGACAACGGTGACGTCTACTATGCTGTTGATAGCTTTGACGGTTATGGCAAATTATCTAAGCGTAATCTGGACGATATGCAAGCAGGTTCGCGAGTCGAAGTTGAGAATGATAAACGTAATCCATTTGACTTTGTACTATGGAAATCTGCAAAACCTGACGAGCCGCAGTGGGCATCACCATGGGGTCAAGGGCGTCCAGGCTGGCATATTGAATGTTCAGCGATGTCAACTAAGTGCTTAGGTAGTACCTTTGATATTCATGGCGGTGGTCATGACTTACAGTTCCCGCATCATGAAAACGAAATCGCGCAGTCTGAGGCAGCGACTGGTTGCGAGTATGCTCGTAACTGGATGCATGTTGGTTTTATCAATGTCGATGGCGAAAAGATGTCTAAATCATTAGGTAACTTTTTTACCATTCGCGATGTCATGGCAAAGTACTTACCTGAGACGGTGCGTTTCTTCTTATTATCGAGCCATTATCGTAGCCAAGTTAACTTCTCTGATAGCGCATTGGATGAAGCACATAATAGCCTAAGCAGATTATACAATGCACTAAAATTGGCTGAGCAGCAAAAAGGACAATCAATCGTAATCAATGAAGACTTAGTGGTTGAAGCTTATAATAGCGCGGTTGGACAAGACTTCATCAAGGCGATGAATGACGACTTTAATAGCTCGACGGCTATCAGCGTCTTATTCGGATTGGCTCGTGATATCAACAAAGCCATTAAAGCGGAAGACGTCGATACCGCATGGCAATTAGCCCAGCAACTAAAAGCATTGGCTCAGGTATTAAATATTTTACAGCAGCCAGTGCAGCAGTTTTTGCAAGCAGTGATCGGTGATCAAGCAGAAGATGGTCTAACGGATGCGGTTATTGATAATTTAATCATCGAACGTGCAGAGTCTAAAGCCAACAAAAACTTTGCCCGTGCTGATGAGATACGTGAGCAACTAAAAGAGGCGGGTATTGAGCTCGAAGATAGCCGTGCTGGCACCACATGGCGCCGCGCTTAAAATAATTTTTGCCGTTTATAGGGTAAATAGCTACAAATCTCGTAATAAATTAAGTCAGCTTTAGGCTGGCTTTTTTTTGCTTACTGAATTAGGTTAAAGCAGCACCGATATATTTTTTATACTTCCCTTTCGTAGACTGATGGCTTTGAAAACATGAATACTCTTAAAGACAACCCTATGGACAAGCATTGTGCCGTTTTGCGCTCAGATGATAATCATCAAGTAGAGGTAGAGAAAAATCGTTTTCAAAGTCATGTGCTGCAAGTATTGTTGGGCTTTTTCATTGCCGCTATAAGTGTGATCTATGTACCTGTTTACGCAGCAATTAATGAAAATGGACAGAGTACGAGCGAGCCGGAAAAACAAACGCCTAGTAAGCCTGATAGTTTTTCTGAATATGCAGCCCAGCAAGTCAATGCACTTAAAGATGAGAGTGTCAGCATTTCTGGTATCACTGAAGAGATCTTTGATCCTACTGAGCGTAACGCAGTAGAGCAGGCAGGCAGGCTACAAGGTGATACGGCACTGACCGGAGAATATAGTGAGAGCTACTATATACTCGATAAGCTAAATGCTGGGTTGCCGCCGTTATCTGAGCCACCTAATTTAGAAACACCGCTTGCAGCCTTAGAGTTTTTTCAATCAGCGTTAATGAAGCAGCAGTATGATTTGGCCGCTTACGCGCTAAACATGAATTTGATTGATGAAAAAAGTCAACGTAGCCGTGCGCTTGATCTCACAAAACGACTGGATTTCTTATTATCTGAAAAAGAGCTTTATGTATTCGACGATATGCCAGATCGTCCTGATGGCTTAATTGAACCACCGCTTGGTAATAATAGCAGTGTCATGGGTATTGCTAGACGTTCTATTCAGCTTGGCTATGTTGACTATCGCGAGCGCCGTGTTCCTATCTATTTGCAGCGAGTACGAGTAGGAGATGAAGCACCTGTCTGGGTGTTTTCGGCGCAGACAGTAGGCAATATCGATAATCTCTATGAACAGTATCATCCAGCTGAGTTCGAGCGTTATTTGCCTACTTGGTTAAAGCTAAAGTTTTTTGGAATTGCGCTATGGGAATTCTCAGCGCTGATATTGTTCTTTTTATTAACCATGGGTATGGGTTGGCTACTGAGTAAAGGTACTGGAAAAATCATCAATCATTATATCGATGATGAAAAATACAGCATGCACGTTGGCAGCACTAATGGTGTCGCCGATTTGGTTAACAAACTAACAGTACCACTAACCTTTACCATCAGTTTTTCACTGGTTTTTACCTTAGTTTCTGGTGGTTTTCCTTATTTAGATGCAGTCGCCTCATCTACTCGTCCACTTATTTGGATTGGACTGGTATTTAGTACTATGTGGTTGGGTATTCGTATCATTAACTTTTTTGCCAATCGCTATCAAGACATGCAGATTGAGAATTTAGCTGCAGAGCATTTCGATAAAGAACGTCGCCGCCGTACCTATGTATCGATATTTCGCCGTGTCTTTATTTTTGTAATGATTTTGGGAAGCTTCTGGATAGGTCTTAGTGAATTTGCCAATATGGAAGGCCTTGGCAAGACGTTACTGACTTCAGCGGGTATTGCAGGTGTGGTTATCGGTATTGCAGCACAGCCAATATTAGGGAATATCATCGCTGGTGTGCAAGTAGCGGTGACACAGCCAGTGCGGATTGGTGATAGTGTGATAATGGATGGTAATTTTAGTACGGTGGAAGACCTGCGTTACACGTATGCAGTGTTAAAAACATGGGATGAGCGTCGCTTGATCGTGCCGATGCGCGAACTAATCACTGAACGAGTGGAGAATTGGTCACATACGGAAGTACATCAGACCTGTCCTGTGTTTTTGTATATCGATTATGGCGCAGATATCGACGCTATCCGAGAGGCGTTTATATCGATGGTCAAGGACAATAAGCTTTGGGATAATAAAACGGAACCCGAAATGTATGTGGTTGATGTGACTGAGAATACGATCCAGCTGCGCGGCGCTGTTTCATCGGTAGGGCCTATAGAAGCATGGACGCTGGCCTGTGAAATACGGGAGCAAATGCTTGGTTATTTGCATGCGCAGCAAAACAAATATCTACCTACAGAGCGTTTTACGTTAACAAAAGGCGACTAGAGATTGGGAATAGCGAGGGGCCTTGCGAACTTGAGTAGCTTTAAAAGCGAGTTATTAATGGTTTGAGACATGACTGACATCGATAAAGACGCACTTGTGTAAAATAATCTGACAAATATAGTGTGTCAGCGAGGCGCTTATTTGTTATAATGTGGCGTTATTTTTATAGGATAACTGAGTGGTTGGCGATGAGTCGGCACTGTGCTTGCAGCTGCAATGATTGATACGCTTAACCCTGAGCTCCTACCCATCAAAATAACCACCACTAGGGGTCTGTATGTTGCGAATTGTCGATGAAGCCTTAACCTTTGATGACGTTTTATTATTACCAGCCTATTCTGAAGTTCTGCCAAAAACTGCTGATCTGTCTACTCGTTTGACCAAAAACATCACACTTAATCTTCCGCTAATCTCTGCGGCGATGGATACTGTGACTGAGTCTGAAATGGCTATCACTATGGCACAGCTTGGTGGCATGGGTATTTTGCATAAGAGCATGGACATCGAAAAGCAGGCCACCCAAGTACGCCGTGTCAAAAAATTTGAAGCGGGTACCGTTGTTGATCCTATCACTGTACATCCAGAAATGACGATCGGTGAATTGCTACGTTTGACGCAAGATAACAATATCTCAGGTGTGCCTGTGGTCGAAAAAGGCACAGATAACGTTGTGGGTATTGTTACTCATAGAGATTGGCGTTTTGAGACCAATTTATCGTTGCCAGTTAGTCAGATTATGACACCTAAAGAGCAGCTAGTAACTGTACATGAAGGTGAAAGCAACGAGAATATAAAAAGACTATTGCATGAGCACCGAATCGAAAAAGTCATCGTTATTGACGATAACTTCCGTCTACGTGGTTTGATTACTGTTAATGACTTTGCCAAAGCTGAAAACAATCCAAACGCGTGTAAAGACGAGCAAGGTCGCTTACGTGTTGGCGCAGCTGTTGGTACAGGTGCAGACACGCAAGCACGCGTTGAAGCATTAATCGCCGCTGATGTCGACGTTATCGTCGTTGATACTGCGCATGGTCACTCAAAAGGCGTGATCGATAAAGTATCTTGGATCAAGAAAAACTATCCGCATGTACAAGTAATCGGTGGCAACATCGCAACAGGTGAAGCTGCAATTGCTTTACGTGACGCAGGTGCTGATGCAGTAAAAGTAGGTATCGGCCCTGGTTCTATCTGTACCACGCGTATTATTGCAGGTATCGGTGTACCACAAATCTCAGCCATTGATAATGTTGCTAGTGCTTTAAAAGACAGCATTCCATTGATTGCTGACGGTGGTATTCGTTATTCAGGTGACATGGCAAAAGCAATCGCTGCTGGTGCATCGTGCATCATGGTTGGTTCACTCATGGCTGGTACTGAAGAAGCACCAGGTGAAGTTGAGCTGTTCCAAGGTCGCTACTATAAAGCTTATCGCGGTATGGGTAGTTTGGGTGCGATGTCAGGATCAAACGGTTCTTCAGACCGCTACTTCCAAGATGCAAAAGACGGCGTAGAGAAGCTAGTACCAGAAGGTATCGAAGGCCGTGTTCCTTATAAAGGACCAGTTGCGGGTATCGTTAATCAGTTGGTTGGTGGCTTACGTTCATCAATGGGTTATACTGGTTCTGCCACGATTGAAGATATGCGTACCAATCCGCAGTTTATCAAAGTAACCTCAGCGGGTATGAAAGAGTCACATGTGCATGATGTGCAAATCACTAAAGAAGCACCGAACTATCGAGTAAACTAGATCGTTCCGTAAGACGCTTCACTTTTGTAGATTTACATCGTATTAGTGTTAGCTGAGACGTAAGGCTGCAGCGAGCTTAAGATACAAACAGCCAACAATGCTATGTTATTGTTGGCTGTTTTTTTTGTAAAATACAGAAACAGATTATTACAACAATAGTATTGCCTGCGTATACGCTTGGCCTTTTATTTTTTTGACTTGAGGAACACATAATGAGCTATTTTGGCACTGATGGAATTCGCGGAAAATTTGGTGAATTGCCAATTACACCGGACTTTATCTTAAAACTAGGCTATGTCACTGGGCTTGTTCTCATAGAAAAAAATGAAAATCCTACGCGTAAGCCAAGTGTGGTGATTGGTAAAGATACGCGTCTGTCAGGCTATGTGATAGAGGGAGCATTACAAGCAGGTTTTAATGCAGCAGGTGTTGATGTTTATATGCTTGGTCCATTGCCAACCCCAGCGATTGCGCATTTAACCCGTAGCTTTAATGCAGATGCTGGTGTGGTTATTTCAGCCTCGCACAACCCTTATTATGATAATGGCATCAAGTTTTTCTCAGGTGATGGCAAAAAGATAAGTGATGAAATGCAAACTGCAATCAATGATAAATTGACGGCAATTATGAACGACGTTGGTAGTGATGTTGCCATAATGCCTATTCTTGATCCTGCACATTTGGGCAAAAACAACCGTATTGATGATGCGAAAGGTCGCTATATTGAATTTTGCAAAGGCAGCTTCCCTTATCAGTACGACCTTAGTCATCTGACGGTAGTAGTGGATTGTGCGAATGGTGCGGGCTATAGCGTAGCACCTAGAGTGATGCGCGAGTTGGGGGCAAACGTGATTGCTATCAATAATACGCCAGACGGTATCAATATCAATGCTGAATGTGGTTCTACTCATCCTGAAAGCTTACAAAAAGCCGTGCTTGAGCATGAAGCAGATGTCGGTATTGCACTAGATGGTGATGGTGACCGTATCGTAATGGTTGATGAGACGGGTAAGCTAGTTGATGGTGATGGTATCTTATATGTACTTGCTACCCAAGGTAAAACCAAAGCTGAAGGTGTTGTCGGCACGCTCATGAGCAACATGGGGTTAGAGCTGGCACTAAAAGATGCAGACATTCAATTTACTCGCGCAAAGGTGGGTGATCGCTATGTGATGCAGGACTTAGAAGCTAATGGCTGGATATTGGGCGGTGAGCCATCTGGTCATATCTTATGCTTAGATAAAAGTCGCACAGGGGACGCTATCATTGCTGGTTTGCAAGTACTGGCAGTCATGCAAGCCAGAGAGCGTGCGCTAAGTGAGCTTGTTGAAGGTTTTGAAGTGTTACCGCAAAAGCTAGTCAATGTACGCTTATCTCAAATGCAAGACCCATTCAAACATGAGGAGTTGGTTGCTGCTTTTGATAAAGCACAGGCAACGCTAGAGGGTCGTGGTCGTCTTCTGATACGTCAGTCAGGTACAGAGCCTATGATTCGCGTGATGGTTGAGTCAGATGATGAGATAGAGTGCGATGTAATGGCTAATGATTTAGCTGATCTTATAAAGTCGGTACTAGGCTAATAGCATTTAAGGCAATAAGTGGTATTCAAGATAGCAACTGGTATTTAAGATAATGACTAGTACTTGAGACAACAACATTATAGTTTTCAAATAAGGAACTGCTATGAGCATGGACTTTACCGACCAACGCCTCTCATATGAGAAAGGTGAGCTTGACCAACAGTCAGTACCAACGTCACCATTCGAGCTTTTTAAAGCTTGGATGAATGAGGCGTTAGCGCAAAAGGTGCAAGAGCCTTATGCAATGAGTTTGGCGACATGTGGCGCAGACAATAAGCCTAGCGTTCGTATTGTGTTATTACGCGAGATTACTGAGACAGGTATCGTTTTTTATACCAATTATGAAAGCGCAAAAGGGCAGGATATTGCAGAGAACCCTAACGCTGAAGCGTTATTCTTCTGGCATGAGTTAGAGCGTCAAGTCCGTATCAGCGGTAGTATCGCTAAAATTGCTGCTGATAAATCGGCTGCTTACTTCCAAAAGCGTCCCCATGATAGTCAAGTAGGCGCTTGGGTCAGTCAACCGCAAAGTGGTGAAGTGGCCAATCGTGAAATCATGGAGCAAACGTTTGAACAGCTTCAAGCAGCGCACCCTGACAATACTACTGTACCAACGCCAGAGTTTTGGGGTGGGTATGAGATTACGGTTGAAAGTATTGAGTTTTGGCAAGGTCGCGCCAATCGGATGCATGACCGAATTGTGTATACGCAGAGTAGCGGCGATGACAGTGAAGGCAATACAAGCTGGACGACCAAACGTTTATTACCATAGTTGCTGTAGTTTGAAGCTATAGATTATACAAAACTAAAAAAGCCACTCTAAATCCAGTTTTTCTGGTATCTAGAGTGGCTTTTTTACGTTAGCTATTTACCTTATCTGGCATTATTTTTTAATTAACTTTTTATTCAACCTTTCATTTAATATTGGTATCGACATCCACTGAGACTGACATGCCAGGACGTAATCGTGCAAGTTCAGGCTGGTTCTGGTCTAGGTCGATGCGTACAGGAATACGTTGAGCGATTTTTATGTAGTTACCTGTCGCAGGGTTGGCAGCAGCAGCACTAAACTCGCTACCAGTCGCTGGCGAGATATTACTTACGTGCCCCGTAAATTTGGCACCACCAAGCGCATCGACATGAATGGTCGCAGGCTCACCGATTGCCATATTGGCTATTTGAGTTTCCTTAAAGTTTGCAATGATCCAAATGCCTTTTGGTACGATATACATGAGCTGCGTACCAGCGCTGACGTATTGGCCTTCTTTGACACTGACTTGGCTTAGCTGGCCAGATTCAGGCGCAGTGATGATAGTATTGTCTAGATTGATTTGCGCTTGCTTGACGCCTGCCTCAGCATTTTTGATATTTGCATCTAGCGATGAGCGACTGCCACTGGTCTTTTCACGGTTTTCTTGGGCGGCCTGTAAATTGGCTTCTGCTTGCTGTACACCTGCTTGTGCTTGAGCCAACTGCGCCTTGATATGAGCCACCTCCGCCTTTGATACCGCACCAATAGCATCCAAACCTTGGTAGCGGTTTACATCTTCACGAGCGCTCTGTACGTTGATTTTGGCACTATATAAGTCAGCTTTGCGTGCTTCGATTTGTGCTTGGCTGGTTTGTGTGTCTTGATCGTTGGTAGAGCGGTTGGTGACCGCCACCTCAGTATTCGCTTGCGCTTGTTCGAGCTGCTGCTGAAACGTTCGATCGTCTATCTTTATGAGTAAGTCACCCGCTTTTACATTGGCGAAGTCTTGCACTGCTACTTTGGTGACATAACCAGAAACCTGCGGGCTAATAATAGTCGTCTGACCTTTGACAAAAGCATTATTGGTTTGCTGTACCGTTGGGGTAAATGGTGGGAACTTCCATGCATACAAAATCAATGCCACGCCAATGACAATCAATAAAATTAATAAGCCTAAGTTTAGATAGGATTTTTTCTTGGGCGACCAACCAGTAGTATCGGGGATTGGCTCTTTTGGCGGCATTGGTGTTTCATTGCTGTCTGAACTGTTTTCTACATCACCTTCTGCTGTCTTAGTTACTGATGGCGAAGAAGTTGTAGCAGACTCTTCTTTACCTATGTTGGACATTATAGGTGTGTCTGTTGCTGGAGCGCCAGTGGACGTCTGAGGTGTTTGATTAAGCTCATTTGGTTTTTCTTGGCTCATGACGTGCTCCTAAACTTTTAATAAATATTAAAATAGACTGGCTATAAACGAACAAGGTGAAACATTATTAATAGAATAAACTGAGTTATTTTGACTCACGCATTTTTGCAATAACGGCAAGCTCTTTAGCAAGTGGATTGCGCTTGTGGTAACGGTTATAAAAATAGTTGATTAATAAAATGATCGTAACGAAAGTAGCAAAACTGGCCATCAAAAAGAACAGATCGCTATAAGCTGAGACAGTTGCTTGGCGTTGAATCCCTTGCAACACTTGACTCATTGCAGCCACATTCGCTTGCGCTGCGTCCGTCGTTTGGTTTGACAATACACTACGAGTACCGGAAATTTGAGCGCTGAACGTAGGATCACCTAAGTTCAGTGAGCTGACCATATCTGCATAATGCACTTGTGTACGAATGGTCGTAAATGCCTGAATAGCCGCTGCACCTGCCAATCCGCCAACCGTTTGGGAAATACCAAAGATAACCGAAAAACTAATGATATAAGCAGGGCCACTGGCAATAGCACGCAAGAATCCTTCGAAAACCAAAGGTCCCATGAAATATACCGCGGCAAATGCAATCAAAAACTGGCTAATATAAAACATATAGGGTGCAGAATTAATAGAGACCCCAACGTCCATCCAAGACCCTAAGGCAATCAATGCCACTGCAAAAATAACAGGACGGCGCAAGTCCATCGGATTGGTACTAAAAATACTAATCACCAAAGCCAGCACACTGGCAGCCATTATGACAGCATAAAAAGTAACCAGCTGATCGTTACCATAACCCAAATTAGCAAGTAGGCCTGCAGCACCGACATTTTGTTCAGATAGCAAAATTCGCATAACAGCGCCGGTAATCATAAAGGCAATAATATTGCGGCTACGCATCCAGCGGACTTGTAACATTGGGTTTTTGCGATGTGTTTCAATCCATAGAGCGATGCCAATCCCAACAATAGCAATCATTAGGGGATAGACGAGCCAAGGCGTCGTCCACCATAAAATCCTACCTTGCACCAAAATTACAGCCAGTGCCGCCAAACCGCTCGCAAAAAAAGCAAAGCTTAAAAAATCGAGTTTCTCAAATACTTTTTCTGTATTGCCTGGTGGTAGCTCCAATATATTAATCAGCCCAAAACAAATCAGTGCCAAGCCAAATTGAAATAAAAATAAGTTTTCAAGCTGACCGTCGATGGCGAGATAGGGCGAGATGATTCGTGATAATGGAATACCAAACTGCACCAAGCCAAAACCCAATATTAAGCCACTGGTCCGCTTGACGGTTGGCATGCCTTGCAAACAGTAGAATAACCCTAAAATGGTCATGCCACTTGCCACCATACCACTAAGTCCCCTGGCGACAATCTCTAGGTAATAAGGCTCAATTCCTATATTAGGCGTATCTAATAAGTGACTACTGATTAGCCACTGTAAACTCGTGGCGGCCAACAAAAAGAACAGAGTGATTTTGCTAAAAAGTGACATACCAAATTGTTGGCGAATTTTGTACAGCAGAACGGTGATACAGGCATTGGTCATATTATAGCTAACAGATATCCACCCACCTTCAGCTGGCGTTAAGCCCAGTTGACCTTGAATTTGAGTAAGATTTGCGACGAGCAGACCGTTTTGGAAACTGGCAGTGAGACCAACGAAAATTCCAATCAGTAAGTAAAATAATTTACGGCGTGCAGGATGATCAGGGTTGGCAGGAGAGCCCACCATTATCGGTTGTTCGTGGGGCTTGAACTGATATTCGTTACTCATGGACGTACCATAATCTGTATAAGGAAATAGAATGGCATAGAACAGATTCCAGACGCAAAATCAGGTCAGTACGATGAATGTTCATAGCTTAAAAAAACAGCGGGGTAGTTGATATAAATGCTGGTCAAACTGGAAAGACAACCCAAGAAATGCAGGGCATATTTTATCATAACTTCTATAGCGCTTTTGTCATCACCGCGTAACTCATTGGCTGTGTTGGATAAAGATATAGCAGTATTTCATGCAATGTGACGAACATTAAAACAAACGATGCAACAAGTAAAAAATGCTATATGCATAAAAAACAGCTCTATACAGAGCTGTTTTTGTGTATCGAAAAATTGGTCAGTCAGTATATGACATATCAGTTAACAGATAATATCAATTAATACCAAATACTAAATTGATTCATCATATTTTGCTTCTAGCTGCATTGCACGCTGATAGCTATCAAGACTGGCCAACTTTTCAGCATACTGTTTGATATGCGGATAGGCATCAAGTTTCTGACGCTTAGCAAGAATAATCAAATCGAATGACAGCATAAAGTCGGCACCGCTCAGTTTATCACCTACAATAAACGACTTACCTTCAACTGAGGCATCCAGATACTTAAACAGTCTGGTTTTTTCTGTCTCGATGTAGCCGTTTAAAAACTCATTGTCATCGATGCCTGCTTTGTTAGTAAATAATTCAAGCATTAATGGCAACATGAGCGAGCTTTCTGCAAAATCAATCCACTGTAGATAGTAGCCATAGTCTGAGCTTCCTGTAGCAGGGCGCAGACGCTCTGGCGCAAATCGTTCAATCAACAGCTCAGTGATAGCACCTGACTCAGCATAAATCTGTCCATCCATTTCGATAACCGGAGACTTACCGAGTGGATGTATAGCCTTTAGAGAATCTGGTGCTAAATGAGTCTTGGCATCGCGCTGATGGCTGACTACTTCATAAGGTACGCCTAGCTCTTCTAAGAGCCATAGCGTACGTAATGAGCGTGATTGATTGAGATGATGTAAGCGAATCATGGTATCGACCTTATTGTGCAGTGAATTTGACTAACCTTTCAGCTTTGCCATTAGGCGCTTAGCAGCTTCTTCTGATGATGCAGGATTTTGACCTGTGATTAGCAGACCATCTTCAACAACAAATGATTCCCAATCAGCCGCTTTTTCGTAGTTACCGCCATTGGCTTTCAATGCGTCTTCTACTAGGAAGGGTACTACGTCTGTTAGGCCAACTGCGTCTTCTTCAGAGTTAGTAAAACCAGTCACTGTTTTGCCTTTTACCAAATACTCGCCATCGACTTTAACGTTTTTGAGCGCTGCAGGAGAATGACAAACAAAAGCAACAGGCTTGTCTTGCTTAACAAAAGTCTCGATCAGATTGATAGAGTTTTTATCTACTGCCAAATCCCACAATGGGCCATGACCACCAGGATAAAATACTGAATCGAAATCTTCAGCGTTCATATCAGCAAGTTTTTTGGTGTTAGCCAAATGTTCTTGAGCGTCTTTGTCGTCTTTAAAACGAGTGGTATCTTTAGTTTGCGTGTCTTCTGTGTCACTACTAGGATCTAGTGGTGGCTGACCGCCAGCTGGAGAAGCTAGAGTTACATTTACGCCAGCGTCAAGAAATGCGTAGTAAGGAGCAGCAAATTCTTCTAGCCAAAAACCAGTTTTCTTACCAGTATCGCCTAAACGGTCATGAGAAGTTAGTACCATTAAAATGTTCATAATTATCCTTGTTTATTATTTATATGTTAGTAACTATATAGCCAACAGTCATAAGTTTTACGTTGCATCATTAGCCGTTTTTACTTAATTAGCCTAAATGCAAATAATGACTGTTAGCATTATTCCTGCTTTGTGCGCAACTGTCAGTAGTGATATTAGCAATTTATGTTGTTAAGTAGTTATTCACAACGATTGCTAACTGTCAGTAGCTGCTTAACTAGTTAACGTCAGATACTTTGATTACAGTCTTACCAAAGTTATCACCGTTTAACATACTGACAAATGCATCTGGGGCATTGTCCAGACCGTCAGTAATGTGCTCTTTGGTTTTTACTTCGCCTGACTCTACCCATTTGCTCATGGTTTCCAAGAACTCGGGGAAGTGGTCGCCATACTCTTCAAAGATAATGAAACCTCTGACAGTTAGGCGTTGACTTAAGATAAGACCCATCAGCATACCTAGGCGATCTTTGCCATCCGGTAAATCAGTTGCGTTGTACTGCGATACCAGACCACATACTGGAATACGAGCGTGGTCGTTAAGTAATGGCATTACCGCATCAAATACTTTACCGCCAACGTTTTCATAGTAGATGTCGATACCATCTGGACATGCTGCTTTTAATTGCTCAGCGAAGTCATCGGCTTTGTGATCGATACAGACATCGAAGCCAAGCTCATTGACCGCAAAGTCGCATTTCTCTTTACCACCTGCCACACCGACAGTTCGCAGGCCATGTTGATTACCCACTTGACCGACAGTGGCACCGACAGGTCCAGTTGCTGCTGCCACGACTAAAGTTTCGCCTTTTTGTGGTTTACCGATATCAGTCAGACCCATGTAACCCGTGAACCCTGGCATACCTAACACGCCTAAACCATAAGAAGGATTTGACATGTTTTTGTCCAGTTTCAGGACGCCTTCGCCATCACTGACACTGTAGTCCTGCCAGCCTGAGTTTGATACGACTAAGTCGCCTACCGCGAAGCTATCAATATTTGACTCGACCACTTGCGCTACGGTACCACCCATGATGACGTCACCGACTTCTAACGGGTCTGCATAGCTTTTTGCATCGCTCATACGCCCACGCATATATGGATCTAGTGATAGATATACCGTGCGTAGTAGCATCTCGTTATCTTTTGGCGTAGGAATGTCGCTAGTTGCCATGTCAAAGTTGTCAGCAGTAGGTACGCCATTAGGACGGCTAGCCAATTTGATTTGACGGTTTGTTTGTTGATTCTGTTGTTTGTCGAAGCTCATTGTAGGAATCCTTTATATTTATTAATTGTCATTATTATAGTGGTATTAAGTGTAGTAGCTACTCAGCATGGAATAGCTACTACTATAAATAGCATAACGATATGTACTTATTGTTACTGTCGCGATTTTTCTTATAATTGTTCTGACAGTTCTTGCTATAGCGCTTATTAAGACGCTTTGCTAGTTACAGCGCGCTGCAAGATACGACGTGATACTTCTAAGTCGTTAGTACCATGTTCACCAAGCTTAACCATGTTATGCACTTCAAGCTGCTTGATGATTGGATCAATCGCTGATTCCGTCAAGTCAACGTCTTCTAGGCTAACTGGCAAGCCAAGCTCGCGGAAGAAGTTTTCAGTGTAAACAATAGCAGTCTCGATGATCGCATCGTCGTCTAGGTCAGTATCGGTAATGTTCCATACGTTACGTGCATACTGAAGCAGTTTTTCTTTTTTGCTTTCTTTTAGCTCACGCATAACTGATGGCAATACGATGGTTAGCGTACGTGCATGATCGATAGCGTGTAGTGATGTTAGCTCATGACCAACCATATGAGTTGTCCAATCTTGTGGTACACCAGTACCGATCAGACCGTTCAATGCCATGGTTGCTGTCCACATAATGTTTTTACGTGTTTCTAGGTTTTCTGGATCTTGCTTAACAACTAGACCTTCATCGATAAGGATTTTAAGCAAGCTTTCAGCAAAGGCATCTTGTACTTTAGCGTTTACTGGGTAAGTCAGATATTGTTCCATTACATGAACAAATGCATCAGCCACACCATTCATAACCTGACGTTCAGGCAGGGTAAGTGTTTTGATTGGATCTAGAATTGAGAATTTAGGGAAGGCAAGTGGGTTACCAAACGGTAGTTTTGCTTGACGTTCACTATAGTTGATAACGCCGCCCGAGTTCATCTCAGAACCAGTTGCTGGGATGGTTAATACCGCACCCAAATCAACCGCAGAATCGATGTCTCTGCAATAGCTGGTCAATGCATCCCATGCTTGTTCACGTGACACAGTGCCATTTTCTTCAGTCAGTGATGATACCAATGCAACAAATTTGCTGCCATCAATCACTGAACCACCGCCAACGGCTAATAAGAAGTCGATGTTGTGCTCATTGACCATGTCGGCTGCTTTTAATAGCGTGGTGAATTCTGGGTTAGCTTCGATGCCACCAAATTCAAATACAGTACGGTTACCGCTTGCCGCTAATGCAGTTTTTACTTCGTCTAATGTACCAGTACGCTGAGCTGAACCACCACCGTACGTAATGAGGACACGTGCATCAGTAGGGACTAGATCTGATAATTGTTCGATTTGACCTTCACCAAAAACGATACGGACTGGATTGTAGTATTGGAAGTTATTCATAAGATTCCTAATTAGTAATAAAAAGTTTTTAATAAAAACGGTTCAATTAAATGGTTTTGACATGGGATATTGTCTGATATCAATCAATGAATGATAAGCAATGCTCGTATAGACATTCATTCTTAATATTTGTGCGCATTGTACACCAATTAGACCAGTCGTCTAGTTATATTTACAAAAATCTCGTATAACTGTTTAAGTCATATGCAGATGTCTTTCAGAAATTTGTTTACAAAAGAGAAGGCAATAAAGCACACTGAACACTCAAGCATAGTACTGACAGCTGCTATCTATGAGAGTTGTAAATATTCAATGTGCCTTAATGTTTATGATGTTTGTGCTAAAGATGCAGTCGCTAGAAATCCGAACGGTTAACTATCAGCGTCCCATTTGGGTCGTGGTCATCTGCCAAATTTCTGCTAAAGGGGTATTGGTTTGGCTAATCTTTGCAATTAAGCTTGCGCCAAGCCATGCAAAATACCAACGCTTGGCCATACTCTCAGCCGAGATATTATCGAGACGGGGTACTGACCCGTCTGCCCAGCCTGCCTTAATCTGCTCAGCAAGCCACATGGTCGTCTGCTGATAGCCAGTATCGAGTGCCTTACGCATGGTTTCTGACATATCGGCTACCTCTGCGCTGAGCTTCACTACCAAGCATTTCTCATGGTCACAGCCGTTCTGCTGCGTGTCATACCAGTTTTGAAAATAATCATATAGCTTTTGCTGCGCACTGACATCTTGTGCATCGATGACATCTAACCGAGTCTTATATAAACTAAAGTAATGATTAATAATGGCTTCACCAAAGGCTTCTTTGGAAGCAAAGTAGTGGTAAAAAGAACCTTTTGGCACACCTGCTGTATCTAAAATCTGCTTGAGACCAACAGCGGTAAAACCTTTTTTAGCAATTAATTGGTAGCCAGTGGCAAGTAAATGAGCTTTGGTATCTGGGGTAGTTGCGTCTGTATTAGACATAAACAGGATTGTCTCCCTTGGTAGTTGCTTATATTAGCGTATGTATTAGATAGTCAGTTAAAACAGTTAGCGTTCATTTGAGCGTCACGTTGATGGCGTATTGTAATAGGATATAGTTATATGTGTTACGTTTTATCAACAATATTTACTGACAAAGTAGTCTCGTTTTATTAGTAGCTATGGTAGCATTAGACCAGTCGTCTAGCAAGGTAGGTTTTGTTGTTATCCGTTACCGTTAGTATTTATTGCTAAAGATCATTTTTCATTAGAGCTTTTTTAATTGATGACTATTGATTGATAGCTTGGTAACGATTTCAGACTTACTACTTGCCAGATATTTTCTCATTAAGATATCGCCGACTTAATAATTTTATTTTAATAATCGCAAACCAATACTTAACATAACAAATTAAAAATAAGGATGATTATGTCAACCAATACTACGAGTGCATATAGTGACTTTCATTTGCAGTTCATCGCTGGTGAATGGCAAACCGGTAAAGACGATAGCACCAACACCAATACCAACCCATATAACGGTGATACGCTTGTAGAGATCCAGCAAGCGACCAAAGATCAGTTGAACGAAGCCTATAATGCGGCGACCCAAGCTCAAGAAGCATGGGCCAAGCAGACACCAGCAGCGCGTGCTGCAGTGTTGTATAAAGTCGTAAACATACTCGATCAACGCCAAGAAGAAATCGTTGATTGGCTAATCAAAGAGTCGGGCAGTACGCGTATCAAAGCCATGGTCGAGTTCGGTGCAACGCGCGCGATTACCCTTGAAGCAGCGACATTCCCTAATCGTGTCCATGGTGAGATTCGTCCATCGAATACTCCTGGCAAAGAAAACTTCATTTATCGCGAGCCAATCGGTGTTGTCGCTGTTATTAGCCCATGGAACTTCCCACTACATTTAACTCAGCGCTCTATCGCGCCAGCCTTAGCGCTTGGTAACGCGGTGGTACTCAAGCCTGCTAGCGATACGCCAGTGACAGGTGGTTTGCTATTGGCCAAAGTGTTTGAAGAAGCGGGTCTACCAAAAGGTCTATTGAACGTCGTGGTCGGCTCAGGTAGTGAGATAGGCGATGCAATCGTTGAACACAAAGCGCCAAGCCTTGTGTCGTTCACAGGGTCGACCTCAGTGGGCAAACATATCGGTGAGTTGGCAAATGGCGGCGAATACATCAAACAAGTGGCGCTTGAGCTAGGTGGTAACAGTCCATTTGTGGTACTAAAAGATGCTGACATTGAGCAAGCAGTAAAAGCGGCTGCCTTTGGTAAATTCTTACATCAAGGTCAAATCTGTATCGCGATTAACAGAGTCATTGTAGAAGACGAGATATATGATGATTTCGTAGAGCGTTTCTTAGCACACGTTAAAACATTGAACGTCGGTGATCCTAATAAGCAAGATACCGCTGTTGGACCAATCATCAACGAAAAACAAGTTAAATCGCTCAAAGAAAAAATCGCTAAAGCGCAGGAAGAAGGCGCAAAAATGATACTCAGTGGCGAGATCGACGGCCAAGTCGTACCGCCGCACATCTTTACCGAAGTGACTCGCGAAATGGATCTATCACGCAATGAAGTGTTTGGACCACTGGTCGGTATCATCCGTGCTAAAGACGAAGACGATGCACTATCGATTGCCAATGATTCTATGTATGGTCTGTCTAGTGCGGTGTTCACTGCTGATATGCAAAAAGGTCTACGCTTCGCTCGTGGTATCAGAGCTGGCATGACCCATATCAATGACATCTCGGTCAATGATGAAAGCAATACGCCATTCGGTGGTGAGAAAAACTCAGGTATCGGCCGTTTTAACGGTGAGTGGGTACTAGAAGAGTTCACTAGAACACATTGGATCTCAATGCAAAATGAGCCACGTGAATATCCATTCTAATTGTCCTAAAATAGAATGCTAATAGCTAATAAAAAAGACCGCTTTGATAGCGGTCTTTTTTTGTGTGATATTTGGCAACTTACTGAGAATGACGTATTTGAAGTTGGTCAATTTCTTATCTGGCATGAAAACCAAGTAACCCTTCAATCTCTTCCATCGTCATCCGTCTTACCAGTGCTTGCTCTTCTACCGACAAGCGATTGGTGTGTTCTTTTATCATTGTATGAATACTTCGTGATATCTCAGAGGTCGTTGCGTAATACATTTGAGGCTGCTCTTTTGTCAACCTCATCAAAAATCGATTGATAAGTTTACGCTTTTCATCTGATTTATTTTCTTCAGTCGTAGTATTATTTTGAGTCATGGTGTTCTCCTGGAGGTAAGCCATTTAAGCAGTCAGACATATGAGAGTCAATGCTTATAAGTGGTTTCTGGGGCTGAACGCATTGCCTTACAAGTGTTAGGCTCGCATCATAGTTGAATGCTAAGTATGTTTTACACTGTATATGATATTTCAAGACTAAAGACTAAATATTAAAAATAATAGATAAGCGCTAAACAGCAAGAAGGATAGGGTATGTCAAATCAAGTAGCAAACAACTCAGAGAATAACTCAGCGAACAGAAATGTCACATTGGTGCTATTTCATAATGACTTGAGGGTGGCGGACAATGCCACTCTATTAAAAGCATCTAAAATCTCCACTGATGGTAAACTACTATTGGTTTATGCCTCATCGTTGACAGATATATTAGACGATAAAGACCATTACGATGCCTATTATTACGACAGTATGGGTCGAGCTCGTCAGCAGTTTTTGCATGAGAGCTTGGCTGATTTAAATGCGTCACTGATACAGCGGGGTAATAGGTTGCTGTATTTACAGAAAGGCGAAGAAGCATTAGACATCTTTACTCAGTTGAGTGATCTAATAGCGCAGCAACAGGTGACAGATATCTGCATCAGCCAGACGGCAGATTATAATGAGAACAAAGTATATGACCTTCTACAGGCGAAATATCCAGAGATACAGTGGCATATTCAAACAACGACAACTTTATTTGACGAGTTACCGCTAGAGAACCTGCCCAAAAGTTTTACACAATTTCGTAAACAAATCGAAAGTGACTATGATTTGCTGCATGCAGAAAAAGATATAGCTATTTATCCAACGCCAGAAACACTTGCTCCATTGCCTGACAATATGCAGAGTAGGAACGAATACTTTTTTGAATCGCAGTTGTCTAATCAGGCAGAGCTTGATAAGCCATCGCAGCAGCCGTCCAGTTTTACAGGTGGTGAGTCAAACGGTCTGAAGCACTTAGATACTTATTTCTGTTCCGATGCGCCCAGCACTTATAAAATCACACGAAACGCGCTTGATGACTGGACACATTCCACAAAGTTCTCCGCTTGGCTGGCAAACGGCTCGCTGTCTGTAAATACAATATTAAATCGTCTACGTCGCTATGAGCGCGATATCATCGCAAATGATTCTACTTACTGGATATGGTTCGAGCTGCTGTGGCGTGAGTATTTTTATTGGTATGCTGTCACCCATCGGCAAAAGTTGTTTTGGTTTAAAGGCATCGCTCAGCACGCGCCTTCAACTCAATTGATTGAGAGTCTGTTAGCGCAATGGAAGAGTGGTACAACACAATATCCTATCGTCAACGCATGCATGAACCAATTGCGCACGACAGGTTATATGTCGAATCGCGGACGACAACTGGTTGCCAGTTGCTTTATCCATGAGCTAGGCCTTGATTGGCGTTACGGGGCAGCTTACTTTGAGCAATATCTTGTTGATTATGATGTCGGCAGTAATTGGGGCAATTGGCAATATCTGGCAGGCGTCGGCGCTGACCCAAGAGGATGCAGACAGTTTAATCTGGACAAGCAAGCCCAGCAATATGATCCAAATGGTGAGTTTATCCGTCAGTGGCAAGGCAACACTCAAAAAAACGATTAATGTATGTTGCAAACTCCCACTTAACAGGTGACAGCTATTATTAGATTAATCATAAGATAGGTTTAAACAATGAAAAAGCCCAGTCCTTATCTCACTTTTGCAGGTGCTATTCCGTTTGTCGCCTGTACATTTTTGCTGATGATAGACGTTGTTACCGTGCCTATGCTTGGTTCAGTAGTCGATATATTAAGTGTTTATGGGCTAGTGATTGCATCATTTATGGCAGGCGCGCATTGGGGCAATCATTTAGATTTAGCTGACGACAATAAGTGGGCTATTAGGCTCCCACTGTATAGCAATGTCATTGCGCTTGGTCTCTGGCTTGGGTTTTTAATCTTATCAGCCAGTAGTTTTATTTGGCTATTAGTGATTGGTTTTATAGGTCTGTTGGTTATTGATTATAGCCTTTATCGAGCGCAGATTATCAGTCACACATATTTTAAAGTTAGGCAGTATGTCACGGTGATAGTGGTCATATCGTTAGTCATTGTGGCATTACAATTGTAAGTGATATTGACTAAGTCATGTCTAAATAATAGCTAAAGAACAGCCAGCCTGATTTCTCTATTTTTATAATTGGGAGATTGATTTTAGAGATTTCCGCAAGCGTAGCACTTCGATGAGTAAAATATTTGATAGTTAGACTAAAGATTAATAAAGTTCATTTAAAATGAATGTTATAATCAAAGCCATCTATATTTCTCTAGGAAGATGGCTATGCAATCTATCAAGCTACCTAGCAAACCACCAAACTCTCCGCATCCTATCCTTAATTTAAGCTTTCGCATATTTTTTAGTGCTGCTGCGCTATTTGCCGTAGTAACGATGCTGCTATGGGCGTTTGTGTTTACTGGTCACACCGATATCGATGCACAGGTTTTGAACCCGTTATACTGGCATGGCCATGAGATGGTGTATGGTTATGCCTTGGCAGTGGTAGCAGGGTTTTTGCTAACCGCGGTCAAAACATGGACAGGGGTAATGATGCTGCATGGTTATAAGCTGCTAGGTATCTTTGTCTGTTGGTTGCTGGCACGTCTGAGCTGGTTAGGTTTTGGACTTGGCATAACGCTCATAGGTGATAGTATATCGTGGCTATATATAGCAGCCCTTTTTGATGTAGTATTTGTCGCCTCGATGGCATATGTGATATGTCGAGCAGTATGGCAAGTTAAGCAATACAAGCAAATGGGTATCTTGGCAAAACTGGCCCTGCTGACCTTTGGCAACGGACTTTGCTATTGGGGAATTATCAATGCTGATATGAACACAACCAAGATAGGTATTTATAGTGGGTTCTATTTGATTATCGGGCTGGTTCTGACAATTGGCCGCCGCGTAGTGCCATTTTTTATCGAACGTGGTCTCAGTATAGATATGGAAACGTCAGAACCCATTAAACTACATAGTAGTAAGACACAAGATATCGCAAGCTTAGTATTTTTCTGCGCCTTTTTTATTAGTGATGTGTTTTATCCAAATAAATATTTGCTGACGGTTACCGCGCTTGGCGTGGCAGTGATTAAGATCGTTCGTATGATAGGGTGGTATCATCATGGTATTTGGCAAAAGCCATTACTTTGGTCGTTTTACATCGCATTTTTAGGCATGTGTTTGAGTTTTTTACTATACGCATTACAGCCTTGGCTCGGTTATCCGCACAGCATCGCTATGCATGGACTGGCGATTGCTGGTGTTGGTATGATGACGTTAGCCATGATGACTAGAGTATCTCTGGGACATACAGGTCGCAGTATTCATCAACCGCCAAAAACGGTAAGCGTTATGTACGGTTTGATGGTCTTAGTATTTATCAGCCGCGTACTATTACCGCTAGTAGATATGAGTCATTACCTAATGTGGATTATGGTGGCGCAAAGTGCTTGGATTGCGTGTTTTGTGCTATTTTGCATCAGTTATCTGCCCATGTTGGCACGTCCTCGGCCCGATGGCTTATTTGGTTAAAGCGGGCTAACGATACTGTTTACAAATGCTATGTCCAAATGTTATTACCAAAAATGCGACTTACTTTGTCTAGGGCGTGTCATCAATTAGCACATTGATGCAATTTATGGCCTTAAAAGGGCTAAATTTTCGCTAAACTGTGTCAAAGTTCTTGTCAATATGTTCATATTCACTGCGAACTTTTCCTTATTTAGCATGAATTTATCTTATTTTAATGCTCATAATCTAATTGATGACACACCCTAGCTTAATATATAAAATTTATAAAAATAGGAGTGCAAGTACATGCGATTGACCAACTATAGTGACTACGCGCTACGCTCATTGATTTATTTAGCCGTGAGACCAGATCCATCATTATTGGCTAATATTAGCGATATCGCTGACAGCTATGGTATTTCCAAAAGTCATTTGACCAAGATTATTCATCAGCTAGGTCAGCTTGGTTATATAGAAAGTGTGCGCGGCAAAAACGGTGGTATACGCTTGGCGCGTGCGCCTAAAGATATTAATTTGGGTGTATTGATCAAACAGATAGAGCCTGATTTTAATCTGGTAGAGTGCTTTGCCGTACCAGCGTCTCATAATGACAGTGAGCAGGGCGCTCATCAGACGGATTTGCCAGTGACATTTATTGAGGAAAAAAAGAATAAATCACTAGGCTGTGTAATTAGTCCAGCCTGTCAGCTTAAAAGCGTGTTTTTTGAAGCACTCACCGCATTTGTCAATGTGCTTGAGCGTTATACATTGGCAGATATTCTGAACAATGAAGATGAGCTGGCTACTTTGCTATTTCGATAATAAGTTTCAATAATCGTATATTTTATAAAGTTATTGGCTCAAAAAATGGGTCGCTACATTAGTAAATACAGTAATAGCGACCCGTTTCTATATCTATAAAAAATATATGTCTAAGGTGTGAGAAATTAGGCGTTTTCTAGTTTTGGACGTGCTTTCTTGATAGCTTTCACCAGTGCTTTCTCAAACCCACCTTCTTTGAACTGAACAAGATAAGAATGCGCAGCACAGAAATTGCGAACGTCACGCCATTCATGAGCCAACTTAGTCGCCCAGTTGCAGTATTGCGCACCAGCGTTTGGCTCGTTCTTCAGTGCTTTTTTGGTCGTAGGGTGCAATATTAGTTCAGGCAATACAGCTTCTAATAGCTTCGTTGGTGGACTCATAAAAGTATCATCTACGTGTAAGCTTTGACTGGCAGGATGATAAGCCAATAAAGAACCTGCATGGATCATCTCATTGGGCGAGATATAATAAATGCCCTCTGACATTGAAAACTTAAGTTCAGGATAGCGTGCAGCGACTGCGTCACTTTCTACCAAATCATCTGCCCAATTGATTTCTGGTACTTTTTTATGATGACGGCTACTGCCATAAAACGTGGCTTGCGGGAAGTCTTTGGCCATCTGAGCACAGCTGACTGTATGAAAAGGATGTACATTCAGCACCGCTTCGACATCTTGACCATTGTTAGTGAGTGCCATAACCTCGTCTCGAACATCATCCGTTAGGGCGTAACTGTCCAAAAAGATAAATTTTCCTGATGATAGCTTGACTAGCGAGCATTGAGTGCCGATATTTAGCACGCCACCGAGACGGAATGTTCCGCGTATGTTCCAAAATCCTGCGCCTAAATCATGAATGTGATCAGTCATTTATAATTTTCCTAGTCTAGTTAATTAAATAAAATATGTAAATAAAACAAAGCTACTTTTTCATTGTAAACTTTGTTTTTCGAGTTGTTTTAATAATATATTTTCTAAAGGTTCACGCTTTTATGCTTTTTCAAGCTCAGGGCGAGCCAAATCAATCGCTGAGATAAGTGCTGTCTCAAATTGACCCTCTTCAAATGTCACCAATCCTGAATGTGCGCCGCAAAAATGACGACCATCACGCCACTCGTGTGCCAGCTCTACTGCCCAATCACAATAATGCTTAGCTGCGTTTGGCTCATCTTTGAGTGCCTTTTTGGTAGTAGGGTGTAAGCCTAGGTTAGGCTGCACGGCATTTATTAACTTGGAAGGGGGTATCTCAAAGGTATCATCGACATAAATGCTCTGGCTAGCAGGATGATAGACCAATAATGAGCTAGCATGAACCGTCTCGTCAGGTGAGATGTAATGAATGCCTTGAGGGATAGAAAATTTGAGTTCAGGGTAGCGCGCAGCAACGGTATCGCTTTCGACTAAGTCGTCTGCCCAATTAACTTCAGGTACTTGTTTCGGATGTCGGCTACTCCCATAAAACGCCGCTTGCGGAAAGTCTTTGGCCATTTGAGCACAGTGTACTGTATGAAACGGATGAACATTGAGGACAGCTTCGACATTTTGACCGTCATTGGTCAATGCCATGACTTGCTGACGCACATCACTAGTTAATGTATAGCTATCCAAAAAGATAAATCGCTCTGATGATAGTCTTATGAGCGCACATTGAATACCAATATCAAGTATGCCATTTTTAATAAATGAGCCTCGAATACTCCAGAAACCTGCACCCAAATCATACATTTCATCAGTCATCAACATTGCTCCTTAATCGTTCATTTATTCAATCGTTTTACTTGTTTGTAGCACCCTATAGTCGGTTCAATATAATTTGGATACAAGGAAGGCGAGTGAAAGTACTACAATTTGTAGACTAAGCGAGCCTGACACCGTATCCAATTTATAGAGGATTGACTATATGATTATTAATTTTTATGGCAGTAATGTCTGTAAGAAAAAAGATAGAAGCAATGTAAATGTGTAAAAATAAAAAAGAGTTGTTATTCAAATGTCATCATCAGCAGTGAAAGCTATTCTTCCTTTTGTAAGTATATTAAAAAATAGCTTATAAACAGTCTTCGTAATCATAGGCTGAGATACGAGGATCATCTTTGTAGCTGTCATTGCCACATAAGAATTTATCGAAACGGGTATCGCCGTTAATATAACGTTGCATCCATGCGATAGCAGGCTTACTTAATAGTTTCTCGTTAAAACGATGACTGGCACAGAAATGACTGCCGTTGTTAATCTCGACCTTCATTTTTGGACCGTCAGCTTTTTGATAAAAAGTATTGGTATATTTTTTATTAGGGGCGATACGGTCATTTTCACAAGCGATGAATAGAGCAGGCGTATCCAACGCACCATAGCTTGTATCGTGATAGGGTGTTTGTGCAATGATGGCTTGCACTGTACTGCGCTCAGTTGCCAATCGTAGCGCACCGCCGCCGCCCATTGACCAGCCAATCGCGCCCAAACGATTTGGATCTATCATATGACCCACTGTTTTATCAGCGATGAGATGATCGAGAGCCGCGCTCAATTGTTCAGCACGGCTATCTGGATTATTATAAATGGAGCTAGTATTAATAGTAATAACGACAAATCCCCAAGAGGCCAAACGCGGTCCCCACCATTTGATAGAAGACTCATAAGACACGTAACCTGGCACTACCGCGATACCACCTAGCAGACCACAGCTAGTAGCATCCGTTGGATAGTGTATGGTACCGCCACCGAAGCCATTGGCAGATTGGCGACTCACATGCTTGGTACTGATAGAAAACGGACCGTTATCACGCGTTTTTGTGAGCTCAGTAGCAGTGATAGCCTCATCCTTTATACAGTCTACTGCCGCTAGTGAGTTTGTAGCGTCGAGTGATGATCCAACTGGGTTAAGACCTTTAATGCTAGTCTCGGACACAGTTATTTCTGCTACAGCCATCGTAGAGAAAACCAATGTACTCATTGCGATCATAAGTTTTGGAAGCATCATATTTTTTGTCATAGTAAATTGTATTTTAAAAGGTTGTGTGGTCGTGCACGTCTCTAGGTTAGAAAAGATAGACGTAGGTAGTGATTGTTAACTGTCATTGTTATCAATCGTTAAAGCAGTTAAATGCGTCAATAGCATCTAACCATACTATCCTGTATATGCGATAAACGTAACGTTGATCTTGACCTCGTGAGTCGAAAACTGTCTTCACCGTCTCAAGTCGAAACAAGACTTCTAGTCAAGTTTTTCTACGATAATCTCGAACCCAAATAAAGAATTTATCAAGCGTTAATAACACTTTTAAACCTGAGTATATTAGTGAATGTGCTACCATAATTTGCTTGTCATTATGATGAGCAGTTATCGTTTAATAACGGTGATTTTGCTTATACATTGAGCATAAATCACCGTTATTCCTCTCTACCATCCACGCCAGTGACGGTTGTTATTTACAGTCATGGTATAACCAATATAGTCAGATCCCCTGTGAATAATTCTAAAGATCAGATCCAAGATATAACAGCTGTGCCACCAGCTCCCTCCAATCATTCAACGTCGTGGATATTGAAGCTCACAATTGGTTTGATAGGTATGTTTGCTTTTTTGCAAGTGTACTCTATCCAAGCGGTGCTACCGGTCATGATGGTGGACTTTGCCGCGACCGAAGTGCAGGCTGGTATGATCGTTGGGGCTACTGTGTTGGCAATTGCCATCATGTCACCATTTTTGGGTATGCTCTCAGATGCAGTCGGGCGCAAGTCGTTTATCGTTGGCGCTTTATTGTTTTTGTCGATACCAACAGCGCTCATCGCCCAGAGCTCAAGCATTGAATGGGTCGGCATTTGGCGTTTTATGCAAGGATTGTCTGTACCGGGTATTACGGTGGTGACAATTGCCTATATCGGTGAGGAGTTTGAGGGACGGGCGATGACTGAGCTGATGTCCTTTTATGTGTCAGGATGCGTGCTTGGCGGCTTTATGGGTCGGTTCTTGTTAGGGCATTTACATGAGCTGATTGGCTGGCGTCATGGCTACTATGTGATGACGGCGATGACGCTATTGGGGGCAATATGGGTTGGCAAGATGCTACCATCGTCTCGTCACTTTGTGGCCAATCCTAATTTTCGCTCAGCGATACAGACGCTGGGTGAGCATGTCACCAATCGCTATGTGGTAACAGCATGTCTGCTTGGCGCTTGCGTGCTGTTTTCCCTTGTAGGCTGCTTCACTTTTATTAATTTACATTTGGCCGATAAGCCTTATGCGCTTGGTACTGGTGCGCTCGCCAATATTTTTGCAGTATATTTGCTTGGTGTTATTATCACGCCATTATCTACGACATTGCTACGCCGGTTTGGCTCAGCGCGTACAGTACGGGTGGCTATCGTCGTATCTATAGTCGGAGTATTATTGACTCTGGTCACGCCATTATGGGGGGTGATCATAGGACTGGCTATTATGTCTTCAGGTGTGTTTATTACGCAGTCAGCGACTATCAGCTATATCGCGGTCAATGTGAAAAAGGGTCGTTCATTAGCTTCGGGTCTATATTATATGGGCTACTATACAGGCGGTACGCTAGGGGCATGGCTGGGTGGCATAGCTTATGCGCGAGGGCAGTGGTCTCTTACCGTATGGTTGTTATTGTTTGTGCAGGTACTGGCGTTATTAATAGCCAGTTTTGGAATGATTAAAACTACAGTACGGGCAAAGTGACTGGCTGTCTGATGTAGCATATGTTTAGTTAGCCATCTTATGATACTTAATGTAAGACCGCTTTACACAGCGCCGCTTTTTTCTTACTATCAATAACGATGTTATTATAAAAATTAAAATGGTTAGCGCAGTAGATTTTATGCTGCTATTAACTTGATTATTATTTATCCCTTATAAGTACGACAAACAAGGAAGTCAGATCTATGTCAAACATTTACCACAGTGCACCATCTGCCTACGATTATCCATTACTGGTCAAGCAATTATTAAGCCGTGCAAAAACGGTATCGCAAGATCAAGAGATCGTGTATGCGGACAAAAAGCGCCTGACTTACAAAGAGCTGTTTGAGCGTATCAATCGCTTGGCCAATGTATTGGCAGACCTAAAGCTTGATGCGGGTGATGTGGTTGCCGTGATGGATTGGGACAGTCATCGCTATCTTGAGTCTTATTTTGCCGTGCCAATGTCAGAGTACGTTTTACAGACCGTCAATATCCGTCTATCACCTGAAAAAATCCTCTATACCATCAACCATGCTAAGCCTAAAGTGCTGATGCTCAATTCTGAGTTTGCGCCATTGGTTAAAGACTATCAGTTTGAAAATTCAAGTATTGAGCATATTATCTGGCTAGATGACAATGGTGTCACTGCTGAAGGTATCTTTGGTAGTAATCAAAGCCGTGTCACAGGCGAATATGAAGCGTTATTAAAAGCTGCTAATAGCGAATTTGATTTCCCAGATTTTGATGAAAATACCATTGCGACGACCTTTTATACGTCAGGCACGACAGGTGATCCAAAAGGGGTTTTCTTTAGCCATCGTCAGCTAGTGCTACATACACTAGCAGAAGCGGCAACTTTGGGGATGCTGCCTGATAAGCAAGGCGTGAGCTATGGTGACGTCTATATGCCGATGACGCCAATGTTCCATGTGCATGCATGGGGTTTTCCGTTTACAGCAACCATGGTGGGTCTAAAGCAAGTCTATCCAGGTCGCTATGCGCCTGATACGTTGATGGACTTAATTATCAATGAAAAGGTCAGTATCACCCATTGTGTACCAACGATTTTGCAAATGGTACTCAAAGAAGCACAAGATCGCGACGCTAGCTTTAATGGTCTAAAAATGATTATTGGTGGTTCAAGACTGACCGAAGGTCTAGCCAAAACGGCCATGGCACAAGGCATTGAGGTCTATACAGGCTATGGTATGTCTGAGACAGCGCCGCTTATTAGTTTAACGGGATTTAGTCTCGATGAGCCTGAAATGACAGAGGAAGAAGACATTGCCCGTCGTTGTATGACAGGTAAACCAGTATTAATGGTTGATGCTCAGGTATGGGGTGAAGGCAATAAGTCAGTAGGAACTGGACCAGACAATACAGGCGAGCTGGTATTGCGTGCACCTTGGTTGACCCAAAGTTACCTTAAAAACGACGACGCTGGCAAAGAGTTATGGGAAAATGGCTATATGCATACCCAAGATATCGCTTACATACGTCCTGATGGCTATATCAAAATCACCGATCGCTTAAAAGATGTGATCAAATCAGGTGGTGAATGGATTTCATCACTAGAGATTGAGACTATTTTATCACTACATCCGTCAGTAGCCGATGTGTCAGTGATTGGGGTGCGTGATAAGCAATGGGGCGAGCGTCCGTTGGCTTTGATGGTGCTAAAGCCTGATGCTAAGGATACTAGTGCTGATGATATCAAAGCGATTGCAGAAAAAGCGGTAGAGCGCGGTATCATTCCTAAGTATGGTGTGCCAAGCCAGTTTAAATTCGTTGATGAGCTACCAAAAACTTCCGTTGGTAAACATGACAAAAAAGTCATGCGTGAGATGTATGCCAATCAAACTGAGATTTGATTAGTATCAGTTAGATTTTTAAATATTTGTATTCGTCAAAATGTAGCGCGTATTACACGCTTAATAGTTGACCTTTCCGATAGGCTCTGCTACATTTTAAACCGATACGATATGTATCGGTTTTTTAATTCTGGCAAGGATGACCAGTATTTATTAAGACATGGTTTTTTATAGTTGAAGCATTTTAGAGTTGGTATTAGCTAGTTGCTACGTTGCACGAGGTGAATACCGTTATAACTTATTGAGTGCCTTAACTATAAAATACTATTGCCTCATTTCTCGTTTATGCTAAGGACAGCTACTATGAGCGACCATTCCCAATCCCTAGTTTCCACCCAAGCGACAGACACGCCAAACTTCGCTGATATTTATCATGAGTCTATTACGGATCGAGAGCAGTTTTGGGCTGAGCAGGCGAAGCGTATCTATTGGCATAAAGAGCCTGAGCAAATTTTAGATGACAGTAATCTGCCTTTTGCCAAATGGTTTGTCGGCGGCGAGACCAATCTTTGTTATAACTGTGTCGATCGTCATCTGGCAGACCGTGCAGAGCAAGATGCCTTTGTGTGGGTGTCATCAGAGATTAATCAAGAATTGATAGAAACCTTTCCAGCGGTCGTTGATTCGTTTAAGGATCTCGGCAATAACGTCGAGTTTTATACAGACTATACCAAGCGCCGCCTGACTTATAATGACTTGTATAAAGAAGTTAATTACTTTGCCGATGTGCTACAGCGTCACGGTATTGGCAAGGGTGACCGTGTCATCATCTATATGCCAATGATATTGGAAGCGGCTTATGCCATGCTGGCGTGTGCGCGTATTGGTGCCGTACATTCAGTCGTATTTGGTGGGTTTGCCGCCCATAACTTGGCTATCCGTATGGATGATGCCGAAGCCAAAATGGTCATTACGGTAGATGCAGGGTTACGCGGCGGTAAGGTCGTCAATTATAAAAACCTAGTCAATCAAGGCGTCGAGCAAGCGACTGTCAAACCAGAGCATGTGCTGGTGGTCAATCGTGGTATATTGCCATTTGAAACAAAAGACATCGATGTCGATTATGCAACTGAGCGTCGTCATAGCTGTGAGGCAAATGCAGTCGTAGAGCCAGTTTGGCTCGAGTCAAACACCCCGTCCTATTTGCTTTATACTTCTGGTACTACTGGTACACCAAAAGGGGTGCAGCGTGATACGGGTGGTCATGCAGTCGCGCTGACGACGTCGATAGACTATGTCTATGATGGCAAGGCTGGCGAGACGTTTTGGGCGATATCTGATATTGGTTGGGCCGTCGGGCATTCTTATACGATCTATGCGCCGTTACTGGCAGGTATGACCAGTATTATGTATGAGGGCTTGCCGCATATGCCAAACCCTGGTATTTGGTGGCGTATCGTCGAAGCTAACAAAGTTAATATTTTGTTCACTGCACCCACAGGCGTGCGTATGCTCAAAAAACAAGACGAAAGCTGGATGACGCGCTACGATGTGTCTAGTGTGAAGTCGTTCTTTTTGGCAGGTGAACCGCTTGATGAATCAACGGCTAGTTGGTTGACTCAGCATCTAGGCGTGCCAATTTTAGATCACTATTGGCAAACAGAGTCTGGTTGGCCAATCTTGAGCCATACGCCAAAGTTCAATCATAAGCCGCACAAGCAGGGGTCACCTGGTTACCCGATGTATGGCTATGAGGCGCATGTTATCAATGAGGAAACAGGCGATCCTTGTCAGGCTGGCGAAAAAGGATTGCTTGCAATTAAAGCGCCACTACCGCCTGGCTGCCTTACCACGGTATGGCGTAATGACGAGCGCTTTATCAGCAGCTACTTTGGTCTGTTTGATGGTCAGCAGTACTCAACCTCGGACTATGCAGTGACAGATGAAGAAGGATATTTCTACATCTTAGGGCGTACCGATGATGTGATTAACGTCGCAGGACATCGCATAGGCACGCAAGAGATTGAGGAGGCCATCAGTACGCATCCAGAGATGGCAGAGTGTGCTGTAGTAGGTATTCAAGACGAGTTAAAAGGTGAGCTACCTATTGCATTCTGTGTCCTAAAAGATCAAACGCAAATTGAAACCACCGAAAACCGTTTCCGTATCGAGCAGCAAGTGATAGGCGCTGTCGTAAAATCTTTGGGCGGCATCGCGCGACCAGCCGCTATCTACTTCCCTCAGGCACTGCCAAAAACCCGCTCTGGTAAAATCTTACGTCGCTCAATTCGTGCTCTGGCGGAAAACCAACCGACAGGAGATATGTCAACGCTTGATAATCCAACCGCTATTGATGCGATCAAGCAAGCGATGAAGGATTATTGATTAACGCAATGTATCGATCTGTAAGTCAGCAATGATCGTTATTTCACATAACAAATAGATTTATTTTATAAAAGCTCATGAGTAATCATGGGCTTTTTTGTGTTTGTTATTTAGGGCGTGTCCTCAATTCAATCGATAGTCATCTAAATGGGTTAAAAATGGCTAAATCTTGCCAAACGGCGTCAAATAGCTGACTAATATCTCGATATTATCTGCGCTATTTTCCTTGTTTGACTGCCATTTATCTCATTTTTATCACTATTTTTAAAATGAGGACACGCCCTAGGTAATTCTTTATAAGAACACGCGTCAGTAAAATAAACTTAGATAAAATTTCGATAAAGCGCTTGACCGTAAAATTGATTTATTGTTATAGTCAATAACGATACAAAATAAATCATTTTAAAATTCAATTTTTTATGAATGTTTTATAGATAAATACCCATCGCTTTTATTTTTCTAATAAATATCTAGGTGCCGTCACACGGTAGTCTCGCAAAAAAGATAAGGATATCTTATGCACCACGTTCAACAGCTTATCAATGGTCAGTTCGTACAATCAAACACCGACGAATGGATTGATATCACTGATCCAGCGACGCAAGAAGTCATTGCCAAAGTTCCGCAAACCACCAATGATGAGATTAACCAAGCTGTCGCAGCCGCACAGACAGCGTTTGAGACATGGCGCAAAACGCCAATTACCACGCGTGCGCGTATTTTTTTAAAGTATCAATCTCTGATTCGTGATCATATGGATGAGCTGGCAGAAACCTTGACCGCAGAGCAAGGCAAGACGATTGCTGATGCGCGCGGTGATGTGTTCCGTGGTCTAGAAGTGGTCGAACATGCCGCTAGTATTGCCAATCTGCAAATCGGTGACTTCGTAGAAAACGTGGCGTCAGGCGTCGATACTTATAGCATTTGGCAGCCACTTGGCGTTTGCGCCGGTATCACACCGTTTAACTTCCCAGCGATGATTCCGCTATGGATGTTCCCAATGGCGATTGCTACAGGTAATACGTTTATCCTAAAACCGTCTGAACAGGATCCGATGGTGACGATGCGTTTGGTAGAGCTAGCGATTGAAGCGGGTGTACCAGAAGGCGTGCTAAACGTAGTACATGGCGGCAAAGCAACCGTCGATGCTATCTGCGACCATCCAGATATCAAAGCGGTTTCTTTCGTCGGTTCTACTCATGTAGGCAAACATGTCTATGAGCGTGCAAGCCAGTCAGGTAAACGTGCACAGTGCATGATGGGTGCCAAAAATCATGGCGTTATCCTGCCTGATGCTAATAAAGAGCAAACGCTCAATCAGCTAGCAGGCGCAGCATTTGGTGCAGCGGGTCAACGTTGTATGGCGCTGTCGGTCGTCGTACTAGTAGGCGCAGCTGGTGAGTGGATTGATGACATTAAAGCCAAAGCAGAAAAGTTGGTCGTATCAGCAGGTAAAAATGACAAGGATTTGGGGCCATTGATTTCGCCTGCTGCAAAGGCCCGTGTCGAGCATTTGATTGGTACTGGGGTAGAAGAAGGTGCGAGTTTAATTTTAGATGGTCGCGGAATTACCGTTGAAGGGTTTGAAAAAGGTAACTTCGTTGGCCCGACTATCTTTGATAATGTCACAAGCGACATGCAGATTTACCAGCAAGAAATTTTTGGGCCAGTATTGTGTATCATGCGTGCTAACAGCTTAGATGAAGCGATTGCACTACTGAATGCCAATCCACATGGCAATGGCACGGCGATATTTACTCAGTCAGGCGCAGCTGCACATAAATTCCAGCAAGACATTCAAGTTGGTCAAATCGGTATTAACTTGCCAATTCCTGTGCCATTACCAATGTTCTCATTCTCAGGTTCACGCGCCAGTAAGCTTGGTGACTTGGGGCCTTACGGTAAGCAAGCCGTACAGTTCTATACTCAGACGAAGACAGTGACGGCACGTTGGTTTGATGATGAAGCGAGCCGCGGTGTCAATACAACGATTTCAATTTAATCGTCAGCTCATTGTTTTATCAGTATGACATTTTGTGTTTTCGGTATGACGATAATGCGACTTGCGGTAATATTGAACGCAATTTTATTATCGTTATACCGCTATCATGTCGCGCTAATGTCTTATAAAATCTCTGACCAACCTTTTTATTAGTATTTTTATTAATGTTTATCTGAGATTTAAGCCCTCTATTTGATCTATAAGAACAAGGATGACCCTATGGATTTTTCATTGACCGATGACCAAGTCGCCTTTCGCCAAACGGCTCGTCAGTTTGCGAAAAAAGAGCTCAAACCAAATGCTGCTGAATGGGATCGCAACTCGCATTTCCCAGTCGATATAATTAAAAAATCTGGTGAGCTTGGCTTTTTGGGACTGTATGCTAATCCAGAGTATGACGGCTTGGGCTTACCAAGACTTGACTCAGCAATGGTATTCGAAGAGCTTGCATGGGGCGATACGGCTGTAGCAGCGTATATGAGTATTCATAACATGGCTGCATGGATGATTGGCGAATATGGCAGCGATACTTTGTGCAAAAAATATCTACCCAATATGGTCAGTGGTGAGTGGCTTGGCAGCTATTGCCTAACAGAACCAAATGCAGGGTCTGATGCAGCCTCCTTACGTACCAAAGCGGAAAAGCAAGACGATCATTATGTACTGAATGGTGAAAAAACCTTTATTTCTGGCGCAGGCTCAACCGATGTATTGGTAGTGATGGCGCGTACGGGCGCGGCAGGGCCAAAAGGCGTGTCAGCGTTCGTCGTAGATGCCAATAGTACAGGTATCGAATATGGCAAAAACGAGCATAAAATGGGCTGGAAAGCACAGCCGACACGGACAATTAGCTTTAAAGATGTCAAAGTACCAGTAGAGAACTTGATAGGTGAGGAAGGCCAAGGCTTTCGTATCGCGATGAAAGGACTAGATGGTGGTCGTATTAATATCGGTATTTGTGCGGTAGGTACGGCACAAGCGGCGTTAGAGACCGCAACCAGTTACGTGCAAGAGCGCAGTCAATTTGGTAGCCCGATTGCTAGCTTACAATCGGTACAGTTTAAACTTGCTGATATGTTGACTCAGACCATTGCCGCGCGGCAAATGTTGTATCTAGCAGCTGATAAAGTCGATAACAACGATGGGCAAGCGTCTACCTACTGCGCGATGGCAAAACGTTTATCTACGGATCTTTGTTTCGATGTTGCCAATGAAGCTCTGCAGTTGCACGGCGGCTATGGTTATCTAAATGAGTATCCGCTTGAGCGCCATGTGCGAGACTTGCGTGTCCATCAAATCTTGGAAGGCACCAATGAGATCATGCGAGTGATTATTTCACGTCAGGTCTTGCAAGATGAAGGGGTAAGTCAACTGCGCTAATTTATCTGGATCTACTGAAACAAGGATGTTTTATGACAGAGTATACAAATCTACAGCTCTCAATTGATGGCCATACCGCAACATTGACGTTGAATAACCCACCGGCACATACGTGGACGATGGACAGTCTACATGCACTTAAGCAGCTCATTACCGACCTCAATGCCAACGATGATGTTTACGCATTAATCGTGCATGGAGATGGCGAAAAGTTCTTTTCAGCTGGTGCAGATTTAAATAATTTCTCAGACGGCGATAAAGGCCGTGCCATCAGCATGGCGATTGCATTTGGTGAGGCGTTTGAAGCATTGTCTGCCTATCGCGGTGTCAGTATTGCAGTTATCAATGGCTATGCGATGGGCGGCGGACTTGAGTGTGCGCTCGCATGTGATATCCGTATTGCAGAAGCGCACGCACGGATGGCATTGCCAGAGACAGGCGTAGGATTGTTGCCATGTGCTGGCGGCACACAAAATTTGCCTATGCTAGTAGGGGAAGGTTGGGCCAAACGCATGATACTGTGCGGTGAGCGGGTTGATGCAGATACGGCATTGCGTATTGGTTTGGTTGAAGAGGTCGCGCCCAAAGGTGATGGTTTGCAAATCGCTCAAAACTTAGCAAAAAAAGTCGCAAAGCAATCACCCGTTGCTGTCAGTTATTCCAAGCAACTCATTCAAGCGGCTAGAGACACTCCGCCTGCGCAAAATCTTATCCATGAGCGTGAAGCGTTCGTGAAGTTGTTTGATACCAAAGATCAGCGTGAAGGGGTACAGGCCTTTTTAGAAAAGCGTCAACCCAATTGGCAAAACAAATAAGCATTGCTTAAAATGCTTGGGTCATAACACTCATGACATTATTTAACTTTTTAACTTTGTAGGTCACTTTTATGACAGCAGCTACCGACGATACCCAAAACTCTTCGAACAATACCGAGCAAGAGGCCTCTGTATTGTTCAATACTGAGCCGACAGATTGCGGGCATTTGATTGGTGTAATGACACTTAATACACCCAAATCACTTAATGCACTCAGCGTTGATATGTGTCAATTGCTCTCAGCGCAGTTAGAGCAGTGGCAAGCGGACGAGCAAGTGGTAGCGCTTGTATTAAAAGGTGCAGGGGATAAAGCGTTCTGTGCGGGCGGCGATATTCGTAAGCTCTATGACAGCATGTCTACCAGTGCACCAATGCCAAACCCGTATGCCACTGAGTTTTTTAGTCACGAGTATCGTCTCTATCGTCAAATGCATTTTTATCCGAAACCATTAATACTTTGGGGCGATGGCATCATCATGGGCGGAGGGATGGGGCTGATGGCAGGATGTAGTCATCGTCTGGTCACTGAGCGCACACGTTTTGCCATGCCTGAGGTCACGATTGGATTGTTCCCTGATGCTTCTGGCAGTTGGTTTTTGCAGCGGATGCCCGCCAAAACAGGTTTGTTCTTAGGTTTAACTGGAGCGATGTGCAATGGCAACGATGCGCTATTGGCCAATCTGGCAGAGCATGCTGTTGCCAGTCATGACTATGATGCCGTCATGCAGCGCCTCAAACAGAGCGACTGGCAGGCAGTCGATAACACGAGCGGTGCAGATAAGAGTCATAATAATAGCGCACATAGTATTGTCAGTCGTGCGCTTGCTGAGCTGCCAGTAGCCGAACTGCCTGATAGTAAGCTTGCAACATATTGGCAACCTATCCAGCAACTGATGAATAGCGGTGGTCTGGCTGATATCGATGCACTGTTACAAAGCGATACTGCGCTCGCACAGCTAAACCAAGACTTTGCAGCAGACAGCTGGACGCAGCGTGCAGTCGCCACTTATCGTCATGGTTGCCCGGTAACGGCAGCATTAACCTATGCGCTGTATCACAAAGTCGCTGACCTATCGATCGAACAAGTCCTGTATTTAGAAACCAATGTAGCAGTACATTGTGCGGCCAACCCTGATTTCAAAGAAGGTGTGCGGGCGCTATTGATTGATAAAGATAGAAATCCCAAATGGTCGCGTTCATTAGCAGACTGTCTGAGTGTAGAAGGGCAGGCGTATATCGATCAGCACTTTGTCAATCCTTATGCGACAAGTGAGCACCCTTTGGGCGATTGGCTGGGTGATAACGCACTAGGCAGTCAAAGTGTCCGCTAACTGCCTAAAAGAAATTTATAACGTAGGACATAAGTAAAATTCACTAATAAATACTGTTAAATAGTATGTAGCAATAGCTACATCATAAATCATCAAGGAGTGATGAGATGGGTACAAAGGATACAAGTACGATGGATAATAATAACTCTAAACCAAATATCGCCTTCATTGGGCTTGGTAATATGGGTGCGCCAATGGCAGAGAACTTATTAAAGGCAGGTTACGAGCTATCTGTTTTTGATTTGTCTGAGACAGCTACTAAGCGCTTGAAGCAAGCAGGGGCTAGTGTCGCAGAAAGTCCTAAAGACGCTGCAAGTAATGCTCAAGTCGTGATTAGTATGTTACCTGCAGGCCAGCATGTACATTCTGTATATTTAGGCGATAGCGGATCTAATGGGTTACTTGCAGAACTGCCAAAAGGTACGCTTGTAATTGACAGTAGTACGATTGCGGCGGCTGATGCAAGAACAGTAGCAGAGGCGGCAAGTAAGCTTGGGATAGACTTCTTGGATGCACCAGTCTCTGGCGGTACAGGTGGGGCAGTTGCTGGTAGTTTGACCTTTATCGTCGGCGGCGATGCTGCCGCTTTTGCTAAGGCTGAGCCAATACTTGCCGTGATGGGAAAAAACATCTTTCATGCGGGTGAGCACGGCGCAGGACAAGTGGCTAAAATCTGTAATAATATGCTGTTAGGTATCTTAATGGCAGGCACGGCAGAGGCAATTAATCTAGGCGTCAAGAACGGCTTAGACCCCAAAGTGCTATCAGACATCATGCTACAGAGCTCAGGGCGTAACTGGACACTAGAGGTTTATAACCCTTATCCAAAAGTCATGGAAAATGTGCCCTCTAGCAATGGCTATCAAGGCGGCTTTATGAGCAAATTGATGCAAAAAGATTTGAATCTTGCGATGCAGACTGCTCAAGACACTGAAGTAGAAACACCAATGGGTGCCAAAGCAACAGAATTATATGCCTCACATACTGTAGAGAATGGTGATAAAGACTTTTCTAGTATTATCGGACGTCATGATGTCTCATTATTGTCTTAAACATGGCTCTCTTAACTGTGTCTCTTTTGAATGTAACCTTCTTAGACATGCTAATTCTTAGACATACTAGTATTACGAATTTTTAGTATCACTAGTAGGTGGCATTAATTAAGAGAATGTATTTGCTGAAAAGAAAAAGGTCTACGCTAAAATCATAGCGTAGACCTTTTTTATGGCTAATAGACTGTGTTAGCTTTGCAGATCGTAGACGAGAGTCTGAACGTCTTGTGCTGCTTCTTGCAGTCTTGGTATGTGCGTCAGCAAATCATCTAATGAGACGCGTATGGTGGGCGCATGCAGATAGAGAGAAGCCAGATAGCGTTGCTTTTTATCCAAGATAGGTACAGCGACTGCGACCATCTCAGAGATAAACTCCTCATTGTCGATGCCGATACCAGTATCAGCAATGCGATCAAGCTCGGCATTTAATGCATCGATATCAGTAATCGTATTCTTAGTAAACTTATCTAATGGTAACCCTTGTAGTATTTTCATACGGCTAGTTGTAGATAGTTGGCTTAGATAGAGTTTGCCAGTCGCTGTACACCACATAGGTGACTTTGCCCCGACAGGAAGATAAATCTGTAGTGGCAAGGTCGTCTGAGCACGGTTGGTATAGATCATATTCATATGATAGGGAATGCCAATACCGCAAGTTTCTTTTAGCTCATCAACCAGTTTTTGCAAAATCATCTGTCGCTCGTTAAAGAACAGTCGTTGTTGCCATAGCTCAACGCTCAAATTGCGTACGCGCTTACCAGGGATAATGCCGCCACCAATATCAACAGTCAAAAAACCATCATCAACCAAGTTTTGAATCAATCTATGAATGGTTGGTTTAGGTATATCTAGCTCTTGTGAAAGCTCGAGTGGAGAAAGCGGTTTTGAAGCATAGGACACTGCTTCGATGATTTCTAGTACACGGGTAATCGACGATACTTTAGGCATATATATGGCTCGTTAGGAGTAAAGAAATAGAGCAGGCAGCATCACAAGGTTTTCATAAATAAGACAAATAGTGACAATACTGACGTTCTATAACAAATCTATTATAACAACTAATTTAGCATAATATTCGCTTGAGGCAAGCGTTAGTCGCGTTATATGAGATCATTTATATCGTTTTATTTGTTAGCGTAGATTCTCTTATATAAGTAACAATAGATACGTCAACTAACAAGCCACACTATTCCGTAAGGTTAAGCCATATAACTGTCATTGATTTAAAGTGCGTTCTAGATAATTATGTGGACATGTTTTGCAATACCCTTACATAAACATTAAGCAAGCAAAGTCTCATGTTTATGCTGTTTAGTTACTTTAAGGACGTTATGTAACATAAAGGCGAATTTTTGCAGATTGGTGTAGCAATTATTACAGTACCTATGCAATCTTTACATAATGGCAAATAAAAACAGCATCAGTAGGGGTGACTTTTTAAGTCAGAATTGTTTTAATCACCTCAACAAAATGATGGTTTAACAAAAGCACAATCATCGTTTTTTATGGGCGGGTTTATTTCACACTTTAGGAGAATAATTATGAAATTTATTAAATTGACGGCAATCTCTGCTGCTGTTCTAGCATCAACTGCTGCATTAGCTGCTGAGCCAGTTATCGTTGTTGATGACAACGCTGCAGTTGCATATGAAGCTGAGCCAGTTGCTGTAGCCTATGAAGCAGAACCTGCTGCTTATGCATACAATGCTGACGCTGGTGTAGTACGCAACACTACTGGTGCGGTACTTGGTGGTACTAAAACTTTGTTCCAAACAGCTATCAACCCAGCATCTGTTAGTGCTGAAGTTGGTACTCTAGGTTATGGTGCGAACATTGGTTGGTCAGTGAATGAGAAAACTGAACTGCAAGCTGGTTGGGCAGGTGGCGATGCTGCTGACCTTTTCGGCGGTGACTTTGATGCAGACGACGTAAACTATGATGTTGATACTGATTTTAGCAACCCATACCTAGGCGTACAATTACGTCCTACTGGTAACTGGTTCACAATGGGTGCTGGTATCATCGTTCCTGATAATGATATCGATGTACGTGCGAACTCTGAGGATAATAACTACAGAATTAATGACGTTGATTACAGTGCAGACGATGTAGGTACTCTACAAGGTACTATTGAGCATCGTAACAAGCTAGCTCCTTATGCTACTGTTGGCTTCCGTCCAAACATCACAAATAACTTCGGTGTATTTGGTGAAGTTGGTGCAGCTTATATGGGTAAAACAGATGCTAACGTAACTGCTTCAGGTAATACTCCTGAAGCAACTGCTGCTGCACAAGCTGCTGAGCAAGAGCTAGAAGATAAAGATTGGTTAGAGTGGTTCCCAATTGTTAAAGTTGGTGCAACTTACCGTTTCTAATCTAATCACAGTTTAAAGACTGTCATTAGTAGAAAATAAAAAAACGATCCTTTTTGGGGTCGTTTTTTTGTGCTTAAAATAAAGTAGTGAAAGATATTCTAAAACTCGGGTTTGAACTTTGCTCAGAAAACGATGACAGTCTGTTGGGATTGTAATACGGCAATACGATAAACAGATTGGTAATCCGTATCCTCACTATCATTGAGTACAGAGGCAGAGTTAATCTCTTTACCATTCTCAATTAACCTAGGAATAAGGTGAGAGTAATCCATACCTAAGCCTTGAGCCAATGTGTATTGGTTAATTTTGATAAAGCTTTCTTTTATTTGCCATAACAGTTTGGCAGTGCGTTCTCGCTGATCTGTAGATAGCTCCTGTAAAATGGCTAACTCGCTCTCTGAGTAGAAACGCTTGACTACATGCCATGCAATATTATTGGTCTCTATATCGATACCAGCAGGACGCTGACGACTGATAACAACCGCTATTGTGCTGTGTAAATGCGTAAAATTTGTCTGATTCGATTCTGTAGTTTGCTTTGAACTACTAGCTCCTGTATGGCTAAAGCATACGTAATGTTGACTATTAACGAGCCGATAGGGAAAGCTTGACTCATCTAAGGTGTCATCTATTTCTAACTTCTTAAGCAGCTCTTGCAATAGTTGCCTGACGCCTTGTCGCTGCTGCTGACGCTGTTTACGTGCTAGAGCAGGTACTGAGTGTTTAGGCACTGCTGTCGCCACCTGATAGTACCAATTTAGGCTATCAAACTTGATAATGTCTTCATACGACGTATTACATGATGAAAACCATAATGATTTTTTCCACAAGCTTTCAGTGACTAAATGACTCACTGACTCGCTTACTTGAGCCGTCACACACCATGTCGTGGTGTCGAGTTGAGTGTACTGTATCTGGGTAAGCTTAGAAGTCAGCATATATTACTAGTCGTCAAAAACGATTATCATAGAATTGAGTAAGTCTGAACGCTATGTATTTGATACATAGATAGTCATACAATAGCTATATTTAAATAGTTTATATCTAATTAACCTACTAAAAATATCAAAAGCCCAGCAATATACTATTGCTGGGCTTTTATTAAATTATCGAACGCTATAAATAACGCTAAATCACAATTTAGTAAGACAGCTCAGCACGACGGTTTTGTGCATACGCGTCTTCAGTGTTACCAGCTGCTGCAGGGCGCTCTTCGCCATAGCTAATGACACGGATGTTGTTTGCAGTGACACCTTGAGCAGCAAGGTAGTTACGGGCAGCTTGTGCGCGTCGCTCACCTAGTGCCATGTTGTATTCACGGCTACCGCGCTCATCAGTGTGACCTGCGATAACGACAGTCGCTGCTGGGTTTGAATTTAGCAGGCTTACGTGTTGGTTAAGGACGCGCGCTGATTGAGCAGTAATTTCGCTGCTATCAAAGGCAAAGTAGACCACTGCTTGAATATTCTCAGCGCCAGTAATGACAGCGTTTGAGTTATCAACGATAACCGCACCATTGTAGCCAACTTGTCCACCTGGAATACCTAGCGGGGCAACGACAACTTCTGAGGTAGAACGCTTGGTCGCACAACCGGTGGTTAATGCAACGGCGCTTGACAGTACAGCAAGAACAGCGATCTTAGAAAAACTGATTGACATGACGAGCTCCTAAAATTTTAATTAAATTTGTTTTTTTAAACTGCTTCCGATAAAACTTAGGCAATCTCTATCTATAATATACTAAATGTTAATTTATGTAAGTATTTTTACTGTAAATTACGATAGATAAAATTGAGTGTATTACCAGCGGTGCTTGCCCCAGTTTTCAGGGTTGGCCCAGTAATCAGCATTGAGCCAATTTGGTAGTTGTTTGTAGTCATATAGATTAAATTGCCAAAGCGTCGCAGTAACGGTTGATGAGGTAATAGATTGAATATCATCAATATTTAGAGATGGCTCACTCAATATATCAAATGGCGTAAAGCCATAAGGTTTCAAATCTATCGAGCTGTCCAATGCAATAAGCAAATGCGCGGCATACAGGTCACGGTAGCGCATCAGTAGCGGCACATAGTGTTGAGTCAGCTCTTCTGACAAGGTAGGCAGCCAAAAGCAAGCAAGCTCATAACGATCAGGTACATGCTGTTTAGCAAGATCTGATAACGTTGATAATTTTTGTGCGTTCAGCTTCGCTTCAGTGTTCTTATTAGTAGATGTAGTATCGTCAAGTTGTGCTTGTAGTGCCAATAAATCCGCATGGTTATGTGTTACCCATAATGCTTCACTATTATCTTTGTTATGCTCAGGTGACTGTTCTGTCTGAGCCGTCAATGAGGGTAGTAGCGCGTCAACATACTCTATAAGCAAAGGTAGGGTAATGTCTGCGCGTTTCACCGTATTTTTTGTCATATAATAAGCCGTTAGTTAAATGATTGGTCATCAGTATGACTATTAAATCATTTTCAACGACATTATCCAATTGATAACGTATGTTTCATATTTAAATCATCTTGAACCGACGATATCTTACTATACATACTTGAAATTTAGCGATTTAGGTCAATCTAGCTATAAGCTTGATGAGAAAATCAATTTAGTATAAAAGTTAGCTTAATCATTGCAAAGCTTGTCTATGTGCTTAGCTGATTAGTTAGCCTAAAGATAAAGTCTTTCTTGACACTAGTGCCTTTTGCAAATAGCGAAATGATACTACTCATTATTATATTACTTATCCCTAGTAAAACTACCTTATAACCAAACCACCGATAATAATAGGACACCATATGTCTACTGCTGAAACTGATGCACAAATCATCAATCCTGAAATGCCAGATGTGCCGCCCCATGTGCCAAGCAAGATTAATCTAAAAGACTACATCAAACCAAGTTTTGATGTCGAGACAGTACATTTAGATATCAAACTGTTTGAAGACTACGCGCAGGTAGACAGTACGCTTGAGATGGTACGCCAAACGGCAGGGGATATTGTTTTATTTGGTGAGTCATTAGAGCTGCTAACGATTACGATGAATGGTAAGGCACTGAGCACTGAGGATTATCAGCAGGAAGCGGGTAAGCTGACGATTCATAATGCTCCTGAGCGAGCTACTTTAGATATTCAAGTGCGTATCTGCCCACAGACCAATACGGCGCTTGAAGGCTTATATATGGCCGGTAGCGGTGAGGACACGATGTTTGTGACTCAGTGCGAGCCAGAAGGTTTCCGTAAGATTACTTTTTATCCTGATCGCCCTGATGTGCTAGCGATATTTACCACGCGACTTGAAGCAGATAAGCGCTATCCGACGTTATTGGCCAATGGTAACTTAGTCGAAGCAGGCGAAGTGGCCGACGCTCCAGACCGTCATTATGCCATCTGGCACGATCCAACCAATAAGCCAAGCTATCTATTTGCCTGTGTGGTAGCCGATTTAGATGTATTGACAGATTCTTATACGACTAGCGAAGGTCGAGAAGTATTGCTTGAGTTGTATGCCAAGTCTGCTGATATCGATAAATGCGATGTCGGTATGCAAGCCCTAAAAGATGCCATGAAGTGGGATGAGGTCAATTATGGACGAGCCTACGATCTAGATCGTTACATGATTGTGGCGGTCAGCCAATTCAATATGGGTGCAATGGAAAATAAGGGTTTGAATATTTTTAACACTGCTTGTGTGTTATCTAGCCCTGAAACGACCACCGATGCCCGTAGTTTCAGCGTAAAAGCCATTATTGCTCATGAGTATTTTCATAACTGGACAGGTAACCGTATTACTTGCCGTGATTGGTTTCAGCTGTGCTTGAAAGAAGGCTTTACCGTTTACCGTGATCAGTCATTTTCAGCAGATCAGCAGTCAAGTGCGGTGCAGCGTATTGATGACGTGGCGACCTTGCGAGCCCATCAATTTAGCGAAGATGCAGGCCCATTAGCACATCCAGTACGTCCTGAGAGCTTTGTGGAGATTAATAATTTTTATACGACGACTGTCTATGAGAAAGGCGCTGAAATTGTGCGTATGATTGCCAATACGTTAGGGCCAGATGACTTCCGCAAAGGAACAGATGAGTATTTCCGTCGTTATGATGGACAAGCGGTAACGGTTGAGGACTTTTTATCAGCGCTGAGTATCACTGATGACAAAATCGAGAATTTTATTGATTGGTATCGTCAGCCAGGTACGCCAGTGGTATCGGGTTCTCAAACCTATGATAGCGCCGCACAGACGCTGACCATTACGTTGAATCAGCAAACACGCCATGTTAAAGGTTTTGATGCACCAAAACCATTGCCGATACCTGTAGCAACCGCCTTATTTGACAAAGACTCAGGCGCTATTGTTGCTGAGCGTATGTTATTGCTTGACGAAGCGACGCAAACGTTTGTCTTTGAGGACGTCGCGAGCGAGCCTGTCGTATCATTACTACGTGATTTTAGCGCGCCAGTACAGCTCAACTATGACTACCAAGATGCAGACTTAGCATTTTTGCTTAAGCATGAAACCAATGGATTTAACCGCTGGCAAGTTACTCAAATGCTGGTAAATCGTATTTTACTGCAAGGCCAAGGTACGAAGAGCAGCCCTGATGTATACCTAGAAGCATTAGCGCAGACACTGCCTGTCTTAGCAGCTGATGATGCGATGCTAGCGGCACGATTGCTTGATATTCCATCAGCGCAAGAGCTGGCTTCTGCTATTTCTAAAGACTACGATCCAGTGTTGGTTAAAGAGCAGCGTGATGGGCTATACAAGCAAGTGGCTGATAAGTTAAAAGGCCAATGGGCTGAGCTGTACAATAATCTGCCAATGCAGTCTTATGAGGATAGCGCTGAAGCTCGAGGCATTCGTGCGCTGCGTAATGTCGTACTCGATATGGCATTGACGGCGAATGTAGATGATGCAGCAGACTGGGCACAGCAGCAGTATGACAATGCGAGCTGTATGACTGAGCGCTTTGGTGCATTGAAGGCCATGGTCAATCATCAGCTGGTAGATGCAGATAAGTACTTAGCAGACTTCTATGATCGTTTCCAAGCAAATGATCTGGTTGTCGATTTGTGGTTCAGTGTCCAAGCTGCCGCTGACGATGTGACGCCTGATATGGTCAAGTCGCTACTGACGCACACGGACTTTGATTGGAATACGCCTAACCGTGTCCGTTCGGTCATCAGTGCTTTTAGCTCGCAGCCAATGGTATTATGGACGACAGAAGGTCTAGAGATGTATACAGGCGTGATTCAGAAATTAGATGATGCCAACCCTGTGTTAGCATCGCGCTTACTGCAAGTACTGGCTCGCTGGAATACGTTGGCTGAGCCACGTCGTCAGATGGCGCATGAGCAACTAACAGACTTGCGCAAGAACGTTTCATCTAAGCATGTGCTTGAAAGCTTAGAGAGCGTGTTAGGTGCTGCAAATAGTTAATTGAGAGCAGTGCAACATGTATCGAAGTGTAATATCAATTTTATGAAAATACTATTTCTAGAATAGGGTTAGCAATGACCAATTAATGAAACATGTATCGCTGTTGGTCATTGCTAATTAAGTTTTAGAATAGAGCGTTTCTTATAGAATCTTTATAAGTAAAAAGCCCCTTTCACATCAGTGCGAAAGGGGCTTTTTATTGTTTGCTCGACGATAAATTATCGCGGATAGCTATTAGCGATTTGGTAGCACATCTTTTACCATATCACGTAAGTCACGTAATGCTGTGACAGTGCTATCCCAATCTAGGCAACCATCGGTGATCGATTTGCCGTACTCAAGCTGGCTTAAATCCGCAGTCAATTTTTGATTGCCGCCTTTCAAGTGACTCTCAATCATCATACCGATAATTGATTTATTGCCATTTTGAATTTGTTCGGCAACATTTTTGATAACCATCGGTTGTAGGTAAGGGTCTTTACCTGAGTTAGCATGACTTGAGTCAATCATAATCTTGCTATTGGTTTTACCTTTTGCCAGCTCATTTTCAACTTGGGCTACCGCAGTTTCATCATAGTTAGGTTTACCGTTACCACCGCGAAGTACCACGTGCGCGTAAGGGTTACCTTTAGATTTGATGATAGAGACTTTACCATCTGACGATAGACCTAAGAAGCTATGACCTTCTTTAACCGCTTGCATGGCATTTACAGCAACTGTCATGCCGCCATCAGTACCGTTCTTAAAGCCAACTGGGCATGATAAACCAGAGCTCATTTCGCGATGCGTTTGGCTCTCAGTGGTACGTGCACCAATGGCTGACCAGCTGATTAGATCTTGTATGTACTGCGGTGTATTTGGATCAAGTGCTTCAGTCGCGCAAGGTAGACCCTTTTCATTCAGATCAAGTAGCAATTTACGAGCCGTGCGCAAGCCTTTTTCTATATCAAAGCTGTCATTCATGTCAGGGTCGTTGATCATGCCTTTCCAGCCAACCGTCGTACGAGGTTTTTCAAAATAAACACGCATGACCACAAATACACTGTCTTCGATTTCTTTTGCCAATACGGCTAAACGATCGGCATATTCGTGAGCGGCTTTGATATCGTGAATAGAGCAAGGGCCAATGACCACAAACAAACGCTTGTCTTTACCATCCAAGATATCTTGAATAGTATTACGACCTTTTAGTACGGTGTTATACGCGTCGTCTGACAGAGGCAGCTCGGCTTTTAGCTCGGCGGGGGTAATCAAAGGAATAAATTTTTCAATATTCACGTCGTCAATATCTGCATTATGGGTAACTGATGTTGTCATGGTTATATATCGTCTAGCTGATTTATAGGAACATTCATTATGCGGACAAAAGTGTTGGTTGACAAGGGTAGTCGAGCAGTTAATTGACTGATAACTGGAATGAGAAAACTAAAACTTAGTTATACTTATAGAGACTTAGCGTGATATTTGATGTTCTAAATGCACGTTTAGCATTTGGTTTTTCTATCTATTAATAAGAGTTGATTGAGTTTTTGGTGCATAACGCTCAGATTTTATGCGTGAATTTCGCTATTTGTATCATCGTCAAGTATGATAGCAACATTAGCGATGGGTGGCCCAAACTGTGGCATTAAAACAGTACGGATGAGTACTCATATTATTCATAAAGCCATATCGCTGATTTATTACGTTATATTTTATAATAACGGTTTATTTTATTTTGTGTATTCCTAATATCGAGAGCTTGTCATGACAGATTCTGCTACGTCTCATCACCATACTGACCTCATTCATCAAGCCGAGACGGATTATCAAGTAGCAAATATAAATGCTACACCGCTAGTGATAGGCATCGTCGCAGGTGAGGTATCTGGTGACAGCTTAGGCGCAGATTTTATGCGGCAGATGAATAATCTACGTGATGATATTGTCTGGGTAGGCGTAGGCGGTACGAAAATGCAAGCGCAAGGGCTACAGAGTATTTTCCCGTTAGAGCGCTTGGCAGTGATGGGTCTGGTTGAGGTCATGTCGCAGCTACCAGATTTGCTTAAAGCGCGCCGCGAGCTACTGAACGCATTTAAGGCTGCCAGTATTGATTGGTTCGTCGGTATTGATGCGCCTGATTTTAATTTGCGAGTATCCAAAAAACTAAAGCCCCAAGGCGTGTTCTGTGTGCAGTACGTTAGTCCTTCTATTTGGGCGTGGCGCGAGTCGCGTATCCATAATATTAAAGCGGCGACCAATTTGGTGCTATGCCTATTCCCGTTTGAGTTACCAGTTTATGAGCGACATAACCATCCGGCTATCTGTGTGGGCCATCCATTACTACGAACCATTGATCAGAATCTGATCGATACGCCAATCAACCAACGTCGCAGTGAGCTCGTTTGGGACAATGATGGGCTGCAGCAGTTCTTCATCGAACGCTTCGATGATGTGAGTCAGCTTATTTGTGTGATGCCAGGCTCTAGGCGCGGTGAAATTACAGCTATTCTGCCATTGATGCTTGATGGCATCCAAAAGTTAATCCTATTAGATCCTAAGCTATGCTTTATTATTCCAACGGTCGATCAAAACCATCAATATATCGTGCAAGAGGTAATCGACCAACGCTCAGAGCAGCTGCGTGCAGCAATTGTGGTGGTCTACGATGATACCCAGCCAGAATTTAGCCAACATGCCATGGCGGCGTCAGATATCGTGATGCTAGCATCTGGGACAGCAACGCTGGAGGCAATGCTGCTTGAACGGCCGATGGTAGTGGTCTATCAATTAAATCAGCTGACTTACCAAATTGCCAAGCGTCTGGTAAAAGTACCATATGTGGCATTGCCTAATATATTGGCTAATGCGCCAATCGTACCTGAGCTTATTCAAGAGCAAGCGAGCGGTGATAATATTTGCCGCACCGTGATGCGATTGCTGCAACCACGCGCTTATGCCGAGCAATTACACGACTTACTAGTGACAAAGCAGTCGCTACAACAGCAAAGTAACCATGAGCCTGCAAACAGCGTGATTGAACAGTGGTTTATCCAAAATACCAATACCGTCAATCCTAATTAAACGAGAAAGTCCTCCTAATATTATGCATATCAACCAACATACAGAAAGCTCAGTTCAAATAATTGACATCAATATTGAGCACATTGATGTCAAAGGACAATATATTCAGTTAGCAGCGCCCATACGTTTATATGGGCAATTGAATACCGCTGAGTTGCTTACTCAATATCTCAGTTATGGTAACCAAGGGACAGATCAGTCAATACTACAAATCGGCGTTGATGAAGCAGGACGTGGGCCATTACTAGGCAGCGTCAATATTGCCGCGGCAATATTACCTGCGATTTGGTCAGGATTGATTGAGGAACAACCGCTCAAAGACACGCCGTTGTCGATACTGACAGACTCCAAACAACTGAGTGAAAAAAAGCGCGATATCCTTTATCCATTGGTTCAGCAGCATGCTATCGGTTATATCATCGCTGATATACCAGCAGCAGTGATCGACCAAGTGAACATCTTGCAAGCAACGATGCTTGGTATGCGCTTATGTACTGAATCATTGCTAGAAGTGATTTTTGAAACATTCTCGACTACTGGAAATGTTAAAAACACGTCGCTCAATCAATTAAAGATCGAAGCGCTATTTGATGGAAATCGTTGCCCTGATTTGAACTATGATAGTTTTAAAAAGTTAGAGGTAGCGCCATCTGCGATTGATTGTCAAGCATGGGTAAAAGGCGATGCACGCCATACTAGTATTGCAGCGGCCAGTATATTGGCAAAAGTAAGTCGTGATGAATCGATGTATGCACTCGATACTCAATATCCGGAATACAGTATTGCCAAACACAAAGGATATCCAACGCGCGCGCACATCGAAGCAATCGAAAAATATGGTGTCTTGCCAACGCATAGACGTAGTTTTGCACCAGTGAGAAAAGCGCTAGAAATACAGTGATTATAAACAAGTGACTGTATAGCGGATACAAAAGAATCGTACTGCATAGATGATATCTTTGCCTTAATAATAGCCTAAGCATAGTGTTGATTTATAGTCCTAAAAAGAAACCTGTTACTTGCGATCAGCGAGTAGCAGGTTTTTTTACAAAATAATGAGCAAAAGTTCATAACTTGTAATACAATAGACATTATATTGAAATAAAACACTGTTAAATCAATCACTAACTACCCTGTAACTGATTTTGACTCTCATTGCTTTTCACAAACAGGTTATTATTTTATAGGATGAGCGATGACCTCTTATACTTCTCAGAAAAATCTTGCGGCAGTGCTATTTTTAACCATATTTCTCAGCGCTTGCGGCGGAGGCGGTGATTCTGACAGCAGTTCTACATCTGCTAATACACCAGACAATTCCCAAAACGATGAAACAGCCCAGCCAACAACGTCGGAACCTATTATTTCCGCTCCGATTATAGCGACACCAACTGAACAAGGTGACGAGCCAAGCGATGGTACTCCTAACGTTGATGGCAGTGGGTCAGCTGATAATAATGTACAAGCAGCATTAAGTGCGAATAATCAGTTTAGTTTGGCAAGAACTAGTTGTGGTCTAAATGGTCTATCCGTTGATACAGAACTAGATGATATTGCTATTCAGCACGCAAATTATATTAAACATGTATTTGCCAATAGCTCGCCGACCAGCTTTAACGCGCATTTTGAAAATGAAATCAGTGATATTGCTAGTGTGACAGGTTCTAATAATCCTTTTTTCAGTGGGTTAGATATGGCAGATCGATTGATCAATGCAGACTATGGCAACTCTCAATATGGTGTCACTGAAAACATTGCCCAGTCTGTCTATTACAGTTCGGCAGGCAATTTTTTGAGTACAGAAGCCGTGGCAAGTTCTATGGCAAAGTCGTTGTTGTCAGCGCCTTATCATCTACGCTCTTTAATGTTGCCAACCTCAGGCGTAGTAGGAACAGGAATGGTTACCTATACGCCTAGTGGTAAAAATGCTGCTAACAACAAAGGCTATGTTTTGGTAAGCAATGCTGCAGGAACAAAAACCACGACAAATAAAACGCTTGAAGGTGTTTTTACGTACCCATGTCAAGATGTGACGGGGACAGTCACTGCACTTTATAACGAAACCCCAAATCCAGTCAGAGGCTCTGGGCGCAATTTGCGTACTGATCCTATCGGACAGCCGGTTTATATCAACATGCCATCCGCTGATAAAGTTAAAGTGAGTAACGTTAAATTCCGAGATGTGCAGCGTAATATAGATTTGCCGATTCAACTGCTTGATTCTGACAATGATCCGTACAAAGGTACGAATTATGCATTGCCAGCGAATGAAGCATTTATTTTGCCATTAACGGATGCGCTCAAGAGCTGTGAATCAGGTAGTAATAAAGGTGGTAATTGTGGACTTTATGGTAATAGCGAATATAAGGTCAGCTTTGATATTTTGATTGACGATAAAGTATTAGAGCAGCAGTCATTTACGTTTACTACTGGTAAGGTAAATTACTAACAAGTATTTAATACTCTCTAAATATTTGTCGTAAAAAATAAGGTCTGAACCAGTGATATGATTCAGACCTTCCTTTTATGTGATAATTTTTTGTGTAATAACTTTAATTATCTTCGTGCAATACTAGGAATGTGGCCTAAAACGATGAATTAGGCTGTTTTAAAAAGTTTTTTTCATCTTCGGTTGAGTCGCGCTTTAGTACCTCGTTGCGATGTGGGTATCGCCCGAATTGATCGATGATTTGTTTGTGACGATGTTCAAAATCTAATGTGTTTGCATCATCTAATTGTTCAAATAGCGGTAGATAACGCTTATGAATCATGGCCGATTCAGAGTGCATAAACGGTATGATAATAAACCTACGCCATTGCATCGGTAGAGTATCAAAATAAGGTTGTTGAATGGCTTCTTGGGCGAGTGCTAACGCCATACCGTCTTGCGCAAATGCACTTGCTTGTCCGCGACATAAATTGCGTGAAAACTGATCCAGCACAATAATTTCTGCCAAGCGTCCTGCCAATGCCGTTATTGAGCTATTACCATCTAATGAAGACTCTGCGATACGCCAAGTGACACATTCGCCTTGCTTTGCTGCATGCCAAATGTCGCCAAACTTATCTTGTATCTGCTTATCAAAACGATCGTTTCGTTCAAACCAGTAAGCTTCATTGTTTTTATCAAACCAAAAATCCAACACGGCACGCGCATCAGGATCTAGATAAGTCAAATCTATGTTTTTCGGATCCAATTGTGATGAATGGGATCGACTGGCTGAGGTGGAATAATCGGTTGAGAGTGCCATAAGATATTCTAATTATGATGAATTTAGTCTACTATAGCGCAAATATTTATATCTGTCTGTCAAGATAGCAACAGCAGAGTGTCTATTAGGTAATCTATTATGAATGCAAAAAATCTAGAGAATTCTATCAACGCGACATTGCCACTAACGCCTTACTACGTGCTTGATGAAGCGGCCATCGTCGCCAATATGAAAATCATCGCAAGACTATGTGAGCTGTCTGGTGCAAAAGCATTGTTAGCACTAAAATGCTTTGCCACATGGGGTGTTTTTGATGTAATGCAGCCTTATCTTCATGGTACGACTTCGTCTTCACTTAACGAAGTCAGATTGGGCTATGAGACCTTTGGTAATAACGATGATGCCAGTAGCCAAGATAAAAAAGAAACGCATGCTTATAGCGTCGCCTATAGTGCAGACGAAATCCCTGAAGTACTGAATTATGCGGATAAAATAATTTTTAACTCAATCTCACAGCTCAACGCTTTTAAATCGCAAGCCGCCGTGCAAAATATACCCGTAGGTCTACGACTCAATCCAAAGACCAGCAACTCATCTTTTTTGATCGCTGATCCTGCCCGTCCATTTAGCCGTCTTGGTGAGCATGATAAAGATAAAATCGCAGCGGTACTTGGTGATATCACTGGCGTTATGATTCACAACAATTGCGAGAATGACAGTTTTGAAGCCTTTAGCGAAAGTCTGGCAGATATTGAAAACAGATTTGGCGATATCCTTGAGCAATTAGAGTGGGTAAGCTTAGGCGGCGGTATCCACTTTATCGCGCCTGATTATCCATTAGAGAAGCTAGCTGCACGTTTGAAAGCCTTTAGCGAAAACTATGGCGTGCAAGTGTATCTTGAGCCAGGTGAGGCAAGTATCCATGGTGCAGGTACGTTGGTGACTACTGTGCTAGATACCATGCATAACGAAAAAAACCTAGCAGTCGTTGATGCTTCTATTGAAGCGCATATGCTTGATTTACTGATTTATCGTGAGTCAGCACCGATTGCTGCGATCAATAATACTGCTATCAATATTGCACCTACTGGTAATCCAGCAGAAGCTGCACCGTCTGAAGCAAATGCCGAATCGGCAGACCATACCATTATTTATGGTCGTTCTTGTTTGGCAGGTGATATCTTTGGTGAATATGCATTACCGAGTAATCTTCAGATAGGCGATCAGATTGCCTTTGGTAATGCTGCTGGTTATACGATGGTTAAGAAAAACTGGTTCAATGGTGTCAACATGCCAGCGATAGTCATCCGCCGATTAGATGGCAGTATCGATATCCAGCGTGAGTTTGATTATCAAGATTATAAAGCCAGCTTGTCTTAACGCGATATTTTCAAGACTTTTCTACATTAGAAAACAAAGGCTTAGTCTTAATAATGGGTGATTTTAAGGTATCTGCTATTGATACATTATTTTTTACCGATAAGGGAATAAAAATTGTTATAATCGCGTCGGGCAAATAATGGAGTATTATTTGCCCGACGGGTGCGTGGGTTTTCCTCGGTCTTCCTTTTTAATTCACGCATATCATTCACTCGTTTCTGTTTTGCATAGCCGCTATCAATGGTATCGACAGGGACACAAAGGAGGATTGTTCATTGAACACAAACCAACAAGCTAAGCCCAACAAAAAAGACGTACTGATCATCGGAGCAGGCGGTGTCGCTCAAGTGGTCGCGCATAAATGTGCGATGCACAATGATGTACTGGGTGAGATTCATATCGCCTCACGTACAAAAGACAAATGCGATGCCATCGCCCAAAGTGTAAAAGAAAAAGACAGCTTTAAGCAGGCTGCGGTCTTGCATACGCATCAAGTCGATGCGATGGATAGCCAAGCACTCGTGCAGCTGATACAAGACACTGGAATACAAATAGTCATCAATGTTGGTTCGGCATTTATCAATATGACCGTACTAGAAGCCTGCATTGAGACAGGTACTGCCTACATAGATACGGCTATTCATGAAGATCCACGTAAGATTTGTGAGACACCGCCGTGGTACAACAACTATGAGTGGCAACGTAAAGAGCGCTGTGCAGACAACAATGTTACGGCCATTTTAGGTGCAGGATTTGATCCCGGTATGGTCAATGCCTACGCGCGTCTTGGCTATGACATGATGGATGCAGGATCTGTGACGGATATCGATATTATTGATATCAATGCGGGCAGCCATGGCAAATACTTTGCGACCAACTTTGACCCAGAGATTAACTTCCGTGAGTTCACCGGTACGGTTTACTCTTGGCAAGACAGCAAGTGGCAGTCTAACAAAATGTTTGAAGTCAAACGTACGGACGATTTGCCAGTTGTGGGTGTACAAAACAGCTATCTAAGCGGTCATGATGAAGTGCATTCATTGTCAGCCAATCTAGATGTACCAAACATTCGCTTTTGGATGGGCTTTGGTGAGCACTACATCAATGTCTTCACTGTCCTACAGAGCTTAGGTTTATTGTCTGAGCAGCCAGTAATGACTGCTGAAGGTCAAGAAGTTGTACCACTAAAAGTCGTTAAAGCAGTACTACCAGATCCAAGCTCACTTGCACCGAACTATACAGGCAAGACCTGTATCGGTGATAAAGTTAAAGGCAAGATTAATGGTGTTGAGACTGAAGTGTTTATCTATAACGTCTCAGATCATAAAGATGCTTACAATGAAGTTGGTAGCCAAGGTATCTCGTATACCGCAGGCGTGCCACCCGTTGCTGCTGCGATACTAGTCGCGACTGGCGAATGGGATGCAGGCAAGATGGTCAACGTCGAAGAGCTAGATGCTAAGCCATTTATCAATCTATTAAATAAGATTGGTCTGCCAACGCGTATCAAAGATAGCGAAGGTGATAGAGCGCTTGAGTTTGATATTTAATTAGCGAGTTTGATTTAGAAAAGCCTGTCTACTAGAGACAGGCTTTTTTACGTCTGGGTTTTTACTGTAATTTGATGAAGAAGTAGGAGGGGTTCTGCTAACCATTATTGTCTACCAATTTGCTAGGGCAGCAGCTAATATCGAGACAGATTGCTGCTATTAGGCCACCCTTACTCGGCAAATCTTTACAACCTAGCAGCTACTGCCAGGGCTAGCGGTGTCATCGCGTTCTTGTTACTATCTATTACGTTTATATATGCTTTCTTGGTGCGCTTGGCGGACTACGGCTACTCTTATCTGTTCTAATATTATTATGGAGAATCTATAAAAGTGAGCACTCTTTATCACTACACTAGTTTGCAGGGCTTGATTGGTATGATTACTGGTAAATCTATTTGGGCCAGTCATTGCGAGTTTTTAAACGATTCCAGTGAGTTCATCCATGCATTATCTTTTGCAAAGAATTACTCAAGTCATATTTACATGGAAGATGACTATCTTGCAGGATTTGGATGGGTTATAAGAGACTCTCTAGAAAATATGATTAAGCATAAGGTGTTTGTATCTAGCTTCAGTGAGAAGAACGATCTCTTAAGCCAATGGCGAGGTTACTGCCCTCAAGGTGCGGGTGTTTCAATAGGTTTTGATCAAAAGTTGTTAAAAGAATACTGTGAAGAAAACGGCTTCAAACTAGAGCAGTGTATATATAATGAGGAAGATCAAAAAAAGATGATTCTGGATGCGACTAACGAATGCCTAAATCAATTTCCGAAGCGAGCTTTAATGCGTAGTGAGTACAATGAACTTTCATCCAAAGAAAAAGTAGAATTTGATTTTCCTCAACGTAAAAATGTTCTAAGTGGAGAAAGTAAGTTAAGAACAGAAAAGGCGTTAAGTAACCTATGTGAAAAAATCAATGACTGCGCACCATTAATTAAGCATTCTAGTTTCTATGAAGAGTCAGAATGGCGCTTAGTCTCTAGAAATCCTTCCAGAAATATTGAGTACCGAGTATCAAAGTCTCATATTGTGCCGTTTTTAGTATTACCTGTAATTAAAGAGTATCCAGACATAATAAAACAAATTTGTATTGGCCCTAATCCTAATTCTCATAGATGTTTAAAATCTATAGAGCAACTATTAATGAATGAAGGTATGGAAGGAGTTGATATTAGCGTATCAAAAATACCTTTTAATAGTTGGTGATACAACTTAGTAGGGTACGTTCTAAGTACCATTTAAGTCTAACAACTATATCAGACCTAAATTCTTCAAACCGCAATTTTGACTGTGTTAAACCAAAATTTATAAATATCCCATTCAATCTAAAGATTATGTCTGCAATATTTGAAGATTTTTCTATTATGCTTCATTAGGATTATAATTTCTCAACGCTGCAATACGGTCATCAAGCGTAGGGTGTGAGCGGAATAGATTGGCAATACTAAAGCCTTGAGTTTGTCCTGATGAGATCGCAAACGCTTTCATACTCTCAGGCATTTGATCTGGTCGCTGTGCAGAAGGACGCAATGCGTCAAGCGCACTGATCATTTTTTCGCGGCTGGCAAGTTTTGCGCCCATTTGATCCGCACGAAACTCACGTAAGCGTGAGAACCACATCACGATGGCAGACGCCAAAAACCCAAGCAAGATATCCATCATAATACTGGTGATAAAGTACCCAATACCTGGACGATCACTGGTATTTTTAAACACAGTACGGTCAACGAAACTACCAACAATACGTGCAAAGAACATCACAAACGCGTTGACCACGCCTTGAATGAGGGCGAGGGTTACCATATCACCGTTCGCCACATGGCCAATCTCATGTGCCAATACGGCTTCGACTTCATCTTGATTCATACTTTGTAGTAGACCAGACGAAACCGCTACCAGTGCTTTATTTTTATTCCAACCAGTCGCAAAGGCATTTGGCTGCGAATTATTAAAAATACCAACCTCAGGCATACCGATATTTACGGCTCGTGCTTGTTTGGCGACTGTATCAACTAACCATTGCTCAGTAGCGGTGCATGGCGATTCTATGACTACCGTACCAGTGGATCTTTTAGCCATCCACTTTGATATAAATAGCGACACTATCGAGCCGACCATACCGTAGATACCACACATAATGGCAAGGCTAATATAATTAAGCCCGCCTGCAGTATGTACACCACCGATTCCAAAAAACCTCGATAAAATACCAAACACAATGCTAAATACCACAATCACTGCTAAGTTGGTTAATAAAAATAATCCAATACGCATCATGATGCTAACTTCCTATTGACAATGTCGGTATGGCCTCGATAGATGGTTATCTAAGAGGTTTGTTTGTTATGATAGATTTTACTGTGATTTTGACTGTAATGTTAGACAAAATAGCCTTTTATAAGAGGTGACAGAGATAGAGTGATTATTTTGGGGAATGCCGTACAATACCTGACTGGTTTTATCGGGTTAGAAGAGTATTAGACGAGGAGTAGTGATTTTTGACAGAATTAAAGACGGTTGGGCTATTTGCGCTTACTGCATTGGCTGAGATTACAGGATGTTATCTGCCTTATCTATGGCTGCGAGAAGGCAAGTCAATCTGGCTACTGATACCTGGTGCGCTGAGTTTGGTCGCATTTGTTTGGCTGCTGTCATTACATCCGACTGCTGCAGGCAGGGTTTATGCTGCATATGGTGGTGTTTATATATGTATGGCGATTTTATGGTTGTGGACGGTCAATGGTATAAGGCCAACTATGTGGGACATAGTGGGTTCGATAGTTGCACTATTAGGAATGGCGATTATTATGTTTGCGCCGCGCGGAGCTTAATAAAAACCTAAGCTTAATTAAAGACAGTGCTTAGCTAAAAGTCAATGACGAACCAAAAAAATACCAATCAAACGGTTAGGTCAGATTGGCATATTGATGTATTTATTATTAATGTTTGCCTAAGATGCTACCGTTGTCGTCTTTCTTGGCTTGTTTGGCAGCTTTCTTTTCTTTAGCAGTCAAAAGGGGCTTTTTCTTAACGTTCTTCTTGCTGTCTTGACCTTTGCTCATCATCGTTTCCTTTTTTACAGCACACTACTCATTACGCCAAGTTAAGCGAATTCAAGACAGTGTGAATACAGCTAACATAGCTGTTTATTGAATAGAGTATAGGCTTAAGCTTTAGTAATAGATAGCGCTTGCACAATTCGTCTACGATTCAAGTATCATTCAAATCGTTTATGGTTTTCGCTAAGTGTTCTCTGCGCAGAATGACGAGAAACTCCAATACGGTTAGTCCTAATCTATCAATTGATTCGTTCAATCAATCATTGTATTAATAAGTGCTTACTTACGGATACATGGCGATTTGCTATAATGAACCATAAACCGATTCATAAACGCGGCAAACTCTTATTTATTAACATTTAGCACCATAGTGCTTACTGTTTTGGTCAAATTATTATGCGTATTCGTAAACTGTTCAAATTTGAAAATGCTCACATCGTTCGTAACTGTAGTTCTGAGCGTTGTAAGCACTCGATTCATGGCCACAGCTATCAGATTGAGCTGATCCTTGAGGCCACTCGTTTAGACCATGGGCAAATGGTTTATGATTTTGGTTTGCTAAAATCTTCCATCAAAGACATTATTGATAGCTTTGATCATGCCATTTGTTTTTGGAACAAAGATGATCCTGAATATGTCGCAGCGTGTAAGAAATTTAGCGCACGTTGGATCAGCCTACCAGTTTCGCCATCGGCAGAGCAGTTTTCACGAGTGATATTTTTTTGGGCACAAGAAATACTACGTCAGACACAAATGCAAAACGGTGAAGCAGATGTCAGTGTGTACTCAGTAATTGCTCACGAGACGGCGACAGGGTATGCGCAGTGTTTTGCCGACGATGTTGCAAACGATCAAATGGGTAAACTAGTTCTAGAAGATTTTGAATTCAGTGAGCAGGTTCGTGCTGAGTGGACTGACTCTGAGCTATATGCCAAGCTGATACGCGGTGAAAGCTTTACCAATCCAATTGTAACCATGCAGGTACAGACAGAGCAGGTTCAGTCTGATGTATGATAGTCAATCTATAGAAAATAGCAAATACTTAAAGACTCTGATACTCAATTCTGAGCAAGACACTCAATCATTGGCTGAGCAGTTAGCGACACTGCCGCTGACAGGTAGCGTGTGGCTGGCAGGTGACTTGGGCGCTGGTAAAACGACACTAACGCGTTATTGGTTACAAGCGCTTGGTCATACAGGTGCAGTGAAAAGTCCAACTTATACCTTGGTTGAGCCCTACAGTATTCAACGAAATGATGGTTCGATCAAGCCAGTTTATCATGCAGATTTATATCGTCTGCAAGATCCAGAAGAACTGTCTTTTATTGGATTTGACGAGTATCTCGATGAGCCTGAAGCGTTAGTTATTATTGAATGGGCTAGCCGCGCTGATAGCTATCTTCCGCCGCCTACGTTATTCATCGATATGACTCAAAGTGTAAGCGATGATAACGACACTGAAGCTCGCCAAGTGCAGTTGAGGTTGTCAAAGGCAGGTCAAGCGCAGGGTTTAGATCTATCGCAACTTATCATCTAAACGGATATCTAAATTACACCAATCGCTACTTTCCAAAAATATGACATCTATCCATGCCAGATAATCATCCTAATACCCGTATTAAAAAACTATCGCCGCTGCTAATCAATCAATTAGCAGCAGGTGAGGTGGTGACACGTCCAGCAGCAGTGGTCAAGGAGCTGCTTGAAAATGCCATCGATGCTGGTGCGACCAATATTGAAGTGCGCATCACTCAAGGCGGTATGGGCCTGATTGAAGTGGTTGATAATGGGGTCGGCATTCATCCTGATGACATGATCATGGCCATTACCCGACATGCGACCAGTAAGGTTGCTGACGTTGCTAACTTGCATGGTATTACGACATTGGGTTTTCGCGGTGAAGCGTTAGCAGCGATGGCTGCTGTCTCACGTTTGACCTTAACCAGTAGTCATGATGAGAGTGGTATTGGCCGTCAATTACAGGTCGCTGGCGTATTAGATGATACACCGAAACTGTTGCCAGTTGTCCATAACCGCGGTACCACGATTGTCGTAAAAGATTTGTATTTTAACGTGCCTGCCCGCCGTGGCAACCTAAAATCTATTGCTACTGAGTTCGGTCATATCGAAACCATCGTTCGAGAAGTCGCACTGGCGCGTGCCGATGTTGCTTTGACACTTTTTCATGACAATAAGCAACGTCTATCATTATCTGCAAGTGCTACGAGTATTAGTGGTAACAATGACAATAATAACAGTCGCTTGCCACTGCCGCGGTTGGAGCAAGCAACGGGTATGGCATTGACAGACAATGCATTAGCAATATCGATAGATTTGTCGAGTCTGGTGCAGTCGTCTGTATGGTACGATGATAGCAATGTTAATCAGGCAGCGATTAGTGGTTGGTTATGGCCGCTACATCATGACAAATCTGACTTACCCAAACTGATTTATGTAAATGGCAGACTGGTAAAAGAAGCATTGATTAGCAATCAGATACGTCAACTGGCACAAGGTGCGCAGCTAGCAGGTATGGGGTATGCACTGTATTTTGATTTACCAACGCAATGGTTGAATATCAATGTACATCCATCTAAACAACGTATCAAAATCAGTCCATTGAATAATATTATGGCGCACTTAGGCCATACAGTTCGTACGCAGTTGAAAACGATTGATGTAGCTAAGTTTGGGTCTGAGTCTACATTTATACCTACGATAGACGCTGACAGCCAATACAAATCTGCGGAACGGGCAAGTAATGATGTTCCTATAAGTCGTTTGTCTGAAATACCCATCTCGAGTAGTCAGTCTAGCAATAACCGAAGGCAGAATAATCAAGTAGAATCTACTAGACAGTCTTATCAGACTACTGCAAACCAATCATCTTCAAATAATCCTTTATTGCAAGAGTCAGTGCAATCTCATATCAATGAGCGGTCAGACCAAAGTAACAACAGCTCGTCACATTATTCCGTTGTAGCAGCTACTTCTGTCTCTTTACTAATTTGCTTAGATATTATTAACGATTTAGAAGCTGTTGGTATTGACTCAAGCACAGATGATAGAAGTCTACCTTGGCTATTATTTTATCACCAAGGGCAGTGTGTATTGATAAGTGCTAAAGACTGGCAGCTTAAACTAAGCCAGTTATTTGAATCACTTACCTCTAGTCAGCAAGTATTCAAAAAAGATAGATTGCCAAATAGTGCTACTGAGGTTAATCAGCAACTTACAACGGTCAATGCGCAAATGTCTGCGCAAGATTCAATGGTTTTCGTGAATGATCTTACTGAAATAATTATGAACAATGCTATTAAAGCGATAGACAGTCACTACTTAGTAAAGCTAATGCTATCCTGAATATCTGAAAATAATTACAACATCTTAAAGCAATTAAACCAATCGATATCTGAGTTATCCATATATTATGAAAGGCCACTTTATGCAACATTCGTCTGATAGCATCTCTCACAAGCTGGCGGATAATAGCGTGGTTTGTCTTATGGCACCAACTGCTAGCGGCAAGACGTCACTGGCGTACGAGCTATACGATACAGGTCGTTTTGAATTAATTTCTGTGGACTCAGCGCTGATATATCGTGACATGAACATTGGCACAGCCAAGCCAACAGCGGCTGAGTTGGCGCGTTATCCACATCATTTGGTCGATATCATTGATCCTATGCAAAGCTATAGCGTGGCTGAGTTTGTCAGTGACGTTGCCCGTCTTATTGACGAATGTCATAGAAATGGCAAGATACCATTATTAGTAGGCGGCACCATGATGTATTACATGGCGCTACTCGATGGGTTGTCTCCTGTGCCCGATAGCGATGACAGCGTACGGGCGCGCGTAGAGCAGTGGCGTCAAGAGAAAGGTATTAGCGCTCTATATGATTATTTAGAGAGTATAGACCCTATAAGTCATGAGCGTTTGAATGCTACTGATACTCAGCGTATCACGCGAGCAGTTGAAGTTTATCTACAAACAAATATTCCAATAAGTGACTGGCAGCGCAAGCCAAAGCAAGCATTGGCACATAATCCGAATCAGCAATGGCATGCGCTATCGGTAATGCCAGATCGCCCATGGCTACATAATCGTATCGAACAACGTCTAGATATCATGTGGAATGAAGGGCTAGTGACTGAAGTCATAGACTTACTAAAAAAGTATCCGCTCACGCCTAATATGCCTTCGATGCGCTGTGTAGGCTACAGGCAAGTACTAGAATACTTGGTGCATATTGATCATCCGATATTTGATGAGACTCATCTAGATAAAGCTCAATTTTATGAAGCTTTTGGAAAGCATACAGCTGTCAACGGAGAAAAAGAAATCTCAGATAATGTTGCTCAGTCAGCTGCTCAACCAAACATGGCTAACCAAGAGACCAAGGCGCTTGCTTGTCAGGAAATGCAAAATAAGGCATTATATGCTACAAGGCAGCTAGCAAAACGTCAGTACACATGGCTAAGAAAGGTAATGCAATTGCCTAGCGCATCATCAAATGGCATAGCAGAACCTGAGAGTGGGACTGATGCTAGCAGTCGTATGATATTACAAACGTTTGAAACCATGGCCGAAGCACGAGAGTACTTGTCTTAAGGCGCAATGATAGCTAACACAATTAGTTTCAAAAATTGACATAGATAGCTGTTATAATTTAGCTCAGTGCGTTGAGCACTGTTATGTTGTCTGGTTTATGAACTTTTGTAGGCAGAAATCATTAACGAAACAACTAGTTACTTAATTATTTACAATAATAACGTATTCGCGATAAAGTGGAATCACTTAAGAGCAACGAATATTTATTTAGATACGTTTTATAAAGAAAACACCTTATTGTATCTACCTTTTAGCCATTATAATTAAATTAACACTTAAAATAATTGGCACTCAAAACATAACTATATAATATTTAGGAGAGATTTCATGTCAAAAGGACAAACTTTACAAGATCCGTTCTTGAACTCGCTGCGCAAAGACCGCATTCCTGTCTCTATTTTTTTGGTAAATGGTATTAAATTACAAGGCCAAATTGAATCATTTGATCAATATGTCGTTCTCTTAAAAAACACAGTGAGCCAAATGGTATATAAGCATGCCATTTCAACAGTCGTGCCAGCACGTAACCCACGTAGTAGCACAACGACAGGTACAAGTGCTCAGCCTCAGAGCGCAGCACCGACTGGATATCAAGGCGGTGGCTTTGAACGTGGTAGCAACCCTGCTGCTGGCGGCTTTGAAGAGCGCGGATTTGCATCGAGTCGTAGTGGATTTAATCGTGGTGGTTTTAGCCAAGGTCAGGATCGTGGTTTTGAACGAGGTAGTTTCGGTCAAGGTCAAGAGCGCGGGTTTGAGCGTGGTGGCTTCGGCCAAGATCGTGGGTTTGATGCCACGGCAGATAATGCAGGCTTTGAAGATAAGCCAAACGACGGTTCTAATGATAGCAATAGCTAACGTATTGAATTAATCGAGCTTGTTGTCTGAAAAAACATTAAGACATGATTTATTCGTTTAAAACCTGCTGATAATAGTGGGTTTTTTTTGTATAAATAGCAGCAAGCTCTTTATTCAGTATAAAGCACTATATTAGTGTAGATTTTGTAGACCATTACTAATATGAAACATAGTGTAGTAAAATAGCGTATTGATTCATTATAAAAATAGAGCGGATTCATGAGTGATACCAAAAACAACTTAACCCATGAGCAATTTATTACCACTGCTATCGAGGCCATTAACACAGAGATATCTGCGTTAGCACTGCTAACAGAGCAGATTGACGACAGATTTGCACAAGCATGTGACATCATTTTGACTTGTAAGGGTCGAGTGGTAGTCACGGGCATGGGTAAGTCAGGGCTAATTGGACGCAAGATTGCAGCGACCTTTGCCTCAACTGGTACGCCTGCTTTTTTTATGCATCCTGGTGAAGCAGGGCATGGCGACTTGGGTATGCTGGTAAAGGGTGATGTGCTGCTTGCTATTTCAAACTCAGGTGAGTCAGATGAAATCAAGATGCTACTGCCAGTTGTCAAACATCTAAATATCCCTCTCATCAGTATCAGTCGTGATAAGCGCGGTATGTTGCCACGAGCAGCTGACATTGTATTAACGCTTGGTCAGTCGCAGGAGGCTTGTCCACTTAATCTAGCGCCTACCTCCAGTACGACGGCTACTTTAGCGCTTGGAGATGCGTTAGCGGTTGCTTTAGTACATGCACGTAATTTTACTTCTGAAGATTTTGCATTATCGCATCCTGCTGGTGCCCTGGGTCGTCAGCTATTAACGCGTGTTGAAGATTTGATGCATACCAACTCAGAAGACTTGCCTTTGATTCATCAGCAAGCCCCATTGCAACAAGCTTTGTTTACTATGTCTGCCGGACGATTGGGCATGACAGTAGTGACTGATGATGACAATAAGGTCGTCGGGGTATTCACAGATGGTGACTTGCGCCGAGGGTTAGAAAAAGGCATCGACCTACAAACGCCAATGCATGAAGTAATGGTTAGCAATCCACGCCATATCAGTAAAACGATTCGTGCGTCAGATGCGCTAAGTGTCATGAATGAAAGTGGTATTAGCCAGTTATTGATTATCGATGATGAAGATCGTTTAGAAGCTATTATTACCGTGCATGATTTGCTACAAGCTGGGGTCAAATAAGGTTTGTGAGTTGCCGTTGAAATAGTTAAGCTATATAGAATAACGCTTCGAAAATAAATATTAAAAAGAGACAAATAATGCAGGACTTGATACAGAAAGCCGGACAAGTAAAACTATTGGTCATGGATGTCGATGGTATTTTATCCAATGGTCAAATTATCTATGATGCCAATAGTGTTGAGACCAAAGCGTTCTCAGTACAGGATGGTGTGGGTGTTAAGTCTTTAGCCCGTTACGGTATTTTGACAGCCATTATTACCGGTCGTAGTAGTGCAATGGTGAATAAGCGCGCAGCAGAAATGGGCGTCAAACATGTGGTGCAAGGCCGTGATGATAAGCTTGTTGCGCTAAACGAGCTACTATCGTCTCTAGATCCTGCTTTGAATATTACTGCTGCCGACTGTGCCTATATGGGCGATGATTTACCAGACATTAAGGCGATGCAAACAGTAGGATTTGCAGCAACCGTACCTAATGCGCATGCTGAAGTTATCAAGCGTAGCGATATGGTAACGACTCGTGCTGGCGGTACTGGTGCAGTGCGCGAGATATGTGATCTTATCTTAAAAGGTCATGGACATTATCAAGACTTTATCGCGCATTACACGCTTGATGAGGCGCAAACTCAGGATAAACAGTCGTGAATACACGTTTCTTAATTGTATTAGCCTTAATTATTGCCGGTATCGCGGGTTGGTTTTTTCAGCAGCAAGGCGACGTAACGCCGCCAGTCAACATTGAAACGACAGATGTCGATTACGAAGCCACCGATATTAAAGCCGTACAGACCAATGAGCAAGGCGAAACCGAATACGAGCTTACTGCTGAATCTTTGACACATAATCCTGAGACCAATCAGGATGAAATGTCAGGCATTACCATGAATTGGGAGCCATCTGCAGAGCAACGCTATCGTATTCAAGCGGGAAGTGCAGCCATTAGTCAACAGACAGGGGAGCTTAGTTTATCAGGTGGATTTACACTGGTGAGCGAAGGCAATAAGAGTACCCCTGATATCGAACCGATAAAAGTGACTGGTAGTACGCTAAAAGGTAATACGAAATCAGGCAAAGTATACAGTGATGCGCCTGTGAAAATCGAACAAGGCATGAATCGATTTGAAGCCTCTAGTATGACTGCCAATCTTGAAACGGGTGAGTACGAATTTGGCCAAGTTGCTGTTGCCTTTTCTCCATCTGAACGCCAAGATAAAGCATTATTTTAGTCAAAGTCTTTCTTATTTACTGTGTTAAAAAATAGCAGCTAGCATAAAGTTTGCAAATCCTACCACCTATTATGAAATGAGTTATTTATATGAAACTTAAATTTTTGCCTACTTTACGCGCATCATCACTCTGCTTGCACAAATTGCGCGCACTGCCAATGGTGATGTTATTGGCGCTACCGCTATATAGTCACGCACTGCCATCAGATTCTAATCAGCAGATCAAATTACTAGCGGATAAAGCCACTTATAGTGAGCGTACTGGCGTGACCAGTTATGCAGGTAATGTCATTATTACTCAAGGTACGTTTAAGATGACGGCCGATAACATCACGGTCAATCTATCTCAGCAGCGTAGCATTAACTCAGCGGTAGCAACTGGCCGTCCAGCGACTATGCAGCAAGTAGTCACGCAAGAAAAGGGCTTGGCAAAAGGGCAGGCTAATAAGATTGACTACAACGCAGTGTCTGGGATTATTACGCTAACTGGCAATGCAAAACTGGTTCAAAATGGTGCAAGCTTCGCTGGTAATGTTATCCGTTATAGCCTAAAAGCAGGTGATGTTGAAGCGACTGCTGGTGGCAATCAGCGCGTTGAACTGGTATTCCCGCCTAACAATGGTACAAACCAAAGTGGCGTACGTTAATCTAAATAAACAGGCTATGAGTAAATAAGTCTGCCTTTAGCAATGCTTAAATTTTGTGAAAGTAAGAGTAAGTTATGAGCGATGATAAAAATCTAGACCTATCGGCATCAAACACCAATACGGCGCCTGTCGCTCGATTGACTATGCAGAATTTAGGCAAGCGCTATGGAAAGCGTTGGGTGGTCAAAGACGTGTCGTTTTCTGTCGAACAGGGTCAAGTCGTTGGACTGTTGGGGCCTAATGGTGCTGGTAAAACGACTAGCTTCTATATGGTGGTGGGACTGGTCAATATGGATAAAGGCCGTGTTACGCTAGGTAAAATGGATTTATCTAAATACGCAATGCACGAGCGAGCGCGTGCAGGTATCGGCTATCTACCGCAAGAGGCATCAATCTTTCGTAAATTATCTATTGAAGACAATATCTTAGCTATTTTACAGACTCGCACAGAATTAAGTAAAGCTGAACAGCAGCAAGAACTTGAAAAGTTGATTGGCGAGTTCCATTTAGAACATGTGCGCAAGTCTCAGGGTATGAGCGTGTCAGGCGGTGAGCGTCGACGCTGTGAGATCGCGCGAGCATTGGCCGCTGATCCTAAGTTTATCTTATTGGATGAACCTTTTGCGGGGGTAGATCCTATCTCTGTCGGCGATATCAAAGACGTTATTTTGACGTTAAAAAATCGCGGCATTGGTGTTTTAATCACTGATCATAATGTTCGAGATACATTAGCTATTTGCGAAAAGGCTTATATCGTATCAGAAGGCGCTATCATTGCAGAAGGCACTTCGGCTGAAGTGTTAGAAAATGATTTAGTAAAATCTGTTTATCTAGGTAAAGACTTCCAAGTATAAGTTAGAACGTTAAGTTGCTTATCTCATACTCTATTTTATATAGTGCGCTCAAAACAAAAAGGTGCCGTTAAAGTAGAGTTATGCTGGTATGGATTTTCCTTACTTTCTATGCACTCTGCTTTCCAAACGCTGCGTAAAATTTATACCAACAGTTTTGTATTTTCTGATTAACTAATAGATCTGGTTAACACTATTCTATATAGAGCCTGTAAGCCAGTTACTATTTATATCTACAATTAATATCTCTACAATTAACATCATCCTCTTTCAAGTACAGCTTGCAAAACCAATGGCTGACTTATCATAACAAATATTTTTGAATCAGCGCTTATAAAGCGTGACAATACTTTCTTCATTATTCTCGATTGATCCTCTGAATAAGGCTTATAAGCTATGGCAAAAAATAAAAGCAGCTATGTCTGTCAGCATTGCGGTGCGCATTTTGGTAAATGGGCTGGGCAGTGTACGGATTGCGGGGAATGGAATAGCTTGGTTGAAGCCCCAAATGTCAGCATGCCACATCACAATAAAAGCACCGCGAAGCCCAATAACGCACGAGCTGCTACTCGTGGTACCAGTGCGCCAGCTGGTAACTACTCTGGTACTCACAGTGCTGTCATGCCGCTTAATGCAGTAAGTGTGACGCTCGACACGCGCCTACCAACCGGTATCAGTGAGTTCGATCGCGTACTCGGCGGTGGACTAGTGGCAGGTTCTGTGGTGTTAATCGGTGGTGATCCAGGTATTGGTAAATCAACGATCTTGCTGCAAACAGCGACAAATATGGCACGTGCTGATTCACTAGCAGGTAGTGCGTTATACGTGACGGGTGAAGAGTCACTTGCACAGGTGGCCATGCGAGCCAAACGTTTAGACTTGCCTGCTGATAGACTGCGTGTACTGGCCGAAACTAACGTAGAAACTATCTGTGCTGCATTAACGCAAGAGCAGCCAGCCATTGCTATTATTGATTCTATTCAGACTATCTATACGGACGCTATTAACTCTGCACCAGGTGGTGTCAGTCAGATTAGAGAGTCTGCTGCGATTTTGACTCGCTATGCTAAGCAAACAGGGACAGCGCTGTTTTTAGTAGGACATGTAACCAAAGAAGGTACGTTAGCAGGTCCGCGAGTATTGGAGCATATGGTTGATACCGTACTTTATTTTGAAGGCCAGTCTGACTCGCGTTTTCGTATGATTCGTGCGGTCAAGAATCGCTTTGGTGCGGTTAATGAACTGGGCATCTTTGGTATGACTGATATGGGGCTCAAAGAAGTCGCTAATCCATCAGCGATATTTTTAAGTCGTTACGATAAACCTGTTGCTGGATCTGTGGTGATGGTCAGTCGTGAAGGTACAAGGCCATTGTTAGTAGAAGTGCAAGCCTTGGTCGATGATTCACAAGGTTCGCCTAGAAGGATGGCGTTGGGTCTAGATTTCCAACGTTTATCCATGTTACTAGCAGTGATGCATCGTCACGGCGGAATACATACCAGTGGACAAGATGTCTATGTCAACGTCGTTGGTGGTGTCAAAGTCATAGAGACAGGGTCTGATTTGGCCGTACTGTTGGCCTGTGCTTCAAGTATTAAAGAGAGAGCATTACCATCTTCATTAGCCGTATTCGGCGAAGTTGGTCTATCGGGCGAGATACGCCCAGTACCTAATGGACAAGAGCGCCTGAAGGAAGCGATGAAGCATGGGTTTAAGCATGCCATCATTCCAAAGGCCAATGCACCTGCTAAGGATGCGCCTCAGTTTAAGGGTATCAATGTGATTGCTGTTGAACGACTTGATGATGCTATCGAAAGCGCATTTGAGTTATAAGGTATATAGAACTAATAGTACTTCGTTTTGAGTAGCTTAGTCGCTACTATTAGCCTAGAGCGATAAATATAAACCATAAAAAAAGCCTAACTAATTATTAGTTAGGCTTTTTTTGCTATATGGGCTAGCAATATTATTGGTCTCTAAAACCGATACATAAAATTAAGGTCCTGCAACACGCTCAATAGCAACGTTACCCACGCCTTTACTCGTAATACCGAGTTTTTTAGCAGCACCATAAGATAAATCTAAAACACGGTTACCATGGAATGGGCCACGATCGTTCACTTTTACCACGACACTTTTGCCATTGGTCTTGTTAGTAACTTTGACATAACAGTTCAATGGTAATGAGCGATGCGCTGCAGTTAAGCCGTTCATATCAAAAGTTTCGCCACTAGCAGTCTTGCGACCATGAAACTTACGACCATACCAAGACGCAAGGCCAGTTTGCTTAAATTTGCTGACAGAGTTAGAGGCAACAGCTGTTAAGCGCTCTAGTACGTCTTCATCATTGGTGACTTGTGTCGTATCATTGGCTAACAATGAGCTGCTAAGTGCCAATGAAGTCGGCTGACGAGCTGACTTTACCAAACTTGATGCACCATCATGTTGACGGCTTAATTCACCAAGTACACGGTCAATGTGGGAGGCGTTATCTTGCGAAATCATAGCAAGTGTGGTCTTTGCTTCTACAGCATTTGCATTGGTAGCGACTGCAGAGCCAGCAAATAACATTGCTGACATTGTAAGTAAACCAGATAAACGCTTGTTCATAAATACCTCTATAACTTATACATCAAAACCTAACTCTAAATATTTTAGATTGAGCATGGCATTAATCTATTGTTTTCATATTGATTAATACGTGGCTCTTATAGATATTAATATATGGTAATTTTTCATTTCATTATCATCAGTGTTCAGCAGAAATAGAGCTAAAGTGACTGACGATACGCTTAAATGATAGTTAGCGATAAGCATTGAATACAAAGTCCAAAATCAGGACTGAGTGACAATGTCACTATATGTCGTATTTACATGATGTGTGATATACAAACTTCTTTAGAATGCTACGTTAATAAAAGGTTCAGAGGACATCGCGTATCGCTTTGTTATCAAACCGTTAATTAAGTAGTGTATTTGAAAGTCTGGAATCTACAAGATGCTAACTATACGGCTACGCTACAACCTAAATATATTTAAATGCAAAGTTTATTAGTAGCTATGTACGGGTTATGTATCAGAGTACAGTAAAACGAGGTTAACGCAATTTTTTGTAAAAAACAAGGAATAAAATCTTTCTGAACTTATAGGTGGTTAACTAATATCGGAAATTACGTCAATTTTCTAGTAAAAATAATGGGCGCTAAAACGAACAATTATTTCAGATTTGTAACTATTATTATCTATACGAACATAAATTATATGAAGATCATTAAAATAAAAAAGCCATAGCGCTAAGAATAAAACTCTTCTTCGCATTATGGCTCATTGTCTTTTATCAAATCATTAGTAGTACAAAACAATTTATCTCAATGGTACTACCACAATTATTACAAGGACTTACTCGAAAGATTATTTATACAGAAAATACCTTATCCCAGTTAGCCAGATTTATGTGTATGGATAGACATGAGTAAGCCAAATCCTGCCATCAGAGTCACGATAGCCGTACCACCATAACTAATGAATGGTAGTGGAACACCTACGACAGGCAAAATACCGCCAACCATGCCGACATTGACGAATATATAAACAAAGAAAGACATAGCAATAGCACCAGCCAACAATCTGCTGTAAACGTCAGGATGGGTGAAAGCGATATATAGGGCGCGTGACAAAAGGCAGAAGTAAATGAACATCAGTAGCATTACACCGAGTAAACCAAACTCCTCGGAGAAGGCGGCAATAATAAAATCAGTATGGCCTTCTGGCAGAAAATGTAGGTGTGATTGTGTGCCTTCTAGATAGCCTTTTCCAGTGAGACCACCAGAACCAATGGCTGTCTTCGATTGAATGATGTTCCATCCAGCGCCTTGTACATCTGCTTCAGGATTAAGGAGTGTCAATACCCGTGTACGCTGATAGTCGTGGAGTAAAAAGTTCCAAGCAAAAGCAATAAATGGTACAGCTAAAATTACAGCAGCAGAAATCAATCGCCATGAAAGGCCCGCTAAGAAAAGCACAAATATGCCACTAGCAGCGACCAGTAGTGATGTACCAAGATCTGGCTCTTTAGCAATCAATAGCACCGGTACAATGATTAATGCCAAGGTAATAGCAATGCTAGACGCTGACGGTGGCAAATCACGCTTAGATAAAAACCAAGCACACATCATTGGCATACCCAGCTTCATAAACTCTGAAGGCTGCACACTACCGAACCCAGGCAAATTGATCCAGCGCTGAGCACCCATACGTACTTCACCGATAATATCTACCAATACCAATAATATAAGCCCTAAGACATAAAATATGGGCGTAAAAGTACGATAGAGACTGGGCGGTATCTGCGCCATGGTAAACATTACAGCAAATGCCACCCCATAGCTGACCATTTGGCGAATGACCATACCAATATCTTGGCTGGCGGCGCTGTATAGAATCGTCAGACCAATGCAACAAACCGTCAATAACAGTAAAGTTAGCCATGGGTCGATATGAATACGTTGCCATAGTGTCGGTGCATGACCTTGACCCAAATGATGGCTTTGACGTGAAAAACGATATTGCGGGTTAGAAGACATAGGCAGAATTTGGCTAACAATTGGTGTAGGAGGGAAGTACTAACTAAATTATCTCATTGTAAATAATGATGAGAATCGTACTAAAAAGTACCGACTTTAATACAATTATGCGATGGCTATATCATTCACAAATAATAATAAAGTCACTCAATTATAAAAGTTGTAAGGATAAGTGTTAATTATCAATATTGGACTTCAAATTAGAAGCGATAGTTTAGCCTGCTTGTTGAAAATTTGATAGTATCGATAAAACGTTTTTAGCGGTAGTTTCTTGCAATGATAAAATCAAAAACCCATGCGTATAGGCAAATTTGCCAACCTATTATCACCCTTATCCTATGTGTTGGCAGTGTCGGTGCTCATGCCGTTATTATCAGTGACGATAGTGAACACCGTATTCAAATACGTCAAAGTAGTGGTACAAGCAATAACAGTAATGCGTATATAACGCCATCTACTAACAGCTCAAATCAGCGTCCTGGTGTCACCATGTTGAGTGGTGCGAATGCATCAAATGGCGACAGTATGCAAAACTTGATTGTACAAAAACAGCGTGATTTCGATATTGATGCTAGGTTGTCCATTGAAGAAAACAAACGTGTGAATGTAGTGAGACGCGGTACTTATAGTACAGCAAACAACACCTATAATGGTGCTTATAACGATTCTATGAATATGGACTTTAACGCGTGGTTAAATAGCAATAGCTATCGTGCTAGACAAGTAGCAGAGTACGAACGCTATCTCAGTGCAAGAGTCGGGTCGCAGAATGTACCGCCATTGTCTCAACTGCTGACGACTGCCCGTAGTTGGAGTAAATGCGGATATGAGCCGTATCAATTGCCGCCTCAGGAGTTATGGTCTAACATTGTACCAACATTGCGCCTTTATAGTGAGTTGAAAAACCAAGGTATTTTACCACTCAGCAGTGAGATACGTTCGGTATATCGTAACCCAGGTTTGAATGACTGTGCAGGCGGGGCAGACGGTAGTAAGCATATGAATGCAAGTGCTATGGATATCTGGGTGCCTGAGTACGAAGACAATTTATGGCGCTTGAGTACCATGCATGATGGATTATGTCAGTTTTGGCAGTATCAAGGACAGCCTTATAACTTTGGCTTAGGATTATATGCGACAGGGGCTATTCATTTAGATACTGATGGTTATCGCAAATGGGGATTCAATCACGCTAGTAGTTCTTCTTCTTGCCGTTATTAATTGACTTGTCAAGAATCGAAAGTTCGAATAAATATAAAGTTAGCCGAGATAACGCTAGATATATATTCATTTTTATATATACTATTCCGGTGTTTACTAAAAATAATAATTTTGTAATTATTTGGTAGGATTTATAGGCTAGACGCATGAGTTCATTAAAAATTTGTTTGGTCTTTAAAAACTATGCTTTAATAATATGTGTTATCAATCGCCTTTATATTTTCATGGCTTATAAAGAAAACCACCAAATTTACTTTAAGCGAAAACTATGAAAAATCAGCGCTCGACAATGAAAAGCTATCATAAATTAAATAACGAGAAACAAAGTTTTTTGCACTCTAACTATATGTATGGTGCTTTGTTTACTTCTGCACTTATGTCGGTATTGCTGATTAGTGCGTGTAGTACAGAGATGTCCTCTGAAAACAATATGATAGTGACGGATAAGGCTGATAGACATATACAAAGCTCTAAAGAGATAGAAGATAGTATCAAGAACTCTTATGCTCGTTTGGCCTCTAAGCGCTCTGATGTCTGTCCAAAATTAATTCAAGAAGAAACAGGTAATCAGGTTATTGAACGTATATCAGAGGTCATGGTAAATGACTACTGTGATTATTTCTTATATCCGCGAGAAGGTCAGCGCCTCAATGTTAAAGTAGATAACCGTCAAATAGAAGCGCTATTAATTGTGCCGACGCTACATAATTTTGCTAATGGTAATTATAAAGTGACGTCTTATGATAAGCACGTTATCCGTTTGAGCTATAACGGGGCCAGCCATAAGCCTGAGCATTTTGTCTATGATGTTACGCTAAAAATTTCTGATGCCAAGTATTCTTAATACTAAGCATTCCTAATATGTTACTTCTTATTTAAAGATTATAGCCGTTCAAATATTAATGGACATATTATAAGCAGTATTCTTTACCACTCATAATACGTCCATTGGATTGATAACGCTTATTTCTAAAATGGCTTCCTAGCGATTTATTTCTTACTGGTTTTCTTTACAGTTTTCTTGTCTTTCCAAGGGTCTTCTTGCCCAACCGTAACTATCAAAAAGTTATCAGGCTTTAGCGTATCTCGCATGGTTTGATTGACCTCTGAAAGGGTGACTTGATCAATGCGATTGGTATAGTCAGCTAAATAATTATTCGGTAATTGGTAAAAGTTCATCATTCCGAGTAAGCCGTTAATACCAGCATTGCTCGCAAATCCCATCGGGAAGCTATTTTTCAGATTATCTGTAGTTAAGCGCATCTCATCATTAGTGATACCTTTGTCCAGCGTTTCGTTGATAACCGCTAAGCTTGCATCAATGGCCGCACGCGCCTTGTCATTACGTGTCGAAAAACCAATCTGGTAGGGACCTCGAGAGAGCATCGGATTCATTGAGCCCGAGATTCCATAAGTATAGCCAAGATTTTGTCTCACCTCCGTCATTAGCCGCGCATTAAAATCACTGCCTGCCATGACTTCGTTTCCAACAGCAAAGTTGGTCTGCTGCTGCTGTGCTATTGGGTCGGTAGCTCGTTTGCTACCCAGCTGTCCCATAAGGACAGTGGTTTGAGTGCTTGGAAATGGAATATGAACGTGCTGCGCTTTAGTCAGCGGTTTTGGCTCAGGTAAGTCAGTGGCAGCTTGGCCAGTAGGTAATTTAGCAGTGATATCTTCTGCCAGTTTTTTGGCTTGTTCTAATGTCAGGTTGCCGGTCATAGCAACAGACGCGTTTGCTGCTACCAGATATTTGTTTTTAAAGTCTATCAGTTGTTGCTCTTCAATCGTAGGAACGCTTTCTAGTGTGCCGACTGATGGATGCGCGTAAGGGTGAGTACCGTACAAAGCATCGTTGAAAGCGATACTTGCTAAGCTATTAGGATCTTGTTTTTGTTGCTGCAGGCCTACCAACAGTCTTGCTTTATTGCGAGCTAGAACTTGCTCGTCAAACGTAGGCTCACTTACCATCTGTGTCATTAAATCAATGGCTGGCAGGAGATGCTTATCATCAGATAAGCTACGCAGTGAAACGATAAACATATCCTTATAGGCGCTACTGCTTAGATTGATGCCCAACGTTTCCACTGCACGTGTAAATGCGTTTTCATCTAGACTTTTGGAGCCCTGTTCGAGCATCGTCGCTGTCATATTAGCAATACCAAAACCATCCTTTTTGATACTACCATCACGCGCGCTACCAGCATTAAAACGCAAATCCACATCGACGATTGGCAAGGTGGTCGTTTGTACAAACATAACAGGTACGCCAGACTTGGTCTCAAACTGTTGAATGGTCGGTACGGTGACTTTTAAAGGTTTGTCATCGTCTAAGCTGGTTAGCTTAGATAAGGCAGCAATTGGTGCACTTGTATCGACTGCAGCAGGTGCGCGGTAATCTTCAGCAGCTGTTGTATCAGCTTGAGCAGTAGTAGCCAAGACGCTAAAAGCAAGAATTACGCTAGCACTGAGGTAGGTTCGCTTTTTAGATGCGATAGTGCTGCTTACAGAAGATGAAGCAGTCTTAAAAGATTTTTGTCTTACTTGATAGTCGTATTTATTATGAATCATGAGTTTCTTCTTATTAAGAATACGGTGTTATGGTCATTTCTATGAGAAGTTTGATAATAGGCAGCTACTATTTCGCTGAGGTTTTATTGTCTTTAGGTGGCACGACATGCATCACCGTTAAGTTGTCCTTGACCAAATACTGTTTACTAGCAGCCTGAATATCAGCCACACTGATACCATCGAGCTTAGTTGGCAGTTTAGCAAGTAATCTGTCATCTAGACCGATAGATTGTAACGAGCCAATCATACGTGCCTGTCCTTCCATGCTATCTTGCGCATAAATCAAACCAGTAACCGTATTGGTCTTGGCGCGACTGATTTCATCATTGGCAATAGGATCGGTTTTTAGCTTTTCTATTTCCGAAGTTATGGCTTGTTGTGCTTGCTCTAAGCTGACGCCTTCACGAGGTGTTGCTTGAATCAAAAACAGCCCATCTCCGCGATCTAGTAAGTCGTAAGAAGTACCAACCGTGGTTAGAAGACCTTGCTCACGTATTAGTCGACTCTCTAAGCGTGCAGATAAGCCGCCATCGAGCACATCTTGCGCAAGTGACAGGGCATAAGCTTGTTTTTCATTGTTGGTACCTGCTGTGGCAAGGCTTGGCACGTTGTAACCCATCAGTAGAACGGGCACTTGTACGGCTTGCTCAGAGTCTACTTTTTGATAACCATGGAAGCCTTTTTGAGTCACAGAAGTACGTTTGGGTAGGTTGCTTTTTTCTAAATCACCGAAGTAACGTTTGACTTGAGTGAGTACTTCCTGTGGTTGCACGTCGCCGACGATGACTAACGTTGCATTATTTGGTGCATACCATGTCTTATACCAGTCCTTTAAATCTGAAAGTTTAATCGATTCTAGCTCGTTCATAGGCCCAATAACAGACTCACCCTTTGGACTGTCAGGTAAGGCTAGCAGACGAAATGATTCATACGCTTTGGCAAGCGGATTGTCATCAGTACGTTGGCGACGCTCTTCCATAACCACTTGATGCTCTTTGGCAAATTCTTTGTCATCGAATATAAGGTTTTTCATGCGATCTGCTTCAAGCTCTAGCGCTAACGGCATACGATTGGCAGGGAATAGCTCATAGTATCCGGTATAGTCATAGCTGGTAAAGGCATTGTTGACGCCGCCAAACTTAGCAATTAGCCGCTCATAATCATCACTAGAAACATTGGTGGTGCCCTTAAACATCATGTGCTCGAGTAAGTGAGAGATACCACCTTTATCAAGAGGCTCATCTGCCGAGCCCACTCGGTACCAGATTTGTGTCATAGCGACTGGGGCACGGTGGTCTTCTTTTATGACGACTTTTAGACCATTTTCTAACTGATATTCATGTCGACCGGACATGTCCATTGTCAACTCAGACGGCTGAGTGTCTTTGCTCGTTTTATTTTCATTTGATATATTTTGAGCCAAGCTATCGGTTGTGATTGAGCTTATCGCAGTTGCAGAGTGAGTAGGCATCGTATTGGTTTGACATGCAGCAAGTGACGTTGCTACTGCTAAGGCACAAGCAACGCGTAATGGCGCAGCTGCTAGAGGTAAAGACAATGGCATGGTATGGTCTACTTATATAAAATAATAATAGAAGAATTAGATGCTAATCATAGTGATAGATAGCGTTACAAAGAGGTTTGAGCACCAACCATAACGCTAGCAGTCGGTCTAAACTCTTGCGTCGTAGTGCAACCCGTCACCAATATAGTCGTCGTTAATAAAACAGCCACACTTATGCTGCTAATTTTCTTATATTGCTTAGATAATAATGACATAACGGATTCCTAATAAGTATTTATCGAATAAGTCTTGGTAGAGTAGGCGAAGTATGACAAGTAACAGGTCAGAATTTTGTGTCTAAACCTTAAGCAAAACTTTCTCAAATCATCGAGTGATTTTTTAAACAGATCAATTTTGACGATAGTCTAATAGGGTAAGGGCTGAGCATGACTTGAATTATGCTAAAATAGGTCAAAATTAAGAATCATGTCGTTCGTAGCCAGATGACAACCTATAAATCCATTAACAATAAACAAATAATTGATCGTGATAACTTTTAGGGCAAACTTATGAACAACCCAAACAATAGCAACCGCGTAGTCATTAACCTTGATGCTGGTCTTGATGACTTAGATGACGATTATATTACCTTACCCAGTCTACCGGTGCAATCTGTGCCCATTATTGATGAAACAGAGAGTGTTGCTCCACAAAAGGACAGTACGGTAAACCAAGACGTCTCTAGCAATGACGCTGCAGACAATATTGCTTTAGCGACACCAATTGTTATGACAGAAGAGCATAACGTCCCTAAGGGTAACTCTGAAAGCTTTTCAAGCGCTACAGAGACAGCCGCTACAAGTCAAACTAATACTGCTTCAACCATTCCTGCTATGCCGTTGCAAGAGCAATTGGGTGATACGCCAAGTGTAAACCCAGTGGCTGACAGCGATACAAAGGCAGCTACTACCAAAGAGCCTGCTACAGAGTCACAAGAGATAAAAGAGATAAAAGAAAATAAGAAAAAAGGCAGCTGGTTTAACCGTATGAAAACGGGCCTCAGCAAGTCACGCAAAAACTTAGCCGAAGGCATGGTCAGTATCTTAATCGGTGGTAAAGAGATTGATGACGAACTATTAGAAGAAGTCGAAGATCAGCTATTGGTAGCCGATATTGGCGTCAACGCGACGAACCGTATTATCAAGAGCCTCACCGAACAGACAGATCGTGGTGACTTGATCTATGCTCATTCTTTATATAAAGCATTGCAAAGTGAACTGGTTGATATCCTCACACCAAAAGTTGAGCCATTGGTGATTGATACTAGCAAAAAGCCATTCGTTATATTGGTAGTAGGTGTCAATGGCGTAGGGAAAACCACAACGATTGGTAAGCTTGCCAAGCGTCTACAAGGTGAAGGCAAATCAGTCATGCTGGCAGCGGGTGATACGTTCCGTGCGGCAGCTACTGAGCAGTTACAGATTTGGGGCGAGCGCAATCATATTCCAGTAGTGGCGCAAGGTCATGGTTCTGACAGCGCTTCTGTCATTTTTGATGCGATGCAGTCAGCCAAAGCAAAAAATATCGATGTGCTCATCGCCGATACTGCGGGACGTCTGCAAAACAAAACGCATTTGATGGCAGAATTAGAGAAGGTCGTACGTGTCATGCGTAAAGCGGATCCAAGTGCTCCGCATGAAGGTATGATTGTGCTAGATGCTGGCACGGGTCAAAACGCTATCAACCAAGTTGAGCTGTTTAATAAAGTTGTGCCACTGACAGGTATTACTATTACTAAGCTAGACGGTACTGCTAAAGGTGGTGTGGTGTTTAATATTGCCGAAACGACAGATGTGCCTATCCGCTATATTGGTGTGGGTGAGTCGATTGATGATTTACGTTCTTTTAGTCCGAAACAATTTGTCGCCGCTTTGTTCGAGACCGATGATAAAGAATAAGAGAGCCAGTTTTATCTGGTAAATCATTTTTAAAAGAATAGGGAAGTAGACGCTATGATAGTTACCACAGCAGCCTTTGGGTTACATCGATTAACACTGATTGCTCGTGTCAATGAGCATGGTCAGCCTATGCTCGTTGAAGCCAACTGGCTGCTGGCAGGTAACTCATGGCATAGCTCAAAATCTGTACCTAAACTTAAAAAGTACTATGATCTGACAGATGAAGACTTTACCTTTATAGATAAAAATAGCCTAAGCATGAATGAACCTGCTCAAGCATTATTGATAGAAACGATTTTCCAACTCAAAGACTATGCTGATGGTAAACGTAAGACATTGGATTTGCCTTTAGATTTCTCTATGGGTACTGAGTTTCAGCAAAGAGTATGGCAGGCACTGCAAGGTATTGAGTATGGCGAAACCATCAGCTATGCCACACTCGCGCAGCGTGTCAACAGTCCAAAGGGGTTTCGTGCGGTCGCGCAGGCCAATGGCAAAAATCCTTTTAGCATTATCGTGCCTTGTCATCGAGTAATTGCAAGCGACGGTAAGCTCGGTGGCTATACAGGCGGGCTAGATAAAAAAGAGTATTTACTAGCACTAGAAGGAAGTTGGACGTAAAACTGAGTCTGGAGCTATCTTAATAAAAAAGGGCCAAATACTTTTAGTATCTGGCCCTTTTTACTGAACAATTAATAAGCTTATGCTTCAAGCTGAGCCATGACGTCAGCAGAGAAGTTCACGTTAGTATAAACTTCTTGCACATCATCAGCATCTTCTAGCATATCAATCATCTTCATGATCTTTTCAGCATCATCGACATTGTCGATCTCAGCCGTGGTAGATGGTGACATAGTGACCTCGGCGTTGTCAGAAATAAGACCAGCCGCATTAAGGGCATCTTGGACTTGACCGAAACTTTCCCATTCAGTAATAACAAGCAAGCTTTCGCCATCATTTTCGATATCAACGGCGCCCGCATCTAGTGCAACGAGCATCACTTCATCTTCTAAGCTGACATCGTTAAAAGTGATCTCGCCACGTTTAGTGAATAAATACGCCACTGAGCCTGATGTGCCAAGATTACCATCATTCTTGGTAAAAGCATGACGTACTTCGCTGACAGTACGGTTAAGGTTATCCGTCATGGTTTCGACCAATACAGCCACACCACCGACACCGTAGCCTTCGTAACTGACTTCTTCCATGTTTTCATTATCACCGCCGCCTGTACCACGGTCGACAGCTCGATTAATCGTGTCGCGCGTCATATTGACGGATAGGGCTTTTTCGATAACGGCACGTAAGCGTGGGTTTTTGTCAGGATCGGGATCGCCTTGTTTGGCAGCTGAAACGATTTCACGAATAATCTTGGTAAATATCTTACCCCTTACTGCATCCTGACGGGCTTTACGGTGTTTAATATTTGCCCATTTTGAATGGCCTGCCATATAACATCCTTAAGTTCTACGTACTATTTTTATGGGTAAAAAGAGTGATTAACAACAACCTTCGATACCTGCTTGCCTGATTTTATACTATCATTACTTTGTCTATTTGAGGTAGTAGCGCTACTGGCACGTTAACGATTTGTATGTTGTTGAGAGTGCTTTTTTGCTACACTGTGGCAACTTATAGATTGTATTCACTGTGATAGGTGAGCGATATTATAAACCAGTTTTAGCCATTTTGACCAACTTGCCCTTATCCATCACATTTTAAGTCATTGCGTGCTATCAAGCCATTGATTTTATAAAGTACTGATTCTATGAAGCAACCAACCGCCGAAGCTCTTACACACTTGCGTAACCGTACGCATATCATTATTGAAGGCACAGATACTCGTCTGGGTAAGCTCTTTGATATTGTATTGCTGATTGCAATTTTAGCCAGTGTGGCCGTCGTCATGCTTGATAGTGTGCTATATATGCGTTTGCAGTATGGCACGTTGTTCTTTTATGCAGAGTGGTTTTTTACCATTTTGTTTACTATTGAGTATGCGTTAAGACTGTTTTCAGCACCCAACCGCTTACGCTATGCTTTTAGTTTCTTTGGGATAGTAGATTTACTGTCTGTATTGCCAAGTTATTTGAGCCTAATGTTTGTAGGCGTACAGTATCTACTCGTGATACGGGTATTACGTATTTTACGTGTGTTCCGCGTTCTTAAGCTCAAGGCCTATATGCAGCAGGCTGGGTTTTTGGCGTCTGCATTAAAAACCAGTCAGCAGAAAATTACGGTTTTCTTCCTATCGCTTGTATTGTTAGTAACCATCTTTGGTTCAATTATTTATGTGGTAGAAGGGCCGGAAAATGGATTTACCAGTATTCCACTGTCTATCTACTGGGCAGTTGTCACCATGACAACGGTAGGCTACGGTGATATGTCACCCAAAACACCGCTTGGCCAAGCAATTGCAACCATGGTCATGATCACGGGTTATTCGATTATTGCGGTACCAACAGGTATTTTTACGTCAGAGCTAGCACGTAACATGCGTCCACAACTTAACCCAGTGACTTGTCCAAACTGTGGTAAGTTCGGCCATGCAGTAGGGGCAGACTTTTGCGATCGTTGTGGACACGCGCTACATATCTAAAGACAGATTTAATCGTGACAGTCAACATACCTACTACGCATCGATATATTCATCAACCAGTGGTGAGAGGTCGATCTCGACGCCTAGATGGACCAGATTCCAGTACTGTCCTGATACAGTACGGTCTAGCATCATAGTGGTAGCTGAGGGTTGAAACTGACCAAAGTACTTTAAAGACGTACGCATCTGTGCAATGGCCTCGTGATGGACTTGGCTACTCCCAAAATCAAATGCGCCTTCTTGATACGGGCTGATAGATAATGGTTTAAGACCAATCGATAGCCAATTTTCATAAAACTCACCAGGGATGTTCTTATCATCTTCGCGGCGAATATCTAGCGCGATTAAATCTTGTTCAAGTGCAGTGACGTCACCTCTTAATGCATGTTTGACAAAGCGTTTGAATAGCTGCACTTCGCTATCACTATAACTGCGGATACCACCAAAATCATAAGCCACGACGCTACCGTCATGACGGAACGCAAAGTTACCTGGATGAGGGTCGCAGTGCATACGGTACAACCCAAACAGCTGCCCTGCGGTAAAATGAAACAGACGCTCTGCTATTTTTTGTTTGACGTCATTGTCCCACGTCGCAGCGACAGTCAATGTCTCTCCCATCTCTTCGGTCAGCGTTAAAATCCGTCTAGAAGAATGGCTGCTAATCACTTTGGGAATAATAAGGCCTTCATCTTCTGCATGAAAAGCACCAAATACTCGTAAATTATGAGCTTCTTTGACATAGTCCAATTCATCGTGCAGACTCTGGCGAATCTCATTAAAAAGCTGCTCTTGTAGTTGCTTACTCATATTGAGCACGCCAGCGATTTTTAATGCCATACGTACTTGTTTGAGATCGCTATCACAGTTTTCGTCAACATCAGGATATTGGACTTTGACCACCACTTTTTGACCCGATGGCAACGTCGCTTTGTGCACTTGTCCAATAGATGCTGCCGCGAAAGGTGTCTCTTCAAACGCGCTAAACAATTCTAAAATAGGCGCTTTCAACTCACGTTCAACTTGAGCTTGTATCTGCGCATACGGCATTGGCGGCGCATCTTTCTGTAGCTTTTCGAGCGCTGACGCTACCTCAGGCGGAAACACATCTTTATATTGTGAAGCAATCTGTCCGACCTTCATCACTGCGCCTTTCATCTCACCCAACGTTTCGGCAATTTGAACGCCCACGTCTTGCATTAGATCTGAGCGAGCTTGCAGACGTTTTTCTTCGTCACTTGAGAGATGCTTAAATGAGTTTTTGGCGGCTTTGCCAGCAATACTTGCTGTCATGCCAGCGAGTTTCATAAAGCGTTTTCCGGACGATTTTGCCATTCATGTCACCGTATAATGGGTTATTTGCTCAGTCGTAATTCTATTATTTTAATTGCAAGATTACTGTTTGACTAATGTGTGAAGACGCGAGTAGTTATTTATAAAAAAGTAAGCACAGTCATATCATTTGCTTGTGTCAACTGCATACATATTGCTCAACCAGTAATCAAGCGCCATTTGATAGCCCAGTTGTCCCAAGCCGCAAATAACACCGACCGCAACGTCACTTAGATATGAATGATGACGGAAAGGCTCACGGGCATGAACATTGGATAAATGTACTTCTATAAATGGTTTTTGGGTGGCCAATAGTGCATCGCGTAGAGCCACTGAAGTATGCGTAAAGGCAGCCGGATTGATGATGATAGCATCGACTTGAGCAGATTTATCCGCCAATAATCCATGATGCTGAATATCATCTACTAGCTTACCTTCATGGTTGGACTGTATGCATATTAACTCTATACCGTGGTGAGCCGCGCGCTCAACTAGTTGCTTTTCTATATCAGCAAGTGTCGTATGACCATAAATATGCGGTTCCCGCTTACCTAGTAAATTCAGATTTACGCCGTTTACCAGTAGTAATTTATGAGTCAGTATTTGATTTGAATTTTCGTTAGTCGATTGTTCGGCTGCTTTTATTGGAGTAGAGGAGGTCATAATGGTCTCAGTAACTATTGAGCGATGTTAATAATTTATAATAATATATGAATAATTTAAGGCGCGAGCTGCCAAGCTAAATTGGCTTAAACGCATTTTGCTCTTTATCATAACAGCTTGCCAGCTAGGTTATAAAAATTTGTCTAAAAAAATTATCTAGATATCAAAAAGCATATTAAAAGTCTTTATGTTGCTAAAAACCCGTGCTATGATATTTTTTATGCAATAAATATTGCAAGTTTGTTGCTATCATCGAATTTCATGACGATAAGTGCGTTTGGCGAATTCGTTATGGACACACTATGTAGGTAATTAAAGCACTACATAAATGATGGTAAGTAGAGTAGTAATACTCTTAATTTTTGATTTCATAATCTTAGACCCTGTTTATATGCAATGTCGCAAAGGAAGCTAGGGCTAAGCGGACTTTTTTAGGAAGTAATATTATGTCAGCTCGTGAGCAAGGTATCGTTAAGTGGTTTAATGACTCAAAAGGCTTTGGTTTCATTCAACGTGACAGCGGAGAAGATATTTTTGTCCATTTCCGCGCGATTCAGGGTGATGGCTATCGTTCTCTAAAAGATGGCGAAAAAGTTGAGTTCAGCGTAGTAGAAGGTGACAAAGGTCTGCAAGCTGAAGAAGTCAGAAAGATAGAAGAGTAATTTACTCAGACATTAAAGCGGTTTAGTTATAATGTCTGTACAAACTACTGATATACTACTGAGTCAAGCCCATCTTATCTTACCTATGTTGAGTGAACTGCAGCATATTTGGTAGGATTGGATTCGGGCTTGGCTTTTTTTATGCCTATATGTCTGATGGTAGTTTGCAGACTTGATAAAGCTACTCTTACTGCTCACGGTTTAAACATTACACTTGACACTATAAAGGTTCATTGTGAGCCTATTTATAATTAATAAAATACAAGTAATTCATTTAAAAGGATATTTTTTTTGAGCAATTTTACAACGTTTACTGATTTGCCACTTTCAACAGCGACCCTGCGTGCAGTAAGTGATCTAGGCTTTACTGAATTGACGCCCATTCAAGCAAAGATACTACCGCATACATTGGCACATCAAGATGCTATCGGACAAGCACAAACGGGCACAGGGAAAACAGCGACCTTTCTACTGACTATTATGGAAGCCTTGCTTAAGCGTCCATTTACCAATGACGAAGAGCGCTATCTTGGTGAGCCGCGCGCTGTGGTCATGGCGCCAACTCGCGAATTGGCTCAGCAAATATTTGATGACTGTATTGCATTAACCAAATATACCTCGCTACATAGCGTCTGTATTATGGGCGGTACTAACTATGAAACTCAGCAGCACGAGCTTGAACGTCAATACGTTGATATCTTGGTAGCGACGCCTGGCCGTCTAATTGACCTTGCTAACAAAGGCATGGTGTATCTAGATAGAGTAGAGGTACTGGTACTCGATGAAGCCGATCGTATGTTAGATATGGGATTCATTCCTGATATCAAGCGCCTAGTTGGTCGAATGCCTGCCAATACTGATCGTCAAAGCTTGCTGTTTTCTGCAACCTTTAACCAAGATGTTATGAATTTGGCCTATCGTTGGTTACATGAGCCTCAGTTTGTTGAAATTGAGCCTGAACACAAGACCAGCGAGTTAGTAGATCAGCATTTTTATTTGCTGACAGAAGATCAAAAGCTAGACGCCTTGCAGCGTATTATCAGTGATGAAGCAGTAGAGAAGGTCATCGTCTTTGCCAATCGTAAAGACCAAGTAAAGCGTCTGTATCACAAACTGCGTCAAGCGCATAATATTGTGATGCTCTCGGGCGATGTCATTCAGCAAAAACGTGAGAAGTATTTACAGCGATTTAAAGATGGTCACGCTTCTATTTTGGTGGCGACAGATGTAGCAGGGCGCGGTATCCATGTCGATGATATTAGCCACGTGGTTAACTTTACTTTGCCTGATCAGCCAGATGATTATGTACACCGTATTGGTCGTACGGGCCGTGCGGGTCAGACAGGTATTAGTATCAGCTTTGTGAGTGAGGATGATGCTTTTAATATACCGGCATTAGAGAAGCATTTAGAAACCAAGTTCACGCTTGAGCAATGGCAGGAATAGTTGCTATAAACTGAGCATTATTCAAAAAATAAAAGCCCTCAATATCGAAAATGGTATTGAGGGCTTTCTATATGCGAAGTGTTAATAATATCTGTTACCGATAACTTTATTGAGCGTGTTCCATCATCTCAGTATGCTCATGGTGATTCATGTCCATTGATTCATCACTCATGTCATGCATGCTATGGTCCATATGGTTGTCCATATTTTGCATGTTCTGATCCATGTCTTCTGCCATATCCATATCATGATTCATTTGGCTCATATCATGAGAGCCCATATCAGACATCATAGCAGTGTGGCTACCATGGTTCATCTCACCATGGCTGCCATGCATATTTGCCATGACCATGGGCACGATCGCTACTGCCAAACCTGATATTACCATAACCGCACCGTTTAACTGTCTTAAGCGAAAACGTCCGATCTTATCACGTAGCCAACCGACCGTTTCGTGCGTCGCAACCAACATCGGTATAGTTCCTAGACCAAAGACAAACATCAACGCAGCACCGCTTAATGGATTATGAGCAACGACCGCAATTAGTAGAGCGCCATATACCAAACCACAAGGCAAAAAGCCCCAAAGCAACCCTGCTGTTAGTGCGCGCGGAAAAGTATTGAGTGGAAATACCTTTTGACGCAATGGGCTAAGATACTGCCAAAAGCGCATACCAAAACGTTCGAGCTTAGTCAAAAACGGTGCACCAAGCATCGTCACACCGACGAATACCAGTACCAATCCCAATAAAATACGCGGTGTACTATTACCCATCATTAATGGCTTTAATACGGTAATACCGATAAGCCCTGCAATTAAACCCAATAATGCGTAACTCGTTAAACGCCCAAGATGGTAAGTGGCCACCAAAGCACGGCGTTTGGCAGGGCTAACATCCTTCATAGACAGACCAAACGCGGTCACAAGACCGCCACACATGCCTAAACAATGCGGTGAACCAAAGAATCCCATTAGTAATGCCGCCACAAGTAAAGCGATGGTCATGAATGCGTCTCCTAAGAATAGTAAAGGGCGAACTTGCTAGTGCTGAATTATTTAATAAAACGGCACCAATAAATTACGCATTTATAAGGTAGGTAAGATTAGATTTCTGAGTTTTTATCTATCTCAGAATTATCGTTATTTCCATCAGTTGAGGCTGTTTTATCTTGCTGCTGGGTAGGTGCTGAGCGTTCATGAGCCTGCATGGTTTGGCGGCGTTCTTGACGGTCATCCAATATAATACGCTGTGATGCATTGTCCAGATCTTCGAATTGATTTGACTTGACCGCATAACGCACTGCCCAAATAGCAACCACAAACAGCATGAGACTTAATGGAATTAATAAAAATATACTGAGCATGGCAAATCTCTTAAATAGCAGTGTCTCTTATTATTATACACCCATCACAAATGTAGTGGATGTTCGGTAGCATTTAGTATGCGTCTCTCAATGGTATCGTATACATTTTTAACGTTTATTCGTCAGAGTTTTTTGCGGCATTGCCTCTTGGGGTCAATAGCTGCTGTGAAGTCACATCATTGGCGTGGCGGCAGTCCATCTGGGGGCGTATCACATCGCGCAGGTAGGCTGCGACCTCATAGACAGCGCGCCGTGAGTGACTTAAGTTGTGGGCAGGCTTCATCCAGTCGCGTCTCACTGGCAATGGCGCAGGAAGTGGTGTGCTATTGATACCATTTAAGGCAAACTGTCTGCGTGCACGTGCCATATGATAGCTATCAGTAATCAGATATACATGGCGTAGCGGAATGCGTTTGGCTGTAAAACGGGCGTTTTCACATGTATTCATGCTGGCATTTTCACTGATCAGTCCATCGATACCATGTTCCATCAACCATTGACCGAGCCATGGAGCTTCAGCGCCACTCAGTACGATCGGTAGGGGTAAATCATGGTAAGCGCCTGCAGCGGTACGCGCGCGATTGAGGCTATAACGATTTAGGATAATTTGGTTATTGTGGTCATTGGTCAGACCGCCGCCTAGGACTACATAGGCGGTAGGCGGTGAGCTCATGGCAGCAGAAGGCATATCAGGTAGCGGCAGTAGAGAAAATATATAAACGATTGCTTGCGAAAACAGCGGAGTAAATAAGCTAATAATCACTAAAATGACAGACGTAGAGCCTAGTATAAAAGTAATATTGATAATGCGAAAAAGCGTCACCATGCGTTCAGAAAACCGCAAGTAATATCGCCATAATCGTTTAGATAATAGCCGCTTAGACCATGATTTTTTAGGCCACATGCTCAGCATATCCAATTGAGCCATCAGCATTTACCCAGACTGGCTCACGTGACAATTGAATGGCAAATTTTTCATAGACAGTAGCAGCGATATGTTTCTGTGCTACGGCTACATCCTCTTGCGTGGCTTGCTGAGGCGTATGGTTGGTCAGTACAAGTGCTTGCTGTTTATGCGTAAAAATAGGTGCAATGCCGCCCCCTTTTAATCCTGCTTGCTCAATAAGCCAGCCCGCAGCCACCTTTACCATTGCATCAGGCATCGCGTAACCAACGATAGCTGGATAAGTTGCTTGCAGCGCTGTGAACCGCTCCTGAGCGATAATAGGATTTTGAAAGAAACTGCCACAGTTAGGTAGCTGTTTTGGATCAGGCAGCTTTTGTTGTCTAATATCTATAATGGCTTGCATAACATCATGAGGCATTGCTTGCTCGCGATTTTGTTGCTCCGCATAGCGCTGCGCCACAGTCTGTACATCACCATAACTGGCTAAAATATTGGCAGGATCAGTATGTAATCTGAAACCTACACGGCTAATAAGCCATGTGTTTGGCGTACGTTTAAAGATACTGTCACGATAGCCAAATTGGCAATCAGCAGCTGACAAATGGTGCCAAGTTTGTGTCGGCAAATGATAGGCGCGTACATACTGTAAGCGGTCTTCTAATTGTACGCCGTATGCACCGATATTTTGTATGGGTGCTGCGCCCGTCAGACCCGGTATTAGGGCAAGATTTTCTAACCCATACCAACCTTGATTGACCGTATGTACGACCAAATCATGCCAGTTCTCGCCAGCCATTACCTCGATTTCGACATAATCGTCGGTTTGATTGGTCAGATGAATACCACGCATCTTTGGCTGCAATACTATGGCTTTTAACGCGGCAGGCAATAAAACATTGCTACCGCCAGACAGTACAAACAATCGCAATTTGTCTGCTGTATCTTCTATATAAGCTGCCATAAAGTCATCAAGCTGCGCCTCATTCTCTAATGTCACTACAGAGTCAGCAACACAGGCCAATGCCATAGTATTGTCATGTGACAAATCGATTGAATCCTTGACTACGGCAGTCGCTGAAACATTCGAAACATCAGAGCTGATGGTAGACTGAGTACTGTGGTCAAGGCGTGAAGCTTGGGTCATAACATAGCCTATGTGACAAAAGGATAATAAATGATAAGGTAGTTATAGTTGTTTCAATTTAAAAGAGATACAAGGCAACTGAGCGCAGACGTAACTGTGATACTTCAAGCGAGGTTAACGCTGTAGCTCTTTTATAGAAGATTAACCTTATTATAGAGGATACCGGATGCAAGAGTAGCAGAAATATAGACGGTATGGCTAGCAGGCTTTCCAGCTTTCTATCCAAGCTTGGGCACTTGACTCGATACGCTCGATCACTTCTTCGAAATCATCGTTATCGCCCTTATATGGATCTGGCACATCGCTGCCACAATAGGTAGGGTCTTCTTCACTGAACAGCGCTAGTGTTGCCAAATTATCTTCTGACTCTGTAATGCCATCTTTGATAGCTTGTAGATCAGCTAGATTCTGTGAATCCATGGCTAAGATTAAATCAAAATCACGAAAGTCATTGGCACTGACTTGACGAGCGACCAGCTTATTAATTTTATAGCCGTGTGACTTAGCATGACGTTGTGAGCGAGCATCAGGCGCACTGCCAACGTGCCAATCACTGGTGCCTGCTGAGTCTACTTTTATAGATAGTCCAGCAATCGCTGCTTGCTGACGAAAAACTTCTTCAGCAGTAGGGGAGCGGCAGATATTTCCTAAACATACCAATAATACAGACGAGGGAGTACAGGCTTTCATCAGCATAATATGACCTTCTATAACAAAAAAAACATGCTATAAGAGACCAGCATTGTTAATGCGGCTTTTATTAGCATGCAATCGATTGAATCAGCTGCTAGCGTAACGCTTAATGCTTGGAATGGCAAGGATAGAGACTAAACAATAGCGTCATTTAACGACAAAACTTTGGCCATATGATGCATGGCCAAAAGGTGAGATAGTTTTAATCTTGATTACTTTTAAAACGTTGTAGATCGCGACGTTCTTTTTTATTGGGTTTGTTGTCAGGACGAGCAAGGTTGGCCAGTTTTCGCTGTTCGGCATAATAAGCACGGCGGTTTTCGCTCTCTTTTGTCTCTGAATATAGTACCTCAGCGGTAGTCGCATTGCCACGCTGTGCAGATAGCGCCTCAACAACGACCGTCTTTTCGGTCATCGCGGTCGCTGAGCCTTGACGAATGGTTAGCTCATCTCCGACTGAAATCTCTTTACTGGTTTTTACCCGGCTACCGGCATAGTGTACGCGTCCACTTTCAATCGCTTGTTTGGCTAGGGTGCGTGTACGATAAAACCTAGCTGCCCATAGCCATTTGTCGAGACGGATTTTCACCAAACCTTGGTTGCTATCATCAGTATTTTTCTTCATAAGAATCACTCTGCATTCGTTTTTATATTGAATCATAGTTTTATATAAACAATATTAGGGCAACTTTAATATTTGCAAATAGATTTGATGGTTGTGGGTTAGTTGCACCATTGTTGTTCACAAGGTACACCATCGTGGTTACCATCCATTTTGGTATTAGGACAGTAGTTTGTGAAATAAGTGGCTTCTGCACAGGATGTCATTTGTGAGCAATGTGTTCTGCCGTCACATGAAAAGCTTGAGGCTGGTTGTGTTGATAAGACTGGAGTTGCAGTTGGCGCTGATGTTGAAGTGGTACCCAAATCAACGTATGTCGGCGGTATATCATCAATATTATCAATGTTATTAGAGGTAAGAGTAGATTGCGTTACGATATCTGCCGCTGCATTGGTTGCAGGTTGATGTACCGTGTTTTTAGGTTGAAGGACTCTATAACCTATAAGCACGAAAATCAGACAGGTCAATATCACTAATACTTTGTTTATCACTGTGCCATACCTGCCAGCTCATAATTATTATTAATATGAAAATGGCAGTTTTCAATCAACTTAAAAACTGCCATTAGGTAAGAAATATGATATCTATTTTTACTATCTCAAAAACAACTGATAGCCAATGTTGTCATTGACCGTGGCACAGTCATAACCAATATCTAAAAGCGCATCTTGCAGCTGACGAGAGTTGCCTTCAGAGGCTTGCAGGCCAACCAGTACACGACCTTCAGCAGCACCATGGTTGCGGTAATGGAATAGGGTAATATTGAAGTCATCACCCAATTTCTCTAAGAACGTTAGCAATGCGCCTGGACGTTCTGGGAATACCACTTGTAGCAATTGCTCGTTTTCGACATGAGCATGACCACCAATCAAGTGACGGATATGCGATTTGGCGATATCATCATCAGTCAGGTCATGAGCGGTATAGCCATCGTCTGATAATTGGTTACTGATGGTTTGACGCTCTTTTTCACCTTCTTTTAAAGCGATACCTACGAAGATTGAGGCAGGTTCCATTGAGTCTGGTGATTTTTTGCTATCAGCACGGTAGTTAAACTCAGTAATATTACGACCGTGTAGACTGCGACAGAAGTTCAAGAAAGCGCCTGTTTGCTCGGGGATAGTAACCCCAAAGATAGCTTCTTTTTTCTCACCAATTTCAGTACGCTCAGCGATATAACGCAGGCGGTCAAAATTCATATTGGCACCGCAGATGATGCCGACGCAGTTTTTATCTTGAATATTATTAGCTTCGATATATTTTTTCATACCAGCGACTGACAACGCGCCAGCAGGCTCAACAATGCTGCGATTTTCTTCAAAGATATCTTTGACAGCGGCACACACTTCATCATTGGTACAAGTGATCACTTCAGGCTCAACGATAGGGCCTGAGTTATCGCTTTTTTGCGTACGGACGACGTCAAAAGGTAATTCACCAATCTGCGCGACTGCCACGCCATCAACGAACAATCCTACTTGCTCGAGCTTGACACGTTCACCTGTTTCAAGCGCTGCTTTTAGACAAGCTGACTGCTCGGCTTCTACCGCGATCACTTTTACATGCGGTGCAACTTCACCTAAGAATGCGGCCACACCAGAGATTAGGCCACCACCACCAACGGCAACAAACACATAATCCATGTTGCGCCACTGCTGGGTCAGTTCAAGACCAATAGTACCTTGTCCTGCGATGACTAGTTCATCGTCATAAGGTGGAATAAAAGTAAGGCCTTCACGTTCAGCGCGGTCAATCGCATAACGGTTTGCTTGATCAAAACTATCTCCGTGTAGATCTACATTGCCACCAAGTGCTCTTACCGCATCCACTTTGATGTCGGGAGTCGTGGTTGGCATGACGATGATGTTATTTAGTGATAGTTTGCGCGCAGAGTAAGCCACGCCTTGCGCATGATTACCTGCCGAAGCACAAATCACACCGCGCGCTTTTTGCTCATCGCTCAACTGACTGATACGGTTATAGGCACCGCGCAATTTAAATGATTTGACTGGTTGTAAGTCTTCACGCTTAAATCTAATGTCATTGGCAAAACGTTGGGTCAGCTTGGGCGCCGTTTCAAGTGGTGTTTGAATAGCAACGTCATAGACGGTGGCTTGTAAGATGGCTCGTACCCAGTGTGACAGCATAGTAATCCCTAAACAGAGTGAATATAAAAAGTGTAGATGAATATAAAAACGAAATAGATTAGCCTATGCCGATTTTTAGTATCTTGCAAGACTCAATTGCAGTTTTCTTGGGATTTCATGCTTGAATTTACATGAAGTGCAGGTATTTGCCGAAGTTAAGCCTTAGCTAGGCACGATGGGACTCACAAATTAGCGTCATGATGCGCTAACATCCATTAATATCATCGGTTATAATAGCCGCGCATTTTATCTGTTTTAGCCTTTTACTTTTTTTAAGACCATACGTTTATTTTCCAAGGATTTATGATGAGTGATCAGCAAGCACAAAAGCAAGCCGCGGCCAAAGCTGCTCTAAGCTATATCGAAGACGATATGATACTTGGGGTAGGGACAGGTAGTACGGTCAACTGTTTGATTGAGTTGTTGCCACAATTGAAGCTTGCTGGCGCTGTCGCTAGCTCACAGGTGACAGAAGACAAACTTCGTGCGCTTGGTATCGAAATAGTCGATTTAAACTTTGCTGGTACATTGGATGTTTATATCGATGGTGCTGATGAAGTTAACGAGCACTTGCAACTTATCAAAGGCGGCGGCGGTGCATTGACTCGCGAAAAGATTGTGGCCGCAGCTTCAAATAAGTTCGTCTGTATGGTCGATGATAGCAAAAGCGTTGATATCTTAGGTCGCGCGTTTCCAGTACCGATTGAAGTATTACCACAAGCACGCTCGTATGTGGCTCGCCAATTGGCCAAATTAGGCGGTGAACCAGTATATCGTGAAGACTTTGTCACTGATTATGGTAATGTCATTCTAGATACTTATGATTTGGATGTGAGTAATCCAATCGCGCTTGAAAAAGAGCTAAATAATATCGTAGGTGTGGTCTGTAATGGTATCTTTGCGGCAAACCAAGCAGACGTTCTGCTAAAAGCAGGTGCTAATGGCGTGACAACGCTCACGCGTTAAACTATCTCTAAATCATTTGTATAAACAAAAAAGCCGTCCAGATCTGGACGGCTTTTTTATATAGGAACTTATTTAGGAGTGTACTAGCAAGTTATCTTACTATTGATCTCACTGTCTTTTGATAGAATAGCCTAAGTTATGCAGGCAACTTGATTTTGTCTTTGAGTAAAAACTCCATCAATGCTTTTTGGGCATGTAAGCGGTTTTCAGCTTCATCCCAAACGACAGAGCGTGGGTCATTAAGCATATCATGAGAGATTTCTTCGCCACGATGGGCTGGCAAGCAATGCATAAACACCACCTCAGGATCGGCTTTGTCTAATAGAGACGGCGTCACTTGATAAGGGGCAAAACGACGTGCGCGCGTATTTTGCTCGGATTCTTGACCCATACTTGCCCATACATCGGTGACAATTAGATTAGAATCTTTTGCTGCGTCTTGTACGTTTTCTACCAAGCTCACGCAGTGTGAAAATCGTTCCATAAGTTTCGGATCAGGCTCAAACCCATAAGGTGCTGCCACGCGTAATTCAAAACCAAACTGATTAGCAGCTTGCATAAATGACGAGCACATATTGTTGCCATCACCAACCCAAGTCACAATCTTATTTTCAATACTACCGCGATGCTCGTAATAGGTTTGCATATCAGCAAGCAACTGGCAAGGATGATAGTCATCGGTCAACGCATTGATAATCGGTACACTGGAATATTCAGCAAAGGTTTCAACTTTTTCGTGCCCAAAGGTACGAATCATGATGATATCTACCATACTAGAAATCACACGTGCTGAGTCTTCTAATGGCTCGCCGCGACCAAGCTGCGTATCGTTTGGTGATAAAAATATGGCGTTACCACCAAATTGACCCATGCCCGTCTCAAATGAGATACGGGTACGCGTTGAAGATTTTTCAAATATCATGCCAAGCGTACGACCAACAAAAGGCTGGTATATCTCGCCTGCGTGTTGCATCTTACGCAATTCGCTTGCGCGTTTGATTAAGTTTTCTAGTTCTTGTTTGGTTAAATCAGATAAGGTTAAAAAATGGCGCAAACTCATAGTAATCCTAGCAGTCGATCGCAGTCAGTGAAACGTCATCAGTCTTCAATAGCATCGCGTCAGTGCGTATACTGGGTTGACAACAAACTTTTAGTATAGCGTATTTACTTTCAATGTAAACGTTCATTTTTATCAAGATCAAATGGCTTGCCAAATAGACCGAAATCACATTAGCAAGCCGCAATACCTTATATGCTAATGACTGTGCCGCTAATGATTATGCCTGTGTACGGTTTGGACGTATGCTTAGGCGACATAATAGCTCATAGCTAATCGTCCCAGCATGACCTGCAACTTCATCAACACGCGGCGAATTGCCCCAGAGCATGACCTTGCTATCTATAGCAAGACTCTCAGGTGCGCTACTGATATCAATGACAATCATATCCATAGCCACGCGCCCAATTACTGGGCAGCGGTAGCTTTGGCTGTCGTTAGCATCGATGACAGTGACATACGCATCATCAGTAACCACACGTGGATAGCCATCTCCATATCCAACGCTGACCAACGCCGTTCTGGTGTCTTGCTGCGCACGCCAGCGGCTACCATAGCCGATCGCATCATTTGCGCTAACGGTTTGTAGAGCAATGATTTGAGCACTAAACTCCATCGCGGGCTGCAAGTTTAGTTCTTGTGCGCTTTTATCAACCACAGGCGAGCTACCGTATAAGATAATGCCTGGACGTACCCAGTCATAATGGTACTCTGGGAAGTTGACGATACCAGCAGAGTTGCATAACGAACCTTGGATATCTGGACTAATGGTGTCTTTCAAAGTCGCCAGTACGCTTGAGAAACGCTCAATCTGCATCGCATTTAATGGATGATCGTAGTCATCAGCATTGGCAAAATGCGTGGCTAGGATCAGCTGATAACCCGCTTCATGTAGGCGTTTTGCTGCTGATAGCACACCCTCAGCATTGAATCCTAAACGGTTCATACCTGTATTGTATTTGAGCCAAGCTACTCTAGTTGCACTGCCAGCTGGCGGGATATTTTGTAGGGCCCACTCTAGCTGTGGTCCGTGGTGAATCACGCAGCTAATCTCATGATCAATCGCTTGTTGCCACTCATCAGCGGTAAACGCACCTTCTACTAGACCGATGGTTTTCTCCCAACCTAACTGTCTGGCTTCTAGCGCTTCAGTCAACGTAGCGACACCGATACCATCTGCTTGCTGCAGGGCTGGCAAGACTGCCGCCACGCCATGCCCGTAAGCATTGGATTTAACCATAGCCAACACTTTAGATTGGGGTGCGCGTTGTTTGACTTGATTTAGGTTATGAGTAAGGGCTTTGGGTTTTATAGTAATTGTGCGCATAATCGCCTTCTGTATGAGTAGAATTATGAAGTGATAAAGCCAGTACTGCATCGATTGGGTTGATGCGGTACTGGCTATTGTATTAAAAACTGGTTATGTAAAATTATTTATTAACCTATAATTTAAACTGAGTCTATATAAGGCTTAAATTTATAAGGTTGGTTACTCATCATTCTCGAAACTCACGCCTTGGTAGTACTCTGGCGTTAGATTGATAAAGCGGGTAAATTGACCTTCGAAGCCTAGACGAATAGTACCAATAGGGCCGTTACGCTGTTTACCAATGATGATTTCCGCCACGCCTTTGTGGTCTGAGTTTTCATTATAAACCTCATCACGATAGATGAACATAATCAAATCGGCATCCTGCTCAATCGCACCAGATTCACGTAGATCCGACATAATAGGGCGTTTATTCGGACGGTTTTCTAGACTACGGTTAAGCTGTGACAATGCAATCACTGGACATTCAAGCTCACGTGCCAATGCTTTTAGACTACGAGAAATCTCAGAAATCTCGCCAACACGGTTACCATCTAGACTGGGTACTTTCATCAGCTGAAGATAATCGACTACGATAGCACCCAAGCGACCGTCATGGTTTTTGGCGATACGTCGGCAGCGGGAACGCATCTCAGACGGCGGTAGGGCAGTACTATCATCAATATATAAATGCTTTGATTGCAAATGTTGAATAGCGTTCATCATCTTTGCCCATTCATCTTCATTCATTTGCCCAGAACGCAGATGCGTCTGGTTAATCGCGCCCCATGAGGACAGCAAACGCATGACGATAGATTCAGCAGGCATCTCCATCGAAAACACGACGACTGGCAAATCTTCATTAAATAAAATCCCTTCTGCCAAATTCATCGCAAAAGTGGTTTTACCCATCGAAGGACGCGCAGCAACAATAATCAAGTCACCCGCTTGTAGGCCTTGGGTTTTGTTATTCAGCTCGGCAAATGGTGTCTGCAAACCAATCATGCCATCGGGATTAGATTTTAGTTCTTGAATTTTATCGATAACATTGGTTAAGACAGAGGTAATACCCACAGGTCCGCGCTGTTCCGCACGTTTGTTATGCTGCTCATTGATACTAAATATCTTACCTTCGACATTATCGAGAATGTCGCTAACGCTTTGGTCTTTTGGATTATAGGCAAGCGTCAGCATGTCATTACCAGTGGTAATTAACTGGCGTAGGGTTGATAGTTCACGCACACGCTGGGCGTAGGCAGTCAGGTTAAACAAAGTCGCAGGACTTTGGCTCAAAATATCAGCCAAATAACTGTCACCACCTGCACCTTTGAGTAGCTTTTGCGCTTCTAACCAGTCGTGTACCATGACCGTATCATAAGGCTCATTCACTGCCGCCAAATGGGCAATAGCATCAAAAATATATTGATGTCGCCCAGCATAAAAGTCATCTTTGGTGACAATATCGGCAATCTTGTCGTACGCCTCTTCGATACTCATCAAAGACGCGAGCAATGCCTTTTCAATATCAATATTGTGCGGCGGTGTCTGATTGAGTAAGTCGTCGGTTTTGTCGTTTTCTGCCATGAGTGCCTAATGAGTTAAAATGGGTATGAAAAAAGATGTCGATGATAGAGCAATACAAACGTAGCGCGCCTCTACGATAGAAGTACCAAAACGCGGCCTCAGGTTTGTCTGTAAATGCTACAATCAGATGCGAAAGTTTAACACATAATGTGGTTTTTTAGACTTGATAAAGAACTAAATCTGAAGTGATTGTTTTTCATGAACTAAGAAATACCATACAATATCTAAGTATAAAAATTTAAAACACGAATTATAAATACAATAAAATCAATAATTTGAATAACATAAGGCTATTGTTATGACAGAAGAAAAACGACCGCTATTAATCACTACAGGTGAGCCTGCGGGTATTGGCATGGATGTCGTACTAGGACTAGCAGCAGAGGATAAGTTACAAGATTTTGCTCGGCCAATTTGGGTGACTGCTGATGCTAAAGCGATGCAAACTCGCGCAGAGGAGTTGGTTGCAGCTGGCGTGCTCAAAAGTATACCTAGCTGGCATACTATCAATACAGATATAAATACCGATAACTTCGATGTTAACTTGGTAGAGCAGATATCGCAGCAAGGTATAGACGCTGATAGTGCTTTCATCCTACTGGATATTCCTTGTGCGGCACCCGTTGTCTGCGGACAAATCAATATCGCTAACTCAGCGATGGTGGCTCAGCAGTTAGATATTGCTCATAAACTGGCAATCAATAATACAGTCGCTGCCATCGTCACCGGACCATTGCAAAAATCAGCGCTGATAGATGCAGATATTAAGCTATTAGATGGCACCATGTTTAGTGGTCATACTGAGTTTTTTATGCAGCAAAGCGGCTGTGAGAAAGTCGTCATGATGCTGGCCAATCAAGCGATGAAAGTAGCACTTGTCACTACGCATTTGCCGTTGAAGGACATCCCTGCTGCCATCACCGCGGAGAACGTGCGCCAAACGGTAAAAATTGTCATCGATGACATGAGAGAGAAGTTTGGTCTCACGCAGCCTCGTATCTTGGTCTGCGGCCTCAATCCACATGCAGGCGAGGGCGGGCACTTGGGAAGTGAGGAGATTGAGATTATCAATCCCGTGTTGCAAGAATTCATCGATGCAGGTGTCAATATATCAGAGGCGATGCCAGCAGATACGTTATTTACCACCAGACATTTAGCAAACTGTGATGCGGTCATTGCCATGTATCATGACCAAGGATTGCCAGTATTGAAATCGCACGGTTTTGGCGATACCGTCAATCTAACCTTGGGCTTGCCTTATATTCGCACTTCTGTCGATCATGGTACGGCGCTAGATTTGGCAGGAAGCGGTGGTGCAAGTGCGACCAGTTTATATCAAGCACTAAGTATGGCTAATGAGATGGCTGATAAATCACTTATCGATGTACCTGCTGTATAAGTCAGTGCTTATAGATATTTTTCACATAGTACTTAATAATTTTATTATCAGTAATGCCTATCTAAAAAGGCAGCCACCTAAGACGATTCAGTAAAATTTTGATCGTGCATGACGGGCAGCATCTGTTTTAAACCTAGGCTCGAAAGCCTAGGATCAGGACCCTAAGCTTGTCTGGTTACGGATACCGATTGGTTGATCAGCTCCATGGATCCGAACGAGGTTAAGAACGCGACGCTGGACGCATCGGACCCAACACCGATGCGGGCCATTGTGTCGGCACCTGCCATGCCAGTGGGATCAATGAGGTGCCAGCTCCCTTCAAGATAGACCTCGGCCACGGCATGAAAGTCTTGTGGTGTCACATCGGGCGCATAAACGCTCACAAACCTAGCTGGTATCGACGACGCGCGCGCTAGTGTTACGAGAACATGCGCAAAGTCGCGGCATACGCCCTGACGTTGAGCAAAGCTGTCGAGCGCGGTGGTTTGTGCATGGCTCGATCCGGGTACATAGCTGAATGCCGACTCGATCCAGTCGCGCATCGCGGCAATCCGTGCGCCGCCAGTGAGATTGCCAAACTCGGCGTCTACAAAGGCATGGAACTGTTCTGACGGGCAATAGTGAGACGGCATCAAATGCCTGATCGTCTCTCCGGGCAAAAGATGCAGGGGCGTTTGGGACAGTGCCGATATGTCCAAGGCAGGACGGTCAACGGCGATTTCTGCAAGGTAAGTGCAGCTAAAATCTCCTTCAGCGTGAATCCAAATCCGCTCTCCTATACCATCATCGGCGGCGACCCGTGAAAAATGCGCAACGTCTGATGTCCAAATCTCGGTCGAACGCACCCGCTGATCCACAAGATCGGCGGCTTCGATCTGAAGCAAAAGATCCATGGGCTCTGAGAGTCGATAATGGAGGGTGACGTTAAGTTTCAGGATCATATGTGAATTCCCTAAGGGTATTTATCTGGCGGGCTGACGATCGCGTAGGGCTGAACCGCCTCGACTATATCAGAGACTGGCTTACTTTACTGGAGTCAGACAGCAATGCCTGACAGGGTTAAATTATCATAATAGCGCTTTTCAAACTCAAAAGGTGAAACATAACCAATTGCGTTATGCAGTGGGGCTTTATTAAACCCAAGAAGCGTTAAAAATCGTTTAATTATCGATTTAGTTTTACGCCGAGAGCGTTATGATGACGCCATCTTTGGACCTGTTTCTGTCTGCTAGCACTTGCTTTGACGCTGCCATTTAGCATAATCAGAGTTTATATTATATGGATGTAGAGATAAAAAGTTACCGAGTCAGTTGCTCGAAAGCATGGCTCGTCTATCGATAATAATTATTCAAAAACACAGCCTAATTATGAGCTGTGGTATAATTTGTCATTATAAAGTCAGCGTATCGCTGCCATTACATTATTATCGCCCATTTATCTTTTATACATTAAGACTCTTTTATGTCCAAAACTTCATTTGATGCTCAAACTATTTCTAACAGCTTACGTGCTGCCAAACATCAGCCGCGTAAGCGCTTTGGCCAAAACTTCTTGCATGATACTAGCGTCATTCGCGAAATCGTCGAAAGTATTCGTCTAGAGCGCGATGACAATTTGATCGAGATTGGGCCTGGTATGGGCGCATTGACCGAGCCGTTATTGGCAGAAGTGGATGCGATGACAGTGGTGGAGCTGGATCGTGATTTGGCAGATAGCTTGCGTATTCGTATCGGTGCCAATAGCCATCCAAACTTTGAGATTATCAAAGACAACGCGATGCATGTGGACTACCGTGAGCTATATAGTGAAGAGCGCGGTAAGCTACGTGTAGTAGGTAACCTGCCGTATAACATCTCTACGCCTATCTTATTTCATCTGCTTAGCTATGCCGATGTGATTCAAGATATGCATTTTATGTTGCAAAAAGAAGTGGTCGAGCGTATCACAGCCGATGTGGGTAGCAAGACTTATGGCCGCTTATCGGTCATTATGCAATACCACTGTGATACAGATTACTTGCTAACTGTTCCTCGCGGTGCGTTTAATCCACCACCAAAGGTGACCAGTGCTGTCTTTCGTCTGACGCCGCATATCAACAAACCAGTAGTCGCAAATGATGAAGAGCATTTTGCTATTGTCGTACGTGAGACTTTTAACCATCGTCGCAAGACACTACGTGCTATCTTCAAAAAATCAACGTTGCTGCCGACATTGAGCGAAGACGATTTTGCGGCTTGTGGTATCGATCCGCAGGCACGACCTGAGACATTAAGCGTCACAGATTTTGTGAACTTAAGCAATCACTCACAACAGCTAGACGTATAATGTATTTTTGATAAATAAAAGCATGCTACTAACCGTCAATTATAATGGCGGTTTTTTATGCTTTATTTTTATGATTAGTGCTTAGATATTTATTTCTTATCGCGCTGTTTTTAACTATCGTGTTTAAATCGTTGAGGTATTATGAGTTTTCGCCATCAGTATGTTATCGGTGACTTACAAGGTTGCTATGCTGCGTATCTACAATTGTTAAAAACACTGGATTTTGATCCTGCCCAAGACAAATTATGGTTTGCTGGTGATTTGGTAGCACGCGGCGAGGACTCATTGAACACGCTGCGCCATGTCAAAGCGTTGTGTGAGCAAGGCGCTGCGGCAACGGTATTGGGTAATCATGATCTTAATTTGATAGCAGTTTGGCGCGGGGCAGCCAAGCTTAAAAATAAAGACAAAACGGCACCTATCTTTGCTGCGGATGACTGTGATGAGTTGCTCGAATGGTTACGCAGGCAGCCGATATTGGCTTATCCTGATGAGTACACGGTGTTGGTGCATGCAGGCATTCCACCGCATTGGAGTATTGAAGCAGCTGCAGGGTATGCACAGCAATTAGAAGCTCAGCTGCAAAGTAATTTGAATCAGCTAGATCAATTGCTGCCGAATCTATATAGCAAAGAAGCGGATGAATGGCATGCAGGTATCGAAGGATTTACTAAGATGCGGGCGATTGCTAATTACTTTACGCGTATGCGCTTGTGTAAGCAGGATGGGTCGCTTGAGTTTAGCTTTTCAGCAGGTTTAGATGAGGCTATGCCAACCGATTTTTTGCCTTGGTTTGAGTGGCAAGTACCGCGCACTCGTAAGATACTATTCGGTCATTGGGCTGCGCTAAAAGGCGAGATTGATTTGCCACATGCGCGCGCACTCGACGGTGGCTGCGTGTGGGGTAATTATCTATTGGCTTATAGATTGGGTGACGGCAAGGTAATAACCTCAAGCGCACAGTGCCCGAGTCCATAAAGAGGGTTATAAGCGTCTTAATATACAAGGCTAAATAAACAGTCTGTTATAAGTAGTTCCGTTATAGCAGTTCGTTTTAGATGGTCTGTTAATAGGCTTAAAGGGTGAAATAGCTAGTTCCGTTGCGGGATATACCTATGGCAAACCAATCAAAGGAAAATAACTCGACAGTTTGCCCAGCTTTAATAAGCTTTAGCTAAATATTCAAAGCAAAACTCAATAACACGCGTTTACCAGATTGAATTCGTGAAACACTGTGCTCATATTTATCGGGACGAAATAAATAAACTCTGTCGAACAGGTTTATAATGCAGTTTGAACACTCGAACACACCACCAACTTTAGGCTGAATTAAAACAAAGTTTAATTTGTAATAACGGCCTTTTTGCACGGGGTCACAGTGCTTCATAACGCTGTGGTTAGTAGGGTAGGTAACATAATTAATTGAAAAAACTCTACTACTAAAAATTGCTTTGTTGGTTACTCTTTCGGTCATATCTAATCCATTATTTTACATGTATTCAATGTAGCTTAACGCATATCAAGCTAACTGTATTGGTTGTAACTTAGTTAAATACTAGCGTGAATAATGTAATGAAATGTTCTACTTAATTTATGGAGCTATTTGTTCGATGAAAACTATGTTGCTATAGATGGATTAACATATATTGAGAGAATAGATAAAGAGTTTGTAAACTTCCCTCATATGCCTGAGTTGTGGAAATCTCCTAGATATAAAGGAGGTTGGAATAAAAGAATTTCCCAAAGCAGCTCGATGCCTGTATAGCGCACCGGTCACTAACAGAATATATATGATAAGTACACCATGAAGTACACTGTGACTACGTTCATCGAGTTAAAAAGTGGAGATCATTAGCCCACAGCCAAAGATTAAAGTCCTTACTAGGGAACCGAACTTTTAAAAGCGAAGGTATGCCATTTTGAATAAGGTGTTTTAGTCAGAATAGGAAAAATAATACATGAAGAAACTAGCTCCTTTCTCAGAAATGGTTGGTACTTCCAACCCAGTAATAAATTCAAAAGAATTTCCAAGTGTAAAAACTAAAGTTAACAAACTATCAAATATTGATGCAGATACTGTTTATAAATATTTGATAAATGGCATAGAAGTAATAGAATTTCTATCGCCTGATCTAGATATCATTGATAGTAAAATTACTGTGCGAACTAAGGTCTTTACTGATGGTTGCTATCTCTGGACAATGATGATTCCTCATTTAGTGAAAAATTATAAAGTGTCATTACCAGAAGAGTTCATGCATTATTTAAGAAAACAGAATACGTATGCTAATCAATATGATAATGGTCGTATAAAACAAATACTGGACAGTCTCAAAGGTAAAAAAATTGATAGTTATGTGAAGTTTAGTGATGATGAATAATTAACTTATTTTGAGTACTTTAGCATTCATTTTCCGTAAGAAACGTTGTAGGAATATGTCCCCATAATGATGTTAAGTCACTATCTTTTCACCATCTAAAATAGGCGTTAAAAAACGGCTTAGAGCAACCCATTCTTCCCATAACGGACGTTATGACAAATAACTTTAATATCAACAGTCGATCGAGCATAAATCCACCGCAACTACCTATTTAACTAGGTAGCTTTGGTGGTTTTTTAGGTTTTGGTAAAGGTGTTTTTGCGTCACCAGTCTGCTTGTCATCAGAGTCAGTGTGGTGTGGCTCATCACTAACGATATCGTTATTGATCGCACTTATCGTTTTGGTTGCTTTATCGTATTGGATATCATCGGTATAAGGAACGCTGTTTAGTTCGTCATCGACTAAACCATCATCCAGATCCATTACTTTTTCAGGAGAGCTATACGGCTGCGTATGCTCATCTGTCGGCTGCTTTTCATAGTTGATGTCGGTGTTGGTCTGTGAATGTTGAGCATCAGCGTGCTTAGATTCAGGTAATATTCTGACATCAGACAAACGCCTCACCACATAATTACTTGGTATAGATTTGCCATTTTTTTGTGCGGAGGTATCATCAAATATCATGTGGCCCTGACTATCGATACGCGCATATTTCATTGGCTTATCACGTGGCCAGAAAAAGTCAGACGGATGACTAATAATATGGCCAAACACCAGTTTTGTGAGGCGACTCCATTCAAAAAAGCGAACCTCTTTAGAACGTAGGGCGACAAACAGTGCCAGTGAAAAGCTAACGATTAAGTTGACCAGACCAATAAGTGCCACACCAAGTATAGAAATCAGGATGAGACTCCAGCTGATGTCATCAGCAGATATATTGAATAGCCCGTGTGCCAAGTTTGCTGAAGCAAAGGCAATGTGACGGATATCAATTGGTAAGCCGAAGATATAGCCGATAGTCGCGGTACTACCTAAGAACACCCCGAATAAAAAGTTACCCATGATAGCGCCCAAGTTGGCCTCTATAAAGCCGCCTAAACGCTGAAGCCATGAACTAGGCAGTATGTATTTCAGTAATTTGTGACGTTGTATACGAGCGCCTACGTTGTTATAAACTGCCAAATTATCATAGTAGCCGGCAATCAAACCAGATAAGAACAGGTAAACCCCAGCAATAGCAGCATGGGGAAGTGCTAATGAGTGAAAGGGGTCGAGATCATGTAGCAGGTGTCCTGCTTTTTCGGTATCGATCATTGGCGCGCCAGTATATTGCAACCAAGCAAAAGAGATAATCAAAGCGACGGGTACAGCTAGCATGACGTTACCCATGATAGCGATAAACTGGGTACGCAAGATATCGACGACCAATTCTGATAGCTTGGTCAATTGATGTGATTTTTTGCCAGAGCCTTCAGATATGGTAGAGGCAATCGCAGCTGCGGTCATGGCTGGCTGCTTGGTAGCGACTGTGCCGCGAATAACATGAATAAATACGAAGCCCAAACCATAGATCATACTGTTGATGAACGCGCGACCCATGGGTGCGAGCGCTAAGTGATACGCCAGTATTTTTATAGTTGCCATAAATGCAATGATAAAGCCACCAATAGAGGCTTTTTTGAGCATTTTTTGATAGCCAGCTTTATCGGTACTAATATAATGCTCACCGACGCGACTGGCATTTTCTGTGACTTTGCGAGAGAGTAGTTTGGTATTGTTATCAATTAAATAACCAATACTATAGCGCTGATTGGCCGTAGTGATGAGCGCCTGTATCAGTTCGATAACAGCGCGATCTCGCTTTTGATTATCGTCTGTGACCAGCTCAGTCAAAATCCGCATACGCTGCAAACTTTGATCTAAACGCAGCATCATATTAGTCAAACGGATAGAGATACCAGTTTTATAAATCCGCTTGCGTACGGTAGCGACGATATCTTCGCACTGTTCGAGCATAACCAATAGGGGTGCAGGATCGACTGCTTGCTCGGGCGTGATATCTGTCAAGGTATCAAGCTCATGTGCTTGACGATATTGATTGACGAAGAGTACGGCTTCTTGGTTTTGTGCAACAAAAGATGCTGAGTAGTTCAGTATTTGTGGATAGGACTCCATCAAATCAGGATGCAAGCCGATACCGCTGATGCGATAAGACAAAATGATAATAGCGTTTAAAATACTGTTTTTTGCGGTAGCGACTAGATTTAAGTGTTTCTCTTCTACGCGAACCAGCTCAACCAGTTTGTCCCATTTTTCCTTTTCAATATTGGCCAGCCAACGTTCATCAGAGCGTTTATTAAATAAGTAGCCCACCAATTCTACGACAGAGTCGTCTTGTGGTAATAATGGTAAAAACCGATGGCCAATCAACCGGCGTAAACTGTTGAAAAACCCTTGGTCGGACATAATACCAGTGTCGGTATACAGCGCAATTTGTCGATATTGGATAATCAGTTTTAGCACAAAACTAGACAGCCCATCTCCATATTCTGGATGCTGATGTATGATATCGATAAGGGATTGAATTTTCTCATTGGCCAATGCAGGTTCTTTATCACTGACTCGTAGCTCATCAATCAAGCGTTTGAGTACCGCAGGGTCTGGCACGTCGCTCAAGGCGGTAATCTGTTGTAAAATGCGTTTTAATTCTGACACGTCGCACCCTTTATCATGGTTGTTTCAATCGTTTTTATTATTTAAATCGGTATAAGTGGTTGAGTAATGTTTGCCAATCGTTCAATTGTAGTCGAGCGACATCTTGTCTTGCGTTATTTTAATCGGAACTGCCAATTGATATTGAATTATTTTGTTAGCAGTTATTTTGACAAAAAAAAGGACAGTAACACGACTGTCCTTTTAATCAAGGTATTTTAGGTTAGTTTTAAAGCTAGCTTAGCTTGCAGGAACGTCGAAATAAGCAAGATCAAAGTTCATCATTGGGTCACTACCAGCTTTGACCATTTGTGCATGAGCATCGATACGCGGTAAGACACGACCGACGAAGTAGTCCGCAAGCTTAGCTTTATTGGTATAAAACTCGCCTTCTTTGCCATTAGCAGCTTCTACCATCAATGCAAACATGTATGAGTAGGCGAGGTAGCCAAACGCATGCATGTAGTCAACCGCACAGCCATTGATTTCGTTTTTGCGTTCGCCGATGTTGTTAAGCACAGTTGTAGTTAGCTCTTCGATGGTATCTGCTGCATTCAACGTAGCTTGTTTGATAGCGTGGTCTGCTTGCATGTTGCTAACAAAGTCACGAATCTCACCCAAGAAATGAGTGACGTACTTACCGTTGTTACGAGCAACTTTACGACCTAGTAAGTCCAGCGCCTGAATACCGTTAGTGCCTTCATAAATCTGTGCAATACGGGTATCACGAACGATCTGCTCCATACCCCATTCGCGGATATAGCCATGACCACCAAAGACTTGCTGACAATCAACAGTGGCTTCCAGTGCTTTATCAGTCAGGAACGCTTTAGCAACTGGTGTTAATAAAGCAACACGAGCTGCAGCCGCTTTGGCTGACTCAGGATCGGTACTAAACTTCTCTTCATCAAGATTTTTGGCAACGTACATCGCAAAACAGCGCGACGCTTCAGTGTTTACTTTGGCGTTCAATAGCATACGACGGACGTCAGCATGATGGATAATAGCATCAGCAGGTTTTTCTGGGCTTTGTAGCTGGGTATCGCTACGGCCTTGACCGCGGTCATTGGCATATAACGCTGCATTTTGATAGGCAAGCTCAGAACCACCAAGGCCTTGCAAGCCCATAGTGACACGCTCGTAGTTCATCATGATGAACATTGATGATAGGCCAGTGTTTTCCGCGCCAACCATCCAGCCTTTAGCATTATCAAAGTTCATGACACAAGTCGCAGAGGCTTTGATACCCATTTTGTGTTCGATAGAACCGACGGCTAATGTATTGCGCTCACCTAAGCTACCATCTGCATTGACCAAGAATTTTGGTACGACAAATAGTGAAATGCCTTTTGAACCTTCTGGTGCATTAGGTGTTTTTGCCAATACCAAATGAATGATATTGTCAGTAAGGTCATGCTCACCACCAGTGATAAAGATTTTGGTACCAGAGATATCATAGCTACCGTCGTCATTGGGCACGGCTTTGGTTTTGATAATACCCAAATCAGTACCAGCATGCGGCTCTGTCAAGCACATGGTGCCAGCCCATTCGCCGTTGTACATTTTTTCTAGATAAGTTTGCTTTTGCTCTTCAGAGCCAGCCGCATTTAAACAAAGCGTCGCGCCTACTGTTAGGTTTGGATACAGGGCAAATGATTGGTTGGCAGTGAAAACCATCTCTTCGGTGAGCATGGTAACCATTTTAGGGAAGCCCTGACCGCCGTATTCAGCATTACCGCTTAAGCCAACCCAGCCTGACTCAGCATATTGCTTATAGGCTTCTTTAAATCCTGTCGGCGTAGTGACGACGCCATCACCTTCGAAAGTTGCGCCTTCTTCATCACCGCTACGGTTAATAGGAAGTAGAATGTTTTTTGACAGTTTTCCCATTTCTTCTAAAATCATATCGACAGTTTCCATGTCGACATGAGCCAAGTTTTCGTTGTTTTGCCAAAACTCTGGCGCCTTGAATACGTCATTTAAGATAAAGCGCATGTCATTAAGAGGGGCATTATAAACAGCCATAAACATTCCTTTGGTTCAAATAATTAAAATTGAAGTTGTTAAGATTATCAACTGTTTTCTTGGTATAACCTTAGCGATTAATAATCAAAGTTTAACAAATAAGCTTGTGAGCGAGTGTATTTCTTCGTGAATTGTGCGTACACCAAAAGTTAGCAACGGCTATTGAAGTGCTTATAGACACCTCACTGATAACTATAGTGTGAGAAGGTAGGCAGGTCGGTACTTATAGACAGTTGCTATAGTTAAGACCATGTTGATAATGGTCATAAGCACGCGCAAAACAAAGCGGCAACACACCGAAGTATGTTGCCGCTCAAGATTATACGATTGCGAAGTTTAGCGCTTTAATTAAAAGGCAAACTGATCAACGTCCATGCTCATGTATGGCTCTACACCAGTGCTGATACGCTGTACGTGCGTAGTCGTACGTGGCAATAGCTTAGCAAAGTAGAACTGAGCCGTTTTAACTTTAGCGTCATAGAATGCTTTTTCGCCAGTACCGTTTGCGATAGCAGTCTGAGCAACCAGTGCCATACGTGCCCATAAGTAAGCTAGAGTTACATAACCGCTGAAATACATATAGTCTACCGCAGCGCCGCCGACAGCGTCTGGAGTTTCAGTTGCTTGCATGCCGATGCGTGCAGTCAAATCGCCCCATTCTTTAAGATGCTTGGCAAGTGGGCGAATGAATTGACCCATCTCGTCATTTTCTTTGTTTTCTTCACAGAATTCTTGGATAACGTTTACAAAGTTCGCAAGTAGCTTACCTTGTGAACCCAAGACTTTACGACCTAGCAAGTCAAGCGCTTGAATCTCTGTGGTACCTTCGTATAAGCAAGAAATGCGTGTATCACGTACGTTCTGCTCCATACCCCATTCGCTAACGAAACCATGACCACCATAAACCTGAATACCATGGTTAGCGGCTTCTAGACCTGTTTCAGTCAAGAACGCTTTAGCAATTGGCGTCAGTAGTGACAACATTTGATCAGCAAACTTCAACTCTTCGCCTTCGCCTTTTGCGACGGTATCTGCAAAGTGTGAGAGATAATACACTAGCGCACGACCACCTTCAGCAAAGGCTTTTTCAGTCAATAGCATGTTACGAACAGCTGGATGTACGATAATAGGATCAGCTGCTTTCTCTGGTGCTTTCGTACCTGATAGTGAACGCATCGCTAAGCGGTCTTTTGCATAAGTCAATGAACCTTGGAATGCATACTCTGCTGCAGTCAAACCTTGTACAGCAGTACCGATACGTGCTACGTTCATAAAGGTGAACATGCACTGTAGGCCGCGGTTTTCAGGTCCAATCAAGTAACCTGTTGCGCCATCGAAGTTCATGACACAAGTTGCAGAGGCTTTGATACCCATTTTGTGTTCGATAGAGCCACAAACGACATTGTTGCTTTCGCCAACGCTACCATCTGCGTTTACCGTCATTTTTGGAACGATAAACAGGGAGATACCTTTGGTGCCAGCAGGAGCGCCTGGTAGACGAGCCAATACAATGTGGATGATGTTGCTGGTCAGGTCATGCTCACCGGCAGAGATGAAAATCTTTTGACCCGTGATGCTATAGCTACCATCTTCTTTAGGCTCAGCTTTGGTACGGATAATACCCAAGTCAGAACCCGCATGCGCTTCAGTAAGACACATGGTTCCTGACCATTCGCCAGTGACCATTTTTTCTAAATAGGTTTGCTTTTGCTCGTCAGTACCATGATGCTCGATGGTTTGAATAGCACCATGTGATAGGCCAGGGTACATAGAGAACGACCAGTTAGCCGTACCAACCATTTCATTGATGACAGTAGACAATGAGAACGGCATGTTTTGACCGCCAAAATCTTCTTCAGCAGATAAAGCAGGGAAGCCAAGCTCACAATACGCATCATAAGCTTCTTTAAAGCCTTTTGGCGTGGTGACCTTACCATTGTCAAACTTACAGCCTTCAGCATCACCGCTTTGGTTCAATGGTGACAGTTCGTTTTCAGCAAAGCTTGCAGCCATTTCAAATAGGCTGTCCATTAGCTCGCGGTCAGCTTCTTGGAACGCAGGCAAAGTTTTGTAGTGGCTTTCACTATCGAGTAGTTCATGCATAACGAATTGGATATCACGTAAGGGCGCTTTGTATTGCATAACTTCCTGTCCTTTTTGGAATGTAACCGATCATAGTCAATAATGAGCATATAGTCGCACTATCTTCTAGTGCGTTATTCTTACCTAGCCAATCTGAAAATCTAAATAAAGGATAAACAGTAAAGCAGGTCAACCATGCTATCGATTACATAAAATAGTGTTGAAAAGAGTGGTGATTGTCAGAGTCAATGAGAGATTAAATGTGCTCTAACAAATTCACTATAAAAGATAGGCTTTCATAGGTGATTATACAAGTTTGGTGACAGGACTGATAAGTCATGAACCTATCTTGCATCGGTTATGCAATCGACGTTAGGCGCTAGGAAACAGCAGCATTAAGCATATGAAAACCCTAACGTTACTAAGACAAATAGTCCTTTATATGATTAGTATTAACATGAAAAAATGACAGCCAAAAAAATAGCGTTCGCCAGAAAGACAAACGCATCGGTATAAATTACAACATTATTTGGTAGAACCGAGCATGTAAGTTATTTCACAGATATAAACGTGATAAACATTAAACATGCTCGTATGCTAGGAGTCTGAACATAGTAGTTTATGATTAATAACGTATAGCGAATAGCGAATAGCTTAGCGTTTACTCAGAACCGTTTTGTTTGATCAACATCGCAGTGGCGACATCAGCAGCCACGGGTTTGCTAAACCAATAGCCCTGACCAATTTTGCAACCCATATCTAACAACACATCGCGCTGCTGCTCAGTTTCGATACCTTCAGCAACGACCTGCATGTCTAAAGCGACTGCTAAGTCCAAAATGGCTTTTACAATCGCGTGCTGGGTACGATCGGTTTCAATATTGGAGATAAAGCTCTTATCGATCTTGATAAAATCAAATGGGTATTCTTGCAAGTAGCTCAATGACGCATAACCAGTACCAAAATCATCGAGCGCTAGACGTACGCCAAGCTCTCTAAGCGAGTTAAGCTGTTTTTTTACATTATCATGACGCTGAATCAAAGACGATTCGGTCACTTCGATATGCAATTGATGGGCAGCAACGTCATTCTCTGTCAGTAGTATGCTCACCATATCGAAGAAATCAGGGTGGCTAAACTCAGCAGCATCAGCGTTGATACAGACGTGTTGATGAAACCCTTGCTGTTGCCAAACGGATAATTGTTTGACAATTTTAATGGCCAGTTGCGAAAACAAATCAAAGGATAGCTTGTGCGCGATAATGGCATTGATAAAATGAACGGGCTTGAGCAATCCGCGAGTAGGGTGTTGCCAACGTACCAATGCTTCAAAACCTGTGATAGCCCCAGTCTCTAATGAGAATTTTGGCTGATAATAAGGAACGAATTGACCTTCAAGGGTAGCCGTTCTAAGCTCAGACTCTAGCTCTAAGCTACCAGCGGTGGCGCTTTCAATGGCCTCATCATACCAGCGAATATCATCGCCACCATGCTGCTTAACATAGTCCAGCGCTTTTTCTGCCTTGGTCAATAAACCCGTTACTTCGTTATCATCTTTTGGAAAACAGCTGACACCCACAGAAATATGGTAATAGATATTTGCATCTGTCGCATGGCTCTTATCAGTAGAGAAGGGGCGTTCACACATTTGCATAAGTGTGTCTAGCTGATGACGTACCATATTGGCATCTTTAACTTCAAACAGTAGCGCAAAATCATCACCACCAAAGTGAGAAAAGGAGCGTAAATTATGCAGTTTGAGCTTTTCGACTTCTTCTACAAAGTTTTTTATTAAGTCATTGGCACCATCAGGCCCTAGTAGGCTGGCAAGATTGCGATAGCGATCAATATTTAAGCGTACAAGGACAACCTCTTGATAACTATCCAATAGCATGTCACTTGTCTGGCTCAAAAATACCTTGCGGTTAGGAAGCCCCGTAAGCTGATCATAGTTGAGTAAATGCGCGACCTGTTTTTGGTCTTTGATAACGGATGACATGTCACGTAACATACCCACATGGTAAGCCGTCTGCTCGACATAAATCTTGCGATAAGTGACATGGCAATCAATAGGCTCGCCATAACGATTGATCATCGAAAAATCAAGTTCGTAAAATCCATGACTGTCTAGGTTTTTGCTGATGTCTTTCAAGATCAGCTGCTCTGCTTCTGATAAAAACTTAGCAGCATAAATACCAAGTGGCCGACCAACCAAGAACTCTTCTTTGTAGCCAATCATAAGCTCATAACTGGCATTGACCGCTAAATAACGTAAATTGTCATCTAATACAAATATGGCGTCTTCAAGCTGTTCACATAGCGTACTCATCAACTGCTGCTTGATTGATACTGGAATAGTGTCAAAATTGCTCATAATAGTGGCTCACAAAAGATAAGGGCTTATAAAAATAAGAACTGCATTATCAATTTATTAACATTGAGTTGGCATCGCGTTTTACTGTGTACGATGAAGAACAGACGTTATTTTTGACTATAAGCATAAAAGATAAAAACTACGATAGTCATACTAATACTTATCAGTTTTTACTAGGTGCTTAAGGCATGTAAAGTAGCTAACGCTACCACTGGTGCAGTCTCGGTACGCAAGACTCTTGTGCCGATTTGCCAAGGCTCAAAACCAACACTCTCCGCCTGCTGACATTCATCGTGACTCAAACCACCCTCAGGCCCGATCAACAGTTTGATATAAGGGGTCTGTTGTTTAAGAATATCAGATAGAGCGTTAGGCATGGCAGGTTGTCCTGCTGCTGGTACACTCATTTGCATACATAGATCTGGAGCGTTTGCTAATACTTGATAGTAAGAATCATGACTAAGCACAGAAACGATAGAACTGACAGCCATTTGCGCCTTCGTAACGTCAGTAGCCATAGCCTCAGTAGTCTTAGCATCAGAATTGGTATTGCTTAGCCATTCATTGATAGATTGTGGCGTAAGAATAAGAGGTGGGCGATTAAGACCGCATTGTTCACAAGCTGCGATTGCCACTTGTTGCCAGTGCGCCAGTTTCTTCTCAACTTGAGCGGGTTTCAATGTGACTTCACCATGGTGGCTGCTGAGCAACTGAATAGCAGTCACTCCAAGCTCAGTTGCTTTTTGGATAGCATAGTCCATACGCTCACCGCGGCTCATTACCAAACCAATCTGAGTGATAGTAGGCGGCGTACGATCGTCGTCTATATGTGTAAGCAAAGTAGCAGTGGCATTTTTTTTACTGATTGCCTGTAGCTCTACTGTATATTCGCCACCAAATCCATCGAACAAAACCCCTTGATCGCCAATATTTGCTCGTAGTACACGGCACCAGTGATGGACAACGCTATCTGGTAATTCGACATTGCTACCTAGCGGTAACTCACCCAATTTAGGTAGTGATGAGGCATCAGCATTGTCGTTGTTAACGGCATAAAAAAAACGTCGCACGTGGTCTTATTCCTATTATTTGATTGAGTATAGTTGTTATTAGATCTATAGAATATCACTTGAGACAATTAATGACATTTGTTTTATGAGAATTTTTCTTAATAAAGAAAATTATTTTTAGAGCAGTATTATTACACAGTGAAGAAATTTTTAAAAATCAAATAAGATAAAGTGTATGAATAAAACGGTTAAGGGTTATTGGTCAGGATTTTGACAATAAAAAACTGGCGCTCCTAGAAGCGCCAGTCATTGATAATGTATTCAGGAATAGTTAAGGGGTATTTTAGAATGCTTACAAGTTTAAGCAGTCAATCCCAATGCTTCTACCAAGCGTTTGTTTGGCTCAACTTTGTTCATGCTATAAAAATGCATGGCAGGTACGCCCTCGGCAATCAAGCGTTCACACAAGCGATAAACCACATCAAAGCCAAACTCACGAATAGCCTTACGGTCATCACCAAAATCCGTCAGCTGTTTACGTACATAGCGCGGAATATCAGCACCACAGCTATCAGCAAAACGCAAGAGATTGCTTGAATTGGTAATTGGCATGATACCAGCGACCAAAGGCTGAGCTACCGTGTCAATACCGCGTTTCTCTAACTTATCACGCAAGTACAGATAGCTGTCAGCGTTGTAGAAAAACTGGGTAATCGACGCATTGGCACCAGCTTGGTACTTATTTACCAAGTTATCGATATCAAACTCAAAGCTACGCGCTTGTGGGTGCATTTCAGGGTAGGAGGCCACTTCGATATGGAAGTGATCACCCGAATGCTCACGAATGTACTTTACCAAATCTACCGCAAATGGTAGTTCACCCATGCCCACCTGACCTGATGGCAAGTCGCCGCGTAGCGCTACTAAGCGTCTAATACCTAAAGTCTTATAATACTCGAGCAATTCAGCGATTTCAGCTTTGTCATCGCCAATACAAGACATATGCGGTGCGATTTCAGTGGTACCACGCGCACTTAGTGCCTGTACGATATCTAAGGTGCGGCTACGGGTTGAACCGCCCGCACCATAAGTTACCGAAAAATAAGCTGGTGACAACTTATTAAGCTCATCATACGTGCTGAGAAGCTTTTCGTGACCTTGCTCGGTCTTCGCAGGAAAGAACTCAAAGGAGAAAGCAGGCTTACTCACAGTCAGTCTCCTTTTAGTATTTATAAGCATCAGGCTTGAATGGACCTTCAACTGGCACACCCAAATACTCAGCTTGCTTTTGGGTCAGCTTAGTTAGCGTACCGTTAAAGCCTGCAACCATCGCAGCGGCCACTTCTTCGTCTAACTTCTTAGGCAATACTTTTACGTATAGATTGTCAGTACGTTGGTCAGCTGGCAAGTCAGCGAATTTTTCTTCGAACAGATACATTTGAGCCAATACTTGGTTGGCAAATGAGCCGTCCATCACGCGTGATGGGTGACCAGTAGCGTTACCTAGGTTTACTAGGCGACCTTCAGCAAGCAAGATCAAATAATCGTTTTCATCGTCTGAGCGGAAGATTTGATGTACTTGTGGCTTGATTTCAACCCAGCGCCAGTTATCACGCATAAACTGAGTGTCGATTTCGGTGTCAAAGTGACCGATGTTACATACTACAGCACCAGGCTTAAGGGCTGCTAGCATATGACGGTCACAAACATGGTAGTTACCAGTAGTCGTGACGATCATGTCAGTATCTTCAAGCAAGCGCTTGTTGATGCTGGCTGCGCCGCCCGTGTTGTCACCGTCGATGTATGGTGATAAGACTTCAAAACCGTCCATACATGCCTGCATAGCACAGATAGGGTCAACTTCTGAAACACGTACGATCATGCCTTCTTGACGTAAGCTTTGCGTAGAGCCTTTGCCCACATCGCCGTAACCGATAACCAAAGCGCGGCGACCAGCAAGGAACATATCGGTAGCGCGTTTAATAGCATCGTTTAAGCTATGACGGCAGCCATATTTGTTATCATTTTTAGACTTGGTAACTGCATCGTTGACATTGATAGCTGGTACTTTAAGCGTACCTTTACCAAGCATCTCAACCAAGCGATGAACGCCAGTAGTGGTTTCTTCTGAGATACCATGGATGTTATCAAGCAGCTCTGCATAATCGCTGTGAATCAAAGCGGTCAAATCACCGCCGTCATCCAAGATTAAGTTAGCATCCCAAAGTTGGCCTGACGCTTCGCCGCCAACATGTACTTGCTGACGTAGGCACCATTCATACTCTTCTTCTGTTTCGCCTTTCCAAGCATAGACAGAGATACCAGCAGCAGCAATCGCAGCAGCAGCATGGTCTTGAGTTGAGAAGATATTGCATGATGTCCAGCGTACTTCAGCACCTAGCGCGACTAGTGTCTCGATAAGTACGGCAGTTTGAATGGTCATGTGGATACAGCCAGCGATTTTCGCGCCTTTAAGCGGCTGGTCGGCTTCGTAGCGACGACGCAAACCCATTAGGGCAGGCATTTCGGCTTCAGCAAGGGTGATTTCACGGCGGCCGTAATCAGCAAGGCTGATATCAGCGACTTTATAGTCAGTGAAAGAGGGATCGATCGTATGGGCAGATGGTGTAGTAGACACTGCGTCCATAATATGCTCCTATCAGTGGTTAACGAATGATAAAAAGAATAAAAACGCAGGTGCCGTTGTTTGCGCTGTGAGCGACCAAAAATATGGACTCTCGACAGTTAACCGAGCCTAACATAACCTGTGATTGCATAACTATAGAATGTTAATGCAGTAAATCACTGTTATGGCGCAACACCTCTCGGAGGTCGTTATTGTAATAGATGAGTGGTTAATTGTCACCTATTGACTGAGATAAATGATAAGCAGTCATGGCATAAGTACCTGTATATTTTTCATAGGTAAAAAAAAGGCCATCTGTAGATGACCTTTTATATTGTTTGCAATAGATACTATATTAATTTATGACTGGTTTAGTACCAATCATAGGTTAAAGAACCAAAATAGCTAGTGCCTTCGGTAGCGTACTCATTACCGAATTGGCTGGCAAGGGTATAATCTTCATCAGTGATATTATCAACGCGTAAGTTAGCGCGCAGATTGGTCGTCAGATAGATAACGCCACTTAAGTTTAGTAGAGTGTAGTCATCCAACTTAGTAGTATTTGCAGCATCAGAGAATCTTTCATCAGTATATTTAGCTTCTAAACGCACATCAAAAGCAGGTTGCTGATAACCAACATAAATCAAACTGCTATTTTGAGGGCGGTATACAAGGTCGTTATTATAGTTAGCACTATTGGTGGTTTTGTCTTTAGCTTCTAGATAGTCATAACCCAAACCAAATACAAACGAACTAACGCTCCAGTCTGAGGTCAAACTTAAGCCTTTGATTTGTGCCTCACTCGTATTGGTATTACCACCAATCAAGTCATCAACGTCAGTATGATAGCCAGTCAGACGGGATATTTGATGGCCTTTATTGTACTCTACAAACACTTCCGTATTTTTACTGGTCTCAGGCTTTAAGTCAGGGTTACTGTAACCAGGGTAGTATAAATCGTTGAAGGTTGGCGCGCGAAACCCTGTCGCATAGCTTGCACCGATACGCAAGCCATCTAATGGACGTATAGCGGCACCTATGTTGTATGTGTCCTCATTGCCATATTGTGAATTGTCATCGACGCGATAATTGGCTTGTAGGTCATAACTATTTTCTGATAATTGATAGCCTACAAAACCACTTTTGACAGTTCTATCTTCAGGATCGTAAGCAGTTTGAGCGGCAGGGGCAGGATAACCTGAAAAATCCAAAACATCAGATGCTTCTAATTTCTGTGATAACCATTCTGCACCAATGATAACGGTACCAGGTTGTGCATTAATACTTGTTTCTGAACGTGCCTGCTGTTGAATGGTATCAAATTGACTGCCATCTTGATAATCAATAGAGTTAGCATCATGAGTAGTGGATTTATCGATACTTTGGCCGTAGCTAAATTTAGTGACAGCTAATGGTGTTTGATGCTGAATAAAAACATTGGCGCTGCCATTTTTTTGATCTGAATAAGCATTTGGAAAAGCGTTGCCTGCAGAGTCGATATCCGTTGTAGAGTCAGAATATAATGCGCTGAGTCCAGCACTTAAAGAGTCTGAAATCTTATGTTGTAACGCTAGACTGGCATTGGTAGATTTAAAACCATCATCATCAGCATTGTAATCATAAGAACTAGGGTTAGCAATTGCGTTAAAACCGTCTGTTTCGTTGCGGCTGACACCCAAACTCAATGAGGAAGTCTCATTTTTAAGCTGGCCTGTCAGGCCTACTTGGTAATGGTTGTTGCTACCATAACCCACGGTCGTTGAAACGTTAGATTGTTCTACGTTATTGCCTTTAGTAAATATTTGAATGACACCGCCCATCGCGTCAGAACCATAAATACTAGAACCTGATGCGCCATATAAAATTTCGATACGGTCGATTTGATCGGCAGATAATAGATTTAGTGCTGGCGCGCCTGTAGAAATAGAGCTGTAGCGGATACCATCGATGATTACAAGAACTTGCTTGCTGTCGTAACCGCGCATATAAAAGTTACTAACACTTCCCATACTACCACTTTGAGTAATGTTGATGCCCGGTTGATTCCTTAATACATCTGTTACGGTTTGACCTTGATAACGTTGCAATTCTTCTTTATCGATTACCCGTGTCTGAGCGATAATATTACTGGTCTTAGTCGGCGTACGGGTTGCTGTCACAACAATTTCATCAAGCTCAACTTGTAGTAAGTTACTATCGTCAATGGAAGTGTTTTCAGAAGTGGCTGCCATTGCAGTATTTACTGCTAGTAAGCCAAGCGCGCTCAAAATACTTAAACGAAGATAGGTACGTGAAGATGCACGTGATACAGACATAGTCGATTCCAAAGTAATCAAGTTAAAAATGCAGAAATGAGAGGTAACTATTATGACGTAAAAGGGGTCAAAAGTTACAAAAAACAGTATACAAGCAAAACTGTGCTCATTATCTACAAATTAACTTGCTTTATAAACTACTTTAACCTAATTTTTATTCAGGATAGGCTGAATGGTATTCATGTTAGTTTGCTAAATAATTTATTAAAAATTAATTTACCTAAACATTCTATGAGCAGTTTTTTAGTTTTATAAGAGAAAGCTGTCTTAATAAATACTTATTATTAGAAATGCACATAGAGTAAGAAACCAAATACCAATACAGTTAGCTACAAAATTGCGTAATCAAAAGCACTGCTGTTATAAATAATTGTTACTATAGTATGGACGTCACCTGTCATTTATCATGCCATTTTTAAACTAAGAGGTTTGTTTTGTCTATCAAGCACAATCTGACTCCCAGTCCTTCGCCTAATTCATTTCCTGCTACTACTAAGATGCCATTTATAGTCGCAATGCTACTACTAGCTATGCTGTTGAGTATTGCCTTGCCAAATAATGCTTATGCTGTGGAGGCTGGTGCGCTTGGAGTGGGTAATGACAGTAGTGGAGAGACAGTAAGTACGCCATTGCCTGATTCGTTTGGCCGAGACACGCCGCGTCATACGGTACAAGGGTTTATCAGTGCGCTGGGCGAAAATGATTATCTGCTGGCAAGTAATTATCTCAACTTATCAAAGTCCGATAACCCAACGACCGTTGTGAGACAGTTTAAACAGGCACTGGATGCAGGAGGGCGTTTTCAGCCGGATCTACAGATTAGCAATTCACCTGAGGGTAATCTAACAGACCAACTGCCACCTAGCCAAGAAAATGTCGGTGTAATTAATATCGGGGAGCGAAGTGTTCCGCTACTACTCGAAAGGGTGGTCTCAAAACAAAACGAACAATATTGGCAATTCTCTAGCGATACGCTGACCTCAGTACCAGAAGTGATAGAAAATACTGAGCCGACCTTGGTCTCTCGCTATACGGTTGACTCTTTAGATGGTAAAAAGCTTTTCGGCTATCAACTAGCTGATTTGGTCGCCGCGCTCACCATGATTGTGACTAGCTTTGTACTTACTTATGTCGCGGTATGGTTGCTATACCACTTATTAAGGATTGTTTATCCGTATTTGCGTGGTACGCCATTGCCGTTACCTAACAAAGTAATATTGCCACTCTCTGTGGTCATTATGGCATTGATACTATCCGAGGTGATGGTTTATGCAGGCGTATCGGTGACCCTGCGTGAGCCGGTCAATCGCTTTACGGATATCGCTTCTTGGTTAGCGCTGACTTGGCTACTATTGCGAGTGATCGACGCGATATTTACCCGAGCGGTAAATCTAAGCTACAAGAAAAACTATACTGAGCGAGTCTCAATTTTGGGATTGCTGCGTAAGGTTGTTAAGGCGCTACTCCTGATATTTGCAGTGATTGTCATTTTTGGCAATTTGGGTTTTGATTTGACCACTGGTATTGCGGCACTGGGTGTGGGTGGTTTGGCGTTAGCCCTTGGTGCGCAAAAGACGATCGAAAACTTAGTTGGTAGTGTCGTCGTCGTCGCGGATTCACCTGTGCGTATCGGTGACTATTGTAAATTCGGTACTTACGAAGGCACAGTTATCGACATTGGTATTCGCTCATCACGCGTACGGACCTTGTCGCGGACGATTGTTACGGTACCAAATGGTGACTTTTCATCGATGCAGATCGAAAACTTTACCTCTCGCGATATGTTTCGTTTTTTCCATTACTTATATATTAAGCGTACCGCTGATCTTGACGTAATATTCAAAATGGTTAATGACTTGGATGAATTTATAAAAGAGCATGATTTGACCAATCAAGAATGGAATCAGGTCAATATTTTGGAGCTGCGCCAAGATTGCTATGTTATTCAGTTGCAAGCTTATGTGAATGCTATTGGTATCATTGAGTTCTATGACAAACAAAACGCTTTGTTTGTCGATATATTAAAGAAAGTCGCGAAATATAAAGTAGAACATGCATTGCCGACTCAGCAGTTGATCGTCAATCAAACGGAGCTTGAACATCATGTGGGAAGTAGCACTGATGAATCAGCAGAAGGAAATGAATCAGATAACAGTAGTAACTCTGCTAATAATGAAGTGTCTGATAACAAGGAAGTAAACACAAGCGTATACAGGAAAGATTACAACGACGATGGCGTTAATATTCGTAAAGATAGCGACAAGGCTAAAAATGATGTTGCAAGTCACCACAAATTCTCTATGGCGACCGTCAGCCGAAGTGGTGCGCTTAAGGCACTAAAGCATAAAAGTCATATGCTAAGAAAAAGTAAGTTTAAGCACACTAAAAATAAATCTGGCTTTTCTATATGGAACCAGCCTTAAAAGAGACTTTTTGCTCACGAATGGTAGTGAATAACACTGGCTATGTTTTTTGCTCAACTAGCTATAAAGGTACTGCGGTTTTATCACGTAATGAGCCGTAGTACGACCAAAGCAATAGACTGGCAGCACTGCGATAAGGTGACCAGTGCAGAGTTAAGTCTTTTAGCTGCTTGGGTGTTGGGCGCTCTGCTAAGCCTAACAACTCCATGGCTGCAACTTTAATGGCCAAATCATCGACTGCAAGTATGTCTGCACGTTTTAGCGAAAATAATAAATACATCTCAGCTGTCCAGCGCCCAATGCCTGTCACAGCTGTCAAGGTTGTTATGGCTTCTTCATTTGACAAGGTTTCTAAGGCTGCAAAGTCTATATCATGATCCACTAAAGAGCGTACATAACGAGTTTTCTGCTTGGACAATCCTTGCGTCTTCAAACTATCGTCTGTCGCTTCACGTATCGCTTGCGGTGTGATCAATTCTGCATCAACCAACCGTTTCCAAATACTGGCAGCGGCAGCAACTGATAACTGCTGACCTACTATCGCTCTCATCAACTGCTCAAACCCACCTGCGTTATGCCTAAGGTTAGGGGTACCAACCTGCTTATGGACAGGGGCGAACCTTGGTTCAATGGTAATTAGTGCAGCAATCTGCTGTTCTAGCTCGTTGGTGTTTTCAGTAGTCTGTATGCTCATAGTGATTTCGCTTTGCTAATTAGAAGGTGTTCAAGTCAATATATTAATAGAGGGTGAGAAGCTCATATTAAATGGAATGTACATGAAAGAGAGTATTCATTAGAGGAAACATTGTTATAGTCCATGTCTGAACTATGAATGATTGATAAAAAAAGGACTGCAAATAAGCAGTCCTTTTTATGTAGTACCGTATTACTAACAGTAGACCTATTCACCATCTGCTTTAGGTTTTTTGAGTAGTACTAGTACAGCACCGTTACCACCATCTTTTGGTGGCGCAGAGCAAAAAGCTAATACTTCTGGTAATTGACGCAACCAACCATTGATACAGGTTTTTAGAATCGCTTCGCTACCTTTACCATGGACGATTTTTACCATGGTTTCGTTTTTCTGCTTGGCTTGGCTCAACAGTTGAGTCATCGCTTCGCGTGCTTCTTCTATTGTACAGCCATGGATATCTACCGCATCATACCAACGCAGCTTGCCTTTTTTGAGTTGATCAAAGATTTTATTTTGCAGTGTTGGTTGCTTATAAGACAAATAAGCTTCAGCAGCGACAGGGTTCAGTAGTGCTTGCATATCTGACAAGCCTGCGCCTAAATCACTGGCTTCACTACCTTGAGCCGCAGCACGTTTTGATAGTGTCGCTGCATCAGGTTTGCCTGCTCTAGTTGCGCTGGCAGGTGAGCGGACATTTTTGTCTTCTAGCTGATTGACACCGTGCATGGCTTGCATAAACAGAACTTTATCGTCATCGATATGTTCACTATCTAGCTGCTTAACTGTCTTTTTCACTTGCTTTTGAGTCGGTAGCGACACCGGCTCAGTTGGCTTTTGATTCTCACCTTCAGGTGAATTGGTATCACGGCCCTTGCTCAGCTGGCCTTTGAGTTCTTTGAGCTGGTCTTGCATTTCTTTTGAAAACAGAGAGTTTGACATAAAAGTTAACGTATCGTTGATTGATGAATGGTTGATTGAACTATGTATATAGCGCAGACATTGTTCAAGCTATTAGCATATATTTAAGCATAAATTATTGAGTTACTTTACCCGTCTGCTGCGACGCCCGCAAGTAAGGATTGTAACGCTTGCCCAGGATGATCGGTTTTCATAAATTGTTCACCGATTAGAAAGTGCTGAATCTCATTACTTAGCATGAGACGAATATCATCACTGCTATGAATGCCGCTCTCGGTCACGATAAGTGGTTTTTGCTCAGTGCTATTAGCATCAGCAGCGAGTGCGTCGTTTAAAATATTCTTGAGATCAAGCGTGGTTTGCAGGTCAACATCGAAGGTATTTAAATCACGGTTATTGATACCGTAGATATTGTGTACTGAACGTGGCAACTGTAGCGCACGCTCAAGCTCAGATTTGGTATGCACTTCTATCAATACGTCCATACCAAGCTCAATACTGAGTGCATGTAGCTCTCGTACCTGGGCATCATCTATGCAAGCCATAATGAGTAGGATGCAGTCAGCGCCCATTAGGTAAGATTGATAGATTTGATAGACATCAATCATAAAGTCTTTACGTAATATCGGTAGGCTTGAGGTATTAGCCGCTTGAATAAGGTAGCTGTCATCGCCTTGAAAGTAATCACGGTCGGTCAATACAGACAGACAACTAGCGCCTGCTTGCTCATACTGCTGCGCAAATAGAGCAGGGGTAAAGTTATGATTGATAATGCCTTTAGACGGTGAGGCTTTTTTAATCTCAGCAATGATACCGATACCATTTTCTTTAGTGCCAGCAGCACGTAATGCCGCGGCAAAACCTCGACGCGGTTTATCATCAGCTGCGACCTGTGCTTGCAAATCCTCTAGAGACAATGCTTCGCGAGCGGCTTTTACTTCTTCTACTTTGGTGGCGACAATGCGCTGTAGCACTGACGGTATGTCTGAATGGGTTGTGGTCATACTGGTATCCGAATATCGTTAAATGTAAATATAGTCAGAGAGCTATTAATAACTACTAAATGGCTACGGCGTTGCCCTTCCTAGATGTGCGATTTGTACAATCTGCGGTCGGCTACCTTGTATCCGTTTTAGATTTTTTTGACTATAGACAGTATATAAGTGCTTATAAGTTAACCTTGAGCGACTAGCTGTTGGGTATAGTTGGCTAAAGACTCAAGTTTGAGTAAAGCATCACCATTTTGAATGATTTTTTGTGCTCGGCTAACACCGTTAGGGTAGTTGCTGGCAAGTCCTGCGGTGTATATCGCGGCACCTGCATTTAGCGCAATCATATCACGTGCTTTAAGTACGGCACGGTCATGAGTGTCAGCTCCAGATAGCGCAGCACGAATCAACTCAAGACTTTGTGCTGGAGAGTCGACATCGAGGCCAATAAGAGTTTGTGACTCGATACCCGCATCTTCTGGCATCATGTCATAGACTGATATCTCGCCATCTTTTAGCTCAGCGACTGTGGTTGAGGTTGCAAGACTAATTTCATCAAGACCATCTTTTGCGCCTACTACCATGACATGACGTGCGCCTAAGTTTTTCATCACTTTGGCAATCGGCTCACATAGCTGCGCAGTAAATACACCGATGACTAAGTTTGGCGTGCCAGCAGGATTGGTCAATGGGCCCAAAATATTAAAGATGGTACGCGCTTTTAATTCACGGCGTACAGGGTTGGCATAACGCATGGCGCTGTGATGATTGGGTGCAAATAAAAACCCGATACCTTGGTTTTCGATACAGTCTTTTGCTTGCTCTGGAGTGAGCGCAAGACTGATACCTGCTTGCTCAAGTAAGTCTGAGCTACCAGATTTGGTCGAGACGCCGCGATTGCCATGCTTAGCAACTTGTGCACCAGCTGCCGCAACAACCAACGCCGATGCAGTTGAGACATTGAACAAGTTAGCACCATCACCGCCAGTACCAACGATATCTACCAAGTAATCGCAGTTCTTTGGTTCAATGTTGGCGGCTAGTGCACGCATGGCGCTGGCTGATGCAGTAATCTCGTCAATGGATTCGCCCTTCATTCGCAGCCCCGTCAAGATAGCGCCCATCATAGCGTCGCTGCATCTACCTTGCATGATAATCAGCATCACTTGATACATTTCATCAAAGGTTAAATCGATGTGTTGAAATATTCTACCCAAAGCTATGGTTAGCAATTGATGTGTTTGCTCGTCAGACAATTTTGCAATACTCTCTGGCGTGTGCGTTTCTTCTATTTTTGTCGTACTCATTATGGTCTCACTTACTATTATTTTTTATATGAATCTGTGTGAAATTTGGCATAGGCTTATGAAAGCAGCATTTTTTACCAAGGTGCTTTTAGTCAAATCTAGCCAACTTGCGGTAGCTCATCGGATGTCAGAGTAGCCAAGCCATGAGTCTGTAAAAAGTTATTGAGCAATTGATAACCTGCTTCGCTCAATATTGACTCAGGATGGAACTGGACACCTTCTACAGCAAAATCCTTATGGCGAATACCCATGATTTCCTCAATACTACCATCAGCATTCTGTGTCCATGCAGTGAGCTCAAGGCAGTCTGGTAGGCTTGTCTTATCAATGACGAGTGAATGATAGCGCGTAACCTGTGACGGGTTGGGTAATCCAGCAAACACACCTTGCTCGTTGTGATAGATAGCGGATAAGCGGCCATGCATGACTTCGCCAGCTTTGACCACTTGACCGCCAAAGGCTTGACCGATAGCTTGATGACCCAAGCAAATACCCAGTATAGGAATAATTCCTTTAAATGTCTCAATGGCTTGCAGCGAAATACCCGCACGGTCAGGGTCGCACGGACCTGGGCCAATCACAATGACATCAGGTGCGAGGGTTTTAATCTGCTCAATGCTGACCTGATCATTACGCCAGACAGTAATGTCCTGCTTTAGCTCACCGAAGTACTGTACGATATTGTACGTAAAGCTATCGTAATTATCGATCATCAAAATCATTAAGGCTTCAACTTATCAGTTTTATTATATTTTAAACATAAAATTTGTTTTCACTGTTATAGAGTCACTTGATTGCCGGACACAAGCAGCTATGACTATAACAGAGGGGGTTATTGCGCGCGGTTATCTTACCACTATTTTGTTTTCTATCAAATGTAGGGTATAGGCTATCTAAGTAAGCACCAAGTAAAAACATATTTTTTATTATTTTGTCGACGAATAAACTAATGTAGTTAGAGATAATGTTATAAATTCAGCTGTTAACGGCGCACCAATAAATAGCATTTCAATAATAAATATATTTGTATTTGCACCAATTAAGTGCCTTTGGTTCTCAATTGGTGCTCTAATTAAGTGGTATTCTAAAACCGAACTAGATGAGAATTAATTAATATATAACGATATTAATCGTATAAATCACTGTAAATATTGATAATTAAATCTATCTATAACTATATCTGTTATCAGAGCGTCAATACATTGGCATAGCCTTTGCATTATTGCTGTTATGATTATTTTTAAAGCCAAAAAGCTGGTCTAAAAATAATTATTAACAAGAGCCCGAAGAGTTCAGCATTATGAGTTGTATATTGCTAGAATGTCGTTAGGATTGAATTGGCGTATGTTAGACCATGTGCACAAATATTGGTCTGATTGAGTAAACGCTTTAGATGAGCATCTTGACTAATACGCAAAATAGTGCTGATAATAAGCATAATATCGAATGCGCTATTTTAGTATTGAGAGCACATCTGACATTCTTGGACAAGAACATCATATTAATAATTTTAAATCGCAATTACGTGATCAACACAACGGAGACTATTCATGTCGAATAAACTATTAGATCTTATCCAATCCTCTAATGCTAAATGGGTTGATTTTCGCTTTACTGATACACGCGGCAAAGAGCAGCACATCAGCTTCCCAGCGCATACCGTTGATGAAGATGTCATGGAAGATGGCAAAATGTTCGATGGCTCATCAATCGCTGGTTGGAAAGGTATCGAAGCGTCAGATATGATCTTGCGTCCTGATCCAGAAACTGCTTTTGTTGACCCGTTCTTTGACGCGGTGACTGTGGTAGTGACTTGCGATATCATCGAGCCATCAACGCTACAAGGTTATGACCGTGACCCACGTTCTATCGCACGTCGCGCTGAAGAGTATTTAAAGTCTACTGGTATCGGTGATACTGCTTACTTCGGTCCAGAGCCTGAGTTCTTTGTATTTGACGATGTTAAATGGTCAGTTGATATGTCTGGCGTTAGTCATAAAATCACGGCTGAAGAAGCAGCATGGTCGACTAACGAGACTTACGAGTGGGGCAACATGGCGCATCGCCCACGTGTGAAAGGCGGTTATTTCCCAGTACCACCGATCGATAGCTCACATGATATGCGTGCTGTTATGTGTGAACGCATCGAAGAAATCGTTGGTGAAGGTTCGGTTGAAGTTCATCACCATGAAGTTGCTTCTTGCCAGTCTGAAATCGGTGTTGCATTCAACACGATGGTACGTAAAGCGGATGAAGTTCAGCAATTGAAATATGTTGTTCATAACGTTGCGCATCAGTTTGGCAAAACAGCGACCTTTATGCCTAAGCCAATCGTTGGTGATAACGGTTCAGGTATGCACGTACATATGTCAATCTCAAAAGACGGCGTAAATACATTCTCTGGTGATGAGTATGCTGGTCTGTCTGAAACAGCATTGTACTTCATTGGCGGTATTATCAAGCATGCTCGTGCGTTGAATGCGATTACCAACCCATCAACCAACAGCTATAAGCGCCTAGTACCACATTACGAAGCGCCTATTAAACTTGCTTACTCAGCGTCTAACCGTTCAGCGTCTATCCGTATTCCACACGTGAGTAGCCCTAAAGCGGTACGTGTAGAAGCCCGTTTCCCTGATCCAACAGCGAACCCATACCTAGCGTTTGCTGCATTGTTGATGGCTGGCCTTGACGGTATCCAAAACAAAATGCATCCAGGTGAAGCTGCTGACAAGAACTTGTATGACTTGCCACCAGAAGAAGAAGCACAAATCCCAACGGTTGCAGAGAGCTTAGATGTTGCATTGCAAGCATTGCGTGACGATCATGACTTCTTATTAAAAGGCGATGTATTCACTGAAGACATGCTAGAAGCGTTTATCGCTTTGAAAGAAGAAGAAGTACAACGTCTGAACGTAACTGTACACCCTGTTGAATTTGACATGTACTACAGCTGCTAATTAGTCGCTAAAGCACTCAGTTATTTTGAGTCATAAAAACCAGCTAAGAATGACTTAGCTGGTTTTTTTATGCGTATTAATAAAGTGTATCAGTCCAATTGCTGAATTTTCTTTGAAATCGCTACTGATTTCATATCAAAACTCACGCATAATAGTTTTATAAAATTATATTAATAGTAGACACTATCTAGGTTGATGGATTATGACTTTATTAGCAAAACCGAGTTTCTTGAAGGGTAAGATTAGAGTTGGGTTATGGACTACGGTTGCTCTTGTTAGTCTTTGTGCACCTCTCACCAATGCCGCACCTATTTACAAAGTGGTCGACGAGCAAACCGGTCAAGTCACCTTTACTGACCGTCCACAGGATTATGAGCAGCAAGTTGGCAAACAAGTCAGTCAAATGGCTATTACGACAGGTAATGAGACGAGCAGGTCAACTAGTCTGAATACGACAACCAATTCTAATACAAGTCGCCAATCATCAAATGCGTCGCAGACAGTGACTGCTACTGAGTCGCCTGCGATAAATACTAAGGTTGCCACACCAGTAAATTATCAATTAGTAATTACTGAACCTAGCGAAGAGAGAGCCTATCGTCGTCCCGTACAGAATATCGATGTCAATGTACAGATTAAGCCTGCGTTACAGGCAGGTGATAGCGCTCGTATTTATTTTGATGATAAACAGGTTGCACAAGGTTTGAACGCATCTATTGCTACTGTTGATGTTTTGCCAGGCGCTCATACAATCAAGGCTGTTATACAAAGCGAAACTGGCCAAACACTTGAGCAAATCACACGTACCGTATATGTGATTCAAAACACGACCACATTGCAAGACAACAAAAGAAAGGCAGCGCAGCTGTTGGCTTATCAAAAGCTCGCTTGGTATCAAAAATTGATGCTAAAACTGCGTCAACAGTAAGTTGCTAAGTCACAATAATGGTCTCAATAATGATTGGATATAATGAATAGATATCGCTAGCAAAATAAAAGGGCAAGCACCGTTAACGATGCTTGCCTTTTTTAATGTAAATCACTTATTTTATTGAACTATAAGCTGTCTTATTTAGTTAACTCGATAGTACCGTTAGCAGTCACCGAAATAGTGCTATTACCAGACTCAAAGCTTTGGCTTGGTACAGAAGATTCAAGCGAATCTGCTTTCATGCTCATAGCGCTATACATCGGACGTGGATAGTTGCTACCTGTATTTAGGTTAACATTGACGACGCGATAGCCACGAGCATCCCACGCGCGGGTAAGGCTCTTAGCTTGCTGCTGAAAAGCGCGAGAGGCTTCGGTCATTAATTTTTGCTCTAGAGCATCTTTTTTAGTATCTGATACGCCAAAATTAAGATTGTCCATCACTAAGGTTTCTTGCAAATCGGCAATTAGTTGGCTAGTTGCTGAAAAGTCTGTACTTTTTAAGTCTATGTTTGCTTGACCTGTCCAGCCGATGATTTTATCGTTTTTGTCGTAGCGTGGATAGGTGCGCTGTTGCCCTGTGCTCACGGTCACGCTAGGGTAGCGCTTGGCGATTTTCATGGCATTGTTGATTGAGGTGTTGAGCATTGTGGCTAAAGTCTTAGAGTCAGTGGCCTGTGCTTTTTTGTACAAGCTGGCGCGTACTTCGTCGTTCTGAATTTCTTCTTTTATTTCTGTTTGAAACGTCAGTTGATCATAGCCTGTTGGCTCTGCATGGGCGCTACCCATCATTGCTGTCATAAGACAAACCGTGCCAGAAGCTAGTGCTGCTTTATTCAATAAAGTATTTTTCATTATTATCTCCTAAGTTGATTCTAATAATATATAAATGACAATTATCAACGCTCATTTATACACGAAAAGTTGTCCCTATTGTTCTCTAGAAATCGACATGGGTGCAACTTCATTCACTAAAATAGCAAAATTCATATAAGTTGCTGTGAGAATTTTGTGACCTAAGTTGCTGATATAATTTGTGCTCATATATTGCGGACATAAGATAATGAACTAAATGACAGTGTTGTTTAGGGTCTAAAGCAAACAGTTTTAAGATAGGGGTTGTAAAATTAAAAATTTCTTGTATAATTTGCGACTGGTGGCTCCATTGGTAGCCTCGCAACATTGTTCTATGAATCCCGCCAGGACCGGAAGGTAGCAACGGTAATAGTTATAGTGTGTGCCGAGGATGTGCTTTTGGAGTCGCTTTTTTTTGCCTAAAATTTGATAATTATATCAATAAAGTACAAAGTATCTATTTGTGATGTATTAAGTCCTTCATTGTAAAGGGCTTTTTTTTGGTCAAAATTTTGTCTGGTGGTTATCCATTTGCTTATGTATTTTTCAATTTAACTTCCTGTTCGATTTCCTTTGTAGTTCCGATCTAGTTCTAAGGTTTTATTGATTAATATGAGTTAAAATACAATGTATTAACTTTTTATTAACATTCTAGACACCTTGGAGTTTGATTATGAAGATGTTTGTTTGGCTATTCATTGCATTTGTGGTGTTGGTGGTTGTGTTTGGGGTATCCATTTTCAATAGATTGGTACGCGCACGGAACCAAGCAAAGAATGGCTTTGCTCAAATAGATGTTCAACTAAAGCGTCGTCATGATCTGATTCCAAACTTGGTCGAAACTGCCAAGCGTTATTTGAGTCATGAAGAAGAAACACTCACTCGCGTTATTAGCGCACGTAATCACGCACAAGATCTACAAGACTCTAATAAACATCAGCCAGACTCGCTAGAGCATATGGCACTATTTGCAAAAGCAGAAGGTATGTTATCTAAGGCGTTGAGTCAATTTTCCGCTGTCGTCGAAGCCTACCCAGAGCTAAAAGCCGATAGTATGATCAAGGAACTCATGGACGAATTAACCAATACGGAAAATCGCATCGGATTTGCGCGTCAACATTATAATGACAGCGTGATGTTTTATAATAACGATCGCGAAGTATTCCCGAATAACCTCGTTAGTACGACTTTTGGCTTTCGTCCACTCAGTCAGTTGGTATTTGAAGATAGAGAAGCGATTGCTCAGGCACCGATTGTCAATATGGGCTAAGGTTTAGACAATTTTGGCGAACTCTAGGCAGCCTAATCTGATGGATTTTTTTGGTGAACAGCGGATACGTACGCGGCGCAGTCTATTACTTTATGGACTGTTTTTCTTGATTGTACTTGCTCATATGGCTGTAGGACTGGCTGTTATGTCTATACTGCTGACAGTATTTGCAGGCGGTATATATCATTGGGTATTGGTTCTGGTCATTGTCTTGACGTTAGGCAGTTTCGTTGGTGGTAGTTTTTTAGAGTATCGACGTCTGCGAGCAGGTGGTCGCGCTATTGCTCAGCGAGTAGGAGCGGTTAGGCTGTTTATCGATAATAGTCAAGAACCATGGGAGCACAGTCAAGGAGTCGCTCATCAACACGAAGCTGAAGAAAAGGTTCGCTATCGTTCACGTCATATAGCAGTACGTGACGAGCGCGATTTTCCGCCCGTTTATCGTCGCTACTATGAAATCGCTCAACAACTGGCCATTGCGGCAGGTTTGCAAACCCCTATTTTGTACGTGCTACCTGACGAGCAGGGTATCAATGGTTTCGTCGCTGGTCGCCATAGCTCAGATATGGTACTTGTCGTTACTCAAGGTGCGCTAGATAAACTGTCTGATGAGGCGCTATACGGACTCATTGGTCATGAATATGGTCATATATTGCACGGCGATGCCAATTTTAATTTACAGCTGATGGTGGTATTGGCAGGCTTGCAGATACTATACGACTGGAGTGACCCAATATCTAATCACATTTCTAATCGTCTCTCTAATTATAGTCACTTTGATAGCGATAGTATTTCCCAAAAGTCTCTATCACAGAGACAGGTTGATATGCTAGCACGCAATACAGAAGCGCAAACGGCCAATTTCACCACGCATAGTGAATGGGTCGCTTACTGGCAGCAGCAATCACAACAACAGCAGTCCTCAGCCAAGCGTCAGTCTAAATGGGTGCAAACGCCACCTATAATAGATCGTCAAGCCTCGCGTAGTGCTTGGACATTGCTACTGCATGGTTTAAGCTTCTCTAGTATGGCAAGCGCGCAGTTGATTAAGCACAGTTTTAATCGTGAGCGCGAGCTACTTGCTGACGCCACCAGTGTTCAGTTAACACGTACGCCTGCGATTGTCGAAACCTTAAAAGCCATTCATCAAGACTCGCTCGGCTCGCGTTTGTCTGGCATCGCCGATATCAATGGACTCAGCCATTTTTTCTTTGCTAGTAGTGGGGCAGACTTAGGTGATGTGTCATGGTTTGCCACCCATCCAAGCTTGACAGAGCGTATGAACGCTATTAATGCGGATGCTTATCATAGGTTCGCGGTACAAGTCGCCAAAGAAAAGCGAATAAATCAGCAAAAGGTTAAAGAGATATATAGGCAACGACGCTTAGGTGATTGGGCAGAAACAAAAGAAAATAGCCTAAGTGAAAATTTGCCAGACAAAAACTTGCAGCAGTCGTCGTTACTTGGATCTCAAACAGCTGCAACGATTGATACAGGTGACACTAAACAGCCAAATGATGGAAAAGTTCTTGCTGAATCTATAAGCGACAATCGTAATAAAGATAATGGCGAATCAGAGATTGATGACGGTTTAGAGTTTACCGTAGAAGCTGATGTGGTAATTGATGGGCGGCTTCAAGTACAGGCCGAAGACGTTGGTGCTCATCAGCTATTAAAACCGTGGCAGGCCAAACCTGATGCTGACCTACCAGAAAACACACTAATTGAAGTTAGCGATATTCAAAAGGTATCGCTACCTCAGCACATACTAAACCATAGTCATCATCCTTTAGGTGCGCTAGCATTAGTCGAAGCTGTCTTGTTTTGCCATCAGTATCAACCCTTATCAACAACTACCACTTATAGTTTGAATGATATTTGGAATGATGGCTTGTCTATTGAGGGTGGCACTATTGACCATGAGCAAATATTACCGCATAGGATAGATACTAAGCTGATGACAGTAGTAGCCAGTTTGGACAGGCGTTTGGACAGCGCTTTGATTGAGCTCGCCTTAAACCAATTGCATCAAAAGAATTTATCTGAACTATCTATCGAAAATCTAAAACTCAAAAGTAAAGACGATCATAGTCACGACAGTCATCAGTACTATAAAAAACAAGAGAAATGCCGTACGATGTTGTTGCGTTATCAGCAGGGCATATTTGAGTTATTTAACCAACAGCTGACATCTGACTTAACCAAAAGCTTAGCTCCTGATTCGTCAGATCAAAATATATCTAGTGATAACGCTCATGCAATTGCTCTGAACAATTCTTTAGCTTTAGCACATCAAAAATCGCCAATATTATCACTATGGCAAGCGCTACATTTGCAGCAGTTGCTACCGATATTGTCTGAAGTTTTACAAGATACAGACGCGCAGTCTCTATGGTTGCAAATACTGAAGACTGGTATGGAAGACGTAAGGGCGCAACTAGATCCTTCGGGTCAGGTGTTTGCAGGACTTAGTAAATCAGAAGTATCAATTGTTGTCTTATTGGCTTATCGGCTATCAAAAGATGCAAAAGGCCAGATGATATCAATGCATGACCGATCGCTATTGAGTGAAGGCAACGACAGTGTGGCGCATTATATTGTAGATTTGAGACGGCATGCGCGCTTGATTGATATTGATCTCGTGACAGTAAGCGATGTCAATTTACAGTGGTTATTATTGACCGCACAGCATTTGAATAGCATTCAGTTATTGACGATTATTTCTGCGGTTCCTGTCTCTGCCAATCACTCTATCAAGCGCTTGGTAGGTGCTCAGAATGCTGATAATTATCGAGAGAAGCAACAGGATGGTAGCCAAATAGATTATAATGAAAGCGAGATGAACCAGCCGACTCATAATGAGTATCGCCAATGGCTAAGTACGTTGCATACGGTGATGTTACACGATACGATAATTAGCCAAGATGAATATGATTGTTTGTTGGCAATATCAGAGCGTTGGCTCGGTATTCGACAGCTGTTTTGACGGGTATGTATTTAGTATTTGATTAATGGTGTGATACATACTCAGTGAGAGCTGCCAAAACCATAAAAACATCTATAAATGATATAAACAAAATTAGTAGGATAGTAGAGTCGAATGAGTGATACCCAAGACCCGCTAACTGTATTACAGCGCCGTGTGCAGCAACGCCAAATTCTAGCGATGATGGGTATCAATCAGTGGGTGCAGCCTGAGTCAGAAACCATCAATATGGCTGATATTACGACAGCTTCGGTTGAGCAATCAAATATTGATTCCACTGATATTGAGCCTAATAACAATGAAGTAGCGAGCGCTAGAATTATAGGTACAGTTGATCAACCGGCTGATGGTTATCATATCAATGACTATAATGCTAACGGCTATGTTGCCGATGAGTATGATGCTGATTTGCAAGCTACCACTGAACAGGCGGCTAGTGAGCAAAGCCCTGTTACCTATAGTTTTGATTCCGTTGATTCGAATAGTGTTAGTTCAAGTGCTGCTAGTTCAAGTGCTGGGTCTAACTATCATGACATCCCAAGTACTGCATTGAACCAAACTGCTGTAACCTCTACGAATGCACCTATTGAGCAACCTCAATTTGCGCAGAGTGATTTTCCGCAAAGTAATAATGACGACAGCATAAATGATGATAGCTTAAAAAAAGTAGCACCATTTGACCTGCAAGGTGGCCGCTATGGTGACTGGGTAATATTGATTGATATCAAAGCGCTGAATAGTGATAGTCAAAAACTATGGCAAAACATTACTCAGGCGCTATCAATCACTTGCGAGACAACATCATTCCCGATTTGCGACGGTATGGATACTGCTGAGCTTGCCAATGCCAGTCTTGCAGGATATATTTTTCGAATTGGCCGGAGTGAAGAAATACAAGTTGCTGCACTAACAGCGCTACCTGATGGCCTACAACATCCCAATCTGACTGCTGTGCCGACATTAGAAGAAATGCTCGCAGACAGTGATGCTAAACGTCAGCTATGGGAGCAGATATCTCATTGAGTTGTATAAAAACTAACATCAATACCAATGCCTTTATCAACAAACTGAAATAAAAAACATCCTTTTATTTCATCATACCTAGGACTGTGATTATGCCTACAACCCCAACGTCTACAGCAACTGCCACACCGCATCGCCTGCCAAATTTTTGTGCTGGACCTGCTACCATGCCAACAGCCGTACTAGAGCGCGCGCAGAGCGAACTGCTTGATTGGCAAGGTCGCGGCCTATCGGTCATGGAAGTCAGCCATCGTAGCAAAGAGTATATGGCCATTACTGACAAAGCGGAAGCTAAGCTACGCTCGCTTATGGAAATACCGGATAACTATAAAGTGCTGTTTTTGCAAGGTGGCGCAAGTTTGCAGTTTTCTGCGATTCCATTGAATCTGTTGAATGGTGGACGCGGTGACTATTTGACGACAGGGGCATGGTCAGGCAAAGCGATCAAAGAAGCCAAGCGCTATGAAGCACTGGGTCTGGGCGAGATTAACCTAGTTGCGACTGGGAAAGAGAATAACTTTACTGACGTACCAGCGCAAAGCGATTGGAATATTAATGAAGACGCCGCTTATTTTCATTACTGTGCCAATGAAACAATTCATGGCCTACAGATATTTGAGCCACCACAAGTAGATGCGCCAATCATTGCTGATATGTCATCTTGTATCTTGTCGCAGCCGATAGACGTGTCTAAATTTGGCATGATCTACGCGGGCGCACAGAAAAACATCGGCCCTGCAGGTCTAGTCATTGTCATTATCCATGATGATTTGATGGGGCAAGCAAGTGAATGGTGTCCTATGCTGCTGAATTATGAGCATCAAGCTGACAAAGAATCTATGTCTAACACGCCAGCGACGTATTCTTGGTACTTAGCAGGGCTAGTGTTTGACTGGTTGGAAGAGCAGGGCGGTGTGGCTGCTATCGGTAAAATCAATCAGCAAAAAGCTGACTTACTTTATAAGACAATCGATGAGAGCAGTTTTTATAATAATCCAGTAGATTCTAAGTATCGCTCTATCATGAACGTGCCGTTTACTTTAGCAGACAGCAGCCTCGATAAAGTATTCTTAGAAGAGTCAGAAAAAGCTGGCTTGTTAAATCTAAAAGGTCATCGTGACGTAGGCGGTATGCGAGCCAGTATCTACAATGCCGTACCACTTGAGTGGGTACAGCAGTTGGTTGACTTTATGATTGCCTTTGAAAAAAAGCACGCCTAAGCAAAATAATAACTGCTAGCATATAAAGTTTTTATATATAAACTGCACATCAAGAAGGGCGTAACTAGTCATGGTTGCGCCCTTTTTATACTTATAAATAGACAGTTTGGTCATGCTAGCGCGTAGTAATAATAGTTTGCCATGGATATCGCTTAATGCTATCACCATGAAGCGATATCCACGGCAAACCATTAGGTTAAAAAACCTAAGTTTGTTATGATAAAATTTTGCTATAACGCTGTTTTGCTGTCAGGCTTTACGTTTTGATATTTATATTGGTTAGCATAGAGGTTTGTTATAACGTCATGATAATAAAAAATGCCCTGTTAAAAGCTGTATTGCTAACCATCACCGTCAGTTGGATACCGAGCAGTATCGCTGCACCTATCACGAGGACCGCGCTTGGTCACAATAGTCCTACTGAATACATCGACGCGCCTTACTTACCTTATGCCAATCCAAAAGCGCCATCAGGGGGCACGCTTTCTCTAGATGCGCGTGGTACGTTTAATAGCGCCAATAAATGGATGACCACAGGCGTCGCGATGATTGGCACAGACTATCTGTATGATACTTTGATGACTGGCTCATTAAATGAAGCTTTTACCATGTATCCACAGTTGGCAAGTAAAGTGACGTATGACCCAGATGATACGAGCTGGATTGTATATCACCTCAATCCTGATGCTCGTTTTTGGGATGGGTCGGGTGTGACCAGTCGCGATGTAAAAGCAACTTTTGAGGCGATATTGCACAAAGGTCCTATGTATATTCGCAGTTATTTAAGTGATATTAAAGACATTCACATCATTAATGATCAACAAGTAAAGTTTGTCTTTGCATCTGCTGAAAACAAAGAGATTTTACTGACTGTTGGCCAGTTTCCTATTTTTGCCAAATCTTCCATTGATACCGATTTTGAAAAAATCAGTCTGACTCCATTGATGGGTAGCGGTCCTTATAAATTGGGACGCGTCGATGCAGGGCGTTCGGTAAGTTATATACGTGATCCCAATTATTGGGGTCGTGATTTGATGGTCAATCGTGGTCGCTACAATTTTGATATGATCAAGTTTGTTTATTATCAAAGTGATGAAATTGCCTTTGAGGGTTTTAAATCTGGTAAATACCGCTTTCGTCCCGAAAACAAAGCATCGAACTGGGTAACTGGGTATAATTTCCCCGCGGTGAAAGCAGGGCTTATCCAAAAAGAGACGATAACCAGCCAAAACCCAGTACCGATGCAAGCGTTGGTGATGAATTTGCGCCGCCCAATCTTCCAAGATATCAAGGTTCGCCAAGCACTGACAGCTGCTTATGATTTTGAATGGATGAATAAAACCCTATTTCATGGGCAGTATGAGCGTTTGCAAAGCTTTTTTCATGGATCAGAGCTTGCTGCAACGGGTACGCCATCTGATGCAGAAATGCAGGTATTGACGCCTTTATTGTCTGAGCTTGAACCAATTCAGCGCCAAGCAACATTAGCAGAGTGGCAGTCACCCACCAGCGATGGTAATGGTTTTAATCGTCAAGGGCTATTAGAGGCGCGCCAGCTTCTGTTAGAGGCTGGGTTTTATTATGAGGACATGAAACTATATCAGCCTGATGGGTCGCTTGCTCAGATTGAGATTTTGATGACAGGCGAGACTATGGGTCGTGTCTTGTTGCCTTATATTCGCAATCTAAAACGCTTGGGATTTGATGCAACATTGCGCCAAGTCGATGGGCCGCAATATTATGAGCGTATGCGCCGTTTTGACTATGACATGGTCGTGGACGTATTTGCTCAAAGTCTATCTCCTGGTGCTGAACAAGCGGCATTCTGGGGAAGCGCTGCTGCTGACGAGCCGGGTAATCATAACAGTGCTGGTATCAAGAATGCAGCCGTCGATAAAGTCGTTGCTGCCCTTGGTAATGCTAAAAATCGTGACGAGATTGTACTGTATACACAGGTGTTAGATAGGTTATTGCGGGCAGGACATTATGTTGTACCGCTATACGGCAAATCTGGTACCAATGTCGCCTATTGGGATCAGTATCGCCATACCGAAAAACTACCGACCAATGCTGTTGGTATCGATTATTGGTGGGTCGATAAAGAGGCAGAAGGGCGCATCAATAAATATTTAAAGCAGTAGACAGTATTTATTATAAAGTTTGACCCGATAACAACGGACAGCTGAGCATATATGCTATTGCTATCAAATAACAGTTAGACTAGGGCGTGTCCTCATTTTAAAAATGGTGATAAAAATGAGATAAATTGCCATCAAATGAGGAAAATAGTGCAGATAATATCGAGATATTGACCAACTATTTGACGATGTTTGGCAAAATTTAGCTGTTTTTAGCCCATTTAGAGGACACTCGTTTGAATTGAGGACACGCCCTAGATAACTCAAAATAACACGTAACAAAAATAACTACCGGTAAGGATTTAACATGAGTATCCGTATTCACCCAATCAAAGCATTTAGCGATAACTATATCTGGACATTGATTAATGAAAATAATAAGCAGGCGATTGTCATTGATTCAGGTCAAGCTCAACCAGTCATTGATTATCTAGAGACGCATGAGCTTGAGCTAACCTCGATTTGGACGACTCACCATCATCATGATCATATCGGCGGCGTCGCAGAGTTACAGGAATCGTATCCGATGACTCATCTGGTTGCGCATAGTGAGCATGGCGTCGATGAAGATCAAACTATCAAAGATGGTAGCACGGTGAGCGCATGGGGCTGCTCTGCGCAAGTCTGGGATGTGTCAGGGCATACCGCTAGCCATATGGCTTATATCTTAGATATAGATGGGCAAAAGCACTGCTTCTGCGGTGATACTCTGTTTAGTGCAGGTTGTGGACGTGTCTTTACTGGTACGATTGAGCAATTGCATGAGAGCTTTAAACGTTTGAACGGCTTGCCTCATGAGGCGCTACTGTATCCTGCGCATGAATATACAGCGAGGAATCTGCGTTTTGGCCTGTCTATTGAACCTGACAACGAAGCGATGCAGCAAGCATTAGCACGAGCAGAGGCTCAAACTGAGCAAGGCATGGCAACGCTACCAGTGACACTAGAGCATGAGCGCGCGGTAAATGTGTTTTTACGTACACAAGAGCCAAGCGTCATCGCAGGAGTGAAATCCAAAATGTCTATCGATGATGAGAAGTCATTGACGGTATTTGCAGCGTTACGTGAGCTAAAAAACAACTTTTAAAAAATGCTTTTGTGTACTGCTTCAATAAAAATCAATTCGCTGCTGAACGTCATTGCCCTCTCTCTTTATTTAGGAAGTCGCCATTATGGGTCGTTATATCTTAAAAAGACTACTACTGATATTGCCGACACTATTTTTGATCTTGCTTGCCAACTTTGTAATCGTACAAGCAGCACCTGGCGGGCCTGTTGAGCAGCAGCTGGCACTTATCGAACAGGGCGCAAAAGACAATGCGCTTGGTGGTAATATTGGTGCGGGCAGTGCAGGTGGTAATGACAGTACTTATCAAGGCACGCGTGGTCTCTCTGAGGAGATGGTCGCCGCAATCAATGCCCAATATGGTTTTGACAAGTCTGCCCCAGAGCGATTTTGGCTTATGTTAAAGAACTACGCTCAGCTAGATTTTGGTGAGTCGTTTTTTAAAGGGCAGTCGGTGACCGATCTTATCGTAGAGAAGTTACCAGTCTCGATATCTCTTGGGCTGTGGAGTACGTTGCTCATCTATATGATCGCTATTCCACTAGGCGTCTATAAAGCGATGCATCATGGCTCAGGTATTGATAAAGCCACGGCTATGCTGCTAGCGATCGGACATGCGATACCTGTATTTGTCTTTGCAGTGATTTTACTGGTTTTCTTTGCGGGTGGCAGCTATTGGAATATCTTTCCATTACAGGGACTGACGTCCGAAAATTTTGATCAGCTCAGCGCGCTTGGTAAAGTAAAAGATTACTTTTGGCATTTAGCGTTACCGCTGCTGGCAAGTACTGTAGGCGGTTTTGCAGGTTTGACCTATTTGACCAAATTCAGCTTTTTAGAGGAGCTTGGCAAGCAGTATGTACTGACCGCTCGTGCTAAAGGCTTAGGTGAGCGTCAGGTGCTATATGGCCATGTGTTTCGCAATGCGATGTTGATTATTATCGCAGGTATTCCAGCCGCTATCGTTGGTATCTTTTTTGCGGGTAACTTTTTGATTGAGATTATTTTTAAGCTTGATGGCCTCGGTTTGCTAGGTTTTGAAGCCATTCAACAACGCGATTATCCAGTGATATTTGGTACGCTATTTATCTTTACCTTAGTGGGGCTGCTACTGCAATTAATCAGTGATTTGAGCTATCACTTAATTGATCCTCGTATTGATTTTGAGGGCCGCTAATGTCAAATAATCAACCTTCATCAAAGAGCAGTACTATTAATAGCGAACCAGATAAAGCGCCAATGCCTGAGCAGCTATCTACCACAAAAAAGCAACGCTTAAACCCTATATGGCAAGCGCGTTTAAATCGCTTTCGTCAAAATAGACTTGGGGTGATATCACTGTTTGTTTTCGCAGTGATATTTGTTATTTGTATGGCAGCTAATGTCATTGCCAATGACAAACCATTGTTAGTGCAGTATCAAGGCAATTATTACTTTCCGGTATTAAAAGCTTATCCTGAAACAACGTTTGGCGGTGTATTTGAGACCGAAACCAATTATAAAGACCCTGCAGTGCAGTTGCTGATTGATAAGCAAGGGTTTTATATAATGCCGCCTATTCCGTTTGCCGATCAGACGCCCAATGTCGAGCTTGGTCTGCCTTATCCAGCAGCACCCAATGCTCAGAACTGGCTTGGCACTGATGATATGGGGCGTGATGTGCTGGCACGGATACTTTATGGTATGCGAGTGTCGTTACTGTTTGGTTTGGCCTTGACGCTTGCGGGCGCACTGATTGGGATTATCGTTGGTGCGGTACAAGGCTATTATGGCGGCTGGGTAGATCTGGCAGGGCAGCGATTTATGGAAGTATGGGGCGGTATGCCTCAGCTATTTATGATTATTATTTTGGTTAGTCTGTTTAGTCCTAGTATTATTATGTTGTTCGCCATGATGCTACTGTTTGGCTGGATGGGTCTAGTCGGTTTGGTACGGGCAGAGTTTTTGCGAGCCCGCAACTTTGACTATGTGCGAGCTGCACGCAATTTAGGTGTTTCGGACAGCCAAATCATGCTCAGACATATTTTACCCAATGCGTTAGCTTCTAGCTTATCGCAACTACCATTTATTCTAACGGCCAATATTATCGCTTTGACTGCGCTGGATTTCTTGGGATATGGATTGCCGCCTGGCTCGCCGTCTCTTGGTGAGCTAATGGTACAAGGGAAAAATAATCTTGATGCACCGTGGCTTGCTTTGTCAGGATTCTTTAGTTTGACCTTTATTTTATCATTACTCATCTTCGTTGGCGAAGCGCTGCGTGATGCATTTGATCCGAGGCGTTCTTAATATGACTAAAAATATTGTCGCCACCAAGCACCACAACGCGTCAGATGAAAGTCTTCATCATGCACAAGATAAGCTTATGCTAACTGTAGATAGATTAACTATCACGACGACTACAGGAGTCCAGCTAGTCGATGCGCTGTCTTATGAGCTAAGACAAGGGCAAACCTTGGCTATTGTAGGTGAGTCAGGCTCTGGCAAATCAATCGCCAGTCTTGCGTTACTAGGTCTGTTACCAGACAGTTTGACAATTACTGGTGAAGTTCAGTTGGCAAGTACAACAGGCATGTCGACCTTGCCCATAGCGAATGATAAGGCGCGTAATGCTGCATTGCAGTCTATTCGTGGACAGCGTATCGGTATGGTGTTTCAAGAGCCAATGACCGCATTAAATCCGTTGCATACGGTCGCCAAACAAATTGCTGAATCGTTGCGTCTAAGCGGAATACCTAAAAAGCAATGGCGAGACACCAGCATTGCTTTGCTAAATGATGTCAATATTACAGATCCTGCTGACAAATTGAACCGTTATCCACATGAGTTATCAGGTGGTCAGCGTCAGCGAGTGATGATTGCCATGGCATTGGCTCAGCAGCCTGATATTTTAATTGCTGATGAGCCAACGACTGCGCTCGATGTTACCTTGCAGCATGAGATTTTGACGCTACTAGATGAGCTCAAACGCAAGCACAATATGGCGATGATATTAATCAGTCACGATCTCAATCTGGTCAGGCGCTATAGTGATGAGGTTATCGTTATGCGCCAAGGTCAAACGATTGAACAGGGTCAAACGTCAGCGGTATTTGATCAGCCTAAGGCCGATTATACCCGCACACTTATCAAGCAAGACTTTGGGCAAGCATTAACCATAAAAGACGATAACGCAGATAAACAATCAAGCGTATTAGAAGTGAAACGCCTTAACGTACAGTTCCCAATTGAAAAAGGTCTGTTTGGTGGTACCAAGCGCTGGTTTGACGCGGTTAAAGATGTCGATATGACACTACAAAAAGGTCAGGCATTGGGTATCGTCGGTGAGTCTGGCTCAGGTAAAACCACCATTGCGTTGGCGCTTAGCCAACTACTGAGCAACCAAGCACGTGTGAATGGGCAGATAGTGGTCAATGATCAAGATATCTCAGCATTGTCCAAAAAAGCGCTACGTAACTTCCGCTCGCAGATACAGATGGTATTTCAAGATCCATTTGCCAGTATTAATCCACGTATGACGGTCATGCAAATCGTGGAAGAAGGATTGTTAGTACAAGGCGTGGATAAAGTCGCCCGTCAGCAAGCGGTGCTAGATAGTCTTGCTACGGTACATTTGCCTTTAGCATTTGCGCAGCGCTATCCACACGAGCTGTCAGGTGGCCAGCGTCAACGCGTGGCACTGGCGCGCGCACTTATTATGAAACCCAGTCTACTTGTATTAGATGAGCCTACTTCTGCGCTCGATAGTACCACACAGGTTACGGTTGTCAGCTTACTGCGAGAAATACAAGAAAGGTTAAAAATTAGCTATGTCTTTATCAGTCATGATCTCAAGGTAGTACGTGCACTGTGTCAGCATGTTATGGTGTTGAAACAAGGGGTGTGTGTGGAATCTGGACGTACCGAAGATCTCTTTAATCACCCACAACATATTTATACTCAGCAATTGTTAAAGGCGAGCAGTTCATAATAATAGCGACATATTGAAAAGAGCAGTGGTACAATAATTTTAGAGAGCTGCCCATTTTATAATGCTGTGATACGTATCTTTATACATTCTGGCGCTCGTAAATTAGTAATATTTAACTGGCTGGCAAAAACGGTCTTTAACGGTCTTTAACGGTCTTTAACGGTCTTTATTGCAGTTAAAACCATCATTAAAAAGGATTTTTGTGCCCATGAAAACACAAAACAGTATTACTAAATTGGTAAAGAACAACAGCTTGCAGCATGCTGGTTATTTGGCTGTTGCTAAGACTCGGGCGAAGGTATTAAAAGCAGTGTCTTATGTGATACCTATCAGAAGACCGATGTTATTCATTGGTGAGACTGCCTGTGATGAGCTATGCGATATGCTTATCAATGAAGGCAATACCAATGTGTTTATTGTCACGGATACAGTGCTCAACGAACTGGGTATACCTGCAAAAGTCACTGATTATCTAGATGCGAAAAATATCAGTTATCACATCTATGACGGCATTACGCCAGATCCTACTTTTAAGGTAGTTGAAGAGGGGCTACGTCAGTCTATAAAAGCCAATTGTGACTCTATCGTAGCCATTGGCGGCGGCTCAGTGATCGATGCGGCCAAAATGATTGCCATGTCTCAAGGTAACAAGTGCAAGCCAAAGCAGCTAATCGGTATTCTTAAAGCAAGAAAGCCCGCGACTCCGTTATACTGCGTACCAACGACAGCTGGCACGGGTTCAGAAGCGACACTTGGCGCAGTAGTATCGGATGATAAAACGCATCAAAAAGCATTGTCTATCGACCCAAGAATGGTACCGCTAGCCGCAGCGATTGATCCAGTTATCATGAAAGGCATGCCAGCCCATATAACAGCAGATACTGGCATTGATGTATTGACCCATGCCTTAGAAGCATGGATGAGTGCCAATGCTAGCGTAGAGACAGATTACTATGCAGCCTCTGCCGTAAAATCTGTTATGCATTATCTACCACTAGCTTATAAAGACGGTGGCAATTTAAAAGCAAGAGAAGAGATGGGTATCGCCGCTCATTACGGCGGGATTGCCTTTAACAAAGCAGGTCTAGGCTATGTGCATGCTATCGCGCATCAGTTAGGCGCTTACTATAGTATTCCTCATGGTCGTGCCAATGCCATCGTGTTGCCTTATGTACTTGACGTCAATCGCAAAGCGAGCAAAAAAAGACTGGCTGCACTGTCGAAAAGAACCGGTATGGTACAGAATGGTCAAGCAGCTAATGGCGATAGTGAGATAGCAGATAACCTGATTGCGCAAGTTAGAGACTTGATTGCAGATCTAAACATTGATCCGACTGTCAATGGTATGCAAACCAGCGATTTTAATGATATCGCAAAGGCAGCTGCAAAAGAAGTCAGTGATACTTATGCCGTGCCAACCTATCTATCAGCCGCTGAGATCAAAGAAATTCTAACGAAGATTAAGCAGGCTAGTGACGAACGTGCTGATAGTAATAATGAAACAGCGTCATAGTTTTTTATAGAGCTAGTGATATTAAAATAAAAAAGTCTATTACTCTTTGAAGGATAGGCTTTTTTAATGCATTGAGATAATAAAGTTTCCGTTTTATTTCTATAGTATAATTTATACTAAGACATATAATTATTATCAAATAATCGTTTAATTTATCTTGTGATTAGGGCGTGTCCTCATTTTAAAAATGGTGATAAAAATGAGATAAATTGCAGTCAAACAAGGAAAATAGCGCAGGTAATATCGAGATATTAGTCAGCTATTTGACACCGTTTGGCAAGATTTAGCCATTTTTAACCCATTTAGATGACTATCGATTGAATTGAGGACACGCCCTAAACCCAGTTGATAAAAAATATCTTAATAAACTGTAAATATATAACAGTATAGGAATGTTTCAGTGATACAAAAGCGTTAGGATATTTGAAGGACATTACGCTTAGGAGATTTTCATGAATCGCATATTACCATCTAGAATCATAGGGTTAGTTATCATAGCGAGTAGTGCGATTTACGCAGGCTGTGCATCAACTGAAAACAGCGCTACTGTAAAAAACACAACTGCCGCTAACCCATATGCACCGACTACGCCAGGATTGGCAGTAGCCACAGTAGCGGGTGGGTGTTTTTGGTGTGTTGAAGCAGGTTATGAAAAAATCCCTGGCGTGGTAGAAGTCGTATCTGGCTATACGGGTGGCACCGCTGAAAACCCAACCTACAAGCAGGTGTCAGCAGGTGGTACTGGGCATACCGAGGCTGCGCAGGTGTATTATGATCCTAAGAAGATTACTTACAATGGCATAGTACAGGCGCTATGGAGAATCGCTGATCCTACTGATGATAAAGGGCAGTATGTTGATCGCGGCACGCAGTACCGCCCAGCGATTTTCTATAACAACGCGCAAGAAAAGCAAATCGCAGAAGCGGCCAAGCAGTCACTGCAAGCCTCTGGTGTATATGACAAGCCAGTAGTGATCGAGATTGTACCTGCTAGCACTTTTTATCCTGCTGAAGAGTATCATCAAGATTACTACAAAAAGAACCCGATACGCTATAAAGCCTATACCTTCAATTCTGGTCGCTATCAATTTATCGAGAGTGTCTTTGGTAAAAACTATGAGCTTGATTTTAGTAAGTTTACGCCCGAAGCAGACAGCACACAGCAAGTGACGTCAAATAACACATCGAATAGTAAGGTAGGCAAAGGTTTTAACCCAGATACATTCGTAAAACCTTCACAAGATGCGCTAAAGAAGTCACTTAGTGATATTCAGTATAAAGTCACACAAAAAGAAGGGACCGAGCGTGCCTTTGATAATGAGTACTGGGATAATAAAGAACCTGGATTATATGTCGATGTGATATCTGGTGAGCCACTGTATTCTTCGCGTGATAAATATAAGTCTGGTACGGGCTGGCCGAGCTTTACTCGCCCATTGGATACGAGCTTAGTGGTTGAAAAGCCAGATCGAGGAATATTTGGAACTCGTACTGAAATTCGTAGCCGTTACGCGGACTCACATGTGGGACATGTATTTGATGACGGTCCAGCACCGACAGGCAAGCGCTATTGCATGAATTCAGCAGCGCTCCGCTTTATTCCACTGGCGCAGATGGAAGCTGCTGGTTATGGCGATTGGGTAGATGACGTAAAACCAGTTGGTTAGTACTATTTTTCTATCGCTCAGCCAAATAAAAAGGACGCATCATATGCGTCCTTTTTATTTGGTTGTTATTCACAACAGCCTAAGCAATTAACAGTCAATTAAAACGCTGGTTGACGCTTAGGTACCGCACCCAAAAATTCATTACGGGCTTGATTATTGTGTTGATATTCGCCGAGCATCGCGGTGCTACGCGTGGTTGAATGCTGTTTGCTAACACCGCGCATCATCATACACATATGTGATGCGTCCATAACGACTGCTACGCCGCGGCAGCCAGTAACATCCATGATGGTCTGTGCAATCTGCTCACTTAGGTTTTCTTGTATTTGCAAACGACGAGCAAACATATCAACGATACGAGCAAATTTTGACAGTCCTAGTACTTGGCCGTCAGGTAAGTAGCCGATATGAGCGACACCATGGAACGGTAGCATATGATGCTCACACAGTGAATAAAACTCAATGTTCTGTACCAGTACCAGCTCGCGATTGGCTGATGGAAACACAGCATCATTGACCACTTCATCTATACTTTGATGATAGCCTTGGGTCAGATGGGCAAAGGCCTTTGCAGCACGTACAGGCGTATCTAGCAAACCCGGACGATCTAAGTCTTCGCCAGTTGAAGCAATCAGTTGGCGATAAGATTCGGTACTTTCTTTATAATCTGGGGTTATGATGGGGGTGTTACTCATAAGTTTGGCAGCCATCCAAAATGTGGGTGTAGCTTAACGTTGAATCCTATCATGTGAGGATTCTTATAAAAATTGTGCAAGCTGGGAAGGGCTGTGATTATACTCGAAATCTGCTGAACTTCATACTGCTGTGGCTAGCAGTTGAGTCTTTAATCAATAAAGGAGTGTTTGGTACTTAATCGAAACGGTTGTAGTGTTAATATTCGAAGTACAATTTTTCTCATAAAATAAGCAAACTACTATATTCTAAGTATTTTATCTTGAAGCGTTGATGCTAAAATGCAATCTAGCAACTCACGAAAAACCCCCACTGTCGATACTACTTCAAGTGATAAACTGCTATTAGTCATTTTGACGTTATTAGTTGTTTGTATCAGTCAATCCAATAACAAGAACCAAATACAGTTTACGACTGTTTACTTAAATTATTTCGTGTATAATAACTCATCTTTTCATTTGTACTATTTAGTAGTCTCTATCTTCTAATTACTCTAAATAAATTCTTATTCTAAATCATCTCGATTGATTCAAAAGGAAATCTTATGCTACTGCAAGGACAACGATTTGTCGTAACTGGCATCGCAAGTAAACTCTCTATCGCTTGGGCTATCGCAGAAGCGCTGCACCGCGAAGGGGCTTCACTAATTCTGACTTACCCGAATGACAAAATCAAAAAACGCGTCGATATGGCCGCTGAAAAATTTGAAGCAGATTTGGTTCTAGAATGTGACGTAGCTTCTGATGAGTCAATTGCTGCATGCTTTGAGCAAGTGACTGCTCACTGGGGCGACGGTATTAATGGTGTGGTACATGCCATTGGTTTTGCACCGATGGATCAGTTGGATGGCGATTTTGTCAATGCCACGACTCGTGAAGGCAGTCATATCGCGCATGATATATCTAGCTATAGCTTCGTTGCATTGGCTAAAGCGGCTCGTGAGTTACTAGCGATGCGCCATGGTTCTATGTTGACATTGACCTATGAAGGTAGCATTTCAGTATTGCCAAACTACAATGTTATGGGTATGGCAAAAGCCAGTTTAGAAGCGAGCGTTCGTTATTTAGCAACGTCTATGGGCGGTGAAGGTATCCGTGTTAATGCGATATCTGCAGGTCCTATCCGCACGCTAGCGGCTAGTGGTATTAAGTCTTTCCGTAAAATGCTTGATATCAGCGAAAAAATTGCGCCACTACAGCGCAACATCACACAGACAGAAGTAGGCAACGCCGCATTGTTCCTATTGTCGCCTTGGGCATCTGGTATCACAGGTGAGATTATGTTCGTTGATGCAGGCTTCAATACAGTAGCTATCAGCGAGCAGTTGATGATGCTTGATGAACCAGCACAGTAATTGTTATAGATGATTCGTTTGATAATAGAAAAGACAGCCAGTTGGCTGTCTTTTCTAGTTATACTATGAGTCTTTTTGGCTACGTACTTTTTTAGCAATGCGTCTTTTTAGCTACGTGCCTTTGGACGAGGGATATGATAACCAAGTTACCAAAGTGGATACTATGGGGCGGGGCAGTATTGGCATTTAGTGCTGGTTGCGTGAATACGACGGCGTTAATGGGGTTTGCCAATTTATCAGTGTCGCACGTAACGGGCAATGTAAGCTTGTTTGCAGCGGCTATCGCTCATTCAGACGCGCGTAGTATTTTATATATTGGTACCTTGTTGCTGTCCTTTTTGGCAGGGGCTATACTAAGCGGTTTTGTCATTGGACAGACATCATTGAAACTTGGTCGTCGTTATGGGCGAGCGCTATATCTAGAAGCAGCACTACTGTTGGTGAGTTATTGGTTATATCAGCAGCATGATTACTTGGGGCAATTAGCAGCAGCAATGGCATGTGGACTGCAAAATGCGATGGTCGCAACTTATAGTGGGGCGGTCATTCGTACCACTCACTTAACAGGGCTAACATCAGACATGGGTGCAGCAATCGGTAATTGGCTTGCTGGTCGTTCTATTAGTAAGCCAACCTTGGGGTTCCAAGCCATTATTTGGTATTGCTTCTGCGGCGGTAGCGCAATAGGCGCTTTCTTGTTTGCAAAAGTCAGCTATGATGCTTTGTTCGTTCCCATCGCCATTGTGTCGACAGCAGCATTTGTATACAACTATGTCTCAGATCATCTGCCAGAGGTGAGAGAACCAAAAAAAGATAGGCGCTTATCATAGTGATAAACGCCTATCGTGCCTATTATTAACCGTATTGGTTTTTGCATGTTTATTTAGGTATAGAATAGCGAGCTGTTAAAACATGCTTTGGTCTTATTCTTTATGATCTTCGTGCTCATGCATCCCTTGCATCATATCGAGCATAGAGTCGTCAGTACGTTGTTGATCTTCTTTGGCTAGGCCATCTTGATTGATGTCTTTTGGTGCCATTTTGGTCGTTGAGTCCGTTTTATTTGAGTCTGTCATAAAGTACTCCAGTATTTTTATTTACTTCTTAATAGAGATGTTTTAATTAAATCTTTATTTGTTGACGCTCGTATTTAGTAGCGCTTGGCTTTTATTTAACTTATCTAGTATGCAGTGTGACCATAGTCTTGTACATATACAGAGTACACTTGTTTAGTGACTATGTGTAACTAATGCTGCAATCAACCATGCAACTAATAATGAAGCTGATCACATGATTAACGACTAAGTTTACGGATTTCTAGCATAAGTTGTAAAAAAGCGAGTTTCGACGTATATATCTCAAGTAATGTCTGCAGATAATTAGATTTACCTCAGTGGTCATGTGTATTATCAAAATACATTAACCAACAATTTATGTTTTATTTTTAGGTTTCTTACACCGTCTTTGATTCAATAAGGACATTCTATGTCAGAGCAAAAGCTAGATAGTCATCTTCCTAATGATGGCAATGAATATTTATTTACTGATACCTTCCCAAAAGGTACAGGAAAAGGGCTGATCGTTGTCGCGATTGCCGCGATTATTGCGTTGATTATTTACAATGTGTTGCCGTTCGATATCAATGCTAATAAAGGTCTCGCAGTCCTGTTTTTTATTGGGGTACTTTGGCTTACAGAAGCTGTGCACGTCACCATAACAGCGCTACTTGTCGTAGTAATCGGTGCCTTAGTTGGCATACCAGACTTCGATGCTGAAATCGGTCTGCAAAGCTTTGCCAATCCTACTATTTATCTGTTCTTTGGTGGTTTTGCCTTGGCAGCAGCATTGCATGTGCAGCAGCTAGACAAAAAAATAGCACTAAAGATTCTATCGATGTCTGGTGGCAAACTGAGTACAGCTGTATTTTTGATATTTGGTGTGACGGCATTTTTATCGATGTGGATATCGAATACTGCTACAGCTGCGATGATGCTCCCATTGGCACTCGGTATCTTGACGCAAGTTGATCGTGAAAAAGATCGCGGTACGTTTGTCTTTGTACTGTTAGGTATTGCTTATTCAGCCAGCCTTGGTGGTCTAGGTACGATTGTTGGTTCGCCGCCCAATGCTATTGCAGCAAAGGCGCTCGATATTGCCTTTGTAGACTGGATGAAGTTTGGTATTCCGATGATGTTGGTACTGTTACCATTATTGTTGGGTGCGATGTATGTGTTCCTAAAGCCGAACCTAAATCGTACTATTGTCCTCGTTGATGACGCGCCGATTGCTTGGAACAAGCCACGTATCGTCACTATCATCGTCTTTATCGTTACGGCATTGAGCTGGATATTCTCCAAAAAGATCGGAGCAGCTTTAGACATCACGGATACTGATGCCATCGTTGCACTATCAGCAGCTGCAGCAGTAGTGAGCTTAGGGTTGGTATCTTGGAAGCAAGTATCAGATAATACGGATTGGGGTGTGCTCATGTTGTTTGGTGGTGGTATTGCGCTATCGACAATTTTGAAAGTATCTGGGGCGTCTTTGGTACTAGGGGAAACCGTAGCAACTGCGTTGTCTTCGGCACCACTTATTGTTGTGATGATGGCAGTCTCAGCATTTATTATTTTCTTGACAGAATTTGCTTCCAATACTGCCTCGGCAGCATTGCTAGTACCTGTATTTGCCGCTATTGCAGAGCAGATGGGTTTGCCACATGAAGTGCTCGTATTGGTCATCGGTATTGGTGCATCGTGTGCCTTTATGTTGCCAGTTGCCACACCGCCAAATGCTATTGTGTTCGGTACAGGTTTGATCAAACAGACAGAAATGATTCGTACAGGTATCATATTAAATATCATTGCTACTATCGTTATCGGGCTATGGGCGTATTTTTTCTTGATATAATCAAGTAGTCATTACAATCCTAGTCATATCTGCTTAGTATAAATGAAACCCCGATGTTCAAGACAAATTGAACGTTGGGGTTTTTTATGGCTTATCATATGAGCTAACGGTATAGAATGTTTATCATTAACGTCATCTTATTAAATGGATTTGATCACATGACACAGTACTTATCAAAAGCAATTAGTCTCATAGTAATAGGCGCAATTGCTGTGTTAATGATATTTATAGCAAAATACTGGGCACCTGATCGTACCGTCGCTGAGCTAAAACAATGGCAACTACCCAACAGCGAATTTATAGACATACAAGGTATGCAGGCGCATGTAGCGCAGTCAGCTAATTGTTATATACACCGTGGCGATGCAGACGAAAAAAAACAACCTGAAACAATCGTTTTATTGCATGGTACATCGGCAAGTTTGCATACATGGGAGGGCTGGACCAAAGCGCTGTCTGATCAATACTGTGTCGTGAGCATGGATTTGCCAGGGTTCGGTTTGACCGGTCCTTACGTGGACGAAAGCACACAATATAGTAGCGAAAATTATGCGGCATTTGTCATTGAAGTACTCAATCATTTGAAGCTGGATCGTGTCACGCTAGCCGGTAATTCATTAGGAGGCAAGGTAGCGTGGCGCACCGCCGCTTTGTATCCTGAGCGTGTCGATCGGTTAATATTGGTAGACTCAGTTGGTTATCCAGCAACGCCAAAACATATTCCTATTGGTTTTAAGCTTGCTAAATATCCAATGCTGTCACCAATTTTAAATCGTATCCTACCCAGAAGTGTCGTCGAAAAAAGCGTTTTAAGCGTGTATGCCGATGACAGTAAAGTCGACGAGAAATTGATTAACAGATATTATGAATTGACCCTACGTAAAGGTAATCGGCAAGCATTAAGTCGTCGCCTAAATGAAACTGATGATGAGAGCGTTCAAGCCCAAATAAAGCAGCTGGACATACCGACTTTGATCTTATGGGGTGCAAAAGACGATCTTATTCCTGTAAAAAACGCCGCGTTATTCCATAGAGATATACGTAATAGTCAGCTTAAGATATTTGATAACTTAGGTCATGTACCGCACGAAGAAGATCCGTTAGCAACCGTTGACGTTGTAAAGCAGTTTTTGATTAGTGAGTTAGGAAATGGATAACTTAGAAAAGACACAGATAACAACCATCGCTGCGATTTCAGATATTCATAGTAATGTCTACGCCCTTGAAGCTGTGCTTGCCGATATAAGATATCGAGATGTTGATCAGATTGTCAATCTTGGTGATATTTTATACGGGCCAATAGCGCCTCGTGCTACCTATGAGCTATTAATGGCAAATCGAGATGATATTATTACCATTAGAGGCAATCAGGATAGGCAGATTTATGAAGCCACTACGGCAGAAATTGCTAATAATCCAACCATGGGCTTTATTATCAAAGATCTCTCTAAAAAAGCGATTGAATGGATGCGGTCTTTGCCATTTGATTTTCATGTCAGTGAGGATATATACCTCTGCCACGGTTCGCCGACCGATGACATGATATATTTACTATAGGATATCGAAACGGGTCAACCAATAGTGCGTAATGATGCGACTATATTGGCGTTACTCAATGGTATTGATAATGATGTTATCTTATGTGGTCATACACACATCCCGCGTACAGTAGTACTGTCGTCAGGACAAACTATTGTGAATAGTGGTAGCGTTGGCTATCCAGCTTACGAAGATGATTTGTCTATTATTCATAAGATGCAAACTTATTCGCCTCATGCTAATTATGCTCTTATCAAGTGTATTGAGACTCAACAAGGTAAACATTGGCAAACTGAGCATGTCAGGGTCGCTTATAACCATGAAGCAGCAGCAAATATGGCTCTAAGAAACGGACGTGAAGATTGGGTATTTGCATTGAAGACGGGTAGAGTAGTTCCAGTATGACAGTACTTAAAAACATTCTATCCTAGCAATAACAGCATCACCTTTAGATTAACTATGGGTTTTGTTTTAATAGAGATTACGTAAAATGCTAACACTATATATGGTTCAACTGGGCGGTCGTCCTAAAGGCCGTCTGATTGAGCAACACGATATTTTCTTTGGCACAGCCAGTCAAGTGAGTGGCTTGATAGCAGATATCAATGAACATTGGCCTGAGGTAAAAAATAAATGGCATATTGATTCATATAGAGCAATTACTAAAGTGGGTAATTATGCCATCAAGTTAATTGAATCAAGTGAGCAAGTAGAGGCTGCTACTGACTTAAGGTTATTCTTTATCAATCTAGGTGGCTATCAACAGGACAGTTTTGAAGAGTTTCACTATAAGCTACTTATCGTTGCACCTCACCAAGCTGACGCGATCAAACAAGCAAAAAAAAGTGATTTTTATAAGCAGTTTACTTTTAAAGATGAAACGTCACCTTTTAATGCAGCTTCTCATATTGATGATAAGTTTGCAGTAGATATAGATGACATATATAACGTAAACGATCTTATCTCCAATGTTCAGCTTTCGATTGAGCCTATTAGTGATACAGATGAGCTGAATGCTAGAGAAGACAAAGAATACGTCGGTTATCTAAGCATCAAGAATTTAAAGAAATTGGCGCTACAACAGGTTTAATAACAGGTTCATCTAAATTTTATAAAAGTAACCCAATACACGCCTCATTAAATGAACCTAATGGATAGCTTACGAGAGCAATCAGGACTCGACTAACTTGAATCATACCCCAATTACCCCCATAATCTAACCACTTCTACATAATAAATAGCCTAAGTAAATATGCCCAATACTTCTGAGAATGAACCAAAAATGCCTAGTGAAAGCAGCGTTGAAGAAACAAATAAGACAACAAATCCAGATGACAGCCACTCGAATAATAAGTTTAGCGACGATAGCACTGCTGTTCAGACTAGCATTGCTTCTGATCTACCAGTACTTGCTAAAGACAGCTATTACTTAAGCCGTCTTGAGAGAGAGCTGGCACGTGCTGCTGTGTCTAAAAATAAAAAATCTAATCAGGATTCTGAGCGAAAGAATAATTCAGATAATGTACTCGCTAAAAAACGTGCTCAGTACGAGAAAATAAAGACACGTTCTCAAGAAGCCGTGCAAGCACGTATCGACAGTATTCCAAGTGATTTACCTGCCAAGCTAAATTTAGATCTGCCTGTTAGCCAACGCGCAGAAGACTTAGTACAAGCGATTATCGATAATCAAGTCATTATCGTCGCTGGTGAGACGGGTTCTGGTAAAACGACGCAGTTGCCTAAGCTTGCAATGCTAGCAGGGCGCGGTATTACAGGGCAGATAGGGCATACACAGCCGAGACGATTGGCTGCTCGTAGTGTGGCAAACCGTATCGCAGAAGAGTTGGGTGAGCCATTAGGTAATACGGTCAGTTTTAAGATTCGCTTTAATGAGCAAGGGACAGCGCAATCTGTTGTAAAGCTCATGACGGACGGTATTTTACTCGCTGAATTGGGTCATGATCGGTTTTTGAGTAAGTACGATACGATTATTATCGATGAGGCGCATGAGCGTAGTTTAAACATCGATTTTATTATGGGTTATCTCAAAAAGATGCTGCCCAAGCGCCCAGATTTAAAAGTCATTATTACCTCGGCGACCCTTGATACCAAGCGCTTTAGTGAGTATTTCAGCCGTTATGACAATAAGCTCAAACGGCAAGTTCCTGCGCCTATTTTTAATGTCGAAGGGCGTAGTTTTCCAGTAGAAGTCCGTTATCGTCCGTTGACAGATGAGCCAGTAAATAGCTCAGAAGATGACAGCTACGATGATTTTGAAGAGAACCTGCCGCGTGCTGTGGTCGCCGCTGTCGAAGAGTGCTTTAGCGATGCGCAGAGTAAGGGTCACGCCGATCAAGCTGATATTTTGATATTTGCTGCGACTGAAGCGGAGATTCGTGAGACGCAGGAAGTGCTTGAGCGTCATGGCCCGCGCCATACAGAAGTGCTGCCCTTGTTTGCACGGCAGACTTATGAAGAGCAGCAGCGTATCTTTCAGCCATCGGGTCGAGGTCGCCGTATTGTTATCGCGACCAACGTTGCTGAGACTGCATTGACCGTGCCGGGTATTCGCTATGTGATTGACTTGGGTTTTGCGCGGATTTCGCGTTACTCGTATCGCTCGCGCGTACAGCGTTTACCGATTGAAGCGATTTCGCAAGCAGCGGCCAATCAGCGTAAAGGTCGCTGTGGCCGTGTTGCTCCAGGTGTTTGTATTCGTCTTTATAGTGAAGAAGATTTTAGTGGCCGCCCTGAGTTTACTGAGCCTGAGATTTTACGTACTAACTTGGCATCTGTGATATTGCAGATGGCAAACCTGCGTCTAGGTAGTGTAGATGACTTTGAATTCATTGAGCCGCCTGATAGCCGATTGGTTACTGATGGTCATAAATTGCTAGATGAGTTGGGCGCTATTACTTCCAAGAAAGACATCGCTGCTCAAGACAAAACCAACAAGCCAAAATCGAGAAAAGGGCTTGATCATCTGCGTTTGACAGCAACTGGTCAGAAAATGGCACGTATGCCAATCGATCCAAGGCTGGCACGTATGCTGGTGGCTGGTTCTGATTTTGATTGTATTCGTGAAATGCTAATCGTTGTGGCCGCGCTTGCTGTACAGGATCCACGCGAGCGTCCTGCCAATAAACGTACGCAAGCGGATCAAAAGCATGCGGTCTTCCGTCAAGACGACTCTGACTTCTTATTTTATTTAAGTCTGTGGAAGGCGCTGTTTGAGAAAGATGAAGACGGCAATAAATTGTCTGGCAATCAGCGTAAGCAGTTTGCTAAGAAAAACTATTTAAGCTTCCCGCGTGTACGAGAATGGCATCAGACACACCGTCAATTGGTGCAAATGGTCACTGAGCTGAAATTAACTGATGTTAATGAATCAAAAGCTGCTGATAAAAATGTGGCTGTTAATGATCCAACAGCGATCGAAGACGAAGAGCTAAAAGCGGTCAAATATGCCAATCTGCATAGAGCATTGTTAACAGGATTGTTGTCTATCATCGCGCATAAGACCGAAAGTCGCGGTGAGTATTTGGCTGCGCGTCAGCAAAAGGCTAAGATATTCCCAGCCAGTACGGTGTTTAAACAAATACCACCTTGGGTGATGGCATTTGAGATGGTGGAGACTTCACAAGTCTTTATGCGTACCGTTGCCAAAATCGAACCAGAATGGATTATTTCAGCGGCAGGTGATTTGCTGAAATATCATTACTTCGAGCCACATTGGTCCAAGAAAACAGGACGAGTCAAAGCTTACGCTCAGATCAGTCTGTTTGGACTGATTATTATTAGTAAGCAGCTGACCAACTATGAGCAAGTCAATCTAATCGAGTCACGAGAGATATTTATCCGTGATGGTCTAGTGACGGGTAACCTTGGTCGCAATGCACCATTTTTGCAACATAACATGGATAAGATTGCTCATGTTGAGCGTATCGAAGACAAGCTGCGTCGCCGCGATTTGTTGGTAGATGAAGAGACGCTGTATCAGTTCTATGATAAGAAAATTCCTGAGCACGTTGCCAGTCGTAAAGCGTTTGAGGATTGGCGTGCAGAAGTCGAAAAGCATGATGCCAAGCATCTATTCTTTACTGATGAAGATGTACTTAATAGCCAAGCGCCGACCACAGGGGACTTCCCAGAAGTGTGGAAGCTGGGCGATCTAAAGCTGCCGCTGCGTTATATCTTTGATCCAGCCAGCGATGATGATGGTGTGACCATACGTGTACCGCTTGCCGCATTACCGCAGCTCGACGCGATTGAGCTACTGTGGGGCGTGCCCGGTTGGCGCTATGAATTGGTATTGCAGCTGCTCAAGTCATTGCCAAAAGAGATACGTCGCCAAATCGTACCGATACCCAATATTGCAGACAGTTTGTTTGATGAGTTGCAGCCAAAGGGTGGACAAGGATTGCTGAAACAGCTATGTCAGGCATTGCATCGTCGCGGTATTATGTCGGTGACACCAGAGAACTTCAATCCATCTACGATTGATCGTTATTTGCAACCACAAATCTGCGTGGTCGATGAGAAAAACCGTATCATCGAAAAAGGCCGTGATCTACAAACCCTACAGATTCGTCATGCATCTGAGACCAGTCAAGCGGTAAATGAACAGCAAGGCGTGCATACTGAGTTCCCTGAGTATTTTGCTTTTAGCAAAAACCATCATAGCGCAGGTGTGGTGATGAAACAGTTTGCAGCGCTTGTCGCTGATGAAGCGGGAGAAGCTGTATCGATTCATCAATACACTGATGTCAATGCAGCACTTCAAGCACATCGTATTGGGGTGCTGACTTTAATCAAAGGCAAACTTGGTGCAAAGAAAAAGCAGCTAACGAGCCAAATCGATAGTATATTTAAACTGGCATTTGCGCCACTTGGCGACATGGATAAACTCAAAACGATCGTTATAGATGCTGCGTTAGACGCGGCTCTCGAAGAGCACTATGTCTTATTTGATCACTCTGAGAATTTACCAGAAAGCGCCGATGACATCGCAGTTGGATTGAGCGAGGAGCTACCGTTTACCTCTGAAGAGTATACCCAAACTCTCGAAGTGGTAGTCAATAACTTCTTATTAACTGGTCAAAGCGTGATCAAAACGCTTAAGAATGTCTACACTCGTTGGCAACGTATTCGCCAAGGGTTGTTGATGCTAGATCGTGAGATATTTGGTGAGTCTATCGATGATATCGAAGATCAATTAGAAGATTTACATTTGGCTGATTTTGTTTATCGGATGGACTATAGCCATTGGCAACAGTATCCACGCTATCTCGAAGCGTTACAGATTCGACTAGAGCGTTTGGAGCACAACCTCGACGCCGACCTCGATGGTGTATACGCGCTTGACTTGCATATGGAGCGGCTAGCAGGACGTGCGGACAAAGAAGCCATCAGTGAGTATCGTTGGATGGTGGAGGAATACCGTATTCAACTGTTTGCCCAGCCTATGAAAACTCGTATGGCAGTGTCGCCCAAGCGTCTAAGCAAAATGTGGGACAAGGTAAGTTAGGCTAAATCTTAGGTTTGTATGGTACGTTATGTTATAGAGCACACATTGATCTTAAGATACGGGCTTTATAACTAAGTGTTCTAGGTGCCATATATTAATTACTAAATTGGATATCAATCTCAAATAAAAGGACGATTAAAATGTGGGATGAACGCTATAGTGGCACAGAGTTCGCATTTGGCACCGAACCTAATGATTTTTTGAGAGAGACATTTGAGCAGATACCTGTAGGTGGACACGTACTTTGTCTAGCAGAGGGCGAGGGTAGGAATGCAGTATTCTTAGCTGAGCAAGGTTTCAAGGTAACTGCGATGGATATGTCCGAAGTAGGGTTAAACAAAGCGAATAAGTTGGCCAAAGATAGAGGCGTAGCTATTACCACCCAAGTATCTGATTTAGCAGATTACAACTTTGGTCAGGATAAATGGGATGCCATAGTTTCTATCTGGGCACACGTGCCTGAAATGGTACGTCAATATGTACATGCACAAGTTGGCACTGCTCTCAAGCCCGATGGAGTATTTATCGTCGAAGCTTATACAGAACGACAGCTTGAAACAGAGGCAGTCGGTGGACCACCAGACAGTCAAAGGGAGCGTTTTGGCGCTTTAGAGAACTTTCAAAATGAGCTTGTAGGGCTGAACGAAGTGATTGGTGTAGAGAAGTTGCGTATGGTATCAGAAGGAAAGCGCCATCAAGGGCTTAGCGCTGTAGTACAGTTTGTTGGCAAAAAAGCCAGAAACTAGCCGTTGTAAGTTAAATCTATTGATCGTTTTAGTCGCTATATACATAGTTAGAGAAGATAGTTTGCAAACCATCTTCTCTATGAGCTATTGAGGCTTAATATCTGATAATTAGTGACCGGTATCTAATGACTAGTATTTAATGATTGGCATTTGATAATTGGTACTTAATGGCTAATCTTTTCTGTCAGTACACCCATGCTATAAAGTACATAAGCAATCACAGTTAATGCGACGATAAATGGAGTAAGCATCCAAATCACAATGTTGATTAAAAGTGATGGTAGCAATCCATTGAACAATTCAATATCTGGTGCGAAAAAATCGGTCATGACATCGACTGCACGCTTAGCAATAGGGAATAGCAAAGTGCTGAAAGCTAACATATAAATGTACTTACTAAAGCCAGGGTCACTCATGACTACCATAAAGTAGAACACTGTAAAAAACGTGATGCCAAGTGCCCAGCATTTGAGAGTGTAGCTTAAACGAATCATGTTATCTCCTCCCTAAGCTTTCTATTGATCGCTTTACATCGTTCTTACGCAGAGTAAAGCTGCTCCTATATATTCATTATTTTAAATATATATCATATGTTATAATACGAATATATAGTCACGTCAACCAATTTTTCTATTTATTTGAAATACTTCACAAGTTATCCAACTTAAAAATGTTGTTTTTTGGGGAAGAGTTTCATAGGTATAGTAGAAAATAGCCTAAGCAAAATTTTTCATTCTATTAAACGATATAGTTATAACTACAACTCATTACTCGGGCTCACACCAAAAAACCGCTTATATTCTCGGCTAAACTGACTAGGGCTTTCGTAGCCTACTTGCATCGCTATTTGTGATATTTGCGCTCCCTGCATCTTAATTAATCGCCTAGCTTCCATTAAACGTAAGCTTTTTTGATACTGTAGCGGACTCAGCTGGGTTATTTCTTTAAAATGCTGATGAAACCCTGAAACACTCATGCCGCATCTACTAGCTAAGCTTTCAATCATAATAGGTTCATCTAGATGTGCCTTTATCCAGTCAGTCGCTTGGGAAATGCGGTGTGTATGGCTACCGCTAACGACCAATTGCTTAAGTTTGTTGCCTTGCTCAGCCAAGAGTAGGCGATAGTATATTTCTTGTTGAATTAAAGAAGACAGAAAATCAATATCGTTTGGATAATCAAGCAAGCGTATCAATCGCTCAAACGCGTCCATTATGGTGTCATCTAAGTGCCACTTTATTCCTAAATGGCTGCCTGCCATTGGGTGTGTGGTCGGTATCTGCGCTAAGACATCTCTAATCATAGCTAAATCTAATTTCATTGATAAAACAATGACAGGGTTTTTTATCGAAGCGTGCTTGATATGCATACTTAGCGGTATATTAACGGGACAGAACATCAAGTTACTATTGTCAAACCTTTGACAGTCAGCACCCAAGTAAATCTCTCGTTCACCTTGCAGTACAATACAAATACTTGGCTCTTGAATATAGCTTACGGCTTTGCTTGGTTTATCCGCGCAGTAAAAGAATAAACCTGAAACAGCGGATTCGATGGTTCTATTTCTAGGCAGTACTGCTAAAAGTTGGTCAATAGTCGTTTGATTCATCACGAGTGCTTATTTTATAAGATTGCCTGATAGTATAAATATTTGTAGGATTAGGCAAGAGTTATAGAGGTTTGTTCTAACGTATAAATGTTGAGGATTCTATAATAATCTCATCGCAACAGCGTAAGTACGACCTCTAACAATATGAAACAAGGAATAATTACTCATGAAAATATTTTATAAAACGCGCGCAACCGCTACTGGTGGACGTTCTGGCCATACTGGATTAGACGATGGTTCGTTGGGATTTGACTTGGTATCTTTTCAAGAACAAGATAAAGAAGGCGTGAATCCAGAACAGCTTTTTGCAATGGGTTACGCGGCTTGTTTTGATAGCGCTTTGAGCATGACTGCACAGCACATGAAATTGCCTGTTACCGCTTCAAAAACCTCTGCGCAAGTGGGTATCGGTATGAAAGCTGACGGTAGCTACAACTTAGAGATAGAGTTGTCTGTAGAAGTATCAGGTATTGATGAAGCGCAGGCGCAGCAGCTGATAGAAGCCACGCATCAGGTGTGCCCGTATTCTAATGCTACTCGCGGCAATGTCGATACTCGTCTAGAAGTGACCGTTGTTTAAAGGCTGTTGTGTACAGACTGTTGCTTAAAGGCTATTGTTCAACGACTTTTGATCATAGACTAACAATATTAAAATAATAACTCGAATATAAAACGCCCCGATTTATAAGAGTCGGGGCGTTTTATGTTGTCCGGTAACGTAATTAGCTGGAACCTTTTCTGAGCAGATTATTAATGATAAATCACTAATAGACTTAATTTATACTGGTACTTTTTTATTTAAAGTAAATACCAAGACCGCGCCCAAAATGACTGTGCTTGCAACTATAAATGGAACAGTCAGCTGTTCAGACAAAAATATCACACCTAGCAACGCAGCAATCACAGGGACACATAGCTGAACGATAGCGGCTTGTGTGTTTTTCAATAGTGGCATTGCTGTATACCAGATACTATAGCCCAACCCTGAGGCGATCGCTCCTGATGCACAGGCGAGTAGTACACCTTCAGTCGCAATACCTTCCAAATTGATATTTTTCAAACCTAAGTCATCTAGATAGGTCATACCTACCAGTAATAGTATAGGCACAGCGACTAAGCTACGCACAAAATTAAACCCTGTCGCTCGTAGCGGTGAGATACATGATTTGCCTCGTATACTATATACTCCCCATGCTACGCCGCTCATAGCCATTAACGCTGCCGCCAATGGTGATGGTATGGCAGCTGATGGCAGCATCAAATACACGAATCCTGCTACTGCAACGACAAACGCCAACCATTGTAGCGCGCTTAATTGCTCCTTTTTGTAGATACCCCAGCCAATCATCGTCAGCTGAACCGCTGAAAACAAAATCAATGCCCCAGTGCCAGTATCCAACTCTACATACGCAATCGAAAAGCATAGTGCGTAAATCACCAAGCTGAGACTACTTAACCAACTGCCTTTATCATTTAATATAGCGTGGACAGTAGGTTCGTCATGATTAGACGTTTGGCGTCGCAGTCTGTAAGCATGTATAGCCATGATAATGCCTAGACAAGCCGTCGCACTCACTAGCCTGATAATGGTAAAGCTCCAAGCGTCGATATAGCCTTCTGCCAATGCCATTCGGCAAAACAAGGAGTTTGCGGCAAAGGCGATTAACGCAATAATGGTATAAATAGTGGCTTTCAAAAGTAATTCCTACAATGAATAAATGGCACAAAACAGGCAAACATAGGATTTTAGTTTTAGGTCTTGAGATACGCTGTTATAACGAACGTTTTTTTTAGCAAAGATAATAGATTGATAAATTATCAATCTGATCTATAGCTGTCTTACAAGACAGGATATTTTGTCGTACTTATGGCAAAAAGTCTCTTTTAAATCAGAATAACGATAGTTGTATTGACGATAAGGTCTAAAAATAGGGATGATGTGCTTCGCGTCAAACGAACTATTAGAACAGCACTTATTAAACACAATAAATCAGATAAATAAATAGGAAAAGATAGTATGAATTGGGCAAGTATTTTTATTTATGACACAACTTGGTTGTTTGCCGTAGAAATTTTAATACGTGTCACTGTAATGTTTGTATTAATTATCACATTTTTACGATTTACTGGTAAGCGCGGTGTCCGTCAGCTCTCTATTTTCGAGTTAACCATTATTTTATCGCTAGGCTCTATTGCAGGTGATCCTATGTTCACCGAAGACCTGCCCATTATCCAAGCGGTATTAATCATGGGTACGGTCATTTCACTCTATAGGCTGTGTACTTGGGCGATGATGAAGTTCCAGCCTTTTGAGGATCTGTTAGAGGGGCGCTCAATGTATATTGTAGAAGATGGCATGCTGGTGCTTGATAAGATTAAAAAAGGGGAAATGTCACATGATGAGTTTTTTGCTGAAATGCGCCAACAAGGGGTTGAGCATTTAGGACAAGTGCGTACTGGTTTGCTCGAAGCTGATGGCAATTTTAGTATTTTATTGCACACCTCTGAAAAGACAGACTACGGGATGCCGCTTTTCCCCAAGCAATACCGACCGGTCGAGCAAGTAGAAGCAGGGGTTTATTATGCTTGTATGTATTGCGGTTACGTTGATGAAATCTCTGACCCTAATCAGTGTTGCCCGCGCTGCGAGGACAATTGCAACAATTGGGCTAAAGCGTTAAACAATCATATCGTCAAATAATATTACTACTTGGCTGCCTTAGCTCAGTTGATAAGCTAAGGCAGCTAGTGCCTTTTTTCAAATTATTAGATAAAAACCTTTCATTTACTGACAGTTTGTCTGACTTGCTTTATACAGCGCATGGCTCTCATCATTTATGTCACTTTATACCAGTCGAGTTTGCGAGTCATCACCATCACGCAGGCAAGTATCACAAAGCAGAATATCGCACCCAGTAACAGATTGAGATCTTCTGTACTTAAAATACCAAAAAACGCAGCATATAGCCCAGCAAGTGTCGCGGTAAAGATTACTGCCCGTTTTAAACCGCCAAATACATAATAGCTATACCAGCCAATAAGCCCGACACAAGCACTGGACGCTACCATATAGGCTTGCCAAAATGCGATTTGTTCTGCAAGTGGTAGTAATAAGACATAAAAGACAAATAGTGCGCAGCCGACTAACAGATACTGAATAGGGTGGATGCGACTTGATTTGAGCACTTCAAATAAAAAGAAAGTACCAAACGTTACCAACATTAATAGCAAGGCGTACTTCATGGCTCGTTCAGTTTGTAGATAGACATCATTTGGGCTTGCAAAACTAACGCCAAAGCTGTTCAGCAGAATACTTTGATTGCTGCCAGCCACTGTCGCACTGTCTGTCGTCAGACTTCTTGATGACTCAAACGAATCAGTATTGTACGAATGACTATCGGTATTGAGCGTTGATTCACTTATGACAGTACATTGATGGTTAGGCGCGCTGAGACATTGAGAGAGGTATTGGTTATTAGCGATAGTTAAATACTGATTTTGCCAACTGGCATCGAATCCTTTAGTGGTAATGCTCTTAGTATTTGGTAATGCTTTACCGATGAAATTTGGTGTCTGCCAGTCACTGTGCATAGATAGAGTAAAGCTCTGCCCAGTTGGGACAGTCGTTATATTACTAATGCCAGCTAATGGTAAGTCGATCACAATATTCAGCGCTTGATTGTCTTTAGGATTAGATAACTGGCTATTTACCTCTGATTTATCTAGATCTGCATCTACTGAACCTGTAATAATAAAGCTATCTTTATTATGCTGGCTAGTAGGATTGCTTAATTGCTCCAATGCGTCTTTAGGAATATCTACTTCAACATAGGTTAAGTTCTCTATCATTGGTATCTGCGGATAGTTTGCTGCAATTGATTTTTGATTAATTGTGACAGTAGGCAGGGTAGCGACACCGCGTAAGTCAGACACAGGAATGATAAGTTTTGCTTTATTCCAGTGGGTAATGGTTTTGGTTAATTGCGTTTTGTCTGTATTAAGAGATATACCGACTGAATCTGCATCATCGTCAATTGTAGTGCCAACCTGATCTAAATTTTCTAAAGTCTCATCAAGCGTATAACTTTGATCGAATGTCAGTTGACCATCATAGCTAGTAGCACTATAGATACCGCGTTTATAAGTGTCTGTGTTTGCTTTTAGGTTTTGTACAGCCTGCGTCTGAGAGGCAAAAATCGTCTCAATCTTCGAGTATGACGGTTCGCATTTGCTCTTTATATTTGGTGTATCAGATGCATCTGACTGACATGCTGGTGTGACTGTCGTAGGGATGGCGATAAATGGATTAATCACTTCTTGTGGATTGACATGCTGCTGGGTGATTTCTTTTATCACTGACTCTGCGTAGTACTGCCTCTCGTATATGATATCGCCAATCATAGTGAGACCAATCAAAAAGACGATACAAAGTCCTACAATGATAGATAACTTAGTCAATAATGTTTTTTGCATGTTTTCGCCTCCTAAGTGTCTTTAATCCACAGCTGCCGAGATAGCAGACCGTGGTTTTAAAAGACATCATAGAGAGGGCATGAAGAGAAGATGTGCAGGAAATATGGAATAACTGTGAAAGGGTAAAAGTTGATATTCTCGGATAATTATTTTTAGATTATTAATGTTTTTAATGCTTTTTCGTGTCGCCAACGACTTTATCCATAATAGCGAATAACAAGCCAGACAATACAAAGGTCATATGAATAATAACCTTCCACATGAGTTTGTCGGCATCAAGTTCACTCATTCCGCTAGAGATATCCATAAAGGATTTCAAAAGGTCAATCGCCGAGATAGCAACGATCGCTCCGATGACTTTGAGCTTCAGACCAGAAAAGTCTACTTTGCCCATCCAGCTAGGTCGATCATCATGAGTGCCAGTATCGATTTTTGAGACAAAAATCTCATAGCCACTGAATATAATGATAAGCAGTAAACTGGCAACTAGAGAGATATCAACTAATACCAATATATCTACAATCACACTGGCTTCAGAGGCCGTCAGAATGTCAGCAAACATGTACCATAGCTTTTGGACAAACTTAATAAATAATAAAATAATGCCTAACACCAACCCTAGATAAAAAGGTGCCAGTATCCAGCGGCTATTAAATATGGTTTTTTCTAAATAAAGCTCAAACTTCTTTAGCATGGCTATCTCTTAGGTTTCAAAGACAAAAAAGTGTTGAAGACAAGAAAGTCCTAAAGACACAAATATGAATAAGTTTTTGGGTATAGCTGTTTAGCTTTGGTGTGGCGATATGTTGTCTATATCAGCGAGCTGCGCTACTACTTGCCGAACACGCTCTTTTCTATCGCCACTAATGCGTTGAAATGTTTTTTGATGTTTGCTTAATTGACTGGCGAAATAAGCACTTATCTCATCACGTTGGTGTGGACTGTCGCGCAGATCATCGGCGACCCATGGCGTATCAACATCAGTCAATAATATCAAATCATAATGATGGGCCAATGCTGCTTGCTCAAGGGCAGTAGGGCAGTCGCCATAATACCAATAGGAATAAACCATCAGCTCAAACAAACTGGTATCGCAAAACAAATAATGACTGGCATCAGACGACTGAGCGACCTGTTTGGCCAAGGTATTCTCTAGTGTAATCTGTCCCTGTGCGATAGGGAGCAGATCCTCCCACGTACAAGTCAGCTGCTCATCATCCCACTTTGCCTGTAAGTAGGTACGCATATATTCTGACACCCAAGGACTATCAAAATGCGCGGCCAAATCACGACATAAGGTCGTCTTACCCGTACTTTCTGCTCCTAAGACCGCGACTTTGATGACAGGTTTAGGCGTATGCTGCTCGAGGTTGTACGCGGTAGCGTCGTTGCCATTCATAGTATGCCCAGATTGCGATAAGAGTGAAGACTACATATTGTAGCGCGGTAAAAGTAAAACCTTTATAGAAGTATAGCGGTACCGATATCGCATCAGCGATGATCCAGAGTATCCAATGCTCGATTTTACGTCGTGCCATGAGCCACATTGCCATCAGAAATAAAGCCGTAGTGAGCATGTCAGTATAGTCGACCCAAGTAAATAAATGGAGTCCAAGTACCGCACCATCGAAACTAAAGCCATTATTAATCACTGGGCGGAAATAATAAACCAATCCTACAAAAGCTATCGTTCCTGCTGCCAAAGCAGAAAGTATAGGGATGTCACCTGCATGCAAATGCTCAATGCGGACATTATTGGTATCTGACTGCTTATGCTCAACAGACTGGTTTTTCTTGTTCTTTGACCAGTTAATCCAGCCATACAAGCTCATCACGGTATAGTAAGCATTAATGAACATATCGCCAAACAGCTGCCACTTCCACAGTAGGTACACAAATATAGCAGTGCTGACCAGACCAATAGGGAAGACTAAAATATTGGTTTTGCTGGCGAGTAAGACACTTGCTACGCCGAAGACAACGGCAATCAGTTCAAGAATGATAAATATCGTAGAGTAGTCAGCGTATTGACCAAATAACCAGTTGAGAAGTTCTGCCATTAGCATTCCTAAGTATGAGCGTGTATCAATGTTTTGAATAATTAAGATAGTTCGACGAATAGTACAAAATAAATGATGCCAATTATAACGTAGCTACCGAAAAAGGACGGCAGTCTTTGCTAATTTATGGCAAGAAACAGATTATTTGTAACAAAGTATTAGAAAAATTATAATATTCAGGCATAATAAACACACTGATTTTAAGTTTACAGTTATTCACTGAATTTGAATGGCTATTATTTTTCCACTTTTATGCTTATTCCAAGCACCACAGTAGTAGACAAGGAAGCTTATCATGACGACTTGTATCACAGGCACTGGTCTTTATATCCCACCTTACAGCATTAGTAACGAAGAGCTAGTTGAGTCATTTAACCAGTATGTTGAAAACTATAATACCGAACATGCTGAAGAGATAGCTGCAGAGACAGTGACGGCACTTGAGCCTTCTTCAGCTGCTTTCATCGAAAAAGTATCTGGTATCAAATCACGTTATGTGATGGAAAAAGAAGGTATCTTAAATACTGAAATCATGGCGCCAGTTATCCCTTACCGCAACTTGGGCGAAGAGCTGTCGGTAATGGCCGAAATGGGTGCAGCAGCACTTAGAGACGCTTTGGCTGATGCTGGACTTGAGGCCAATGACTTAGACGGTATCATCCTTGCTTGCTCAAACTTCCAGCGTACTTATCCTGCAGTTGCTATCGAAATCCAGAACGAAATTGGTATGATTGGCGGCTTTGCTTATGATATGAACGTTGCGTGTAGTGCGGCGACTTTCGGTCTGTCACAAGCACATGGTTCTATCATCTCTGGTTTGGCCAAACGTATTGCTGTGGTCAACGTTGAGATTACCTCAGCGCATTTAAACTGGCGTAACCGTGACAGCCACTTTATCTTCGGTGATGTGGCGACTGCTTCTATCGTTGAAGAATTAGATACGCCAAAAGGTTACGAGATTCTAAACTCTAAGCTATTTACTCAGTTTTCGACCAACATCAAAAACGAATACGGCTTTATGGATCGCTCAGAGTATCTAGCAGCGCAGACCGAAATGTATCCAGATATCAAAGCACCAGTCACTGATAAGCTGTTTTTGCAAAACGGTCGTAAAGTATTCCGTGAAGTCTGTCCAAAAGTGTCAGAGATTATCACTGAGCACTTGCAAGAAAACGACATCCCAACATCTGATGTTAAGATGATGTGGTTGCATCAAGCCAATGCCAATATGTTGGATTTGATTCTGCGTACCGTGGTTGGTAAAGATGCCGATAAGTCGATTGCTCCAAGTGTTATTGCTGAATTTGCCAATACTAGCTCAGCGAGTCCTATGATTGTATTCCATCGCCACAAAGATGACTTAGTATCAGGTGATTTGGGCGTTATTTGCTCATTTGGTGCAGGTTACTCTATTGGTTCGGTCTTAGTTCGCAAGGTCTAATACTTTAACTACCTGTCCTGATAAAAATAGCTAAGAATATTCTTAGCTATTTTTTTGTCTGTCGTTTTTGCTATTGAAATTACGTCGTGACATCTAAATATAAACAGAGATGTTTGAGAAGATAACATCGAGATTACCGACAATATCAACAAGAATGATTAGAGGTTTTAATTTACCCCAAAAAATTTGCTATAATCACGGGCTTATTCCTCTTATCCAATTAAAAGTCCTTTTATGAAAGAATCCTTACGCCTGCGTTTAGACCAGATGGTAGACCGTTATGAAGAGGTCACCGCTTTATTATCAGATCCTAGTGTCATCAGTGATAATAATAAGTTCCGTGAATTGTCTGTTGAGCACAGCGACTTGATGGAGATCACGACGCTGTGGCAAAACTACGTGGGTGCAGAAACGGATCAGGCCGATGCAGAAGCGATGCTAGCCGATGCAACAGATCCTGACATGAAAGAGATGATGATCGATGAGATTGAGAGTGCGCGTGATACCATCGTAGAGATGGAAGAAGCACTCAATCTGATGATGCTACCAAAAGACCCTAACGACAAAGTACCAGCGTTTTTGGAGATTCGTGCTGGGACAGGCGGCGATGAGGCAGCGATTTTCTCTGGTGACTTGTTCCGTATGTACCAAAAATACGCGCAGAGCCAAGGCTGGACACTAGAAGTGCTCTCTGCAAATGAAGGTGAGCATGGTGGTTATAAAGAAATCATCACTCGCGTATCTGGCAATAGTGTATATGGTCGCTTAAAGTTTGAATCGGGCGCTCACCGTGTACAGCGTGTCCCTGAAACCGAGAGCCAAGGTCGTGTGCATACGTCAGCTTGTACGGTTGCGGTAATGCCAGAAGTTGAGATTGATGATACTGTTGATATCAATCCTGCTGATATCAAGATGGATACTTTCCGCTCAAGCGGCGCGGGTGGTCAGCATGTTAACACGACTGATTCTGCCGTACGTTTGACGCACATTCCGACAGGTACCGTGGTAGAGTGTCAGCAAGAGCGTAGCCAACACAAAAACCGTGCGCATGCTATGAAAATGCTGGTCTCTAAAATTCAACAAGCCAAAGTGCAAGCACAGGTCGATGTGGCGGACTCTATACGTCGTGACTTGGTCGGTAGTGGCGATCGCTCAGAGCGTATCCGTACCTATAATTTTCCACAAGGTCGCATGACCGATCATCGTATCAACCTTACCTTATACAAGCTTGATTCCATTATGGAAGGCGACTTGGACGAGATTCTTGATGCACTACTACGTGAGCATCAGGCTGATTTGATGGCCAGTATCGGTGGCAATGACTAGTAGTTGGTCTGTAAAAGTATTAACAGTTTTATCGTTTTTATCACCGTGTCTGTTCTTATAATAATAAGTATTGATTTAATTTTTCTGTTTTCGTTTATCCATTTAATTACCTAAAAATATTGAGAGTGTTATGTCAAAGCACAATAATCAGAACCAAGATCAAACCCCAGTCGTAGAAGATGCTAACGAGCTAATCGCACAACTGCAAGCCAAGCTAGATGATATCAGTGCTTCAGGTAAACAGCCGTATCCTAATACGTTCAAACGTACTGATTATGCGCAAGACTTACAGACGGCTTTTGATGGTGTCTCAAAGCAGGAAATTGAAGAAAAAGCAGCGAATGGTGAAAAAACACAGGTCAACGTGGCAGGTCGAGTCATGCTCAACCGTGGTTCGTTTATCGTGATCCAAGATATGACAGGCCGTATTCAGTTATATGTAGCACGTAAAGAGCTTGATGAGGAGACGCGTGCGAGCATCAAATCACTAGATTTGGGTGACATCGTTGGTGTATCAGGCTATATCGGTCGCTCAGGTAAAGGCGATTTGTATGTGCATATTGAAGAAATTACGCTACTGACCAAATCATTACGTCCAATGCCAAACAAGTTCCATGGTTTGTCTGATGTAGAAGCGCGCTATCGCAATCGTCATCTTGATTTGATGACCAATGAGACGACTCGCAATACCTTTATGGTTCGTAGTCAGATCGTTAGTGGTATTCGTCAATTTATGCTTAATGAGCGTTTTATGGAAGTTGAAACGCCAATGATGCATCCGATACCAGGCGGCGCAGTAGCTCGTCCGTTTGAGACACATCATAATGCATTAGACATGCCTTTATACCTACGTATCGCGCCTGAGCTTTATCTTAAGCGTCTGGTCGTTGGCGGGTTTGAGCGCGTGTTTGAGATTAACCGTAGTTTCCGTAATGAAGGGGTTTCAACCCGCCATAACCCTGAATTCACTATGATTGAGTTCTATCAAGCATATGCTGATTATCATGACTTGATGGATTTGACTGAGCGTCTGTTTAATCAGTTAGCAATAGATGTGTTGGGCACAACGGAGCTTACTTATCAAGAAGAAGCCATTAGCCTAAAAGCACCATTTGCTCGTCTATCAATGTCTGATGCGATTGCAAAATATGCTGAAAACTTTGACATGGCGCGCATCAATGATCGTGAATACCTAGCAGAATATGCATCTACGACACTTAAGCAACAAGTCAAAGATGTGTTTGGTGTGGGTAAACTACAAACGATTATCTTCGAAGAAACGGCTGAGCATCAATTACGTCAGCCAACGTTCATCACTGAATATCCTGCTGAGACATCACCACTAGCGCGCCGTAGTGATGACAATCCTGAGATTACTGATCGTTTTGAGCTGTTCGTTGGTGGTCGTGAGTTGGCTAATGGCTTTAGTGAGCTTAATGATCCAGCAGACCAAGCTGAGCGTTTCCGTGGTCAGGTTGCTGAAAAAGACGCTGGCGATGATGAAGCTATGCATTTCGATGAAGAGTATATCGAAGCATTGTCTTATGGTCTGCCACCGACAGCCGGTGAGGGTATTGGTATTGACCGTCTAGTAATGCTATTTACCGACTCTGCTAGTATCCGTGATGTGATCTTGTTCCCGCACATGCGCCGCAAACAAGACAGCTAAGGTGGATTTGCTTGCTGTAAATCCAAACTGATACTTAACTCAGCATAAAAAGCTTTTGCTCATTTTCACAGAATGGGTATAAGCTTTTTTGTGAAATATCATTTATAGAGGTATTATGGATATTCAGCAAGCATCACATGCGCCATGGCAAAAAATGATTCAGCAATGTTTTTTATCATTGTATGAGTTGCCTGATAACAAAATCACTGACTCTGATCATTTTCAGGGTTATGATTTTGTTTTTGAGTTTTCTGGCGCTACTATTTATTTGCTCGTCAATACCGTCGTGATACAGGCAAATAAGCAAGAAGTGGATAATACTAAAGTTCGTGAGTGGAGAAAAGAAGTTGTTAACCAACTCATCAAACGCCACGCTCAGATTTATCAAAAAAACGATAGCCTAATTGTAGATAGAAGTGCCTCGATAACTGATAAAGCAGTTTATTTTATTGGCTTGACGTCGTTGTCCATCAATCATCAAAACGATCAATCGGGCCATTCATCTTATGCAGTTGGCTACGAATATGGCAGTCGGTTTTTTGCAGAAGACTGTGTTTTAGACTTAGATGATGAGCAAAGTATCCTACAAGTCTTTAGTCATCAAAACTTCGTTGATATCCTCAATCAGTTAGTGACGCCAAGTGATTTAACAACCTTTTTGGATTTCCATCGTCGTCAACTGTCTAGCTTTGCATCATTTCAAAACGAATCAACATTGCTTAAACAGTTTCTACAATCACCTGACTTTCATCAAAGAGCGATTAGGGTGCAAGAGCAGCTAATCGATAACGAGTTAATTGAGCAAGTTGAATTACGCTTACTTAAAGCAGTAGAGCCGAATCAGACTGTGTATGCCGATGCCTTAATGGCTGAGATGCAAAAAAATACTGGAATGTGGTTCAAGCTATTCAACAGTGTGCTTGAGCGTTATCATGAAGTAGGTACACCTTTACCAAATGATCAGGTTGATATTTTGGTAGATGAGTCAATGTATACCTATGCATGTCTAGTAGAAAAAATCTTAGCTTATAGAACCATGGATCAAGACTCGCGCTGGAATGGATATGTCCGTCACGAGCATTCTTATCATGTATTTGGACGCCATTATCTCATGGTGTTTTATGCACAAGACAATAGCAGTTCGCTGAGCGCAGAAAATGTTAGGCTTTCTTATAAAGATTTATTGTCAGATATCAATGTCCAGTTACAAGAGCCAGTGATGGACAATTTGTTTTTACTGGGCGTAGAGTTTAGGCCGTGCGAAGACAGTGTAAATACTGAGGTTTATCTGGATATATTTCATCAAGCAGGCTCATTGATTGATGAAAGTACTCAACGCTTATATGACCGACTGGCCCAACTTCAAGCTCAGTTATAATCTGAACATAGTATGATTCATTAGTTTGACGCTCCCTTTATATTTGTATTATTTACATTGGCATTTCTTATGACGCAGCAATATCAAGTTTTAGCTCGCAAATACCGACCAAAAAACTTTCACGAGTTGATTGGGCAGACGCATGTGTCTCAAGCGTTGATTAATGCGATTGATTATAATCGTTTGCATCATGCCTACCTGTTTACAGGTACGCGCGGTGTGGGTAAGACAACGATTGCGCGTATTTTATCTAAATGCTTGAACTGTGATACAGGTATTACCAGCACTCCTTGCGGCGTATGTGATAACTGCGTTGCTATTGATCAAGGGCGTTTCATTGATCTTATTGAGATTGATGCCGCTTCTCGTACCAAGGTCGAAGACACGCGTGAGCTATTAGACAATGTGCCTTATGCGCCAAGCCAAGGGCGTTACAAGGTCTATCTGATTGATGAAGTACATATGCTGTCTACGCACAGCTTTAACGCGCTACTTAAAACGCTAGAAGAGCCACCTGAGCATGTGAAGTTTTTATTAGCGACAACTGATCCACAAAAGCTACCGATTACGATTATTTCGCGCTGCTTGCAGTTCGTTCTGCGCCCATTACCTCAAACGTTACTTAGCGAGCACTTGGCAAATATCTTGACCAAAGAGCAGGTAGGCTATACTCAGCCAGCGATTTGGCAGTTAGCAAGTGCAGCCAAAGGTTCTGTGCGTGATGCTCTATCATTGACCGATCAAGCCATTGCTTTTGGTCAAGGCGCACTGGATGATGCGACTGTTAATGCAATGCTTGGTCTTATTGATGCTGCTGACTTAGTGCGTCTAATCACAGATATTTATAATCATGATAAGTCTGCTGTTGCTGCTCATATTGAGCAAATGCGTGCGCAAATGGTCGATGCGACGAGTATGTTTGACGGGCTTGCTGAACTGTTACATCAGTTGGCATTGACTCAGCTGTTGCCTGAGGTCGCTCTTAATGTTAATGAGGCGCAAGCAAAAGATATTTATACGCTAGCTCAGCATATTAGCCCTGATGTCTTGCAGCTGTATTATGAGATTGTTGTGCAAGCCCGTGAAGGTGTTAAGCTTGCAAGTACGCCGATGCAAGCGCTTGAGATGTGCATCTTGCGTTTATTGGCGTTTCGTCCATTACCAGTCGATGAAGTCTTGAGCAATACTTATGATAGTAATGGGTCTGCTACCAAAGTACCAGCTATAGAACCAGTTTCTTCGGCATCAGCTCCAGATGCTATTGCACATGAAGCGTCAGCACCACCGCCAGAACTTTATAATGTTGATTATCAGACTTCAAGTCACGATGAGTTGCAAAGCGATATTTATGATAATGACAATTTAGCACAGTCAGTTAATAGTGCTATGCCTGAACCAGTTGTTGAGCCTGAACCAGTTGTTGAGCCTGAACCAGTTGTTGAGCCTGAACCAGTTGTTGAGCCTGAACCAGTTGTTGAGCCTGAA